>JBBQHB010000079.1:0-24828 GCA_038323575.1 Bacteroidales bacterium | reverse complement strand
GAGAACACTATACTGAAAACCAGTAACTTGGGGCTCAGCCCCTTCGGCTCCCGCCCTACAAAATTAGCCGGAAAAATTATTTTTCCAACATATTGCAACTATTTAGTTTTCAACAATATTATTTTTGAGCTGAATCGCTGGTACTTATTCACTTTAGCTCACTCCAAACTTATTCAATTATGACCAAGATTTTTATAACCGGCATCCTTTTAATTTTCTCACATTCAATCGTTTACGGCCAAAAAATCCCTACCGGGAATCCGGCCGACTTTAAGGTGAAAACCTGTCTGCATTCGATCGGATATTCCGGTCTCTGGCGCGGCCAGGCACAACTGACCGTTGATGAATTCCTGGTAAAGGCAAAAGAACTTGGATATGACGGGGTAATGCTGATGGCCAAACGGCCTCACCTTTCCCTTCTTGACTATGACAAGGAAGCCCGGGCGAAACTGAAGAAAAGGATGGCAGATTTAGGACTGACATTGGTGGGGCTGGCCGGGTACTCTGATTTTACAGCCGGAATCGACAAACCGGGCATTCCCCATACGGAAATTCAGGCAGCCTATATCGGGCAGCTGGCAGAACTTGCCAATGATCTTGGTACCAAAATGATCCGCATTTTTACAGGCTATGAACGCCCGGGTGTGCCGTACGACAAGCAATATGCACTTGTGGTGGAAGGAATTACCCTGGCCGCAAAAGAGGCGAAAAAGTATGGCGTCACTTTGGTTGTGCAGAACCACCACGACATTGCGCTTCACCATGATGCCATGTACTGGCTGCTGAAAGAGGTCAACCTGCCCAATGTGATGGCCGGATGGGATGCATGGTCTCCGACACTGGAAGGACTTTCCAAAGAAGAAATCAGGAACTCTGTCTTTAAAATGAAGCCGTATATTGTCAATACAATCATCGCCGACTACGTTACGATGCCCAGATATCACTACGAGAATCACCTTACCAATTATGTGGCCGACAAACCTGTAATGCGGGCAACGGCAGTAGGCGAGGGGATTATTGACTACGATACCTTTATCGGGGCCCTTAAAGAAATAGGTTACCAGGGTTACCTTGTCTATGAGATGTGCGAAGTATTGGATGGAGGAGGATCCATCGCCAACCTGGACGCTACCGCGAAGAAGTTTTTGAAGTATGTGAAGAAGTTTGAGTAGCTTTTATCAACTGACGGGGGTGACTCAGAGTCAGGTTATAAAATTAACGATTTTCCCAGGATTTTCTTGCGTGTCGAGCATGACAATCCGGCAGATGCAGACCCGCTAAACTTGCAAAAAGAGGCACTTCAACCTCATATGATAGCACAACGGCAAAGTCAAAAGAGCAAAATCTCCCACCTGCTTGATGATGATAAGTTGTTGAAAACTTTCCGGAATTTTTCTGTGATTTTCAAAATACATTTTCTAATTTTGACATAATTAGTCAACAAACAATATGTCAACAGAAACATTTGGTGAAAAACTGCGGAAATTAAGGGACGAGCAAGTATTACCATTAAGAAAAGTTGCTGCAATAGCTGACATTGACGCGGCCATATTGAGCAAAATTGAGCGGGGACAACGCAAGCCGACACGGGAACAGGTGGTAAAACTTGCAGAGTATTTCAAAGTGAATGAAGATGATTTATTGGTTGCTTGGCTTTCTGACAAATTGGTTTATGAATTGGCAGACGAGCAAAATGCTTTGAAGGCATTGCAAGTTGCAGAAGAAAAAGTAAAATACATCAGAGAAACAAACAAGTAAATTCAAAAAGCAATATGCCAACTCTCCATTTCAAAGGCAAAACTTTTGTCCAAAACCATCACCTTGCAGTGAAGTATCACCAATTGGTGCCCAGAAAGGATTTGAGTTTGACCGATAAAGTTTCGCTACACGATAATCTGATTATACAAGGCGACAACCTGAAAGCATTGAAGGCATTGCTACCCTCATACTCAGGAAAAATAAAGTGCATCTACATTGACCCACCTTACAATACTGGTAGCGACAACTGGATTTACAGCGACAATGTAAACAGCCCGATGATAAAGGATTGGTTGGGCAAAGTGGTTGACAAAGAAGACTTGACAAGGCACGATAAATGGCTTTGTATGATGATGCCAAGATTGAAATTACTCAAGGAGTTGCTTCACGAAGAGGGTGTGATTTTTATTTCAATTGATGACAATGAAGAATCGCATTTACGAGTATTGGTTGATGAGATTTTTACAGCAGCTAATTTTCTTGGAAAACTACCAAGGAGAACTAAAATTGGAGGAGGAAGTGCCGCATCGGATTTTGCAATTGAACACGATTATGTACTAGTCTATGCTAAGGATAAAACACAATTACCAAAATTATTCATACCCCACGATCCTGAATATGCTTTACGATTTAAGGAAGAAGATAAAGACGGAAAGTATTTTTGGGATACTATGGAACGATCCTCAACCGCAACCATACCTTATAAAATTACGGCTCCAGATGGCTCAATTTTAGCTGGGAAATGGTTTAGAGCAGAAAATACTTTCAAGGCAGACCTGGAAAGAGGAGAAGTAAAATTCTTGCATAAAAAAGACGGTAGTTGGAGCGTTCAATTCAAACAACGCATGGGTGCTGGCAAGAAAATTCGCTCCTTAATTGAAAATGAGTTCAAGTCAGATCAATCAGAGTATGCAGATTTTGGAATTTCAAAAAAATTCGACTATCCGAAACCAGTTTCTCTACTTAAAGAATTAATTCAAGCTGCGACCGAAGATGATGATATAGTTTTAGATTCATTTGCAGGCTCAGGCACAACGGCACACGCAGTACTAGAACTCAATAAAGAAGATGGTGGTAACCGAAAATTTATTTTGGTTGAGATGGAAGAATATGCCGACAAAATTACAGCCGAAAGAGTTCGCAGGGTAATCAAAGGAATTAAAACAGCAAAGAACGAAAAACTAAAAAAAGGAACAGGCGGAACATTCAGCTATTTCCAATTGGGTGAAACCATTGAAATGGAAAGTTTGCTGAAAGGGGAAAATTTGCCTTCATTTAAAGAGTTTGCCCGATATTTATTCTATACCGCCACAGGTGAGGAATTCGACGAAAGAAATATCAACGAAGAGACTGGCTTTATCGGTGTGAGCAGAAATTATGAAGCATATTTATTTTACAAACCCGATTTGGAATGGTTGAAGAAAAACGCTTTGACATTGGAACTTTGTAAATCATTGCCCAGGTTCAAAGGTAAACAGCGTTTGGTTTTCGCCCCTGCCAAATATGTTGATGACATTACTTTGCTGGAACATCGAATTGACTTTTGCCAGTTACCCTATGAAATATACCGCATTCAGAAATGAAACTTAAGCACTATCAGGAAAAAGTTTTAAAGGAGCTTAAAGATTATTTGAGTTCCTTATCTGATTTTAAAGCCAAATACGATAAGTATTTGGATATAGACGCGGATATGGCAATGGATTATAATTTTCCTAAGCGAGCCTGGGAACAAAGCACAGGCAGGACAATATATCACTCTAAAACAAACGGACTACATGAACCGCTTCCCGACATTTATCTGAAAGTGCCGACAGGCGGGGGGAAAACTTTGGTGGCTTGTCACGCTATTGATTGCATTCAAAAATCTTTTTTGAAAAAACAAGCAGGACTGGTATTGTGGATTGTGCCTTCTACTCAAATTTACAGGCAAACAATTTCAGCTTTAAAAAACCGAGAGCATCCATACAGACAGATCCTTGATATTTCAAGCGGAGGCAGGACACTGATCAAAGAAAAAACGGAAATGTTCAATCGCTTGGATGTGGACGAACATCTAGTTGTGCTGATGTTAATGTTGCCTTCTGCAAATCGCCTGAATCGTGATACTTTAAAAGTTTTCAGGGATGCAGGTGGTTTTACAGATTTTTTTCCGCCGGAAGATAATTACCCTGCACAAGAAGCATTGGTCAAGCTTATTCCAAATTTAGATTGCTTCACAACGGAAGGAGCAATTTTCGGGACACAAATAAAAACTTCTCTTGGCAACACTTTGAAATTACTGAAACCGCTGGTGATAATCGACGAAGGGCACAGGGCATACGGAGAACAGGCAAGAAATACTGTAAGGAATTTTAACCCTTCTTTTATTCTTGAACTTTCGGCAACACCACCGCCAAACTGCAATGAGTTGGTGAAAATAACGGGGCGTGAATTGCACGAAGAAGAAATGATAAAACTGGACATTCATCTTACCAATAAAACGAGTTTGGATTGGCGGGATACCATGTTGGCGAGTTATGAAAAAAGAAATGAGTTAGAGAAAAGAGCGAAAGAATATGAAGGCAATACAGGCGAATATATCCGTCCGATTTGCCTGATACAGGCAGAACGCACAGGAAAAGACCAGCGAGAAAAGAATTTCATTCATGCAGAAGATGTTAAAGAATTTTTAATCAGGAAATGCAGCATTCCTGAAAAACACATTGCAATTAAATCAAGTGAGAAAGACGACATTGAAGGAATTGATTTGTTTTCTCCCGATTGCGAAATACGTTACATCATTACCAAACAGGCATTGCAAGAGGGTTGGGATTGTTCGTTTGCTTACATTCTTGCCATTCTGACAAATCCGGCATCATCGACTGGGATTACGCAATTAGTCGGACGGATTTTAAGACAGCCTTTTGCACGAAAAACAAAAATCAAAGAATTGGACGAGTGCTATGTTTATACATTCCGTCAGAACGCAAGCGCCTTGGTAAGGGAAATAAAATCGGGTTTAGAAGGTGAAGGGCTTGGCGATATTGCGGGCAGAGTGGTGAGCGATGAGGGCGGAGAGGATGAAGGAATATTAAAAGAAAGGGAAACAAAGTATCGTAGCGGATTCAAAAGATTTGAAGGGACTATTTACTTGCCGAAATTTGTAATGCAGGAAAAAGAAAGTTGGCGCGATATGAATTTTGAAGTTGATATTTTAAGTAAAATTGATTGGGAAACCATCAATATTGATGAACTTAAAAATATTTCCCTACAAAAGAAAAAGGACAAGGAACAGGAGATTGTTTTGGGTTTGAGTGATAAAGACGAAGAATTACTGAAAGAAACTGGCAGGGCAGAAAAGACAGGAGCATTAGAAATTGACGAAGTATTTTTGACTAGACAAATTACTGAGATAATTCCAAACCCTTGGATTTGCTACCAATTAGGCGACAAAGCAGTAAAGATGGTTTTGAAAAAATACGACCGGGACACTGTTGCAGCAAATTTTGTTTTCGTAATTGAAGAACTGAAAAAGATTTTAGACAAAGAACGAAACCGTTTAGCAGAGCAGGTTTTCAGAAAACTGATTGAAAGTAAAAAGCTTCTGTTCTTCCTGCTAACCGGAAACGGAGGCTTTGTATTACCGTCAAGAATAAAAGTGAAAAGCAATAAACAGTTGGTGCGTAACGACAATACACCTATTCAAAGATCGCTGTTTGACTATGTGCCTGAAGAAAATATAAACGACCTTGAAAAATCAGTTGCAATTTATCTTGATGAACAGGAAAAACTTTTGTGGTGGTACCGCAATATGAGCAGGCAGGACTACCACATACAAGGATGGAAACGACATAAAATTTATCCTGACTTCATTGCAGCAGAAAAGAAAAAAGATGAAGAAGACTACGAAACTGTTTATGTGCTGGAGACAAAGGGCATTCACCTGAAAAACGAGGACACGAAATACAAACAGGATGTTTTCAAACTCTGCAACGAATTAGGTGCAAAGAAACCTTGGAAAGAGTTGTTTAACGAGTTTCCCGACCACAACTTTGAATTTCAGGTAGTATTTGAAGATGAGTGGCAAAACAGAATAAATCAATTAATGCAATAGCCAGGTACCGACCCCTCTGGTGCGGATATGTTATCCGCACCAGCGAGTGATGACAAAAAGTGACAAAGAATAAAAAGCTGAATCTGATTGCACAAGGCCATTACAATGAACGAAATCCGGCCGGAACCGGGATATCCGGAATAGGATAGAATAACAAACCATGCGGGCGCAATTTGCAACAAGCACCAATGTGAAATATATTAAGCTCCTTCGCAAACCTTGATTTCCTTTCCCGCCAACCTCCTCAAAATAAATACCCGAATATTTGGATTTAAGAAATATATTTCGTAAACTTTGTGTGATATGTACCTAAACATGAATCCCTTAAATCAAAAATCATGACAAGCACAAGTGAAACCGGCCATGCCAAAAATGTGGCCAATTACGAAAAACTCGTTACAGATGTTACTGCTTTAGGTGTTACCTACAACCCTAACAAAGCCAACCTGAAACTGCCGGCGCTGAACACCCAACTCACCTCAGCGAAAGCTGCAATTGCTGCTGTAAACACAGCCGGGTCACTACTTAAAAGCGCTGCAAATGCCAGAGATGCCGGTTTTATGCCCTTGAGCAACCTGGTTACGCGCGTAAACAATGCCTTAAAAGCTTCAGGCACTTCTGCGCAAATCGAAGAAAATACCAGAACCCTGGTGCGCTTGCTGCAGGGTCGAAGGGCAACTCCGAAAATGACAGAAGAAGCAAAGAATGTTGCCGCCACCGAAGGCAAAACTGTAGTTGAAATTTCATCTTCACGGATGAGTTTCGACAGCCGCCTGGATAACCTCGACAAACTGATTAAACTGCTCGCGTCGGTTCCGGCCTATGCACCCAATGAGGCAGATTTAAAGGTAACAGCATTAACAACCCTGTACAACGACCTGAAAGCCAAAAACAGTGCAGCGGTAACGGCCGAAATATCCTTAAAAAACGCCCGCATTTCGAGGTCCGATGTGCTTTATAAACCAGCTACCGGACTAGTGGATATATCGGTCGATGTGAAAACCTACATTAAATCCGTTTATGGCGGCACAAGTCCACAGTACAAAATGGTAAGCGGCCTCCAATTTATCGGATACAAACCCGCCTGATAAAAATCATCAGACGGTTCATGTCTTGAAGGTAATGGGTAGGAAACAGTTGATTTCAACAGTTATCCTACCCATATATTGTTTCATCGCTTCGGGAAGGTAAAAATGCAAATGCCATCACAAATGCTGCAACGGGGATCAAACAAGTTGCAACTGGCATCAAATAAATTGCAACCAGCGTTCTAAAAATTGCTACTTGCATTGTAATAATTGCAATTCGCGTTGTAAAAATTTAAATTTACTTTGTAGTAGTTGCAACTCGCTTTGTAATAGTTACAACCGGCTTTGCAAAAGTTGCAATTCACGTTGTTATAGTTGCAACTTGCTGTGTAATAGTTGCAACTGGTTTGCTTTACCTGACTTTCCAGACTGTCACCCCGGCTGTAGGAATTTCTTTTTTCCCAATTACAATTTTTGCTCCGTTTGGAACATTCAGGTTATATGTTTTATCTGAATAATTAACGGCAATCCCAAACCCGTCGCGGTATTCGACTGATACGCCGTAAGGATAATTTTCGACAGGGATATTGAATTGTGCATACAGTTTTGTCAACAGCGAATATTCTAGTAACCCGTCATTGCTGTCGATCCCAACATAGGTAACAGTTCCTTTCCCCAGTTTCCTGGTAATAACTGCTGGTTTCCCGGCATAGAAGTCTCCCTCAAAAGTGGCAAGCACGGTTGTGCCCGTTTTAGGTTTAAGGATTTCGCCCCAGGTTTTCCAGGCATATTTTTTATGGTCCATCACGACCGAATCCTGTGCGTGAGGCATGGGCAGGTCATAAAATTCAATTTCAGCGCCGATCAGGTCATAAATAGGAGCCGCAAATTTGGCTTCCCACAGGTGTCCTTCGCGATCTTTGTGGCCGGTACGGCAGGTGAGCACAAGGTTTCCGCCGGATTTGGCATATTCTGTCATTTTATCAATTAATCCCTTGTCAATTTGTTGGTAAGCCGGTGCGATCAGAACAGGATATTTTGAAAATTCAGCCTGGTCGGCAATGAAATCGACGGGTGCGCCAAAGGCTTTCAGCGTTTTGTAATATTTCTGGATATGATCCATCGAATTCCACTGGTTGGTTTGTTTGTTCATCTCCATGCCCCAAATATTTTCGTGGTTAAAGAGAATGGCCGTTTTTCGGGCGGCATATTCAGAAGGTGCGGTTGCCGATGGTGTGTATATTTTGCGCAGTGATTCGATTTCCTGAATAAATTTCCGGTATTCCAAGCCACCCGGGGTAGGAGTGACACCATCCGTACCAACAATCCCATAATGGTATTGCTCATAGCCAACCAAAGGAGCACGGTAGCGATAGGTGCATGCTATACTGCTGCCACCGGCAAACTGGTGCCATAGCCACATCCTGACTGCGCCCGGTGCAGGCTGAGGATTGATGCTGCCCCAGTTTACCTGTCCCGGCTGTAGTTCCATCACCCCGAAAACGGGGGATACAGGTCTGAAAAAGTCATTGGCCATGGCAATTCTCAGCGGGTCACCCAGACGGTATCCTTTTCTTCCGATACCCCATGATTCCCCGTAAACCATGTACCTGGTGTAGGTGACAAAATCGAGCTGTTTGCTTTTCCCGATATATCCGCCGTCATAACTTGGAATGTAATTGGAGGTTATCCATTGGTCGGGGGTAGCATATTTTTTTATTTCAGCTGCCTGGTCATCAAGGAAAGTTGCAGTTTCATCTGCTGCAAAACGGTAATGGTCGAGTCGCTGGTTCAGGTTCATGCCCCATTGTTTATGCTGGGGAATATTAATCTGAGTGAAATCATTGTAGGTCTGACTCCAGAAAAGGGTTCCCCAGGTTGTATTCAGTGCATCAATGGTTGCGTATTTTTTCTTCAGCCATGCGCGGAAACGCTGCTGCGCATCCGGGTTGTAGTCGAAGAAGGTACGCGGCTCATTGTCAATCTGCCAACCGACAATCCTCGGATCGTTTCCGTAATGTTTTGCAAGCTGCTCAACCATTTTAAGGGAGTAATTCCTGTAATAAGTACTTGAAAATGATGCGTGCTGTCGGGAACCATGATCCACGCGGGTACCATCTTCGTTCAGCGACAATATTTCGGGATGTTTTCTTGCCAGCCATACCGGCGGGGTACAGGTGGAGGTACACATGATTACTTTCAGCTTGTATTTTGCGGCAATCGCGACTGCCTTGTCCAGCCAGCCAAAGTCATATTTTCCCTCTTCAGGTTCAAGCTGAGCCCAGGCAAATTCTGCAAAATGGGTGAATTCAAATCCCATTGCCGCGATGTTCTTCAGATCCCTGTCCCATTGTGTCGGATCCCAGTGTTCAGGGTAATAATATACACCTGTTGTGATTAACCTGTTCTCAGGAAACCAATCGGCTTTTTTTTGTGCATTTGTGAGAAATGCCAAAAGCAAGCATAGAACGAGCAATTCGATTTTTTTCATAACAAACTATAATTTACTTTCTAAAAAATATCTGCCGGATAATTGCGCCAATAGGGGAAGCAGAATTTTCCAATTTGCCGGGAATTATCATAACATGAACAAAAATACAGAAATTTTAGCGGGCCTGTCTATCCTTTTTAAACCTGTTTTTATTGAATTGTTCCAAAGAAACAGCCTGATTTGGAAGTAAGAACAGCTATTTTATGCTGAAGTTGGATGTTTAAAAGGTTAAAAACGAAAATTTTGGAGGATTTTCAGCAACAATCCTGTTATTTATAAGGGTGAAATCAAGAATTGTGATGAAAACAAAAAAATTTATTTGTAGTTTTATCGTAATCCTTATATAATCCATTTATGAATAATAATAGTTCAGAAAACAATCAAAATCATACAAACAAAACCAACGAGGGTACAGATACAAGACGGAATTTCTTCAAGCGGTTCGGACTGATCGGCGCTGCCGCCGCAGCAGGGGGAGCCGCAGTTTACAGCGGATTTAAATATGAAGAGTCAAAACCCAACCACGATATGGTCAAGGTGCTGACAGCCGACAACAAGTTGGTTGAAGTTCCGCGTGATCAGATCAAGGATGTAAAAGTTGACATCGCCAGGCTGACAAAGCTTGGCAGGGAAGGACTTCCCGGTAGGCGCTTTGTCATGGTAATCGATCTCTCCAAATGCCGCAATGCACGCAAGTGTATTCAAGCCTGTCAGGGGGCCCACCATCTGAGGCCCTATGAATACCATATCAATACCCTCACGATGCAGGAATCGGAAAATACTGCTCCATACTACATGCCAAAACCATGCCAGCAATGCGATAATCCTCCGTGTGTGGCTGTTTGTCCGGTTGATGCAACTTTTAAACGGCAGGATGGTATCGTGCTGATCGACAACGAACGTTGCATCGGTTGTCGTTTTTGTGTGGCTGCCTGCCCGTATTCAGCACGGATGTTTCATTGGGAGGAACCGATGGTGGTCGAAGGTGATAAAGGAAAGGAGTACAACATCGAATTGAATGTCCCGCAAAAAAAAGGTACGGTCTCCAAATGTCTTTTCAGCGCCGACAGGCTGCGTGAGGGCAAATTGCCCTATTGTGTATCTTCCTGTCCAAATGGTGTTTATTATTTTGGTGACGAGAATCAGGATGCTGTGACCAACGGCACAACGAAAGAGACCCACCGGCTCAGCGAACTGCTCAGCGTCAATGGTGGCTATCATCTTATGCCGGAGTTGGGAACAAAGCCTCGTGTATATTATCTTCCTCCCAAAAACAGGCTTTTTGAAATGCAGGAAGAGGATAAACCAAAAAATGAACACGTCTGAATTTTCTTACCAGGAAGCTGAATATAATCCCATGAAGAAAAGCTATTTATTTTTGTTTTTTATTTTATTGATTGCCGTCAGGTTATCTGCACAGGAGTGGGTTGTTCCGACAGAGAGCAGCGCAAGGCTGAGTTCTTTTGCATTCTCTGACTCTACCCGAAAAGTAGGAGGCGATTTGTACCTTACCAACTGTAAATCCTGTCATGGAGATCCCGGTAAAAATAATCCGGTCAAATTGGTGCCGCTTCCGCCGGATCCTGCATCCGACCTGATGCAAAAGAATTCTGACGGAGCCATTTTTTACAAACTTACGACCGGACGCGGACCAATGCCTTCTTTTAAAAATACCCTCCCGGCAGCTGATCTTTGGCGAATAATCTCTTTTATAAGGGGTTTCAATGATAAATATGTCCAGGAAATAGCGGCAAAACTTGGGCCGGGGGCCGGTTTCGAACAGGTAATGCTGCAGATCTCCCGGATGAAAGAGAAAAATCAGATTCAGGTTGCCCTTTCTTCTATAAAAGAGAAGGTCCGGCAACCGGTTGCCAATGCCGAAATAAAACTTTTTGCAAAGAGGTATTTTGGGAATCTTTTGGTTGATGAGGCCCGTACAACAGATAATCATGGTTTGGCACTGTTTAATTTCCCTGTTAACCTGCCTGGCGATTCGGCCGGGTTTGTCGCACTGGTGGCAAAACCTTCGGATGAAACGGCATTTGGGGAGGCAAAGGCCGATACATCACTTGCAGTTGGCGTTCCAACCTACCGTCCTCCGCTGAATCAGCCAAGGGCTATGTGGAATGTTGTGCAAAAGACTCCGATCTGGCTGCTGTTGTCCTATGTTTTTACGGTACTTGCAGTTTGGTCATTCATTATTTATGTTTTACTGCAGGTCAGGGCTATTTACAAGTCAGGGCCTGAAGAAAAACAAGTGTAATATTTAATTTATAGGATTAAAATGAGAAAAATATTATTGTTTGGTCTGTTTATTATCCTGATGAACAACATTTCAGCCCAGAATGCGGTTAGCCCGGAGGTAGAGATTGGTATTGTTGAAAAACTTGGTCAGACGATTCCGATGGATCTTAAATTTGTGAATGAAAAAAGTGATACGGTCACGATCGGCAGTTTGATCACCAAACCAACCATCCTGTCGTTTGTCTATTTTGATTGTCCGGGTTTATGCAGCCCGCTGCTCGACGGTATAGCTGATGTAGTGAGTAAAACGGAACTGACGCTGGGGAAAGAATACGACATCATCACCATAAGTTTCAATACAAAAGATACGCCTGAAAAAGCAGCGGTGAAAAAGCTTAATTTTGTTTCGAAAATCAAGGAAAATCAGCGCGGAAGCTGGACCTACCTAACCGGTGAACTGGAAAATATCCAGAAAATAACTGAATCCGTGGGTTTCAGGTACAAGCCGACAGGGGTAGATTTTGCCCATCCTTCCACCATTATTATCCTTAGTCCGCAGGGAAAGATTACCCGTTACCTGTATGGGATTACTTTCCTGCCGTTTGAACTGAAAATGGCCATCGTCGAAGCTCAAAAAGGTCAGGTCCAGCCAACCAGCAACAAGATTTACGATTTTTGTTTTGCCTATGATCCGCAAAGCAAAACCTATACCCTGCAATTCACCCGGCTGATGGGAAGTTTTGTCGTAATATTGGCGTTATTTTTTGTGCTCTATTTATTCGTTTCCTCCAGAAAAAAATCATCTAAAGTTCCCAAGAATGACTAATACAACAACTGCACCACTTAACTATCTGAACCACAAAACAGGGCTGTGGTCGTGGCTCACTTCAACCGATCACAAGCGTATTGGGTTGCTTTATATGTACGCCATTACCATCTTTTTCTGTACTGCCGCAGTTTTGGGACTGCTGATGCGTATCGAGAAGCTTGCTCCGGGTCCGACCATCATGTCAGCACAGACCTACAACGGCATGTTTACCATTCACGGCATCATTATGATATTCATCGTCGTGATACCCGGACTGGCTGCCGTTTTCGGCAATATTTTCCTCCCGATCATGATTGGTGCCAAGGATGTTGCTTTTCCAAAGCTCAACCTCTTTTCGTGGTATGTATATATTACCGGAGCCTGCCTCGGACTATACTCACAATTCGCAAATGGTCATTCACCCGATACAGGCTGGACTTTCTATGTGCCGTATAGCGCTGAAGCCTCTTCTAATGTGGTAATTGCGCTTACTGCAGCGTTTGTGCTTGGATTTGCCTCTATTCTCACGGGGTTGAATTTTATTGTCACCATTCACCGAATGCGGGCCCCCGGAATGACCTGGTTCCGGATGCCGCTTTTCCCATGGTCGCTCTATGCCACTGCGTGGATCCAGATTCTGGCAACGCCGATCATCGGGATCACGCTGCTTATGGTGATAGCCGAAAGAACTTTTCATATAGGATTTTTTGATCCCGCACTTGGCGGGGATCCGGTGCTGTATCAGCATCTGTTCTGGATCTATTCCCATCCGGCCGTTTATGTGATGATTCTGCCGGCAATGGGTGTTGTTACCGAAATCTTCCCGACCTTCAGCCAGAAGCCTGTTTTTGGCTATGTGCCGATTGTATTTTCGAGTATGGCCATCGCACTGGTAGGGTATTTTGTCTGGGGTCACCACATGTTCACTTCCGGTATGAGTTATGAATCAAGATGGTTTTTCTCTTTTCTTACCTTTATTGTAGCAATTCCGAGCGCCATTAAGGTATTTAACTGGCTTTCGACCATGTACGGAGGATCTGTCGACCTGAAGCCGCCGCTGCTCTATGCCATCTCCTTTATTTTTCTCTTTACAATTGGTGGTTTTACCGGTTTGACACTGGGTTCACTGGCGACAAATATTCAGCTGCACAACACTGATTTTGTGGTTGCGCATTTCCATTACATTATTTTCGGGGGAATGGGGTTTGGTTTTTTTGCCGGGATTCATTACTGGTATCCAAAGATTTATGGCCGGATGTATAATTTCAGGTGGGCCAATATTGCCTGGGGATTTCTTTTCGTTGGTTTCAACCTGCTTTATTTCCCGCTGTTTGTGATTGGGATACAGGGGATGCCGCGCCGTTATTTCGATTATGACCCGAAATTTCAAACAGGGGAAGTGCTCTCTACTATTGGTGCATTTATTCTTATTGCCGGATTAATCGGGATGATCTCCAACCTGGTTTACCATGTCCGCCGTGGGGCCATTGCTCCTGCCAATCCATGGCATGGCGTAACATTGGAATGGCAGATCCCTTCACCGCCTCCTCACGAAAATTTTGATGAGATTCCTGTTATTACAAAAGATCCTTATGTTTTTGAACATCCATATACCAAATAAAACCAAAGATTTATGTCGTTAACCGAACACTCTGAACATATTGACAGTGATACCGGGAAAATGGGAATGTGGTTATTCCTGTTCACCGAGTTGTTTCTATTTGGCGGACTCTTTATTGTCTATGCCGTGATGCGCTCAAAATATGCTGCCGATTTCCATCATGCGGCGCTCGAACTAAATGCTTTTGTCGGGGCCACCAACACGGTAGTCCTGCTTGTGAGCAGTATGACGGTGGCAATGTCGCTGACAGCCATTCAGCAGAACAAAGCCGGAAAAGCAATGGGGCTCATTTTTATTACGCTGATTCTGGCAGGAGTATTTATGGTCAATAAATATTTTGAGTGGGGTCATAAGTTTGGTCTCCATCTTTATCCGGGTTCCGATGTGATGAAGACCCTTCCGCATGGTGAAATCATGTTTTTCGGACTCTATTTCATGATGACCGGTTTGCATGCCCTGCACGTGATTATTGGAGGAATACTGCTGACAATCATTATTTTCAGGATAAAATCCGGAAAGATTAACGCTGAACATTATTTATTGCAGGAAAACGGAGCACTATATTGGCACCTTGTGGATTTAATCTGGATTTTCCTTTTCCCATTGCTTTATCTTATTACTTAAAAATTATGAAGGACCACAATAACCATATTTCAAGTGACTCACTGAACTGGAGAGTGTTGCTTGTTCTTTTAATTCTTACAACAATAACAATACTTGCTGTAAAGATACATTTGGGGGCATTTACGGTTGCTCTTGCACTAATCCTGGCATCAGTTAAAGTCACCATCGTACTGACCTGGTTTATGCACCTTAAGTTTGAGAATTCATTACTGCGTCTGATGGTTGGCGGTGTTTTCCTTCTTTTTGCCATTGTTATTGCCATCACATTTATTGATTATTATTTCAGATAACATTCCTGATTATGAACACATTATTCAATCAAGGATCAAATTTGGCTGAAGCCGTCGACAGGGCATTTATTTTCATATTTGCTATCTCATTTTTTTTTACGATAGCGATAACGGCTTTGATGATCTACATTCTGGTACATTTTTCACGGAAGAGAAACAAAAGTCCGCAACAATTTTCAGGCAATACCAAACTTGAAATTGTCTGGACAGTCCTGCCGCTGATCATTGTTTTGATGATGTTTTACTTCGGTTGGGTTGGATTTGCACCCATGCGCCAGGTACCGGCTGATGCCATGCCGATAAAAGTGATCGGACTTATGTGGAAATGGGAATTTGATTACGGAAACGGCAAGATCTCTAATGAACTGGTGGTTCCCTATCAGCGGAACGTCAAATTGAATCTGGTTTCTGTCGATGTCAACCACAGTTTGTTTATCCCGGCTTTCAGGGTAAAGGAAGATGTAGTCCCGGGATATGACAATTTTTTGTGGTTCAGGCCGATAATGAAAGGTACTTTTGATATTTATTGCACTGAATATTGCGGTTTGGCGCACTCTGGTATGTTGGCAAAAGCAGTTGTACTGGACAGTCTGGATTTTAATAAGTGGCTTGCAGACCTGAAAGTTACCGGAGATATACCGGATCATCCGGGGCTTGCCATCATTAAGGCAAATGCCTGTATCACTTGTCATTCGCTCGACGGATCAAAAATTATAGGACCATCGTTTAAAGGATTGTACGGAAGAAAGACGATCGTTGTCACTGATGCAGGGGAAAAGGAGATTGAATCGACCGGTGAATACATCAAAGAATCCATTCTTGAACCCAATGCAGAAATTGTGAAAGGGTACAACAAAGGTCTGATGCAATCATACACAGAGAAAATCAGTGCGGAAGATCTGGATAAAATTGTAGACTATTTCAAAACAGCAGTTGAGAAAAAATAACGTGAGACATCTTTTTTCAGTATTCTTCAGGCTTGTCCGTATCAGGCTCTCCCTGATGGTTACCTTTTCGGCCCTTACAGGTTATTTTCTGACCGGAAATTCTCCGGATTGGACGTTGGTATGGCTTTTTGCAGGCCTATTCCTGCTATCTGCCGGTGCATCCGTAATGAATCAGGTGCAGGAAAGCAGGTACGATTCCCTGATGCCGAGAACATCCGGACGACCTATCCCTTCGGGAGAAATTTCAGCGCTGTCTGCCACGTTGATTGCTTTTTTGCTGATCAGCGCAGGGGCACTGCTGCTTCGCCTGAATGGAATGATACCGGCAATGCTGGGATTATTGAATATCGTTTTTTACAATCTGATTTATACTCCGCTAAAAACCCGGAGTTGGCTCGCCATTCTGCCCGGTGCAGTCGTTGGAGGAGTACCTCCTTTAATTGGCTGGACTTCAGCAGGCTACTTCCTGTTTCATCCCAATGCAGTATTCCTGTTTATATTTGTATTCCTTTGGCAGGTTCCCCATTTCTGGCTGTTGATGATCAAATACGGAAAAGAGTATGAAACTGCCGGATTTTCCTCAATTACACAGGTTCTGAACGATAAGCAGATCAGAATTGTGGTCTTCGGCTGGGGAGTTGTTACCTCTGTTTTCCTGATGCTGTTCCCGTTTTTTGGGTTTAACCTGAAACCTTTGTTAATAGGGATTCTGGTTGCTACGAACCTCTTTTTTATCCGGTATTTTTATCGGTTTCTATTCCAGGAACAGCGTTCCAAAACCATCCGAAAGGCATTTATTTTAATCAACTCTTATGCATTGGCCGTTTTTGTTCTACTGATTGTCAATGCGCTGATCTCCTGAGAATTTAATCTTATTTTTCTCCCTTCGGATACTTTCTGATTACCAGGTATTTCAATTCCGTCTTGCCGGCATTACTGATTCCGTGTTCGCTGTTATCGGGACAGTAAAAACTCGTATTGGGACCTCCTGTAGTGGTTTTGCCATTCAGGAAAAACTGGGCTGTACCTTCCAGTACATAGAAAATCTCATCTCCTGAATGTTTGTGAGGTGGATGGTTTGCGCTGCCTCCGGCGACCACACTCATCTTTACGGTAAGGCCATCATCCAGCATGCCTTGCGGAATAAACCAGTACTGGTAGCCCATCGAAGTTTTAATTGATTTGTACAAATTGAACTGATTGATACAGTTATCAATGGTGTATTTATTCGCATCAGCAGCATTCTTCGTTGCTGCCACCTGCGCGGATGACAATTGGATTAAAAAGAAAACGATCAAAAGTGTAAATGACATTTTTTGTCTCATGGCAAACAAGTTAAAATTCTTATAAATATAGTTTGAATATACTACCTTCAAAATAATTTTCATATTTTTAACAGTATCTATTTCTGAACATTCATCCAAACATTCATCTCTCCGGGACCTCTGTTGGCCCAGGAATAATAAGGGATTGCAGTAATAACCTGATTTTTGCCTCCGGAAGGCTGGTTTGCAGTTAATTTGCCACTGCTTCCGTTGGTACGGATTACTGTTACGCCGTTCAGCAGTCCGGGAAGATATTCGGTGGTATAAATGCTCTTTTGATTCATCAGCAGACTCAGCGTGCCTGTCTCCTTGTTATCAGCCCATTCAACACAATAAACCAATGGTCCGCGTTGCAGGGCCATTTTGCCAATGTCGTCCTTAATCAGCGGATTGGCTATTAATTCGCGTACCGGCATGGGCAGGTCAACTACGAGTCGGTCACCCTTTTTCCATTCCCTTGAAATCAATGCATAGCCGTTCCTGATGTTTACGGCTAAACTTTTTCCGTTCAGACTGATGGTGGCTTTCGACTTTTCAACTGTTCTGAAATGGTATAAATCTGTCGGAAAAGCCTGGTTTTGCGCCCATCCCGGTATCCGAACCAAAAGGCTGAATTTTCCCGGCTTCGATGGATTGATTTTTATAACGATTTTCCCGTCCCAGGGATAATCTGTTGATTGTTCGATATTGACCTGTTCACTATTCAAATCGATGGTTGCCGTATTATTCATGAACAGGTTTACATACAATGAATCACCTTTTCCGGCATAGATGTATCCGGGTACGGAGGGAATAAAACGGCAGATATTACTTGGACAGCAGGCACAACCAAACCATGCTTTCCGGGTGTGTTCGCCGTGGGATTCAAGCGGGTTGGGGTAGAAAAATCGGTCCGCACTCAGTGAAATGCCAGATAAAAGGGCATTGTAAAGTGTCCGTTCCAGAACGTCAAAATATTTGGCATCGCCTTCCAGCAGAAACATGCGGTAATTCCACATTACATTGCTGATGGAGGCGCAGGTCTCGCAATAGGCAGTGTGGTTGGGCAGCAGATAGGGATCGCTGAAACCTTCATTGGTTCCTGCCGAACCTATGCCGCCGGTGACGTAAAATTTGGTCTCCAAAAGATCGTTCCATATCTTGTCTATGGCTTTTTTGTAGGAATAGTCACCTGTTAATGCCGACACATCGGCCATTCCGGCATACATATAGGTAGCCCTGACAGCGTGGCCGACAATTTTATCCTGCTCAATCACAGGTTTGTGGGCCTGGTTGTACTCTTCTCCACCGCTTCTGCAGTCGAGGAAGAACTTCGCCAGTTTCAGGTAGCGTTCCTCTCCGGTTATCCGGTACAATTTGGATAGTCCCATCTCGATGACCTGGTGTCCGGGATAATAGGACAGTTTGCCGGGGCCGAAATCGTAGTCAACCAGGTTGGCGCTTTTGATGGCAACATCCAGCAGGCTGCGTTTCCCGGTAGCCAGGAAATGGGCATAGGCTGCCTCGTAAAGGTGGCCGAGGTTGTATAGTTCGTGACTGAGTACCGGATCTTTTTCCCATCTTTTTTTACCTGCCCACGGATGCATGTGAAGCGAATCAATGGTGCGGTTGGTGTAAAGATAACCATCAGGTTCCTGGGCCAGAGATATATAACGGATGAGTGTGTCGATGCGGTTTTCCAGCGGCTTATCAGGATGCGTCTGAAGGGAGTAACTGGCTCCTTCAATTATTTTGTAGATGTCAGAATCATCAAACGGATATTCAGACTGAAACTTCCCTTTGGTCAGTTTCGCGGCAATTTTGAAGTTTTCGACCCTGCCGGTTTTGTAACACTGGTCAATGGCGATAGGGATCGTCACACGTTGGTTCAATTCCAGGCGAGGGGCCCAGAAATGATCGGTAACTTTCACCCTGGTGAAACTCACAGGCTGAATCGGATAATCTCTTGAAAGTGATTTTTGACCATAGGCGGAAACCGCCGGCATGCTGCATAGTAAGGCCAGAAAAAGCGTTAAAACCGGTTTTATTGCGAAAGACATGAAATACAATAATTTGATGATGTGATATTATTTTCCAACGAATAAAGATAATCATACTTCCTAACTGGCAAGGCTTATTTCATTTTCCTGATACGGACTACTATCGGACTATCCTTCAACAGGCTGACAAGCGATAGTACACCGCTCTCAACGGCATGGTAGGGAAATAGTATTATGTACGTTATTGTCAATTGTCTGTTGGTTATTATCCAAAACCTGACCTGCATTAAAATGATGAAAAATTAATCATTATTTTTACACTTTGAATCAATTGCACTTATTTACTACTACAATGACAATGAAAAAAGCAATTTACATCCTTTTTTTGGGAGGTGGTTTACTATTTCCCTCTTTTTTGAATGCCCAGGATAGGAAAGAGAAGCAGCCTGTTTACCAGGATATTCCTTACCTCCAGGAGTACAGCATCAAATATTATTCAAAATCAGATTCCTTACACCTGCTGAAAGTTGGTTGTGACAGGAATGGGGACATCAAAATTCTGACAACTGCCGGTTTGTTTAAACCTTATGACGGTCAGTTACTCTATCCGGGAACCCTGGAGAAGGACCAATCCTACAGGCCAATGGGACAGAAAAAGCTGACGGATATGGTCATATACAAGGATCAGTTTGTTTACCTCGACGACAAGGCTGTACTGAGCAATTGCTGGGCCGGAAAACTCTTTTCCAAACACACGCTCCCGGATGCCGCAAGTTTTGCTGCAGGCAGGGATTTTTCTTTCCTTGTCACCAACGGCAAAGAGATCAGGCTGATAACTGATTCAAATGTTGAATGGAAAGGCAGCTTCCCGGATACCAAAATTCTGTCTGTCAGGTATGATCCTTCCCGTAACCTTTATTGGTTATTGGGGTCAAAGCAGCTCTGCAGTTTCGACCCGGCCAAAAAGGAGTTGAAGCCGGTTTTTCAGTCAGAAAATATGACCTGTTTTGACCTGACCGCTGACAAAAAAGTAATGTATATCGGGACAAAAGACGGATATATTAAATTGGATGCCAATATTTTAAAGCAGATTGGACCGATTGTTCTGCGAATGCCTTCCACACAGATAACTGCCCTTAAAGAAGTGAACGGCCAGATGTGGTTTGGTTCCGCAGAAGGAGCTTTTCAACTCAGGGCAGACGGGAAATACAATTTTTACAACGGCGAAAGATGGCTGCCGTCCAACCTGGTGGTTGATTTTGCAAAGGGAGAAAATAATTCAGTATTGATTCTCACCGACAAGGGTTTGACGGAAATGGCCTACCGGAACTGGACGCTGGCAGAGAAAGCAGATTTTTACGAAAAACAGGTTCGCCTTCGCCACATCCGCAACGGGTTCAATTCATCCTATGATCAGATGGAAAAAGGGAACCTGGCCAGCGGCAGGTTGTCCGATTCTGACAACGACGGACTCTGGACCTCCATGTACCTGGGCGGGGAAATATTCAGGTATGCTGTGACCAGGTCGGAAGATGCTTTGCAGAATTGCCGCGAATCGCTGGATGCCATGGAAAGGCTATACAGTATCAATGGATTGAAAGGCTTTCCGTCGAGATCTTTTGAAAGAAGCGGCTGGATGAAACACTTGTCAGATCCTGACAGATGGAAAAATTCTGCAGATAAGGAATGGGACTGGAAAGCAACCACCAGCAGTGATGAGGCAATTGGCCATATTTTTGCTTTGGGCGCAATGGCTGAGTTGATCGGAGATCCTGATATGACTAAGCGTTCGGTCCATTTGATTGATATATTGATGACCCATATTGTAGAGCATGATATGTACCTGATTGATTTTGACGGAAAACCAACCCTTTGGGGGAAATGGAATCCGGATTATGTCAACGCCAGGCCAAAGAATGTGGGCGACAGGAAAATCAACTCCTCCAATATTGTAGCCATGCTTCAGACAGCTTACCATTTTACCCATAAGGAGATATTTAAACAAAAGGCCTTTGACCTGATGAACAACTACGGGTATTATGAAAATCTGATGCAGAAAATGGCCAACATCGGCAAAGCAGATCCGGGTACAGATGATATCAGCAAGATGCTTTCAGAAGACTGGAACCATTCGGATGATGAGATGTATTTTGTCGGTTACTGGGGATTATACAGGTATGCGTTTAACGACACTTTGAAAGCAAATTTCAAAGCATCCATCATCGACCACTGGCAGATTGAAAGACCGGAAAAAGAGGGCGCATGGAATATCTTTACCGCCCTGACCGGGACCCCCAATTTTGACCTGAATGAAGCCGCATGGTGGCTGAAAGAATATCCTATGGACATGATTGAATGGGTGATCATCAACAGCAACCGGAAGGATATAGACAAACTGGAGCCCAATTTCAGGAACCAGACAACCAAAGAGGTACTTTCTCCCAAAGAAAGGCCGATCCATCGCCACAACGGAAATATGTTCACCCTTGACCGCAATCGCGGCAACGGCAATTCCGAAAGCAGCGCCGGGGATATCTGGTTGCTTCCTTACTGGATGGGTAGGTATCTCGGGGTAATCAGTGCTCCTGCAAGTGAAAAGTGAAAAATGTTCGCGAACCCTTTGTGTCCCTTTGAGAGACCCTTGGTCCCGCACGTGCGGAATCGTGGTTGAAAGGTGTAATTAATTGAGAAACAAATAGATATTATGAAAAAATCTTCTGTTTTATTGATGTTTGTAATTCTGGTTGGTTGTGTTTTTCAACTGCAAGGTCAGCAGGCAGCCAATACACTGACCAAAAATGAGGTCAAAAAAGGCTGGACGCTTTTATTTGACGGTAAAAATCCATCCCAATGGCGGAGCGCCAACCAGCAAGGATTTCCCACAAAAGGATGGCAAATCAAAGATGGTTGTATGGTCTCCGGCGGGGGAGGGAGCCTCGTTTCAAAAGAGGAATACGGAAGCTTTGACTTTGTCTGGGAATGGAAGATGATGGACGAAGGCGGAAACAGCGGGGTGAAATATTTTGTCAAAGAGGATGGGAAAGATGCTCTGGGCATAGAATACCAGATGCTGGATGATGCAAATCATCCCTGGATGAAAGACGGACAGATGTTACCCAATGATTACCATACCGTTGGCGCCGTTTATGAATTATATCCGCCTTCACCAAAAAAAATAACTAAGCCGGTAGGGGAGTGGAACACCAGCCGGATTCTCTCTTCAGGCAAACATGTGCAACATTGGCTAAACGGTGTTAAAGTTGCCGCATTCGAACGCGGAAGTGCTGAATTCAATGCCAGAATCGCCAAAAGCAAATTCAGGGATGTTCCCAATTTTGGTCTCCATGAAAAGGGTTTGCTGCTGCTGCAGGATCACGGAAGTGTAGTCTGGTTCAGAAATCTGAAGATAAAAAACTAAATCCGGGTTTTGAATATGTGAGGATGTTTCAAAAGTTAAGTGAATATGACTTCTGAAATAGCCTCGCCTTTTTTTTTTGAATCAATTCAGGCTGCTTATCAATTCTTCTTTTAACTGATTGATCAAGGTTTTAACCGGTACAATTTCGTTGCATCGGTAAGCATTAGCGCCTGCAAAGACAAACGCATTGTCAAATAATCCTTTTGAGGCATCTGTCAGTACTTTTGCGATACAATAGGGCGCTGTGCGCGGATCACAGCTCCTGAGGCAGTGGTGCGGACATTTGAAAGGGATGGTTTCACCTTTCATCATCCTGATGGTAAATTCGTTTTTTATTACCCTGCCGGGCAAACCTACCGGACTCTTTATGATGGCAATATCTTCTTTTTTAGCCGACAGGTAGGCCTGTTTAAAGTCATCATCCACATCGCATTCGTCGGTACATACAAACCTTGTGGCCATCTGGACTCCGCTGGCGCCAAGTTTCAGAAACCTGGCAATATCATGTCCGTCAAAAATCCCGCCTGCAGCGATCACAGGTATCTTTTCCTCAAGGGTTGCCGTAAATTCGACCAGTTCCTTTACCAATTGCTCGAGTGTGGCCGTTTTTTCGTTGACAATATCATCAAAAGCAAATCCCAAGTGTCCGCCTGCCAGCGGACCTTCCAGAATTACTGCATCAGGAACCCTGTTGTAGTTCTGTTTCCATTTCCTGTAAATGATATTCAATGCCCTTGCCGAAGATACGATAGGAATTAATTTAATATCGGTGCCTTCGGTAAGTTTGGGGAGATCCAGTGGCAATCCGGAACCACATATTAGCAGGTCCACCTTCTCCTCCACACATACCTTTACAAGTTCTTCATAATTGGACAAAACGACCATTACATTCACCCCGATTACACCGTCAGACAGGGATCTTGCTTTTCTTATTTCGCTCCTTAAAGCACTATTTACACTTTCCACAAACTGGTTTTTAGGTATATTCTCAAAATCACCCAGACCTACACTGGCGATAATTCCTGCACATCCTTCATTGGCAACTGCAGATGCCAGACCTGACTTTGATACCCTCACACCCATTCCGCCCTGGATTATAGGCGGATTAATTACCAGATTCCCGATTAGAAGGGGTTGAATTTTATTAGCCATTCGTTTGATATTAATAGTTTTAGCAATACTTAACACAGCAAATAAACCAAAAGCGACTTGCAACCAAGATTATACATCAACGACAAACGGCAATTATACATTGCCGTTTGTTTTCTGTTTACATCAAATAGAAATTTTTTACTGTACGGCGATATGCAAAAAATCCATATATCTGCATATTCAAGGTGCTAAAATAATTAATAAATAATAGCTTTTTATGCCGATCTCAAAAAGAGTCAGTTCATTTAATTAACCGGCAAATCTCAGAATTGGGACTGCTTCAAATATTCTCTTACTTCCCTTCAATCCAATTGACGATTTTCTCCTCGTCAGGAAGTTCCTTTGGTAAGGCGACATCTGCAAGCTGGCCTTTTTCATCGATTAGAAATTTCTGGAAGTTCCATTGTACAGGAGCATCCAGCACTTTGTTCTCAGCTTTGTTGGTAAGCCATTTGTACAAAGGATCCATGTCGTCACCTTTGACCGAGATTTTTGACATCATCGGAAAAGTAACGCCATAATTTTTTGTGCAGAACTCGCTGATCTCCTTGTTGCTGCCTGGTTCCTGAGATGCAAAATTGTTGGCGGGGAAGCCAACGATGACAAAGTTTTTATCTTTGTATTTGTCGTAAAGTTTTTGGAGCAGGCCATACTGGGGTGTCAGTCCGCATTTGGATGCCGTATTGACCACCATTACTTTTTTTCCTTTCAGGCTGGAAAGATCAAATGCCTGGCCATCCAGTGTAGTGGCTTTGAAATCATACAAAACTTTGTTCTGAGCTGAAAGTGAGGCAACAGACAGAACAAAAAGGAGCGAAACGATTATTGTTTTCATGGTGATACGTATTTTATTTGAGTTATATTCGTTTTATACGTGTATTTCCATTTGTTGTTACCTTTTTATATCAATCTGCATATTCCGGTGAAGGCGGACACTCATTCCGGAGCAAGCCGGACACTTTTCTTGTGGTAAATTAGTTCATAAAACTATAAAAAATCAGTCATCATTTTTTAGATATTTTCTCATTGATTCTCCTTGTATTTCGATTC
>JBBQHB010000078.1:0-25631 GCA_038323575.1 Bacteroidales bacterium | reverse complement strand
GTCATCAGCCGCAAGATGCTGGCCCATATTGAAGATGAACTTTTTAAAAAGATCGATGAACAGAAGATTGATTTTGTACTTACTCTGAAGAGCGAACTCAATTCGTTTTCACGAATGGTACTTGCCAAAGGAGCGATACAGTTATGGTGAATGAAGAACTTGTCTATCTTGAGGAGCTGCTGGGGCGCCTGCAAAAGGGTGTTGAAACGCTTAAGTATTCCTACCTGAAATGTGAAGCTATCGGGATTAAGAAAACATACGAGGCAGAAGAGCAGGACAGATTTGAATCTTTGACATCCAAATTTGCCAGGTTGTCGGACCTGATTATCAAGCAGGCCATAAAATTGATTGATATCCTGGATCTTGATGAGCCACCCGAAACAGTTCGCGATTCAATCAACCGTGCTGAAAAGAAAGGGCTCATTGAATCCGGGATACGTTTTGTGGAGATAAGAAAATTGCGCAATAGAATTGCTCATGAATATGCCGAATCTGAGGAAGATATTGTGGAAATATACAAGGAGGCGTTACAGAGTACGCCACTGTTGTTTGATAGTGTAAATCGAATCATGGAATATTGCCGGAAACACACAGACCAACCAAGGTAGTTTTTAAAGTTGCCGGTACTGTGTAACACTGCTCGGGTGATGCAAAAAACGTTTTAGTCAGTTTTTGCCCGGAGAATTTATGCCACACTTGTCATTTGTCGTATTGACCTGGAATTCAGAGAACTTTCTCACACCCTGTTTCGAATCGATCATGCGCGCCTGCTCACGGGAGAGTATCCCCTATGAAATTATCGTTATTGATAACGGCTCCAGCGACGGTTCGGTTGCTGTCGTGCAAGGGTACCAGAAAGCTCATCCCGCCAACTTCAAGCTGATCGCCCTGGAGAGTAATCGCGGCACGACCTATCCACGTAATCTGGGGCTGAATCAGGCCGCCGGGGAATATATCTGTGTGCTTGATTCCGATACCGAACTGGGCGAGGGGAGTCTCAAAAAGGTGCTCATGTGCCTGGCAACGCAACGGGATGTCGGCATCCTCGCGCCACGGTTGCTGTTACCGGATGGCAGCGTGCAGAACTCGGTGAAGCGTTTTCCGACCATGGTTGACAAATTGATGAAAGTACCGCGGATCGTTTCGAATATTAAAACGCAGGATTCGGATTTTTATAAGGAATTCCCCTTCAAGACCGAACGGGATGTGGATACGGCCATTTCGGCCTGCTGGTTTATCCGCAAGGAGCATCGGGAAAAGGTCGGCGATCTGGATGAGATGATCTTCTACGCACCCGAGGATCTGGATTACTCCATCCGTGTCTGGAAGGCGGGTTACCGGATTTTGTATTACCCGCTGTTCACGGTTTTGCATCACACCCAGCAGATATCACACAAAAAACCTCTCTCCAAAACCTCTCTCAGCCATTTCCGGGGGTTGTTGTATTACTACTGGAAGCATGGTGGCTGGATGATACGACCACACTATAAAACGGCCCCCCGAGTCGAAGGCTGAGAAAAAGGTTTTAGCTTCAGGATTTCTCAGGATGACTCAGGATTAAAGCTTCGGATGTTAAAATCCAGAGTAATCGTAGTAATCCAGAGGCCAAGAAAAGGTTTAGCTTCATGATTTCCCAGGATGACCCAGGATAATGCTTCGGATGTTAAAATCCCGAGTAATCGTAGTAATCCCGAGGCTGAGAAAATGTTTTAGCTTCAGGATTTCTCAGGATGACCCAGGATTAAAGCTTTTGAAGTAAAAATCCAGAGTAATCATAGTAATCCCGAGGCTAAAAAAAAGGTTTTAGCTTCATGATTTCCCAGGATGACTCTGGATTTTAGCCATAACAATTGAAACACTGAGGCGAAAATTGAATCTGAATCTCAAATATGTAGAATTGACGGAACAAATCATAAATTGTGCTTTCGAAGTTCATAAAATCCTCGGTATCGGATTTCTTGAGAAAGTTTATGAAAACGCAATGCTTGAAGAATTGAAATCAAGAGGTTTAAAGGCAGAATCACAACGTGGCATAACAGTAAGATATAAAAACACCATCGTTGGAGACTATTTTGCGGATATCGTTGTAGAAGATATTATAATTGTTGAGTTGAAGGCGCTTGATAAACTTAATGATATTCATGAACTACAGATAAAAAACTATCTTAAAGCAACCGGGATTGAAGTTGGTTTGCTGATTAATTTTGGTAGAAGCGTTGAAGTAAAGAGAAAATATGTACAGAATCCCGAGGCTGAAGAAAAGGTATTGGCTTCAGGATTTCTCAGGATTCCTCTGGATTAAAGAATCTGACATTAAAATCCAGAGTAATCCCAGTAATCCCGAGGCTGAAGAAAAAGTTTTAGCTTCAGGATTCCTCAGGATTCCTCTGGATTAAAGATTCTGACATTAAAATCCAGAGTAATCCCAGTAATCCCGAGGCTGAAGAAAAGGTATTGGCTTCAGGATTTCTCTTGATGATTCAGGATTAAAGGTTTTGGCGTTAAAATCCAGAGTAATCCCAGTAATCCCGAGGCCAAGAATAGGTTTTAGCTTCAGGATTTCTCTTGATGATTCAGGATTAAAGGTTTTGGCGTTAAAATCCAGAGTAATCGTAGTAATCCCGAGGCAGAAAAAGCGTTTTGTTTCATGATTAATCAGCGGTTAACAAGAAGCTAAAGGATTTATCTGTATATGCTCAACAAGATAGGTGCAACACTTCAGTGGCTTCCACATTACTTTGCCCGCGAACTTCGCAGAACCATGCAAGGCGAACGGGTTCCACCCAAGCATGTCTATTTCTGTATCTGCGATCACTTTGAACCCTATTGGAACGGTGCCGACAAGACAACCGCCCGCAAACGCATCCAACGCTGGCTGGATGAATACCCGAAGATTGCCGACAAGTACCGCGATTCCGATGGCAATGTTCTCAAGTACAGCTTCTTCTACCCGGAGGAAGAGTACCAGGTAGAGGATCTGAATGCCCTGGCGGAGCTTTGTCATGCCGGTTATGGCGAGGTGGAGATTCACCTGCACCATGATAACGATACCTCGGAAAACCTGCGGCGGACCTTGATTGACTACAAGCACCGGTTGCATGAGAAACATGGTCTGTTGTCGCTTGATAAGAAGACCGGCGAGATTGTGTATGGCTTCATTCACGGCAACTGGTCACTGTGCAATTCACGCAAGGATGGACGCTGGTGCGGGGTGAATGATGAATTACTGATCCTTCAGGAAACCGGCTGCTATGCGGATTTTACCTTGCCGTCGGCCCCCAGTGATACCCAGACCAGGAAGGTCAACAGCATTTATTATGCTGTGGATAATCCTGGGAAACCGAAGTCACATGATTGGGGTGTGGATGCGGAGGTAGGCAAGCGCGGGGAAGGGTTGTTGATGGTTCAGGGGCCGTTGGGGTTGGATTGGGGGAGGCGGAAGTTCGGGATGATTCCCCGGATCGAGAACAGCGGGTTGATGGCTAATACGCCGCCATCATCATCTCGGGTCACGCAGTGGTTTGATGCCGGTGTGTCGGTGAAAGGCGCGCCGGAGCATGTGTTTGTGAAGTTGTATACTCATGGAACGCAGGAAAAAGTGATGAAGATGTTGTTTGATGATGGGGGATTAGAGCAGATGTTTGCTGCATTGCAGGAGTGTGGTGTTTCTTTTAGTTTTGTGAGTGCCAGGGAACTTGTCAATAAGATTGAAAACCTTTGCGATATAGGAAATAGCATATGACACAACAAGTAAAATCTGCTTCAAAGCGTATTCCTTGCTTGGATGGTATTCGCGCCATATCAATTACGCTTGTGCTGCTTGCTCATTTTATAGGTACAGTAGGTCAAGATGTACCGAAATGGATTCTACCGTTTACCAAAATGGGTAATCTGGGTGTGAGGATTTTTTTCATAATTTCCGGATTTTTGATCACCACCTTACTTATTTCTGAGTACAAAAAAACAGGCACCATTTCCCTATTAAAGTTCTATTTCAATCGTACATTCAGAATCTTTCCCGCTTTCTATGCTTTTATTTTTGCCATTTTGATTGCGAGTGTAATGGGCTTCATTACACTTCGTGAAGGTGATTTGTTGCACGCGGTAACGTATACCACTAATTATCACCATGATAGAGCATGGGAGCTTGGTCATTTATGGTCGTTGGCCGTAGAAGAACAGTTTTATCTTCTCTGGCCCGCTATGTTCCTGTTGTTTGGCATGCGCGGTGCGCTCTTCTGTTCAACAGCGTACCTAATTATTGGACCAGTTGTAAGGGTGTTGACATGGAAGTATTTTCCAGATGATCGAATTGGGATCGGGGAGAGCTTCCAAACAGTTGCAGATGCTATTGCTACAGGGTGCGTATTTGCTTTCATAAAAACCAGGCTTAGTGAAAATGCTCTGTTTGCAAGAATACAAAGTAGAAGGGCAACTGTTGCCGGGCTCATAATCCTGATAGTGGTTCTTAATCACTTTAAAGGTTATATCTCATTTATGTATCCACTAGGTGAGACGGTGCTCAATCTTTCAATAGTGTTTTTTATTGATTGGTGTCTGAGAAATTCAACTGGATATTTAGGTCGGTTTTTGGAAACCAGGCCGCTTGTTTTTGTTGGGGTATTGAGCTATTCGCTTTATTTATGGCAGCAGCCGTTTTTAAACCGTCATAGTGATGCCTTTGTGACAAGCTCACCATTTAACCTCTTGTTCGTAGTTTTATTCGCGCTACTTTCGTATTATCTTGTTGAAAATCCTATGCTTCGCCTACGTGAAGTAATAGCCCAAAAAAGGTTTAATAAATCGTCTACTATAATTTCAGTAGCTGTTGATTCAGTGAAGTAGTTTGAGTAATAGCCGATAGTGTTAGGTGCTAAAAATTTAAAACACACAAATGATTGTGATAAGTGAGCAGATTTAAACATGACTAAGTCATTAAAAAATACGACATTAAAAAATGTAAGCTATAACGCAATAGGTCGAATCGCTTCATTCGTATTTCAGTCAGTTGCTAATATTGTGATTACTCGTGAGCTTACTGCTGCAGATTATGGAGTAGTCGGTTTTGCAATGATATGTGTCAGTTTTTTAAAGTCATTTTCGGGTTTGGGTATTAACAGTGCAGCCATACACGCAAAAGAATTTGATGATAAAAGTGAGGCTACTGCTTTTACGCTGAGGCTTTTACTAGGTCTAGTTGTTTTTGCGATTACTATCGGGCTATCAAATGTCGCTGAACTCTTCTTTAAACATAAAGAAATATCATCAGTAATAAGGGTGCTAGCTTTTGCTATCATAATTGATAGCTTTAGTTCGGTTTCAATAATATTACTAACAAGAAAGTTGAAATATTCATTAATTGCAATTGCAGATGCTGGACTGTTTATGTCTAGTTCTATTGTAGCTATTGTTATGGCGATAAATGGTTATAAGTATTGGAGTATTGTTTGTGGTTACATTTCTGCAAATATCATATTCACAGTAATATGCTACTACATGATGCCTTACCGATTAAAGTTTGCAATAGACCCTGATATTGCCAAACAATATTTAAGTTACGGTTCTAAAGTTTTTACATCAATGCTGTTATGGTTTGCAGTTATGAATATGGATAACTTTATTATTGGCTCTGTAGCTGGGGCTACACAACTTGGTTTCTACGCAATTGCATTTAATTGGGGGTCTATGGTTTGTTCAATAATGGGTGCAGTGGTTTTAGGAGTACTATTTCCAACTTTTTCCAGAATGCAAGACGATCCAGCACGCATGAAAAGAGCGTATCTAGGGATAATAGAATATACAGCTCTACTTAGCTTACTGTGCAATATCGGCTTATTTTGTGTTGCTGAAAACTTTCTTATCTCTGTATTAGGCAAGGGTACAGATAAGTGGTTGCCTGCGTTGCACACTCTTCAAATACTTTGTATTTATGGAATATTACGATCTTTGGTTGAGCCAGCGAGCTCATTATTAATGGCGCAAGGGAAGGTTCGCGTAACATTAAAAGCAAACTTTCTAGTTGCAATTGTTGAACTAATTTTCGTTTACCCTGCAATAAAATACGGTAGCATTGAAATGGTCGGGCTAGTGGTATCGCTCGCCTTTTCTTTTCAACTTTTTGTATATCTCCCCGCATTAAAGCAGAACAGTAACATTAGAACATTAGAGATCGTAACAAAGATTTGGCCTGCATTGACGGCTGGCTTGATTATGTATCTTTTTTATTCTGGCTTAGAACACTATTTAATAAATGACCTACTGAAGCTAGGAATGAGTGTCCTGGTGCTGACGATGGTTTATCTGCTAGCGTACGGCATATTTACACGATGGAGAGTGTACCGTCAGTTACGGGAAATGCTGCCAAAAGCCGGTCGTAGTTGATTGATATTAATATACAGAATTTGGAGAGAGAAGAGTGAAGGGTACGAAACCTAAAGTTCTTATGCTGGCACCAGCGTTTGCACCATTTGCTAATCCAGAAGCTATCGTAAATAGCAAATTAGCCTTGGCATTAATCAGTCACGGCTGGGATGTTGACATTATTTCACTCCGAATAAGAGGTAATGCAACTTATGAATATATTTCTGAATGGGATGATATATGGAAACCCCTTCAAAAAAATATAATTGAAATCGAATACCCTACTGTTAGTAAACTGTTGAAGCCTTTTGTCTGGTTGGATACTTTGCTCAAAGTTGGATATCCCGTTTCTGGGGCAAGATGGATTAATTATGCGACGAGTCAAGTGATTGAATTAAATAAAACAAAAAAATATGATTTGTTGCTATCCAGGTTTCTTCCTCTACAAGGTCATATTGCAGCAATGAATATAGCAAAACGAACTGATATTCCATGGATTGCTAACTGGAATGACCCACCACTCGAATGGTTTCCTCCGCCTTACTCTTCAAATATCCCTTCATTTGAAAGGATAATTAAATCCTTTGTCTACCCTGGAATTGGTAAAAATGCAGAATTTCACACTTTTCCCAGCGAGCGTCTCCGAAAGTATATACTTGACAGAATAAAACAGATACCTTCCTGCAAATCTCTTGTCATTCCACATGTTATGTTAAATAATTATAGTCCAAAACGGGTTAAAAATTCAAATATATTTGTTATTTGTCATGCCGGAAACTTAGCAAATGAGAGAGATCCAGAATATTTTTTTAAAGCAGTAGGTAAGCTTATTAATCAATCCAACTGTAGAAATAAAATACTTATAAAAATAATTGGTATTGAAAGCGTCAATCTCATGAGCAAAGCAAAAGCTCACAATGTTGACAGTCTTGTAATGTTTGTAGGTAAAAAAACTTATATTGAAACAATAAATGAGATGGTTAATTGTACAATAGGTTTAATTGTCGAAGCTAGTTGCTCTGAAGGAATTTTTATTCCATCAAAGTTGACTGATTATGTGCAAGCAAATTTGCCTGTATTGGCGATATCACCACGAGATGGAACCGTTGCTGACGTATTAAAAGAATATGGCTGCGGATTGTCCGCAAGTTGTGATTCAGTAGATGAAATCTATGTGGCACTAAAGAAAATGTATTCCAGTTGGGAAGCCGGAAGTCTGGAAAACGACTTTCCCGTTGGGAAAATTAAAGAACATTTCAGTGTTGATAATGTAGTCTCTATGTATGAAGAAATTTGGCGAAGTTTGTCAGTTGCCAATCAAGTCTGCGCGGAAAGGTGAAAATGCGTAAAATATTATCTGTATTTGGAACCAGGCCTGAAGCAATAAAAATGGCACCGGTTATTAAGGAGCTTGAAAAGCATCCTGATAAATTTCGAAGTGTAGTTTGTGTAACTGCACAGCACCGCCAAATGCTTGATCAGGTATTGCAACTCTTCGAAATAACACCTCGTTACGATCTTGATATTATGAAACCGGGACAAAACCTGTTTGACATAACCTGTAATGTTCTAAATGGGCTTAAGCCAGTCTTAGAAAAGGAAAGGCCAGATGTAGTGCTTGTACACGGGGATACAACTACTACAATGGCGGCGTCGTTAGCGGCATTTTATAGCCAAATAAAAGTTGGTCATGTAGAGGCGGGCTTGAGAACTGGAAATAAGTTAGCACCGTTTCCAGAAGAAATTAATCGAAAAATCACCGGAACTTTGACGGATTTACATTTTGCCCCGACTGACACAGCTAAAGCTAATTTGCTTATTGAAGGTGTGAAAGAAGAAGTCGTTTTTGTTACGGGCAATACAGTCATAGATGCACTTCTTAACGTTGCAGATAGAGTGAAAAATGATATTAATCTTCGTAACCGATTTGACAAAATATATTCATTTCTTAATCCTAGAAAGCGATTAATACTCGTTACAGGGCATCGCAGGGAAAACTTTGGCGACGGCTTTGAAAACATCTGTGCTGCACTCGCGGAAATAGCATTAAATATACAGGACGTAGAAATACTCTATCCTGTTCATCTCAATCCAAACGTTCAAGTACCGGTAAAACGAATACTCGGACAAGATAATTTAAAAAATATACATCTCATCGAACCTGTCAATTATCTTCCGTTTGTTTATCTTATGTGCCGTTCACACCTAATTATTACTGATTCTGGTGGTGTACAGGAGGAAGCTCCTTCTCTCGGTATACCCGTTCTCGTAACACGGAATACTACAGAGCGCCCTGAGGCTGTTATTGCAGGGTCGGTTAAGTTAGTTGGTACCGATAAAGAGAAGATAGTAGACGAAGCGATGCGGCTATTTAACTCTAAAGCTGAATATGAAAAAATGGCGATGGCTCACAATCCCTATGGCGATGGATTAGCATCCCAAAGGATTGTAAGTGTTTTGAGTAACCTAACTTATAAGTAAGCAAGGCAAATATGTCTGTATTATTAATTTTTTATGTAGCTTTATACTATATACGTCCCGCCGATTGGGTGTCTTTTCTTTTGGGTACCCCTTTATTAGCATTTGCGGGGCTGATTATTGTTTTTACAATTTTATTTAAAATAATTTCAGGTAAAATTCAAAATATTTTTGCAGGAGATGTTGAGCGACTGATGTTAGGATTTATAGTTGCAATTTGTGCATCACATGTATCTCATGGATACTTAGGCGGTGTAACTAACGCATTTAATAAATTCATTCCAAGCATAGTTGGTTTTTTTCTCATCTTAATAGTGAGTATTGATTTGCAACGTCTTAAATCGTTTATAATCTGTTTAATATTATTTACATCTTTTATTGCTTATGAGGGTATTAGGCAGTTTACTACTGGCTTTGCACATGGTGGACTAGAAGCTTTTTATCAACAGGGTCTGTCTGTAAATGGTGTGTTTGAGCAAATACCACGAATCCGTTGGTATGGCGTATTCAACGATCCAAACGATCTTGGGCTTTCATTTGTGCTAGTTATCCCATTTCTCATTGAGATGCTCTTAAGAAAAAAATACATTATTCCAATTTTATCTTTACCACTTATAGGACTTGCTCTCTATTATACGAATTCTAGGGGAAGTATTCTTGCGGCACTGGTTGCAATTTCAAGTTATTTTGTTTTTCGATATAGAAGCACCAAGGGTGTGATCATAGGTATAATTTTATCCGCATTGTTACTTCTTGCTGCTCCGGGCAGAATGCAAACATTGTCTGCTGATGAAAGTTCAGCAGCTGGAAGGGTTGAAGCATGGTTTGAAGCATACCAAATGTTAAAGTCAAATCCGCTTTTTGGGGTAGGTCAAGGTATGTTTACAGACTATCACACTTTGACGGCTCATAATTCTTTTGTTTTAATCATGGCTGAATTGGGTGTTTTTGGTTTGTTTTTTTTTACGGGGCTGATTTATTACCCTTACAACTGGTTGTGGCACACTTTATTTACGTCTAAATCTGAAGTATTGTCCGAAGATGATATTAGTTTTGTTTCTGCAGTATTTGCCAGTTTTACTGGCGTATTGGCAGCTATATTTTTTATTAGTCGATCATATGTTCTGATTCCCTATATTGCTATCGCAATGGCTGTTTCTGTAACAAGGTTGATAGACAATCAGAATTCACTCGAATATTGTGATACATATCCAAAACAAAACCACTTCAAAAATATTGCATTATTAACAATTGGACAAGTGATTGTATTAAATATTGTTGTTAAAGTTCTAATATAATTATCAATATGTCAGTTCGGCCGTTTATGAGGAGACAAGCTTTTTATGCCTATCATTTATTTCTATATACATCCCTATTTTTGGCCAAAATGTGATGTTCCGAGTGACCCTGATAGGGATTGGTCTGGTTTTGGCTTCGGAATTTATACATGGACTATTCAGACATATTTACGCCTGGTACAGTCAGGTTTTGAATGTAAACTCGTTTCTTCAGTTCCTTCAGAGGGGATTTTGATAGCACATAGAGAATGTCTCTCTTCTATAAATGGTTCTTTTAAAGAAGTAATCAAGCCAACAAACAAACTATATGTAGTAAATATGTCGGCTGATTTAGGCTTGTATTCATATGCGAATCTCCACATAGTGCAATCGTGTTATCAATCTACAAATTATAACAACTGTCATTTCGTGCCTCACTGGCCCCAGCCTGGGATTATCCATCGTGACCCCACAAGAAGTGCTACATTTAAAAATATTGCATTTTTAGGGAACAACAAAAATTTAGCACCAGAATTTAAGTCAACAGAGTGGTGTGATGAAATTAAAAAACTTAATCTCAACTTTATTATGATGGATCAAAAATTCTCATTTGATAATCCAGAGTCTTATTTTACTACTGGAATCTGGAATAACTATTCCGAGATTGATGCGATTGTAGCTGTCAGGAAATTTAATGTAGCACCCCATTACTGTGCTCTAAATAAACCGGCTTCAAAGCTTTACAATGCTTGGTTGTCTGGTGTCCCTGCTATTATTGGCAGAGACTATCAATGTAATCAAGAGAGAAAAAGTGAATTTGATTATGTTGAGGTAGATAATGTTAGTGAAACCATAATGGCATTACGAAAAATGAAGGATGATTATCAATACAGAAAAGCTTTAGTTCAAAATGGTTTGAGGCGGTCTGAAGAAGTAAAAGCTGATATGACTGTAGATAAATGGAAGACATTGTTTATTGAGGAAATAATCCCAGATTATAATAGATGGATTGAAAAATCATCTATTGGGCAACAACGTACAATCGCTTATAATATATTTAATATTTATAAACAGAGACTTAGTAATAAGGTGTGCAAGGTTTTATCATTAAATAATGTCTAGTATGAATTTTTGAAAAAAATTATTTAAAGGGTACGTTTATGGCACTTTACCAGAAATTTTATGAGCACGTTTATTTTCCAATATTTGAATCTTTGATTAAGAGAAGAAAAATCTCTAAATACTATGTTAATTCCAATAAAACACAACACTTTGCTATTGAAGACAATTTGTTAAATCAGTCTAGTTCTCTTGGCAAATTATTAAAACATGCGTTTCTATATTGTCCATATTATAAAAAAGTTTTAGATGATAGTGGAATAGAGATCACGGATTTTATGGATGCCAAGCTTCTGAATGCATTACCAATATTAACTAAAGAGATTATCAAAAATAATTACGAGGTTCTTTTATCAACTCAATATCGAAATAAAATATGGGAAAAGGCAACCGGTGGTTCCACAGGGCAACCGCTCCACTTTGCTTTTACTAAAGAAAGCTATGAATGGCGCGTAGCAATGTCAAAGCGCGGCTATACATGGGCTGGTGCGTCACCCGGATCAAAACAGGCATATATCTGGGGAATTCAACTTGGCAAGGTAGGGCGCATCAAACAAGTGAAGGAGCAATTGCACCACATAATTGACCGCCAGCTTTATTTTAACTGCTTTGATTTTGATGAAAATGCGATGGCGCAATGCTTATCAAGGCTCAATAAATTTAAGCCGAAAACTATAATCGGTTATACAAATCCACTGTATAATCTGGCTCTGTTTATCAGGGATAATTCAAAAATTAAGTTTGCACCTCAAGGTGTTATCTGCGCCGCTGAGAAAGTTCATCCTTATCAAAGAGAAGTGATTGAACGTGTATTTGGAGCAAAGGTATTTAATACATATGGTTCTCGTGAGTTCATGCTCATTGCAGCCGAATGTGAAAAACATGAAGGGTTGCATATAAGTGTTGAAAATTTGATTGTTGAAATCATTAAGGATGATGGCACACCAGCCAAAGATGGTGAGACAGGTAAAATCGTCATAACTGATCTACACAATTATGGTATGCCCTTTATTCGATATGAAATTGGTGATTTGGGCGTTGCCACATCAAAAGTGTGCTCTTGTGGCAGAGGTCTTCCACTGATTGCCGATGTGGTTGGTCGATCACTTGATGTTATCAAAACTCCGGAAGGTAAAATTGTACCTGGTGAGTTTTTTCCCCATCTCATAAAGGACTTTTCGGATGTTGCCCGTTTTCAAGTCATACAAGAAAAGCTTGATTTTCTTGTTATCAAATTAGTTCCAACAACTGAACTAAGTGAGATTACAAAAAAACGTATTGATGCTGAAGTGCGTAATGTAGTAGGCCCAGCCATGATAATTAATTATGAAATTGCCACTGATATTCCCCTTACTGCCACTGGTAAGTATCGTGTTACCGTGTCTAAATTGAGCGACAAACAGCATGATTAGGGTACTGCACATAGTGCTTGGCTTACAGGTTGGCGGTCTTGAAAAATTCGTTCTGGATCTGATAGATAAATATCCACCTGACATAAAACCTGTCATTGTCTGTTTGGAGGGTAGAGGTGAGCTTGGGAAACAGTACGATCATCTGAGCATTCACGAGTTGCAAAGGGTGCCAGGCATAAGCCTAAAGGTTATTCGACAGTTAGTTTCTTTGATTAAATCTCACAAAATTGACATAGTCCATACTCACAATCCGGCTCCTCACTTTTATGGCTCGATGGCCGGGTTGCTCACCGGTTGTCCGGTTATCCATACCAAGCATGGCAGAAACTATCCTACTGAATTTAAAAAAGTCTGGCTCAATAAAATTTCTTCCTACCTGTCTAATAAAATTGTTGCTGTATCCCAGAACGCTGCGGATGTCTGCTTGGAAGTGGAGAATATCCCTTCAAAAAAGGTATCTGTAATCCTGAACGGCATAGATACAAATATTTTTCATCAGATGGGCAGCGATGCTGAAAAAACGCGAGGGTTTGTGCGCATTGGCATCGTGGCGCGTCTTTCTGCTGAAAAGGATCATCAAACCCTGTTGAATGCCTGTAAAATGCTTGCCGTCCAGACTACCGGTTTCCATCTGGACATTATTGGTGATGGACCGCTTAGAGGTACGCTTGAAAAGACTGTTAGATCACTTGGACTTGACACGTATGTATCATTTTCTGGTATGCGGCATGATGTACCGGAACTACTTCGTCAACTTGATATTTTTGTGCTCAGTTCAACCACGGAGGGTATATCTTTAACTCTGCTCGAAGCCATGGCCACAGAACTACCGATTGTAGCGACAAATGTGGGGGGAAATCCGGAAGTGGTGATTGATGGCGAAACCGGTTACCTGGTGCCGTCGCAGAATCCCGAGGAAATGGCCAGAAAACTCTTGCTTCTGATTAACGATAGAGATATTCGCAGACAAATGGGCGAAAAAGCCAGGGAGAGAGTGATTACAAACTTCAGCATTATGGAAACGGCCAAGAAATACGAGGATCTTTACCGTTCTATCCTGAACAAGGGGTGACTTTGAGAAAACGAATTCTCTTTATATCCAATCTCTACCCTAATTCCCTCTTCCCCAATATGGCTGCCTTCAATCGGCAGCAGATTAAAGCGTTGAGTGAGTTTTGCGATGTAGAAGTGATAGCCCCCATCCCCTGGACATCACTAAGAAAGCACAAATTACATCAACGAGTAAGAGAGGATAACGGCGTTAATATCCACCACCCAACCTATTACTACACTCCGCGTATATTGCGATATTTGTACGGGGATTTTTTTTATTTTTCTATCAAACAGGTTGCATCATCGTTACTTGAACAAAAAAAGTTTGACCTAATTTATTCTTCATGGCTTTACCCGGATTCATGGGCTGCTGCAAAATTGGCGAAACAATTCAACTTGCCCTTATTTGTCAAGGTACACGGTACAGATGTGAACAGATTAACAACCGGTTCGATGATAGCCAGCAAGTCATTGCATGTTGTCAACCAGGCTGAGAAAATAATCTGTGTAAGTATTGCATTGAAAAATAAACTGATCGAATTAGGTGCATCTGAAAACAAGCTAGAAGTACTTTATAATGGAGTTGACCGTACAATATTTCATCAAATGAACAAAGAAAACATACGTCAGCAACTGAAAATAGATTCAAACGAATTTATAGTTCTCTATGTAGGCAATCTAAAAAAGGATAAGGGGGTTGATGAGTTAGTCTCTGCCTTCAAGACTGTTTCGACAGCGGTTTCCACACGCTCGCGACTCATCTTTATTGGCGCAGGGACATATAGGTCAACAGCAGAACAGCTTGTATCTAAGCTGGACCTCTCAAATAAGGTTCAATTTATTGGGAGCCAGCCTCTTGAAACCATAGCACAATGGATGAATGCCGCTTCACTTCTTTGCCTGCCAAGCTACATGGAAGGTGTGCCGAATGTGGTACTTGAAGCCTTTTCCTGTGGTACTAATGTCGTTGCTACAAATGTCGGCGGTATACCAGAGCTCGATAAAGGGCAGGGAAACCTACGCCTAATTGAACCTCGATCGGTGTCACAGTTGGAACAGGCATTGGACGAGATGATGACTATGAACATAAGTCCTGTTGAAAGTAGTTTTATCTGCTCGTGGCATGAAAATGCAGCTCGAATTTTAGAGATATTTCAAGAAACAGTAATTCATGCTTCCTAAATGTAATTTTACAAGAATGTACTTCGTTGATGATGCTGGAGCGAGTTAGATATATGAATGATTACGACATTGTATATTTTGGTAACGACTGGTTTGGTGAAAATAAAACCAGTAGTCATCACATAGCTGAACGTTTCGCAATAAGACATAAAATACTTTATGTTGAATGCCCAGGGCTGCGAATGCCAAAAGGCAACACAAGAGATTTTAAAAAAATATTCCAAAAAATATGGAAATGTATTTCAAAACCCAGGCAGATTGGAAAACAATTCTGGGTTTATACACTGTTCCAAATTCCGCTGCATAGATATGCGTTAATCAGAGCACTTAACGAAAAACTTATTCTTTTTTCACTCAAAAGAGCTATGCAGCAACTTGGATTTACAAAACCTCTCTTGTGGTTTCATATCCCTCATTTGTATATGGTCCCTGGGAAAATTCCGGCTAAAGGTATCATTTATTACTGCATAGATAATTACAGTGCCCTTCCCGATGTTAACAGTGGAGCCGTTCAATTCATGGATGATGAAATGACCAGAAAGGCCGATTTGGTTTTTGCAGTTTCTGAACCTGTTTTTCAAAGTAAAAAACTGTTAGCCCGCGAGTTATTGCTCAGCCCTCATGGAGTTGATTTCATCCATTTTAATCAAGCGGCTTTATCATCGTTAGAAATCCCCTATGACGTCGCCTGCATATCAGCGCCTATCATTGGTTTTTGGGGATTGATTGAAAACAGGATAGATCTTGATTTGGTTGCGTACCTCGCTAAACAACAACCAACGTGGAATTTTGTCTTGATTGGCTATGTAGAGGACAAAGATAACCCTTGCACCTGCTTAGAAAACGTCCATTTTTTAGGACAACGTAAGTTTACTGAATTACCAGGTTATGCAAGAGCTTTTGATGTGACAATGCTTCCATACCGGATGGATGATTTTTTCTATAACTGCAATCCACTTAAGCTCAGAGAATACTTGGCTACAGGGAAGCCTGTGGTTTCATTGCGCAATCCGGAGGTGGAAAAGTATCAGGATATCGTCGCCATTGCTGACGATTACGCTGATTTTGCCAAAAAAATTGCATGGAGTTTAGAGAACGATACTTTGGAGATGGCAGAGCGAAGAGTAATACGGATGCGAGCAGAATCATGGGATCAGCGGGTAGAAGAAATATCGAAAGCAGTAAATCTCAAATTGAATGCGGGGCAAAATTAATGAATGAAATTAGCAATCCTGGCGCTGTTGCTTTTATAGGTTGTGGAAATATAGCCCATGTACATATGCGTTTTTTACAGAAAGCTGGCTATAAGGTTGATGCGGTTTGTGACGCATCGCAAATTAGAAGCGACTTGTTTGCCAAACAGTATGGCATCGATAAACAGTTCACAAATGTTGATGATCTTTTTGCAGTTGCGAATCCATGGATAGTGCATATCCTTACTCCGCCGCACACGCATCATCAACTTATCATAATGGCACTTAAAGCCGGATGTAATGTATTGGTTGAAAAACCGCTATGCCAATCCTTGTCTGAATATCAGGAAATAAGCTCCCTGGCTGAAAAACTGGGGCTTTTGGTGTCTGTTGACCATACCAGAGTTTACAATCCAATGATCAGTGCTGCCCGATCCAGAATCAAGTCCGGAGAGTTTGGAAAGATAATCAGGATGGAGTATGCTTATGATGATCCCAGCATAGTAAAGTCGCAAAATGATAGGGATTGCTACCGATGGGCCAAAGGGACCCCCGCGTGGTTTGCCAAGGTACGCGGCGGAGTGCTGACGGATCTACTTCCGCATCCATTATCTGTTTTTTTGAGTTTTGACGAAGAGTTGAAGACAAAACATATCGAGACTCGTACTCTATCTGGTGGTGTTATTGAAGAATTATCGGTATTTATGCAATCTAATGACATAAACGCGCAGATTTCACTTTCCGTGAATCAAAGGCCATTGAAAAACATTTTTACTGTCTATTGTGAGAAAGGCAGTGTTCAGGTCGATCTTCGTGGTATGTACTCGGTTTACCAGCCTGATAGAAAATTGCCAGGCATTGTAAGCAGAGCAGTTGTTGCATTGTCAACAGCTTGGCAAATCGCAAGTGGTTTTTCAGTAAATGTTATAAAACTATTAACAGGGAAAGCCCATACGTATGATGGTTTGGGCGAAATAATCACAAGTTTTTATGGAATGGTGAGGGCAGATAAGACTGGTGAAGTCCCTTTGATTAATGCTGGACGGGTTATGGGACTTGTTGAAGGGATTCTGTCAACAACACTTGAAACTGAAGACAAAATTGCTGTCCAGACGACACCAATAGCGCCGACAGCGGTAAAAGTTCCTGCAGGGTGTTTGGTACTCGGTGGTACTGGATTCATCGGGAAGTACGTCGTAAATAGATTAGTTGACAGCGGCAAGGCTGTTCGAGTTTTATGCCGACAATCCAGTAATTATAAAAGCCTCCCACAGTCAGTAGACATTGCTTACGGTGATATGAAAGACAAAATCTCAATAAGCTCAGCACTCTCTGGAACCAAAACGATAATACATTGTGCGGCGGCAATGAGTGGCGATTGGGCCGAATTTTACGAGTCAACCGTGCAGGGAACCAAAAATCTCTTGTCAATTCTAGAAAAGAGTCAGGTAGAGCGATTTGTTTATATAAGTTCTTTGGGTGTGCTTGACTACAATAAATTATCGAATGGAAATAAAGTTGATGAGTCCTCTCCTATGGAAGCGAAGCCTGCAGATAGGGGGTTTTACACAAGGGCCAAAGTGGAGGCCGAACAGTTGGTTCAGGAATTTTCTGCAAAAAACAATCAGATTACAACTGTAATATTACGTCCTGGGCTTGTGTATGGCCAGGAGTCAAACAATAATCTTCAAAATTGCGGAATTCTTCTTGATAAGATAGTGTTTGTGTTTGGTTGTGGGCAGCGTCAGTTGGGTTTAAACTACGTTGAAAATTTAGCGGATGCTGTTGTTTCCGCTGCTACTGTCAATTTACCAAATGGTTCACTGTTTCAGATTATTGACCAGGAACAACCTTCCGTTAAGATGATAATTAATGAAAATAATAGACTAAGCAATACCAAGGTTGTTCCAGTTTATGTACCAATATTTATATGGAAGATGCTCTTTAGGGCAGCTGATTTACTATTTTATCTTAAATCAAGAAAATTAGGCACTTTCAGTTATAGGTTTGCCTCAAACTCAAAAAAACTAGATTACCGGTTTGACAAGTTTATGGCTGCCATCAATTCGGGACCTCGATATGGATTTAAATCAGCGTTCAAAAAAACCTATATTATGGACTCTAATGAGTGATATTGCTGCGTGATTAATCAGATTTGGAGGCAACAAAATGTACACGAAGCTTACGCAATGGATGTGTAACAATCGAATATATTTAAGGTTATCTATAGTTACAATATGTTGTTTTATCATGCTAAGCACATTAGCCACCAACGCACAGGCAATGGGGTCTCCTAACTATTTGCCAGATGGCCCCCACCCAAGAATTTTTCTGACACCAACTGTTATTTCTGAGTTACAAGCAAAAGTCGCGGCTAATGATCCTGATTGGTTGGAACTAAAGGCGCAAGCTGATAAACTCTCAAAATACACAGTGCCAGCCTATGACCGTTATTTAACCGCGAATAATTCAATCAATTATGCTTATGAAGGTCTTGGTTGGTATGATGCGGCATCTGTGCTAGGTCTTGCTTATAAGATCACTGGTAATGCTAGTTACAAATATAAGCTTTTGGAGTTAGTTAGCATTATGGTGGATGCCGGTAATGCTTCAATCATTGTTGACTCGGGTTATCCAACCCGTTCTGTAGCAGCAGCTATGGCGCTCCTATATGACTGGCTTTATGCTGACCTGGATTCAATCACTAAAGCCAATATGATAGCCACAATAAACGGCTGGTACACAATGTTTTTTAACCACATTGATGGCCTATATATCCCGCTAAATGGCAACAACAATTATCTGGGGGGGCATATATTAGGACTTGGTTTATGTGGAATCGCTACGTATGGTGACAATGCAGCAGCTCCTGCAATAAATTCTCTCGTGCAGGGTTGGTGGGATGGCCCTGTAGTGTCCATGTTCACAAATGAGGGGGCTGGAGGGGCAATCCTAGAAAGTTACAACTACGGTCCGAATCATTTTGTAAGATTGCTAAATTATGCTTACGCCGTCAAGACAGCAACTGGGAAAAATATCTACTCAACCTATACCAACAATTTGATTACCAACTATTTTTATAATCTAAAGCCGAACAGATGGCAGTCAACCGATGAAGGAGATATGCCAGGTAGTTTTACCGGAATAATGGGATTAAATCTGCCTTTATTACTTTCTGCAATTGACACTACTAGCCAAGGCGATAAGGCGGCATTCTTTTATAGTAATATACTACCCCCCTATGGTGGTGATTCGAGTGCGGCAGCGATTCAGCAAGCTGGCCCTTTTGATAGGACGCTCTTTAAAAATTCCAGAAGTAAGTTGGACTATCGTACTACAGACAAGACTTACTACAGATCCGTCGGAGATGAACATCTCTATATTCGTTCTGATTGGACGGATAATGCTGTATGGTCTTCGTTTAAAGGCGGCGCAGCAAAAAGTACGGATCATCAATCCAGAGCAGCGGGCCATTTATCCATTCAGAGAGGTAATGATTATTTGCTGGTGAATGTGGGCCAGTGGAAGGGTTCTGATGGCGTTTTTGGAAACCCTAAAACATTCTCATTAACTAATAATAATATGAATGCTTTCGTGACTGATGGCGCGACTGGTATATGGGGCATTAACTATGCTGGGGGACAGGGTAGTTGGGGCCTACCTGGTTCAGTCCTTAACTATGAAAGCGGTACTGGTTATTCGTACATGAGGGCAAACTTGACATCCGCTTACGATCTAAATACCGGCACTAATCTACCAGGACGAGATCTCACTTATTGGCATCGTAATTATGTATATCTAGGCAGTGGAACATTTATATTATTTGACAGGGTCAGGATGCGTAATTCTACTCTCTTGAAAGAATTCAGGTTTCATTTGCATAAATTATCTACAAATACAAACAGCGGCGGTCTAGTTAAATCTGTACTTGGTACGTCATCACTGCATATAAAATCTATTTACCCGTCCACTGCCGTCATGACAACTGCTGTTGCAGATAATGCATCGGCTAACCCAGTAATTAAGCTGACGGATAGCGCCACGTCTACAGATTTTAACCCACTTACACTGCTTATAGCAGATAGCAGAACGGCAACAATGCCTCCAACAGAACTGGTGCAAAGTAACGACGAAAAAATGATCGGAGTGTACATCAAAAGCCCACTCAATCCAACTGTAGTGCTTTTCAGCAGTAATCAGAATGGCGCTGATGTTGCCGTATCCAGCGGTGATATCATAAGCTACAATCTATCAGGCATCATTAGCAATTCCCTCAAGCACCTTCTGGTTCATTTGCCACCAAATGCAGATTTCACAATTCTACCAATAACTTCTGCAAACGGGCTGGTCACATTCAGGTTGAAAACTGGGGCATTCCCTGCCGAAGGGAAGGTTTCCAGAGCATCGAGCCAGGGGGTAGTCAGGCTTGACACTGCATCCTTATCGCCTCCTGCCGCACCTTCAAATCCAAGGTAGTCTCGTTCTTTAACGGTAGACGACAACACTAAACCCTTCGCGAGAATGGGACGGAAAGCCTGCAGGAGAACAGATATGGGACAACAAATTAAACGACATATCGGCCGGATTCTACTGGATGGCGGGTTTCTGTCAAACAATGACATTGACCATGCGCTGGAGGAACAAAAGCTTACCAGGGAACTTCTGGGCCAGGTGCTGGTCAGGATGGGGGTACTCAAAGCGCGGGATATTAATGCTCCTCTTTTGATTCAGGATCATCTATCCAGCATTGATGATGCAGTAAAGATAGCAGCGGGAGAGCGTCAGTTGCTCGGCGCCCTGCTGGTGAGGTCCGGGCGTATAACTGGCGAACAGCTGGATCGCGCCATCGCTCAAAAGAAGAAAACCGGAGAAAAGCTGGGCGAGGTTTTCACACGCCTCGGCATGTTGACTGAACGACAGCTTGCCGCACTTATTGAATTTCAGCACAACCAGGGAGAAACTACTTCCGGCCCTCTTAAGCTTGGTGAACTCCTTGTTTCTACGGGCTACATCACCCGTGACCAGTTGGATGTTGCACTATATAAGCAGAGCCTCTCCCACAAAAAGATCGGGGAGATACTGGTTGAAGAAGGCTATATAAGTCCGAGCCGTATCAAGTACGGTTTCCGCTTGCAGAAGATGCTTGTTAACTCCGTACTTGCAGCAATACTTTTCCTCGGGACGAGTGTCCCAAGCATTGCAGCCAGCGTATCACTGCAGTGGGACCCAAACACCGAGACCGACCTGGCAGGCTACAGGGTCTATTACAAAGCTGATTCTTCCGAATTGCCGTTTGACGGCGTCGAAGCAGTTGAGGGGGCGGCCCCGATCGATGTCCAGAGTTCGACGACAACCATCATCAGCGGTCTCGATCCCGGCCGGACCTACTATTTAACAGTAACGGCCTACAATAAAGCCGGGCTGGAAAGCCCTTATTCCAAAATTGTTGCCAAAGTAGCCCCCCTGTCCGACTCAACGGCTCCGGACATAGTTTCTTTTACGATCCCGTCGGTTGCGACCTCCCTCACAATCCCAATCACGACATTTACCGCAACAGACAACATCGGTGTAACCGGGTATCTTGTTACGGATAGTTCTTCTGTGCCTTCCATTGACGACGCAGCCTGGAGCGCATCTGCTCCACTATCATTCACCTTTTCCACCTCCGGGTCCAACATGCTGTATGCCTGGGCTAAAGATGCCGCCGGGAATTTATCTAATGGGGTGGGGCGCTCGGTGACTATCACTCTACCGGACTCTACATCACCGGTGGTAAGCGCTTTTACCTTGCCCGCAACGGCAAATGCAAAAACAGTGGCTATTACATCTTTTATCGCCGCTGATAATATAAAAGTTACCGGCTATCTGGTTACCACAAGCGCCACTAAACCCGCCGTTGGCGCAGCGGGCTGGAAAACTACAGCCCCGACCAGCGTTACCTTTTCGGGAACAGGCAGCAAAACCGCCTACGCCTGGGCCAAGGATGCGGCCGGTAACGTGTCGGCAAGCAGTTCTGCCACCGTTATGATTACTCTGCCGGACACGACTGCACCTGTGGTTAATTCCTTTTCCCTGCCAGCTGCATCAACCTCCTTGACGGTACCTGTTACAACGTACACGGCCACTGATAGCGTTGGTGTGAATGGTTACCTGATTACTGAGAGTGCCACTAAACCCGCCGCAGGTGCAACAGGCTGGACAACATCTGCCCCGACCAGTTTTACCTTTACGGGGGCAGGCAGCAAAACGGCTTATGCCTGGGCCAAGGATGCTGCCGGCAACGTTTCTTTAAGCAGATCTGCCACTGTTTTCATCGATACAATCGCGCCGACTGTCAGCATCGGCCTACGTAAAGACTCTGCTGCGGCCAACGGAATGTTATCCGTAACGGCAAATGCAAATGACGATGTGGGTGTGAGCAGGGTCGAGTTCTATGTGAATGGTGTATTGACGTCTACGGCTACGGTTGAACCGTATGTTTTTAGTTGGGATTCAACAGCGGGAGCAAGTGGGTCGTATACTCTGATGGCTAAGGTGTTTGATGCTGCGGGGAATAGCGGCCAGTCTGGTACGGTGAGGATATATGTACCTAATGTGAAATTCCGGTGAAACTATAGTTTGAGGGGTGAATGAAATACACAAGGCGACGTTGCTCAACGTCGCCTTTTTTAATAGTCCTTTCCAATATAATACTACCCTTTAGAATTGTTCAAATTTTAAAATTCAACTGCTTTTCACAGGGATAAAGAAAGATGAAGGACCCACTGGGCCTAAAGGGATGAAAACCTGAAGGCTTTTGGGGTAAACCAGAATTAGCATGTTTTTTTTGCCGTTATCCCCTGTATCCTGCCGTTATCCCAGTTAAATTGCTTTTGTTTTCTGATTCAACGGCTTTTTCACAGGGATAAAGAAAGATGAATGGGATGAAAACCTGAAGGCTTTTGGGGTAAACCAGAATTAGCATGTTTTTTTTGCCGTTATCCCTGTTAAATTGCTTTTGGTTTCTGATTCAACGGCTTTTTCACAGGGATAAAGAAAGATGAATGGGATGAAAACCTGAAGGCTTTTGGGGTAAACCAGAATTAGCATGTTTTTTTTGCCGTTATCCCCTGTATCCTGCCGTTATCCCTGTTAAATTGCTTTTGGTTTCTGATTCAACGGCTTTTTCACAGGGATAAAGAAAGATGAATGGGATGTAAACCTCTGAGCCTTTGGGGTTTAACCAGAAAAGGTTTTGTTGTTTGTTTTTGCCGTTATCCCCTGTATCCCCTTCATCCCTGTTAAATTGCTTGTTTTGAAGGCTTAACGGCCTTTTTACAGGGATAAAGAAAGATGAAGGGGATGAAAACCATACGGCTTTGGGGGTAAATTTGAAAGAGCCTGTATCCTGGTTTTTTTTGCCGTTATCCCCTGCATCCCCTGCATCCCTGTTAAATTGCCTGTGATTTTAGAACCAACTGTTTTTAACAGGCATTACAAGTTCGAAGAATCCGCTCGGATATTTATTCCTGTTAGATTGATTTTAATGTTCTGTTCTGATAGTGCTAAATGCGCATCTCACGATAAATTCAAAAGAGTTATGGTGCCATTATGATTCATGAAGAACTCACCAAAACAATATTAAAAGCCTGCTTCGAGGTGAGTAATGAACTTGGATGCGGCTTTCTCGAATCCGTCTATGAAAAAGCACTATTAATAGCTCTTGCTGAAAATGGGCTGAGAGTTCAGTCACAGATCCCATTGAAGGTTATGTTTCATGGACAGATTGTGGGAGATTTTTATCCGGACATTATAGTTGAAGACGTTGTGCTGCTTGAATTAAAGGCGGTAAAAGCCCTGGTGCCGGACCATTTGGCCCAGGTGATGAACTATCTCAAGGCAACGGGGATTGAAGTCGGGTTTTTGGTCAACTTTGGTAGTCCCAAGCTTGAATATCGACGTTTTGGCAATAAGTTTTGATGGCCAGACTTGAGGCGAGCGACTAAATATCAAAGGCTTTTTTCACAGGGATAAAGAAAGATGAATGGGATGTAAAACTCTGAGGCTTTGAGAAAAAGCATGTCTTTGTTTTTTGCCGTTATCCCCTGTATCCCGCCGTTAGCCCTCCTTGCAAAACCGCAATAAACAACAAAACGCAAATCAAGATCAGCTCGCGGCCTTTCACTCTGTTAAATTGCCTATAAATCCCTCATTTATCTTTTTGCAAGCTAAGGCTAGTAAAAATACTAGACCAGTCTTCCAAATAGCGATATAGTTTCTTCATGATGATTTCCTACGAAAGACCATTTGTTGCACAGCTGGAAAAACGTCTCCTGGGAGAACAGCCTCTGATACAGGTACTTGTCGGCCCTCGTCAGGTTGGCAAAACTACCGGTATCCGACAACTTCTTGGCCGCTATTCAGGCAATCACCATTTTGCCAATGCCGATGATTTGCTCGTGACGGATCGGTCCTGGCTGCTGGAACAGTGGCAAAAGGCGCTGTTACGTGGTGATGGAGCTCTGCTGGTAATTGATGAAATCCAGAAGATTCCTAACTGGTCTGAGACCCTTAAATCTTTGTGGGATAATAATCCACGCCGGCTTCGGGTAGTTGTGCTTGGTTCCAGTTCGCTGCAGATACAGACCGGTCTAAGCGAGAGTCTGGCTGGGCGGTTTGAATTGACACGAGTTTACCATTGGACTTTTACGGAACTAAAGGAAGCCTTTGGATATGATCTTGAACGGTATCTTTTGTATGGTGGCTATCCGGGGGCAGTCCCCTACGAGAGTGAGTATGACCGCTGGTATGCGTATCTGAAGGACTCAATAGTGGAAGCTGTAATCGGCAAGGATATTCTGCTGAACCGCAAGGTCGGCAATCCTGCTCTGTTTCGGCAGGCGTTTGAAATTCTTTGTCGCTATCCGGCACAGGAGATAAGCTTCACCAAGTTATTGGGTCAGTTGCAGGACAAGGGAAATACAGCCCTGATCAAGTATTATATCGAGCTGTATTCCGGCGCGTTCCTTATTCATTCGCTTGAAAAGTTTTCCGCAAAGGGCTGGTTGACCCGTTCATCCAGCCCCAAAATCCTCATCTCCTGTCCCGCCCTCTACACTATGACCGCAGGCCCACGCGTACTCGATGATCCTGAAGCGAGGGGCCGTGTGTTTGAGCTGGTTGTTGGGGCGCAGTTACTGCAGCTGCCGGGGGAATTGTTTTATTGGCGGGAAAAAAATGCTGAGGTTGATTTTATATATCAGTATCAGGGTAAAGTCTGGGCAATAGAGGTGAAATCCGGGAGGCGAAAATCAGCAAAAGGTCTGGAAACATTTATGAAACATTTTCCGGATGCCATTCCGATTGTCCTGACTACAGATAATTTTCCTGCGTTCTCGGAAGATCCCAGAAGGTTTTTATCTGTTTTCTAATATGTTTTGCGTATTCCGGACGAATCCGGCCACCATTCCGGCGGGAAAGCGGCCACTGTTCCGACGGGAATCCGGCCGGAATTCTGATTTGATTGCGGCCACCATTCCGGAGCAATCCGGCCAGTGTAAAATGAGAGAGTAGTCGCG
>JBBQHB010000077.1:0-25704 GCA_038323575.1 Bacteroidales bacterium | reverse complement strand
TATATCCTTTGGGCAATTCCATGTATACAAGTATCGCAATAAATTGGTTCCAAGTCAAATAAAGTTATAAACCAATTTTTTGACCACCTCTGATTTTATATCTTTGGTGTGTTAATATCTTTTATCACCTGAACAGTAACGAAAATTGTTAATAATTGATGTTGCCGATAATTGAAGGCCAATCACCCGCATCCGGTAAAAAGAGGCAAATTTTGTACCAAAACCTCTTCTGAAATGGACAAAGATTGAAAAATTGACAATTTTTAACCAAAATAATCCCGCCAACCTGAATTTGACTGAGGTCATCCTTCCCTGATTAATTCAGGCTACCAATATCAGTCAAAACCAGGAATACAGGCAATAAATTACTCCGGGGAAAAGTGCTAATTTCGGTATTTGATAAATTATCGATTTGAACGCTAAAATGATATTAATAATCAGCTGAAATGAGTCACAAGATGGTCCCCATAATTAAGCTGCTGTTTTTGGCAACGCTGGCAATTGTTTCATCAGCTAGGTGTAACAACCCGATATCCGGTCAGAAGAATCAGGATGGATCAACTTTTACCAATCCGGTATGGAATGGGGCAGACCCGTGGCTGGTAAAACACAACAGCGATTACATTTACTGTTATTCAGCCAATAATGCCATCCAGCTTTCCAGATCAAAAAAAATGACCAAACGCGGGGAGACCAAAACGATATGGCAGGCTCCTCCCTCCGGATGGAACAAAACTTGTGTTTGGGCGCCGGAAATCCATTTTATCGGCAACCGGTGGTATGTCTATTATGCTGCAGGCGAATCCGGACCACCCTTCATCCACCAGCGTACCGGTGTTCTCCGCTCAAAAAACGAGGATGTCTTCAGCGACTATGAAGATATGGGCATGTTGTACTCCGGCGACAATCCTGCTGATCCGGCTTCGAATGTATGGGCGATTGATATGACCATCCTGGAACACAAAAACAAGCTTTACGCCATCTGGTCGGGTTGGACAAAACAAGAATTAACAGACGCAACCCCACAGCATTTGTACATTTCCGAGATGGAGAATCCCTGGACGATGAAAGGGAAACGCGTGAAACTCTCATCTCCTGCTGAAAGCTGGGAGACCGGCGGTCCGCTGAATCTGAATGAAGGACCGGAGATTCTGAAAAACGGAGACAAAGTATTCATCATCTATTCGTGCCGTGAATCGTGGCTGGTTGAATACCGTTTGGGGATGCTTCAACTGGTCAATCCTGACGGTAATCTGCTCGATCCGGCCAACTGGAGAAAAAAGGGCCCTGTTTTTCAAGGTTCACAAGAGGTTTTCGGAGTCGGACATTGCTCGTTTGTCAATTCGCCCGACGATTCTGAGCATTGGATTATCTACCATTCCAAAAAAAGCACCTTACCAGGATGGCAGCGTGATGTACGTATGCAGCCTTATACCTGGAACACAGATGGAACGCCAAATTTCGGACAGCCGGTCCCGGCTGGTCAGAAACTGAAGCTTCCTTCCGGCGAAGCTGAAAAATAACAGGAAAGAATAGAACTTGACAAGCACGGTCCGCAGTCTCCAGTCCTCAACTCAGTTCACACCTATCCAATCGTCCCATCGTCCCGTCGTCCAGTCGTCCCATCGTCCCATCGTCCAGTCGTCCAGTCGTAATATCGTCACATCCCCGGCAGGTTGATCCCTGTAATCTTCCGGTACAAATCCAAGGCATAAAGATCTGTCATCCCGGATACGAAATCGACAATGGTTTGCAGCTGCTCGTAGAGGTCATCGCTCCGGAGGTGGTATTGCTGGGGTATGATTGAAAGTAGTTTCTCCGACAATGAATCCTGTGGATCCAGGATTGCCGGCGTAAACTCCTCCAGCAAAGTACCCAGAATTTTATAGCCGGCAATTTCGATCTGAATGACGGATGGATCCTTGTAAATCCGGGAAACGGAAATCTTCCTGATCTCATTCATGGCATGTTTTGAGCGTCCTTCCAGCAATTTCAGCAAAGAAGGGGAATCTTCGCCCCGCAGCAACTGTTCCATCCTGTCCAAAAATATCCGGGCGCATTCCCTTACCAGTTTCCCGATAACCATGGCCCTGAGGTAGCTGACCCGCTCATTCTTGTCCTGGACAACCACCAGATTTTCATGGATCATGAGCAGGGTATCTTTGTCACTTTCGGGATCAAAAAATGCCATCAGCAAATCCTCTGCATCTGCCGAAGAGATAATTTTGAGCTTTTGTGCATCCTCCACGTCCATGACCTGATAGCATATATCATCGGCAGCCTCAACCAGGAAAACCAGCGGGTGCCTCGCATAGCGCAAAGGACTTTCGGACAATTGCTTCAATCCGAGCTGTGTGGCGATTTTCCGGTAAAGCAGCTTCTCTGTCTGAAAAAATCCGAATTTTTGTTTGTTGCCAGCCAGATCCGATTCGAAAGGATATTTGACCACTGCTGCCAGGGTTGAATAGGTGAGTCCGAACCCGCCTTCCCGCCTTCCGTTGAAAGTATGGGTCAGTAACCTGAAGGCATTTGCATTTCCGTCGAAGCAGGTAAAATCAGTCTGCTGCTCTTTGGGCAACTGATCGATCAGAACCCTTCCGTGTCCCTTTTTGAAGAAGTTGGAGATGGCATTTTCGCCCGAATGGCCAAAAGGAGGGTTCCCCATGTCATGGGCAAGACAGGCGGTAGAGACGATGGTGCCGATTTCTGACAGGACGGCTCCGTCTGCGGAGTCTCCGGTTTTTGCCAGGCTGAGCGCCACCAGGTTTCCAAGCGAACGGCCCACACTGGCAACTTCCAGCGAATGGGTCAGTCGGTTGTGGACAAAAATACTTCCCGGCAACGGAAAGACTTGTGTTTTATTTTGCAGCCTCCGGAAAGGAGAGGAGAAAATGATGCGGTCGTAATCACGCTGAAAGGCGGTTCTGATCTCATCCGGTTCGCTGTAGTTACGGTATTCCAAACCCAAACGCACAGGAGAGATCAACTGACTCCATTTTGTCATATTTGTATTTTCTGGTAACAGTTCAAAATTATCAATTTTCGAACATTTCAAACTGTTTGTTGAATATTAATAAATATCTTAGCACGTTTAAAATTTGTTTCTATGTTTTCACCAATGCTCAACGGGTTGTTGCTTCCCCTGCTGGTTGCTATGTTTTTAGGTATCAATATGGGTGGCAGCGGAACGGCTCCTTCCTTTGCTACTGCATATGGTTCGGGAATAATCCGCAGATCATTGATACCGGGTCTCTTTGGGATATTTGTCTTAATGGGCGCTTTACTGGCAGGAAAAAATACGGCAGTTACGCTGGGAAAAGAGATTCTGCCTGCGGTCAGTCTTGATTATACCTTGACAACCATTATCCTCTTTTCAGTGGCGCTCTCACTTCTATTTGCCAATCTGCTCGGCATTCCGCAATCCACCTCACAATCAACCGTTGCCGCATTGGTAGCTCCTGCCCATTATGTCGGACAGCTCAATAAACACAGAATTTTTTTTGAAATAATTCCTACCTGGATTATTCTACCCATCGTTTCCTTTGGAATCATGTATTTCCTTGCCCGGGTAGTTAACCGTAAGTTTGACCTTAAACACCCGGGATATTTTTCCACTGACAAACAACAAGGAATTTTTAAGTGGGTGGTAATTATCACCAGCTGTTATGTGGCATTTTCGATCGGATCCAACAACGTTGCCAATGCCGCCGGACCAATTACTTCGATGATCACCAACGAGTTGCACATTAACCCAACCGGGGGAAATTTCATGGTAATTATGATACTTTCAACCCTGATCATTGCCCCTGCTTTTGCCATCGGGAGCTCCATTTTCGGCCACAAACTCGTGGTGAGAACCGGGACTGAGATTATGACAATCGGGAAAGTTGAAGCATCAATGATTTCATTTGTGACCGCATCCTTATTGTTGGGAGCTTCCGTAACCAAAGGAATCCCAGCTTCGCTCGTACAACTCAATGCCTTTGCCATTCTTGGTTTGAGTGTTGTGAAATTTGGCTGGAAAGATACCTTTTCCAAAAAGGTGGTTAAACAATTCTGGTTGATCTGGATAATAGCTCCGCTGATAGCCTTTCTATTGTCTTACTTTCTTACCTCGTTGGCAGACCGGTTCGGATTACTCGCCATCTGATCAGAAAAGTTCAGGTCTGAATTTTTTAATACTCCTGTCCAGTTCTGCAGAATCATGAAAATGGCTTTTCAGCATCTCTTTGAAGGAGGGTCCGTGGTTGGGTATTTTGGTGTGCACCAGCTCATGCACCAGTATGTAATCGATCAGCCTGTCGGACAGCCTCATCAGATGAAGGTTCAGGTTGATGTTTTTAAGGTTGGAGCAGCTTCCCCAGTTGGTTTTGTTGTTTTTAACCGTCACCGTATTGATGGTGTACCCCAGTTGCGCGGCCAGTTCCCTGGTCCTGACAGGCAAATACCTTTTGGCCTCATACCTCAGCACCCCTTCCATGGCCAGCCTGATTTTGGCCTGGATATCCGGATCCTGCAGCGAAGCCGTTTCGGGATACCCGATGACCACCGAATCCTCTTCAGTCCGGAAGTACACATGAACCTTTCCGGTATTATCGGGCAGAAGCAGGTATTTTAGTTTCCTGGTCGAAAAAAGCACACCGGGTTGAAGCAGGGTCCTGGTAAGCCCCCGTTTTTCGAGCTTCAGCCTGGTTTTAATCACCCAGCTTCTTTTCTCTTCCAGGAAAGACTCCCCTTTAGAAAAGGAGAAGAGCCATGGAATGGAGACCAAAACATCCCCGGAAGATTTCACTGCAATCCTCAACCTTTTTGACCTGGCTTTGCGAACCAACCTGACCTCTCCTATCCCTGAAACCTGAATGGTTTTTTCGTTCATTTTGATAAAAAGTAAATGGTCCGGGCCAAAGTCTGTTTCATAGCATGAAGAAGATGCGAAATCATTAGCCGAACGGCGGTAAAACTAGAAAATTATTTTATATTTTTGTTCTGAATATCCCGCGAACATAAATCCACAGGCTGGTGGAGTTTGAAAAATGGTTAAACGAACAACATTTAAAATTGTTTATCTTAAATCAAAAAAATTAATATCATGAGCGAAAAGAATGGAACCAAGATCTTGCTGGCTTTTTTGGCCGGTGCCGCAGTTGGCGCTGCCGTCGGGTATTTTCTCAACTCAGATAAAAAGGAGGAGATCCTCAGCAACCTCAAAGAGAGTGCATCCAAACTTAAAAGTGACATAGAAGAGAACCTGACCAAGGCAAAAGAGATGGTTGACAACCTCATGCAGGGAAATACGGATACAACAACAGAAAACAAGGCATAATGAAGGATCGCGAAGCTGCTGATTTCTTTCTGGAACTGAAGGTGCTGACGACCGATTACTTCACTGCCCGGATCAAGTTGTTAAAATTGGATATCTATGAAAAGACTGCCAAAATTTCAGCTACGCTCTTCTCATCCCTGGTTATTGCGATGCTGGCATCCCTGATGCTTTTTTTCCTTAGCATCGCGCTGGGATTCTATTTTGGTGCAGTGTTAGGCAGTTTAGGCACCGGGTTCATGGTGGTGACAGGTTTGTACCTACTGCTGCTGATCCCGTTTATCCTGTTCAGAAAGAACCTGATTGAAAAGTTTATTGTCAACCGTTTGATCGAACAGTTAACCGAGAAAGAGGAGGAGGAAATATGAACGCCATCGCAGAGGCTAAGTTGGACAACCTGGCAAAGTTGAAAATTGAAAAGATGAAATTGGCTGCCTACTGTACTTATCAGGAAAAGATCATTGGGTTAAAATTCGACCAGTTCAGGCAGAATTACCCCGAAATACTGGGAGAATCGCTGCTTCCCTATGATGATACCCAAAACATTGAAGTCAGCAGCCTGCTGGATGCCATCAACGGTGTGGTAACCAATTTATTACCCGGATTTCTTAAGGGAAAATTTCTTTCCGGCATGGTGCTGAAGCTGATGCAGGTGATGGTGATTAATTTGATCTACAAACGGAAATCCAGGTAGAGACGTTGCGTGCAACGTCTCCGAACGATGACCATATCCATTAAACCGAAAGAGACGTTGCGTGCAACGTCTCTACTGTTCAATCCGGAAAATATCCTTTGATGATGCCCCGTTTGGAGTCTTTGATAAAGAGCAGAATTTCATCCCTTTCGCGCGATGCCGGCATTTCAGTCTCCACTACCTCAAGTGCCTGCGAGTTGTTGTATCCTTTCTGGTAGATAATCCGGTAAATATCCTGAATCTGGGTAATCATTTCGTTGGTGAAATCCCTGCGCCGCAAGCCGATAGAATTGACACCTGCATAGGAGAGCGGTTCCCTGCCTGCTTTGATATACGGCGGTACATCTTTCCTTACCAGGGATCCGCCTGAAAGCATCACATGTTTCCCGATATGGCAGAACTGGTGTATTCCGCTATGTCCGCCGATAATGGCAAAATCATCCACCACCACTTCTCCGCCAAGAGAAGTGGAGTTCACCAGAATCACGTTATCACCTACCACACAATCATGCGCAACATGCACATATGCCATAATCATGCAGTTGCTGCCAATCACCGTCTTGCCTTTCGCCGAAGTTCCCCTGTTGACGGTGACGCACTCTCTTATCGTCGTATTGTTTCCGATTTCGACCGTAGAGTATTCACCTCTGAATTTCAGATCCTGAGGTTCTCCTCCAATAACAGCTCCCGGAAAAATCTTGCAGTTTTTCCCGATACGGGTACCGGGAAGGATGGTTGCATGAGGGCCGATATTGGTTCCTTCGCCAATGACAACATCGTCGCCAATAGTGGCAAATGGCTCAACGATAACCCCTTCTGCAAGTTTTGCATTGGGATGGATATGGGCAAGTACTTGATTCATTAGTCTATTTTATTTGTTTTTTACAATCTGGGCCATAAATTCGCCTTCGCAAACTACCGTATCACCGACAAATGCCAGTCCCCTCATGTGTGCGATTCCCCTTCTGATCGGACCTGTCAGTTTAATCTTGTATACGAGCGTGTCACCCGGAACAACTTTTTTACGGAACTTGATATTGTCCATCGTCATGAAGTAGGTCGAATAATCGCCGTCGGCATGCATGGAACTGATTACGAAAACTCCCCCGCACTGGGCCATCGACTCAACGATCATCACTCCCGGCATAACAGGTTCTTCAGGGAAGTGACCCACGAAGAAAGGTTCGTTCATGGTGACATTTTTCACCCCGATGATGTAATCGGTTCCCTTTTCAATTACCTTGTCAAGCAAAAGAAACGGGTTGCGGTGAGGCAGCATCCTTTTGATGGCATTGACATCGTAAAGGGGCTCCTTGTTCGGATCGTATTCCGGAGGCGCCGACTCGGCCTGGCTGCGCAGGCACTCTTTCATCAAAAGTTTGGTAAACTCAGTATTGGCCAGGTGTCCGGGACGTTTGGCTATGACTCGGCCTTTGATCCGTTTACCAAGCAAGGCCATGTCGCCAATCAGGTCAAGCAATTTGTGACGGGCGCATTCATTGTCAAAATGAAGCTTCAGATTGTTCAGTATCCCGATCTCGTTAACCTGTATGTGCTCGTGGTGAAACAGGTCGGCAATCCGGTTAAGCTCATCCTGCTGCATTTCCTGATCCATGATCACGATGGCATTGTCAAGATCACCGCCTTTAACCAAATTATTTTTCAGCAAAGCCTCCAACTCACGGACAAAAACAAAAGTACGGCAGGGGGCAATTTCGGCTGCGTACTCAGTGGTGTGATCCAGTGAAGCAAACTGGTTACCCAGTACGGATGAATTATAGGAAATAAGCACATCAACCGAAAAATTCTCATCCGGAAGGATGGTAATTTCAGATCCTGTCGACTGGTTATGGTAGGTGATTTTTTTCTTGAGGATGAAGTACTCTCTTTCGGCATCCTGTTCGATAACTCCTGCATCCTGGAGCGCATCGACGAATGCCAGTGCACTGCCGTCCATAATAGGAACTTCAGATCCGTTGATCTCTATCAAAACATTGTCAATCTCCGAAGTGATCAGTGCAGACATACAATGTTCAATGGTGCTGATGGAAACTCCGCCATCCTGAAGCACAGTTCCCCTGGCGGTTCCCCTGACTTTAGAAATATTGGCTTCAATTTCAGGCTCACCTTCCAGGTCGGTTCTTTTGAACCTGAATCCAAAATTTTCAGGAGCTGGTCTAAAAGTAAGCGATACTTCAACTCCCGTATGAAGACCTTTCCCGGTTACGGTTACCGGATAAGCTATTGTATTTTGTTTCACTATCATCCCTTACAAGCTAAAATTCGATTAGTTAATAATTAATTGAAATCAGTTTTAAACTCTATTTCTCTTCCATTTTTTTCATCCATTTTTTCAGATCAGAAACATCCCCCGACATTTGAGGAAGTCTTCTGAATATCGCCGTCGAACGCATAAAATCTTTGTGATCCTGAATCGGGGAACCGATAACAGTCGAATTGTCAGCAACATTGGTTATCACTCCGGCCTGTCCACCAATCCTGACATTGTTCCCGACTGTTAAATGGCCTGTAATTCCAACCTGTGCTCCAATCATACAGTTTTTTCCAACCTTCGACGATCCGGCAATTCCGGACTGCCCGGCAATCACTGTATTTTCGCCAATTTCAACATTGTGCCCAACCTGAATCAGGTTATCTAATTTCACTCCTCTGCGGACAATCGTCGATCCCATTGTAGCACAATCGATGGCCGTATTGGCTCCGACCTCCACAAAATCCTCCAGAATCACATTCCCGATTTGAGCAATTTTTGAAGATATCCCATCCGCATTCGGAGCAAAGCCGAAACCGTCTGCACCAATTACAGCTCCTGAATGAAGGATACAATCAGATCCGATCTTGCAGTCTGCATAAACCTTTACACCCGAAAAAAGAGTGGTGTTGTTGCCAATGACCACATTGTCCCCAATGTAAACCTGCGGATAGATCTTTACATTCTTCCCGATCACGGCGTGATCAGAGATATATGCGAAGGCTCCGAGGTAGATGTTTTCACCGATGCTGGCACTGCTGCTCACAAAGGAAGGTTGTTCAATACCCGTTTTTTCCGGTTTAAGCTGTTGGTACATTTTCAGCAACTCCGCGAGCGCGGTATAAGGATCGTCAACATGGATCAATGTGCAGGAAAGTGGCGCTTCAGGATGAAAATCTCTGGATACCATGACTGCTGAAGCGAGCGTCATATAAATGTATTTGGTATAGGCAGGATTGGACAGGAAGGAGAGTGTTCCGGGTACGCCCTGATCAATTTTAGAGATATTGTTTAACACTAATTCCCCGTCACCCTCAACTGTTCCACTGAACAGCGATGCTATGTCTTTGGCCTTAAACTCCATTCTGTTACTTTTAAAAATTCGCAGCAAAAATAAACAATATTAGTTACCTGACGAGATTTTTGCCGGATAACAGACAAAATGTTTGCGTACTGTCTTGGTTAAACCTTCCAGGTTAATATCTGATGCATCCCTGATATCCTTTAATTTACCATTTTTGTACAATATCATAATAGCCTCTTCATCCGGACGATATGCATTATTGGTCATTTCTCCCACCGAAATAAAGTAGTCTAGTTTGTCTGCCGGAATTCCCGTTTTGGAAAGCACCTTTGCTTTTAATTCATCCAGCTGACTTTCACTGTACGGATGGGGGGAAATTTTAATCTTCATCAGTTTCCGGTTCAAAATCCGGTCGGAAAGATCCGACAGAATGGGATCGGGATTTGAAGTCCATTCTTTGATGGCGCTTGTAACATCGGAATCATCGAGGCGTGCAAAACGGCTGAGGGCCATTTTTTGCCGCGGCTTGTCTGCAGACCTGAAATCCTCTGAGGTAACTTCGTTGTTTAAAAAACAGGCAAAAGCCGCGGATGCATTCAATTCCTGTCCGGCGCTTGCAAGATCGGATGCCCGGCGAAGCAAATTAACCAGCATCCGCTCGGCCGACACCACTGTTTTGTGAAGGTATACCTGCCAGTACATCATCCTGCGGGCAATCAGAAATTTCTCGACGGAATAGATCCCTTTTGCCTCAACGACCAACTGATCATTCCTGACATCCAGCATCTTGATGATCCTGTCGGAAGAGACCACGCCCTCCGACACACCGCAATAAAAACTATCGCGCTTCAGAAAGTCGAGCCGGTCCATGTCGAGCTGACTGCTTACCAGGAGGTGTAAGAAATGTTTTGGGTACTGATCCAGAAAGATACGAATAGCAAGTTCCAATCTCCCGTTCATTTCCTCATTGAGCGCGCTCATAAACATGATTGAGAGCTCTTCATGAGCTATTCCCCTTACAATACTCTCTTCCAACGCATGGGAAAACGGACCGTGCCCCAGGTCGTGCAACAATACGGCTGCCGAAACTCCTTCAGCCTCTTCATCACTAATCTCCACGCCTTTATCCCGCAACACATTCACTGCTGTACCAACGAGATGCATACTCCCGATGCAATGCTCAAACCGGGTATGGTTTGCACCGGGATAAACATGGGAGGTAAGTCCGAGTTGGCGGATGCGTCTGAGCCGTTGAAAATAGGGGTGTTCAATCAAATCGAACAACAATCCCGAATTCAAATCAATGAAACCCCAAACCGGATCATTGACTATTTTATGCTTGTTTTGCCCCACAAAGGAATTATTTTAGTATCAAATTGACATTTAATAATTTACAATATTAGAACATATCTGCAGTTATTTTCATCTTTCTTGTTTCCTGATTCCCTTTTTGCCCCTCAAACCCTGACAGATCATTCAAAATTAGAAATAAAAATTTGTTTAATTCAAACATTAATAGTAATTTCGCACCGGAGAATAATCGCAGGATTAGGGGACGCATTGTCCCCTATTTTATTAAATTATAAAATGATATCGAAATTAGTTATTCAAAGAATGGTAGAAGAAAAGTTGTCGGACACGATGTTTATCGTGGATATAACCGTCGGCTTGGGCAATGCTGTTTCGGTAGTAATTGACAGCGACGAGGGATTGAGCATCGACAGATGCATCGAAATGAGCCGCCACGTTGAACATCAGTTTGACCGTGAAGTGGAAGATTTCTCCCTTGAAGTTTCATCTCCGGGGTTGACACAACCATTTAAAGTGCTGCGCCAGTACCTGAAATATATCGGCAAAGAGATTGAAGTCGTGACCGGCAAAGGCGACAAGTTAGTGGGAACCCTACAGTCAGCAAACGAGCAAAATTTTGTCGTTGAGACAAAAACCAATATAAAAATAGATGGGAAAAAGGCAGTTGAAACAAAAACTGTTGCGTTTTCCATGAATGAGATAAAGAGTGTTAAACCCGTTATTACTTTTAAATAAAATCCTGAAGATATGGACAACCTCAATCTGATTGACACGTTTTCGGAATTTAAAGACCTGAAAAACATCGATCGAGCCACCATGATGAGCGTATTGGAAGATGCGTTCAGAAGTGTAATCCAAAAGCAGTTTGGCTCGGACGAGAATTTTGATGTCATTATAAACCCCGACAAAGGAGACTTCGAGATATATCGTAACCGCACGGTAGTGGAAGACGATGCCTTAACCGATTTAAACACGGAAATCACCATTTCAGTGGCAAATGCCAACAACGGAGATTACGAACTTGGAGAAGAGCTGACAGATACCATCCGTTTCAGCGACTTCGGAAGAAGGGCAATCCTCAACCTGCGTCAAAACCTCGCGTCCAGAATCCTGGAATTGGAGAAAGACAACATCTACCAAAAATACAAGGCCAGAATCGGAGAAATCGTCACAGGCGAAGTATACCAGATCTGGAAAAAAGAACTTTTGCTGCTTGATGACGAAGGAAATGAACTGATTCTTCCGAAAACTGAGCAGATCCCTTCTGATTTCTTCCGGAAAGGAGACAGTGTACGTGCCGTTGTGATCAAGGTTGAAATGAGGAACAACAGTCCGTATATTATTTTATCGCGGACTTCACCGGTCTTCCTGGAGCGGCTCTTCGAGCTGGAGGTTCCTGAAATCTCCGACGGTCTGATTACCATCAAAAAGATTGTCAGAATTCCTGGTGAACGTGCAAAAGTTGCAGTTGAATCCTATGACGACCGCATTGATCCGGTTGGTGCATGTGTCGGAATGAAAGGTTCCCGGATACACGGCATCGTGAGAGAGCTGCGCAACGAAAACATCGACGTAATCAATTTTACCAACAACAATCAGTTGTATATACAAAGAGCACTCAATCCGGCAAAAATCTCTTCCATCAAAATTTACGGAAACGATAACAGGGTAGAAGTGTTCCTGAAACCGGAGGAAGTTTCTCTGGCTATCGGAAAGGGTGGTTTGAACATCAAACTGGCCAGCCAATTAACCGGTTATGATATTGATGTCTACCGCGATCGTGAAATTGCTGACGAAGAGGATGTTTCGCTGGAAGAATTTGCAGACGAGATTGACGACTGGGTTCTCGACGGACTCAAATCCATCGGATGCGATACCGCCAGAAATGTGCTCAACCTCTCTCGGGAGGAGTTGATTAAACGTACCGACTTTGAAGAAGAAACCATCGACGAAGTGTTACGCATACTGAAGTCCGAATTTGAACAATAACTGTCAGACGTTCAATCAACCGGAAGAGATAAAGTAAATTAAACTGTTTGGCAAACTATGGATACAGGGAAACAAGTATCAAGGTTAAGTAAAATAGCACGTGATCTGAACGTGGGGATCGCTACAATTGTAGAGTTTCTGAATAAACAGGGGATCAAAATGACTCCTGACCCCAACGCAAAGATTGATGCTGACGCCCAGGCGCTGCTCGAAAAACAGTTTCGAAAGGATCATGATGCCAAAGTTGAAGCAGATATGCATCGGCCGGGTCGTCTGAAAAGAGATACCGTCTCCATCGACGATGTTCAGCCGCACGACCACAAAGTCGTTACCGAAGATTTCGAAGACGATTCTTTCAGCATTACCGACAACAGTCTTCACCACAAAGAGGTCAAACACCATGAGCCGCAGGTAAAAGCACCAAAACCAGAGATTACACAAACACCCATGCCGGAGAAACCCGCTATTAAAGTAGTCGGCTCCGTTGACCTGGAAAGTTTGTCATCAAAACCAAAAACAGCAGAACAGGTTGTTCCACCTGTAAAAGCTGAAAAACCAGCTGAGAAGATTCCGGAAAAGATCGTTGAAAAGCCTGCTCCTCCTAAAGCCGCTGAAACAACTCCCCCAATTACTGAACCGGCACAAAAACCCCAGGAAGCTAAATCAGTTCCAGAACCCGAAAAGGCAGAACCTGCACCTGAAATGATTTCCAATGTTCCGCAGCTGGAGTCCAATATAAATATTGTCGGAAAAATTGATCTTGATGCTGCCAAAGTAGCAGACAAGAACAAAAAAGAGGCTGTACTTACCAAGAAAAAACATGTTTCCGCCAAAACTCCGGAAGGAAAACCTGTTAAACCGGGACGGGAAGGCAAACACCATATAGATCCCATGGAAGAAATTTTCCCGGATTTGGCGGATGTGCCGGAAGAAATTTTCAAACATGCCAGGGAGATTCTCTCAGGTCCCAAAGTCGTCGGTAAAATCGAGCTCCCTTCAGAAGCGCTGAAAAAAGGGATTGGTGTTCGTGACGAGGACAGGACACTACGCAAGAAAAAACGCAAACGTGTCACCAAAGATACCAAAGAGCGCGTCCCGCTTAACATAGAGAAGAAGACTGACGAACCCAAAGAGAAAAAAGAGGTCGTCAAGAGTACGCTCAAGAAGAAAAGCTCTTTGGTTGTAAAGAAAAAATTACCGCTCAAAAAAGAGGTCAACGAAGAAGATGTACAAAAGCAGGTCAAAGAGACCCTCGCCCGCCTGACCACCAAGAGCCAGAAAACTCGCGGATCCAAACACCGTCGCGACAAACGTCTGGCCTTTACGGAGAAGATGGCAGAAGAGAGCGCTCAGGCAGACATCGACAGGAATATTATCAAGGTTACCGAATTTGTTTCGGTAAGTGAACTGGCAAGTATGATGGACGTTAATCCAACACAGGTTATTGCAACCTGTATGTCACTGGGACTTTTCGTTTCCATCAACCAGCGGCTGGACGCAGAGACCATGTCGGTTGTTGCCGATGAATTTGGCTACAAAGTTGAATTTATTTCTGTTGAAGTTCAGGAAGCCATCCAGGAAGAGAAAGATGCTGATACGGACCTGATATCCCGTCCGCCGATTGTCACCGTAATGGGTCATGTCGACCACGGTAAAACCTCACTCCTCGACTACATCCGTAAAGCCAACGTTATTGCAGGTGAAGCGGGTGGTATCACCCAGCACATCGGGGCATACAATGTTAAACTGGAAGACGGACGCAAGATTACGTTCCTGGATACGCCGGGTCACGAAGCGTTTACCGCCATGCGTGCCCGTGGTGCCCAGGTAACCGACATCGCTATTATTATCGTCGCTGCCGACGACGACGTGATGCCTCAAACCATTGAGGCCATCAACCACGCTTCCGCAGCTGGCGTACCTATTGTATTCGCCATCAACAAAGTAGATAAAAACACCGCAGATCCTGAAAAAATCAAACACCAACTCGCCAACATGAATTACATGGTTGAAAGCTGGGGTGGAAAATATCAATCGCACGATATCTCGGCCAAATCAGGCATAGGTGTCACGGAGTTGCTTGAGAAAGTACTGCTGGAAGCCGAGATGCTCGATCTGAAAGCCAATCCGAACAAACGGGCAAGTGGTTCAGTCATTGAATCCACCCTCGACAAGGGACGCGGTTTTGTAGCCACCATCCTGGTGCATTCAGGTACCCTGAAAGTTGGGGATGTATTGCTCGCCGGACCTCATTTCGGTCACATCAAAGCCATGTTCAACGAGCGTAACCAGCGTGTTGAAAGCGTTGGACCTGCAGAACCGGTATTGATCCTCGGATTGAACGGCGCTCCCCAGGCAGGCGATAAATTCAACGTCATGGAGAGTGAGCGCGAAGCCCGACAGATTGCCAACAAACGCGAACAATTGCAGCGTGAGCAAGGCCTGCGAACTCAGAAACACATCACCCTCGACGAGATCGGCCGAAGAATTGCCATCGGCAACTTCCAGGAGCTGAACATCATTGTCAAGGGAGACGTAGACGGATCGATCGAAGCGCTTTCCGACTCACTGATCAAACTCTCCACTACCGAGATCCAGGTCAACGTGATCCACAAGGCAGTCGGACAGATTACCGAGTCAGACATCATGCTGGCATCGGCGTCCAACGCAATCATCGTCGGATTCCAGGTTCGTCCTTCCTTGAGCGCCCGGAAACTGGCAGAGAAAGAGGAGATCGATATCCGGCTCTATTCTATCATCTACGACGCGATCAACGAAATCAAGTCGGCCATGGAAGGAATGCTTGCACCGGAGATCAAAGAAGAGATCAAGGGTACTGCAGAGATCCTCACCGTATTCAAAATTACCAAGGTGGGAACCATTGCCGGATGTATCGTCCGCGACGGCAAGATCATCCGCAACTCGAAAGTGCGCCTGATCCGCGACGGTATCGTCGTCTTCACCGGCGAACTCGAATCGCTGAAACGGTTCAAGGATGACGTCAAAGAGGTGGCCAAAGGCTACGAATGCGGTCTGAATATCAACGGCTACAACGACCTCAACGAAGGTGACTTTATTGAGGCATTCGAGCAGGTGGAAGTGGCGAAAACGCTCTAAAGAAGGATAAGGGATAAAGGATAAAGGATAAAGTGCTGAACTCCCAATATTACAGCTTAGAAAGAGAACGCCCGAATGATGATTCGGGCGTTTTGACTTTATTAATGGTCATTATACTGAGAATGAAGAAGGTAATAAGGTTGTATCTTTATCTTTGATGTAGATTTCTACTAATGTTGCCTTATAAAATAGAGCATAGAGTATTGTATTGAAATTAAGTTCAAAGGCGTTACTAAATTCATCTCATTAATATGTGAATAATGCAAATCATTTTCAAAATTGTGCAACCTATCTCAACCCATAAAAACCGATCTTTACCCTGCGAAAACTCAAACTATTAATTGGAAAGGATGAATAAACTCCTGATCATTATGGTTTTCTTTCTGATAACCATCCTAAAAGGATATGGCAGGACAGAAACAGGAAACGACTCAATCCGTACAAAAAATGTAGTCCATTTTGACTATGCGAGCTTCTTGTACATCGGAATGTATGCAATAAATTATGAACAAACCATTTACCAGACAAATCACAATAAAATATCTGCCACTGGAGGCATTGGACAATGGTATTTAACAACAATATCACAATGGAACTATGGATACTCTGTACCGGTAAGTTTCAATTTTCTAAGGGGTTCAGGCAATAATTTTTTTGAGACCAATTTAGGCATCAGGTATACTTTCTTTAACAAAAAATCAGACAAGAATATATCGCCCTACTACCCTGTTTTCAATCTTGGGTACAGATATCAAAAACCGGAAGGCAAAGGATTAATAATTCGTGTTTACATTGGGCTTTCCGGATTTGGAGCAGGGGTTGGGAAAGCATTTTAAATTCAACCTTCAAAAGAATTATTTACCACAATAGGCTCAATAGGTCACAATAGGTCACAATAGAATTTTAACTAATGAGACCTATTGAGCCTATTGTGGTAAATAATTTGGTTTAGTTCGCGGATTCAAACTGCTGCAAAAACCTAACATCATTCTCAAAATACAACCTTAAATCATTGATGCCGAATTTGAGCATGGCAATCCGCTCGATGCCCATGCCAAAGGCATATCCCGTGTATTTCTTGCTGTCGATGCCGTTTGCCTCCAAAACATTCGGGTCGACCATGCCGCAACCCAGTATTTCGAGCCAACCGGTGTATTTGCAGACGTTACAGCCCGTGCCTCCGCAGATGGAACACGAGATATCCACTTCGGCCGAGGGTTCGGTAAACGGAAAATAGGAGGGGCGCATCCGGATTTCCGATTTCTCACCGAAAAGTTCCCTGGCAAAGTAGAGCAGGGTCTGTTTCAGATCGGCAAAAGAGACATCTTCATCGATGTACAAACCCTCAATCTGGTGGAACATGCAGTGGGCCCTGTAAGAGATTGCTTCGTTGCGGAAGACCCTGCCCGGGGTAACAGTCCGGATCGGTGGTTTCATCGTTTCCATGTCGTGCACCTGTACCGAAGAAGTATGGGTCCGTAATAAGATATCGGGATTGCGTTGAATAAAAAAAGTGTCCTGCATGTCGCGTGCAGGATGTTCTTCCGGAAAGTTCAGCGCCGAGAAAACATGCCAGTCGTCTTCTATCTCGGGTCCTTCCGAAACAACGAAACCCAAACGCTTGAAAACATCTAGAATCTCATTTTTTATGATTGATATGGGATGACGTGTACCTGCCTTCATGGGATCTCCCGGCAGGGAAAGATCCAAACCTTTGGCAACAGAAGTTTGCTCCTCCAGACCTTCTTTCAGTACCCTGATTTTCTCTGTGGCAAAATTCTTGAGCGTATTGACGGCCTGACCGATCTCTTTTTTCTGGTCGGCCGATACATTTCTAAACTCCTCAATCAACCTGGATATCTCCCCTTTCTTGCTGAGGTACTTAATTCTCTGCTCTTCCAGCTCATCCGCCGATTTGACCGCAATCTCCTCAATCTCCTTCTGAAGTTCCCTTATCTTATCTAACATCGTATACTAATTTGTAAAGTGCAAAAATAGAAAAAATACCTTAAACCGTTTACAACCGGTCTAACCCGATGTCATCGTGAGAAACCGGATCTTCTATCGGTTCCAGGTGGGTGAAAACAGTTACCGGGAAAACAAAATTTGCCCTGATCCTCGCTTCAATGACTTCGAGCAAATCATGTCCTTTCTGAACGGACCATTCGCCGGGGACAAGGATATGGACATAAATAAATTTCCGCTGACCGGCCTGTCTGGTCATCAGCGAATGAAAATCCACTCCGGCTTCACGGTAGTGGTCGAAAATATCCTCAATCTGACGGCTTTCTTCAATGGGAATTGCAGAATCAATTAGTCCCCTTGCCGATTGATGCATCAGTCTCCATCCGGTCCATACAATATTAATTGCGACCAACATGGCGATAATCGGATCCAGAATCAGCCAGCCGGTCAGCTTTACCAGACCAATTGCAGCCAGTACACCTACCGAGGTCCAGACATCCGTCATCAGGTGTTTGCCGTCTGCGGTGAGGGTGATGGAGTGACTCCTTTTCCCTTCCCGCAAAAGGATCATGGCAACTAACAGGTTGATCAGGGAAGCAGCCAGTGAAATCATCAAACCAAATCCTACGTTTTCGAGCGGCAGCGGGTTGAACAACCTTGGCCAGGCGCTCCAGACGATGCTGCAGGCGGCAACAACAATCAGTCCGCCCTCAATGGCGCTTGAAAAATACTCCGCTTTGGAATGCCCGAAAGCGTGATCATCATCGGCAGGTTTCTCGGCAATCGAGAGCACGACAAGTGCGATCAAAGCCGCCAGCAGGTTGACGCACGATTCAAGGGCATCAGAAAGCAATCCAACCGATCCGGTAAGCCAGTATGCCGAACCTTTCAGGCTGATGGTCATAATTGCGGCAATGATCGATAGGTAAATAAACTTCTTCAGCGATTTGGAGGCCATTTTGGTAACATTAGATTGTTATTCATTTAATCAATATTGAAGGAGAGAAACGGTGAAACGGTGAAACGAGAGGGAGAGAATCTCAACCCGATGATTCCTGCAACTTATGTCATGCAGGACTCATTTCTCCGTTTCACCGTTTCTCCGTTTCTCCGTTTCCCGTTTCTCCGTTTCTCCGTTTCCTTCTTATTTCTTCAGCAACCCCTCCCGCTCCAGCAACGGCTCGATGGAAGGTTCTTGTCCCCGGAAAGCCTTGTACAGCACCATCGGATGCGCAGTTCCTCCCTTTTCCAATATATTTTTGCGGAAAGAATCCGCAGTAGCACGATCAAAAATTCCGTTTTTCTTAAACACGGAGAATGCATCTGCATCCAGGACTTCCGCCCATTTATATCCGTAATAACCTGCAGCATAGCCCCCTGAAAATATATGGGAGAAAGCGGTACTCATGCAGTTTCCTTCCAATGGAGGAAAGAGATCGGTCGTAGCCATGGCTTTTTGTTCAAATTCAACGACGCTGCCGGTCACCGGTTCGGTAACGGAATGCCAGGCCATGTCGTTCATGCCAAAACTCAGTTGGCGCTCGCATTGTGTGCCAGCCAGGAAATTTTTCGATTTGACCAGTTTCTGAACCAGTTCGGCCGGAATTTTTTCGCCGGTTTGATAATGTGCAGCAAAAATATCCAAAAAATCTTTTTCGATCGCCCAGTTCTCCAGGATCTGGGAGGGAAGTTCGACGAAATCCCTGTAGACCGAGGTTCCCGACAGGCTCTCATATACCGTGTTGGCAAGCATACCGTGTAATCCGTGGCCAAATTCATGAAGGAAGGTGCTTACTTCATAAAAGGTGAGCAACGAAGGTTTGGTTGCTGTTGGTTTGGTGAAATTGGCGACGATGGAGACAACCGGGCGAATAATTTCTCCGTCCAGGTTGCTTTGCGGGCGGTATTCGGTCATCCAGGCGCCGCCTCTTTTCCCGTCTCTAGGGAAGAAATCGAGGTATAGGATGGAGAGGAAAGATCCGTCATGGTCGAAAACTTCATACGCCTTCACATCGGGATGATATACCTGAATTGCCATGTTTTCTTTGAAAGTGAGCCCGTAAAGCCGGTTCGCCAGTTCGAAAACGCCACCTATTACATGATCCAGTTTGAAATAGGGTTTCAACGCCTGCTCATCGAAACCATACCGTTCATTTTTCAGTTTTTCAGCCCAGTAACTCCAGTCCCAGCGTTCCAGTTGATCATTGAATCCATGTGATTTTGCATATTCCTTCACATCTTCGAGGTCTTTCAGCGCTGATGGCCTGGAAGCTTCGTCCAGCTGTTTCAGAAATGCAAGGACCTTAACAGGACTTTCAGCCATGCGCTCTTCCAGCACATATGCGGCATGGTTAGGGAAACCAAGCAATTTTGCCCTTTCCAGTCTCAGGTTGACAATCTTGCGGATGTTCTCTTCGTTGTTGTTGCTGTTCTGGTGGTAGGCGCGCGAATTGTAGGCCCGGTAAATCTCTTCCCGCAGTTTTCGGTTGTCGGCAAATTTCATGAAGGCGATGTAACCTGGTCCCTGAAGGTTAAACATCCATCCCTCCTCCTTTTTTGATTTTGCCAGTTGGGCCGCTGCTTCCATTTCACTTTCCGGCAGACCGGCCAAATCTTTGCTATCTTTTACAAGCAACTGATAAGCGTTGGTCTCCGCCAAAACATTCTCCCCAAATTGCAGGGATAATTTTGAAAGTTCGGTATTGATGTGAGCAAACCGTTCTTTGGCAGCCCCTTCCAGGTTGGCGCCGCTCCTGACAAACCCCTTGTAGTTATCTGTCAATAATTTGAGCTCTTCAGTGGTCAGGCTCAGCTGATCTCTTTGTTGGTATACCGCTTTGACCCTGCCAAACAGCTGCTCGTTCAGCGAAACATAATTATGGTAATCGGATAATTTCGGAGAAATATCCCTGGCGATTGCCTGTATGGTGTCGTCGGTTTCGGCAGCGTTCAGGTTAAAAAGAATGGTAACCGCCCTGGAAAGCTTTTTCCCGGTCTTTTCCAATGCAACAATTGTATTTTCAAAGGTAGGCGCATCGGGATTGTTGATCACGGCATCCGCTTCCGTCCTGGCTTCCGCCAGAAGCTGGTCGATGGCCGGTACAAAATCTTCGTGCCTGATTTCATTGAAAGGAGGCGTCTGGTGCACCGTTTCCCAATCTGTCAGCAACGGATTAACTGCACTATTTTCGTTTTTCATAATGTTTTCCAATAAACTATTCTCTTCTATTATTACTCGGGAATTCCGTCCGATACAATGATTACAGCATCTTTAAGCCCGATACCGCGGACGGTTATCATTTCCCTACCAAAATTTCGCCGCCCTGCGGCTTAACCTAAAATTCGGTCATCCCATCGTCCAGTCGTCCAGTCGTCCCATCGTCCCGTCGTCAAGTCGTCAAGTCGTCAAGTCGTCCAGTCTCCCCTTCTCATTGCTCCGTTTCACTTCATCAATCGTTTCCGCGTCTTCTCCTTCATCACGCTCCAGCCAAACTTCCCGATTTTCCTGCCCATCTCATAATAATTACCATGGGAATAAGCCATCAAACCTGCCCTTTCGAGGCTCATAGCGCCGGTTTCAGGATCAATGTACGTGTCCTCTGCAATGATGTTAACCACATTGGCAATAAACATATCGTGCGTGCCAAGTTCTTTTACCTCTGTCACCTTGCATTCGATGCTGATTGGTGATTCAGCAACGATGGGGCATTTTACCACCGTAGCCGGAAGCGGGGTCAAACCGCATTCTTTGAACTTGTTGTGGTCCCTTCCCGATTTTACGCCGCACCAGTCGGTCACCTCAGCCATTGATTTGGTGGTAAGGTTGATAACGAATTCGCCGGTACGTTTCAGGATGGCCGACGAGTGCCTGCCGGGACGCACCGAAATGTAACACATCGGTGGATCCGAGCAGATTGTTCCGATCCACGACACGGTAATCAGGTTGTATTCTTCGGGCGTCGAACCACAACTGATAAGCGCCGCCGGCAGCGGGTAAATCATGTTGCCCGGTTTCCAGTTGATTTTAGCCATAAAATTATATATCGATGATTTGTTTACTGATGGAAAATCGAAAATTTCTACTTCAAAGCTCTTCTTCCAACTTCCTAATTTCAATCCATTCCTCTTCTGCCAGTTTTGCCCCCGGAACCCGGATTACCCTTGAAGCCAGCAAAGCTCCGAGTTTACCGCTTTTCTCAAGTCCGTATCCCTTGGCGGTTCCGGCAAGGAATCCTGCAGCAAAGAAATCGCCGGCACCGGTGGTATCCACAACAAGATTTCCTGCAGACGGAACTTTGTGGCAAACAGTACCCTGCTGAATAAAGGCGCCCTCCTTCCCCACCTTGACAACAGCGATATTGCAGCGTCCGGCAAGGGTTACAACAGCCTCGTGGGGCTCCATGCCGGTAAAAGCCTTTGCTTCCTCTTCGTTGGCAAAAACAATATCGACGTAGTCGTCGACCAGCTTGTTCAGGATATCAAGGTTGGACTCAACCACATTGTAGCTGGCCAGGTCGAGGGCGATCGTGAGACCCGCACTTTTAGCCGCCGATGCTGCAGCCATGATTAACGCATGGTTGTAGACCAGGTATCCTTCAATAAAGAAGATATCAAATCCCTGAACTCTTTCAAAAGTAACGTCTTCGGGTCGCAGTTCAGCGGCTGCCCCAAGGTAAGTGGCAAAAGTACGTTCACCGTCGGGCTCCACCAAACCCACGGCGCGACCGGTTGGCAGGTCGGAATGGATCAGCAGCGGTAGGATCCCCTGGTTCTTTTGTTCCTCTTCGAACAGTCTTCCCAGTTCATCCTCACCGACAGTACCCAAAAAACCACACGGAACGCCCAGGTTGGCAACGCCGTTGATGGCATTGGCCACTGACCCGCCGGTTACCAAGATTCTTTTCTGGTCTTCAATTTCGAACTGAACCATGTCCGACATGTCCCGGTCGACCAGTGTCATGCTTCCTTTCGGCAGATTCAACGTCCTGATAATCTGATCATCATTCAATATTGCAATGATATCGACCAATGCATTTCCAATCCCCAATATTCTGGAATAGCCCATAGAGGTTATTTATTTCAATGTTTTTTGCAAATATATTTCCATTTCATGAAAAAGGTGTTATTTTTGCAACGCTTTAGAAAATAAACTTTAGCAAATAAACTCCTTAGTAGCTCAGTTGGTTAGAGCGGCGGACTGTTAATCCGTAGGTCGTAGGTTCAAGTCCTACCTGAGGAGCCACACAGGACAAGAGATCGTTTTCGGTCTCTTTTTTTGTTTTCCCCTCTTCGAAAACATTGACAGCGTTGAGCAAAACACGTACCGGAGTGGTGAACGGTCTGGTTGCAACTTTACCTTTTTCTAAAACGAGTTTTTCCGGAAAAGATCAAGTTATTATCTTCCTTAGGTGATTTTTTGTCAACTCAAATTAAATATTTTACCTTTGAAAGAAAAAGGTATGATCATTGCAAACGAGGAACTTGCCTTGCAAGTAATCAAAGCATCCGTTAACGAACTTTTACCTGAGAGTATTATTCTGCTTTTTGGTTCAAGAGCCCGTCGTGACCATTCCAACGAAAGTGATTTCGACTTGATGATAATCACCAGTGAATCTCACAACAACAAAGAGATCCGGTTGATTAAATCAATCCTCAGAAAGAAACTCGCCATCAATAAAATACCTGCAGACATTTTCATACAAAGTAAAGCCGAAGCCGACATAAATAAAGAAATTAACGGGCATATTGTCCGGCAGGTTTTTAAGGAAGGTATTCTGGTATGAACGAGGCAACACGGAAATACATACACCAATGGATCTCCAAGGCCGCAGTTGATTTGGTTGTGATTGAAAAACTTACTGAATTTGAAATTGTAGCTACATCAGCAGTTTGCTTCCACTGCCAGCAAGTTGTTGAAAAGTACTTAAAGGCCTTCTTAATCGCAAATGGAATAGATATTAAGAAAACTCACAACATAGAATTTCTTTTGGCTGAATGTTCAGAGATAGATTCAGATTTTTCATCTATTGAACCGCGTGATTTAAATGATTTTGGTGTAGATATTCGATATCCAGGTGATTTATATTCGCCTTCAGATGAAGAAACTTTGGAACATAAAGAATTGGCGATTGGAGTTAAGGAATTAGTTGAAGATAAATTAAAAAGGTTGCTTTAATTTTGTAACTGGAATAATTATCTAATACCAAACGGGGACTGGCAGAACTAAAGAAAAGAGTTTCAAATTAGGTTCACCACAGAACCTTACCGCTGCGGCACGCACCAGAGGAATTATGGCCATCAAAAAGAACCGTCTGGATAACGAGTGCTGGAGGCGTGCGGCAACTTTTATCGAACACTTCCAAATGAAACACGGGTACGTCAATTTCTCCGAGATTTCCTGTCAACTTAACCAAAACAGGTACAAGATACGGAACTGGTGTTCGTTTTGACCGGGGATTGTAAGGAGGTTAGTTAATAATACTTAATGTTTAGTGCCTGATTGTTAATCTGATGCAATGTTTAAAATATAACCATTACTTTTATTTTAGTCAAATTTTTAACGAAATTTGAGCGTACCGATATCTAACTAAAAACAAAGTTCAGACTACAACAAATATATCGGAGAAGCTGAAAACCGACAAACATAGTAGGCACAAAAACTTAAATTGGTATTTGATGAAAACAAGATTATTGACAAGTGCGTTATTCATTGGTATGATTTTAACACTTTCTTCTTTTGACTTACCAAAGAAATGGTTCTTAACAGGTAACAAAATTAGCAGCTATCAAATGGGTACTGATAATGGTTCGGGAAAGGAAGGGCAAGATGCAATGACGATAAAGTCTGTCGATAATAATATTGATGGATTCGCATCACTCGCGACTCGTAGTCTTCCAGAAAAATATTTGGGGAAAAGAGTCCGTTTAAGCGGCGTAATTAAAACTAAAGATGTGTCAATTTGGTCAGGTTTTTGGCTTAGAGTTGATGGGGAAGCGGCAAAAAAAGTACTGGCTTTCGATAATATGAAAGATGGGAAAACAGATAGATCAATAACAGGAACTAATGATTGGAAACGATATGAAATTGTATTGGATGTCCCCTATAACGCAAAAAATATTCTTTATGGAGCTTTGCTTGATGGAACAGGTCAAATTTGGTTTGACAAAGTTATTCTTGAGATTGTAGATATCTCAATACCTACAACTGGTAAATAGCTTATTTTAACTACTTCTGAAATTAAACCATTAATATACAATCACTTTCACCTTTAAAACTTTGAAAAATCGGTTGCAACCTTCGATACTTAGCGGAGCCACACAGGACAGGAGGTCATTTTCGACCTCCTTTTTTATTTTCCCCTCTTCAAAAACCTTGACGGCGTTGCGTAAAAGCACGTACCGGCTTGGTGAATGGTCTGGTTGCAACTCTATTTTCTTTTTAACCTTTATCACTAAACCCATTCCAACCTGTATTGGTATATTTTAACCTGATTTCATCCCTTCCTTCAGTTAGATCAGATTCAAAGCTGCGGCAGCTAACCGGATTTCCGCATAAGTGAAACTTGTAACTTTCCCTTAAAATTATGTAACATAAGGAAGTATACTTGTACGACCTTTGTTTTGTGAATAGAAAGCTTAGAGGGAATTAGCTTCCCTTAAAAATTGAGAAAAAAGATATTTGTATTTACAGTCTTATTATACTTCTGCGTGGTTTCTTATCCGCAGGTAAATGGTTTTCCTGACAGTGCGACAATTTCGAACGTTTCGGATGAAATGATTATGTTCCAAGAGCGCTACAATAGTGAGAAGGATTATGTCGGTTACCTAACCTTAATCAGATAATGCTTTGAAAAAAAGATTATCTGTATTACTACCTAAATTGAGCGATTGATAATTTCAGGTAGACCTTTTTGTCACTTTTGGAAATTTTCAGTGGGTTCTGCTACTGATTTTCTGGTTTAGTATAGCTTTCATACTAAAATTAGCCTGGGTACCACCTGTGTAGGCAAATA
>JBBQHB010000076.1:0-25770 GCA_038323575.1 Bacteroidales bacterium | reverse complement strand
TAAAAGTGTGCCGTTTAAGCCCAATATGACAAGTATAGCAACTGCACTTTCAGCCAGCCGGAATAACATAACTGATTATTGCCTGTTTATTGAAGAAGCCGGAATGATAGCACAACTGCGGGATTCTACCGGAGGAATAAGAGGGCTGGGGAAGGTGGATAAAATTTATCTTGACAATACGAATTTGATTTACAGTTTAGCAAACGATAACTCAAATACGGGAAACATAAGAGAAACGTTTTTCCTGAATCAGCTTAGAGTAAAGTATGACTTAATTATATCCCCTGTTGCTGATTTCCGGATTGGTGATTACACGTTTGAAGTAGGCGGAAAAAATAAAGGATTGAAGCAAATACAAGGGATTGATAAAGCTTTTATTGTAAAAGATGACATTGAACTGGGATATTTGAACACAATACCACTCTGGCAGTTTGGGTTAACCTACTGATATCTGTATCTTTTTTGTACCATTTATTTGTAATTGTCTGACAATAAGTATTGTTTATTTTTTAAGAAGTTAAATAGTAATTTGCAACCTACAAATAAAAAAAACCCGCTTTATGGCGGGTTTTTTTTATTTTATTACCCTTGAAACACCAGTTCTTGTTAACTTTCAGGTTCGTAGGAAAGGATTACGTTGAAAAGTCAAAATCAAAAAAGGTGCGCATCATCGTTGGCGGGCATTCCTGAATAATTGTTCAATAGCAACCGTAGGATTTTACGTTGAAGCGTTTCTAACCTGTTAATGAAGCATTATTGCAGCAAAGGAGAAGCATGACGCAAAACGAACTTATTGAACTTGTCCTGGAGGGAAACCAGGAAGCATTCAGAGCAATAGTAGAACAATACAAAGCGAAAATCTTTCGTACCTGTATTGGATTTGTCCATAACAGGGAGGATGCAGAAGAACTTACACAGGATGTATTTGTCAGTGTTTATCAAAATCTGAACCGCTTTAAGGGAAACTCTTCCTTTTCAACCTGGATTTACCGTGTTGCTGTTAATTCCTCCCTCAATCATTTACGCAGGCAAAAAAGATTTGGATTTATTCAGAGATTGGAAAATGTCTTTGGAATCGGAACGAGTGACGAAAAAAGCGCAGGAATGAAATTTGCCGACAGTCCCGAAAAATTGCTGATCGATGATGAACGTAACAATCAATTATACAAAGCGATAGACTCACTTCCTGAAAACCAGCGTATCGCATTTACACTAAGCAAATACGACGAAATGTCTCAGCGTGAAATTGCCGGCGTCATGAACATTAGCGAGGGTGCCGTAGAAGCATTAATTCAAAGAGCCAAGGCAAATCTCCAGAAGAATTTAGCCGGTTTGATCAAAAAGAAAAAACTGACCGTAGGAAATTTTAATAAATAGTGTCTAAACAACAAAGCCAAGTATATGAAATGCTCAATCTGTGAAAAACATCTGAACGATTATCTTGAAGGGGAACTTTCTTCCGATCTCTCCAACGAAATTATATTCCATCTGGAGCATTGCGTAGAGTGCCGGTTACTTTATGATGCACTTCTGACAACAGAACAATTAATTCTGGAAGAAAAGGAATTGGATCCATCGCCCTATCTAACCACCAGCGTGATGAACATGATCCAATCAAAAAGTACGATTAACGTGGATGGGACCAAATATCAAAGAATCATTCAGCCTCTTTATATTGCTGCATCAATTACAATTGCGGTTTTAGGAGGCATCAGGATTGGGAATCTTTACAACACAACTCAACAGGCACAAAAGGTTCCGGTTGAACTTGCGCTAATGGATGATCTTTCAATGGAGTCAGTCAATATGATTACACAGGAATAAAATTTAAATACCATGCTTACACAACAACAAAAATTATTGATTTGGAGTGCAGTTGTTTTGCTGGTTCTGAATGTCTCGATTTTGGCGACAATTGGTATTAATGCTTTACATAACAATGATATAACTACGCAAAACAAGCGAGAAATTTCCGCAAACTCCAATCTCACTTCTGAGAATTTTAGTGGACGATATTTCCGTGACAAATTAGAACTCTCAGCAGACCAAATGAAATTATTTTTTAAAATAAATCAACGCTTTAGGAGCGAGGCATTTTCTATTCAGGATCAACTGGCTGAGGTAAGAAAAAGTATGATGGAAGAGATGTCTGCGGAGAAGAGTGACACGTTGAAACTGAACATACTGTCTTCAGAACTCGGATCGCTCCATGCAAGGTTAAAGGTTATCTCTTTTCAATATTATCTTAATATCAAAGAGATATGTTCACCCGAACAAAAAGTTAAATTAAAAGAGATATTTAAAATTTTCTTCGAAACTGAAACCCCAATTGGTAACCAAGGGCCCGGGAGATACCGAAAAGGTCAGGGTTGGAGAAACAACAGCAACATCAGTAATTAAAACAATTTAAAAATTAAAAACAATGAAATCAAGATTGATACTATCAGCGATCGCAATCGCAGGGACAATTGTGCTTTTTAATTCATGCTCAAAGGGTGTTGCCGGAACAGGTTTTACAACTCCGGAATTGAAAAGTGCTACTTTGGCAACCCAGGCTGCTTATTTAGCAGGCACAGAAGTTACTCCGAACCCGCTGTGCACAGTTACAGGTACAGTGACTTATGAAGAAATTGCAGGTTTTCTGTTTATGCGTGAAGAAGAAAAACTAGCTCGTGATATCTACACGTACTTATTTAGCAAATACAATTTGCCGGTGTTCAATAATATATCAAAAAGTGAAAATGTACATGTAACTGCAATATTGAATTTGATCAAAGGCTTCAACATTGCGGATAACAGCAATAACAATGCCGGAGAGTATGTCAATTCTGATATTAGAGCTCTTTATGCAAAGTTGAAAACAATGGGAGACCTTTCATTAATTGATGCTTTAAAAGCTGGCGTAATGATTGAGGAAACTGACATTTCTGATCTTCAAAAGCAACTTTCTGTCACCCGTAACTCCTCTGTTCGTATTGTTTACACCAATTTATCAAAAGCATCCGAAGCACACCTAAGGGCATTCACCTGGAACCTGAAAGTCAGAGGTGTCGTTTATCCATAATAACTAACAATAAATTAACTGTTTTAAATAGTATGAAAAATAAATTTTTCTGGAAAAGTTTTGTGAGCTTTTCTTTGTTGTGGTCATTTGTTATCATTCTTGTTTCGGGATCCGTGCTTTATATCTCCCCTCCCGGGCGCGTCGCTAATTGGACCGTTTGGACCTTGTTCGGATTTTCAAAAGCCAGTTGGCAGGCAATCCATACCATTTTTTCTTATAGTTTCGTAATTCTATCAGTTTTTCACTTATTTGTACTTAATTGGAAAGTATTTTGGTTGTATTTGGTAACAAAAAAGAGCAATGGATTAAATAAGTCAAAGGAATTTCTTGTCTCAATAGTTCTGGTTATCGTTGTCTTCATTGGTACCTATTTTAATATTCAACCTTTTAGAGCAGTAATCAATTTCGGTAAATGGACATCTGAAAGCTGGGAAACAAAAGCAGAACAAGCGCCCGTTCCACACGCTGAAATTCTCACTATCAGAGAACTATCCGGAAAGTATATCAATACATCAGCAGATAGTATTTTATTGCTTATCCGACAAAAAGGATTAACAGCAGACAGCATTGGTCAAACGATTTTGAGGATAAGCGAGTTAAACAACATCACGCCGGCCAAACTCTATTCAATAATAGATCCTAAAAATAAGAATGCGGCAATCAAAACGGATCATAAGCCTCAAATGCAAGGCTTAGGCAGAAAAACGATAGGAGATATTGCAAAAGAACTTGGGAAAGATGTAAATGAAGTAATAGAGGTCCTGTCAAAGAATAAAATAAAAGCAAATCCGGACGATAAAATCAAGGATATAGCTGAAAGTGCCGGAAAAGCCCCAACGGAGATTTTAGAAATCATCAGAAAAAAATAGGGATTGCAATATTGACATCAGGAATTAAACAGTTTCCTTATGTCTTTTTTTTCTGAGTCAGATAAATCGGTCAGCGCATCCAGAGAAGAACGGATCTTTGATTTAAAATTCCAGCAGGTCATCTGACGCAGTGATAATCTTCTGGCGTATTCGTATGTTGAAATTTCTTCATTGCCCCTGCATACATTGAATGCGATATAAAACGCCTTGCTGACGGGAAATTTGCAGTTGTGGAAGATTGTTCCGGCAGTGGCCGATTCCTCACTTTTACACTTGGTACACCTCCGCGAAAAGGGGGTTTTTCCTATGCAGTAATTGGTATTCCCGCATTTCCGGCAAGTAAATCCCTCACCCCATTTGAGGGCAGCAATAAATTCCAGGCACTTTTCATCGCTTTGAAACATCACATTCAGTTCATCCCTGGTAAGATCCTCGGCAAAGAAATTTTTCATTTGGCAAAAATAGTGATAATAAAAAGATTTGAGTGATATTAATGCGATTTAAAATAAATTTATTTATCTTTGCCACGTCAATTCAAATATTGCCGAACTTAGTAGTGTCCGGTTAGTGAAATTACAATATTTATCTCAGCCATGGATTATAAAAGTATAAATCTCAGATACAGCGAACTTGCCCAAACGGAATGTTGTCTTTCCTGCGGCGGAGCCCTCAATTTTTCCAAAGTAAAACCGGGTGAAGTTTGTGTTGACCTTGGCAGCGGACATGGTACAGATGTGCTGCGTATGGCGGAACAGGCAGGCGACTCGGGTTTTGCCTATGGTATCGATATCTCGGACGGAATGCTGGCTGTTGCCAGGCAGAATGCACTTAAATTTGGTGTAACCAATGTAAAATTTGTCCGGTCCGAACTGGAGAAACTTGATTTGCCCGATCATATGGCTGACTTGGTAGTTTCCAATTGTACCATCAACCATGCATCAGATAAAGCGGCTGCATGGAATGAGATTTTCAGGATACTGAAAAAAGGGGGTCGGTTTGTGGTTAGTGACATTTATGCCACCTCCCCGGTACCTGAAGAATACAGGAACGATCCGGTTGCTGTTTCAGAGTGCTGGGCAGGGTCCGTATTGCGTGAAGAATACCTGAAAACCCTGGCCGATGCCGGATTTAGTTCTGTCACCATTCTGGAAGAATCCAAACCTTACCCGAAAGGAAAGGTGGAAGTCTGCAGTTTCACGGTGGCAGGGGAAAACCCAAACAGCAAAGTAAGTTGCTGTTAATCAAGTGTTTTTCCAATCAATAAAATGGCTTTTAAAAGCAAATAAATAGGTTCAGATTTTTAATCAATTCATTCAAATGAAAAGTTTAGTGAAAAAGCAGGAAGCGCAGAAATGCGTTGTCATAGCCCAGTGCTGTGCCAAAACTTCCAAGTCGGTTGTGGGCTGCCACGACTAAATTACCAGGAATAAGCTGCCGGGAGATCCGTCTTCCGGCAGGCTTATTCTCTTTTTGTAATTAGTTTGAGACCGTGAAGGAGGGGGCGACTGGGTGACGGGGAGACTGGACGACCGGAAGACGGTACATTCGAACGAAGCGCGGATGGATTTCGAATTTTTATAAGGCATAAATTGCATATGATTAAATCAAAACACAATATAATATCCAAAATCCTGAATTCAGACCAGTTCTTTGCAGTCAACCTGCTGAGTGGCAATGCTGATTTACTTTCTGAAGAAGAGGCAAAGGCTTTGCTTTCAGCGGATCAGGAAACGGATGGAAGTTCAGAAACGTTTAAAGATTCTTTGGTCAAAGGATATCTTGTCTCTCCCGAGATCGAAGACAAACTATATCGAAACAGCTATTTTGATTTTGTGGACCAACGGGATGAAGAGGAGGTACAACTCTTTTTTGTTCCCAATTACAGCTGCAATTTCAGCTGCAGTTACTGTTACCAGGATGAATATACCAATCCGCACCAGAGTGCCACACCTGAGTTGATCGATGCTTTTTTTGAATATATACGGAAGGAGTTTGCCGGCCGGCGCAAATACCTGACAATTTTTGGCGGAGAACCCCTGTTGAATACCCCGCACCAACGCAGCCTGATTGGCCGTCTGGTAGAGAAATCAAATGAAATCGGACTTGATATCTGCGTGGTTACCAATGGGTATTATCTCGAAAATTATATTGACCTGCTCTCAAAAGGAAAGATCCGTGAAATTCAGATCACCCTCGACGGCACCAAAAATATTCACGATCAGCGCCGTTTTCTGAAGGGTGGGCATCCTACCTTTGAGCCGATAGTCCTTGGAATTGATGCCGCTTTGGCTGCGGGATTTCCTGTCAATCTCCGGATGGTTATTGACAAACAAAACATTGAGAACCTTCCTGAACTGGCTGCTTTTGCAGTCGAAAAAGGGTGGACCTCACATCCGCTTTTCAAGACCCAGATTGGCCGAAACTATGAGCTGCACCACTGCCAGTCTTCTTCAGATCAGTTGTTTACCAGAATCTCCCTTTTCAAAAAGATTTTCGAGCTTACAGCGCAATTTCCCCATATTCAGGAATTTTATAAGCCATCCTATTCGGTCGCCAAATATCTTTCCGAAAACGGGGAGTTGCCCGATCCGTTGTTTGATGCCTGTCCGGCCTGCAAATCGGAATGGGCCTTCGACTATACCGGACGGATATACTCTTGCACAGCAACCGTTGGCAAAGAGGAGGAAGCTTTGGGAACCTTCTTTCCTGAGGTGACCAAAAACGAGGAAATGATTCACCAGTGGGCCTCGCGGGATGTTACCTCAATTGAGGACTGTAAAACCTGCAATGTCAGGCTGGCTTGCGGCGGCGGCTGCGGCTCGGTAGCCAAAAATAAAAGCGGTTCTATCCTTTCTCCGGATTGCCGGCCGGTGAAGGAGCTTTTGGAGATTGGATTTAATGCCTATTTCAAAGATGAAATGGCAATTGACAATAAATAAAAAAATGAAACCCTCATGAGCAAAAGCTCGCCAAAGGAAATGAATATGGATGAGGGTTCCATGTGGCCATTAAAAAACAAACTATATTCACATGAAAGAAATCAACAGTTCAGAATTCGAAAAAGAGGTTTTGCAAGGTGGTAAAGTTGTGCTGGATTTTTACTCAACAGAATGTCCTCCCTGTGAAGCAGTGGCTCCGAAATTTGATTCTCTGGCCGCCATGTATGGCCATGAAGTCAAATTCCTCAAAATTTACCGTCAGCAAAACAGGGAACTGTCCGATCAGTTGGGCGTTAAATCATCGCCGACTCTGCTTTTCTATGACAATGGGAAGGAAGTTACTGAGCGTCTTGCCGGCGGGATCAAAAAAAGCGAGATCGTTCATCATCTTAATGACATGCTGCCTGATGCCGTTGTAAATGAGATCACGGCAAAGATTAAACCGCAGGTATCAGATTGCGATGTGATTATTCTGGGCGGAGGTCCCGGCGGACTGACAGCGGGCCTCTACCTCTGTCAGGCGAAGATCAATGCGGTTTTGGTGGATATTTCCCTTCCGGGCGGACATGTTTCGACCACCCATGAAGTATCCAACTATCCGGGTTTCATAGATCCGCAGGCAGGATACATGCTGTCCCATAACATGTCGGAGCAGACCAAACTCTGCGGAACGGTCTTCAAAGTGGCCGTCGATGTGACAAAAGTAGACCTGGTAAAACGGGAAGTGGTCATAGATGAGTATGAAACCATCCGGGCCAAACGGTTAATTATCGCTACGGGTACAACACCAAACCTTACCGGCGCAAAAGGCGAACGGGAACTCAAAGGGAAAGGAATTTCCTATTGTGCAACCTGTGATGCCAAATACTTTGTCGACAAGGAGGTAATTGTAATCGGCGGAGGTAATTCTGCAGTTGAGGAGAGTGATTTTATTGCAAAATTTGCATCTAAGGTTACCATCATCCATCAGTTTGAAGCCTTCACAGCCAACAAGACGGCACAGGAAAAATTGCTGGCCAATCCAAAAGTTCATCCGGTCTTTCTGCACGAACCGCGTTCATTTAAAAAGGTGGATGACCAGATGATTGTTGAGGTCGAGGATTTGAAGACAAAGGAAATTAAAACGCTGAAAGCCGACGGTGTCTTTATTTTCATCGGGATGAAACCAAACCTGGGATTGTTCACCGATAAGCTGGAACTGGATCAATGGGGATACATCAAAACAGATGACGAAATGCGGACTTCCATTCCCAACGTTTATGCAGTTGGCGATGTCATCAGTAAAAAATACCGCCAGATTACCACTGCCGTTGCAGACGGAACGATCGCAGCGATATCAATAGCAAAGGATCTGGACTAAAAAAATTGGCATAAAAAAAATGTTCCGTGGTTATTAAAACCATGGAACATTTTTTTTATGCCAATTTCGTTGCTTACTTTTTCTTCCTGGTATCAATCCCCAGCGGCGCGTATAGTGGGCAAACGCCAATCAGACTTGTAACTAAAAATACTATTGCCAGGAATAATAAAACAATTCCCAATGTATCGCTAATTACCTTGGTAAAATAAAGAATAGCAATAACTACAGCGACCAAAATCCTGATCCCTTTGTCGATGGCTCCCATGTTTTTTTTCATCTTTTCCTTTTTTAGTTTTTACCTATTTATTTCTTAATTCACATTTATACATCGCTTATTTTCTTCTGCATAAATTTAACTTAAATTATTTGACCATCAATACCTCAGAGATTGCTTTTTCCAGCGATTCTTTAGGTATTGCCCCAATGGAAGATTGCGGTTGACCTTTTGCAGGAATAAACAATAGTGTAGGTAAACTGGAAATCCCCATACTTTGTGCAAGCAATGGTTCTTTGTCTGTATCAACTTTGTAAACAATGATTTTCCCGTCATATTTTTTGGCCATTTCCTCAACCAGCGGTGACAACGTCCGGCAAGGGCCACACCAGGTAGCATAAAAATCAATGATAACAGGTAAGTCTCCTTCAAATTTCCAGGATTTATTTGTCTCATAATTAAAGACTTTCTGCTTGAAAATTTGATTTGTTAATTCAATTACCTTACCTGAACTATTTGTATTGGCAACTGTTTTGACAGGATTTCCGGCATTGCAGTTGCTGAGGATCAGCACTAAACCGAGTGCAAACGGGATTGTTAATTTTTTCATTTCGTGCGCTTAATAATATTTCATGCAAAGATAAAAAATAAAAAATAATAAATCGCTATAGTATCACTTAAATCTTTTTATTATCACTATTTTTGCAGAGAAATATTTAAATTTTGAAAACTATGATAATAGGAATCGTAACAGGCGGTGCTTTTCTGGCCTTTTTCGTCTACGTTTATTTCACAATGAAGAAGATGAAAAATATGCCGGTGGTTGCCGACAGCATTAAAATCAAAAACCTGACAGCGCAGAATTTTGATCAGCAGATAAAAAAAGGTGTAATACTGGTTGATTTTTGGGCTTCATGGTGCGCTCCATGTAAAATGATGGCTCCAGTCCTGAACGACCTGGCAGAAGAGCTGACCGGGAATCAAACTGTCGGGAAACTGAATGTTGAACAACATCAGACCATTGCAGCTAAGTTCAAGGTTCGAAGTATTCCGACCATGGTGCTATTTAAAGACGGTAAGGAGATTAACCGTTTTGTTGGCATGAAATCGAAAGACTTTTTGCACAAGGAAATTAAAAAGGTGATTTGATCTTCAGCCTATTGGTTTGGTAAGAATTGATAAATATACATTGACGATGAAAAAAGTATTGGTTTTAGGAGGTGGTTTCGCCGGGATTCAAACAGCCATTGAGCTTCAGAAAAGCGGAAAATTTAATGTAACACTGGTCTCGGACCGCGACTATCTTTATATCTATCCCATTTCCATTTGGGTTCCGGTTCATCAGGCCGAATTAGGGGATGTCAAGGTCCCTTTGAAAAATATCCAAAAAAAGTATCCTTTCGAAGTGGTAATTGATACCGTAATAGAAATTCATGCAGCAGGCCGGTCTGTCGTTTGTGAAAACCAGTCACTCAGTTATGACTACCTGGTTGTGGCATTTGGCGCTGAAAAAATGAAGCACAAAGGGATTGGTAACACCTTGTCGATATGTGGAAAGCCGGAGGTTTCATTGGCTATCCGCGATGGATTGGATCAATTGATTGCCCGCGGAAGCGGAAGGATTGCAGCCGGTTTTGGAGGAAATCCAAAAGATAAATCGGCAGTACGCGGCGGACCCGGGTTTGAATTGATGTTTAATATCCACAACCTTTTAAAAAGGAAGGGAATAAGAGACAAATTTGAGCTTACCTTCTTTGCCCCTATGGAAGAACCGGGTGCCAAAATGGGCAAAAGTTCGCTGGTGTTGTTGAATAAGATGTTCGATAAATACAAGATTGGAAAGCGGTTTGGAAAAAAAATTACTGAATTCGAAAAGAATGCGGTTGTATTTGAGGATGAATCCAGGCTTGAGGCCGACCTGATTTTGTTTATACCTGCCTCGGATGGTCACAGTGTGCTGCTTTACAGTGATTTGCCCTTATCTGAAGCCGGATTTATCCGGATTGACGATAATTGCCAGGTTTCCGGTTATCCGGATGTTTATGCTATTGGAGATATTGCAGCGCTTGAAGGTCCGGAATGGACGGCGAAGCAGGGTCATATTGCTGAACTTATGGGTCGCAATACGGCTTACAATATCCTGGAAACTGAAAAAAATTCACCAAAAAGAAGGGGATACAGGAAGGACCTTAACATCATTTGCGTGATGGATACCGGTGATGGCGCTGCTTTTGTCTTTAGAAACAACATCAGGTCATTCATCATCCCGATGCCTGTTGTAGGTCATTGGATGAAAAAAGGATGGGGAGTTTATTCAAAATGGACCAAGGTTGGAAAATTCCCGAGATTACCTGGTTTGTAAAAAAATTAAATAACTATCAATGAGGAAATTATTAAAAATTTTGGTTAACACGAGGGTCTATATCCTCGCGGCATTGGGTATCTCACTCTACATTGCAATTTCGCAATTCCATATCTCCTTGTGGTATGTGCTGTTGGGCGGAACCGTTTTAGGCGTTGTTTTTGGCAAAGTTTTCTGCAGATGGGGCTGTCCGATGGGATTGGTGATGGAGCTTATGATGGGGATGAGCAGCGATGGGAAAATCAGGCAGATGTACCAGTACCACAAAATCGGATGTCCGATTGCATGGATATCTGGTTGGCTGAACAAAACTTCACTGTTCCGGATTCGGCTGAATGAGGATAGTTGTATCACTTGCGGCAAATGTGACAAGCAGTGCTATATCGTCGCCATGGAACCGCAAAAATACAGCCTCTATAAACCGGGACTGGAAGAGCCAGGGAGCAGTTATACCTGTTCCAAGTGTCTGCAGTGCGTAGTTGCATGTCCGAATAATAGTCTTCGCTATACACACAGGCGGATATAACAATATGGTTGTATATTTACCGTTGATTTAAAATAAAATTTGATGAGCAATTTTGACAGTGTCGCCCGGACCTGGGATGAGAATCCTGTTCACATGATGCGTTCCGAAGCAATAGCAATGAAAATGGCGGAGAAACTTCCGCTCAAAGGGGATATGAAAGCACTCGAATATGGTGCAGGAACAGGCATATTGAGTTTTCTCCTCAGTGAAAAACTGGGGCATATTACCATGATGGACAGCTCCGCAGAAATGGTGAAGGTAATGGAGGAAAAAGTAATTCAGCGAAATGCATCTAACCTCTTACCCATATGTTACAATCTCGAACACGAAATTTACAACCAATCTTTTGGCCTGATCTTCAATCAGATGGTATTGCATCACATAAAAGATGTTGCCTCAATCTTCGGTAAATTTTACAGGATGCTCTTACCAGGAGGGTACCTGGCTATTGCCGACCTCTACTCCGAAGACGGTTCATTTCATGGTGAAGGTGTTGATGTTCATTTAGGTTTCGATCCGGATGAGCTCAAAGAAATGCTTCTCACTGCAGGATTTAAAAATGTAAGCTTTGGGGAGTGCTACACCGTGAAACGGGAAAACGTCGGGGAAGAGACCGAATTATTCCCGATTTTCCTACTTGTAGCTTCAAAATGAACAGATAATCATAAAGATGGATAATCATATTGTAGATGCGTTATATGACAAGGATTCTCTCGCGGTAATGAACACAGCAGAAGAAGCCTATGTTCGCGGATCAACCCGTCTGGAGGAAATCCGGAATTTTGCCAGGGTTGCAGGAATAAAAAGGATCGGTATCGCCCATTGTGTATCGATGCCAAAGGAAGCAGCAAAGGTAGGCCGGTTTCTGTCTGAAGATTTTGAAGTTTACAGTATAGATTGTAAATGTGGAAAGATCACTAAAAAGGAGTTGTTGGGCGGGGAGAGCGGAAGTATCATGTGCAACCCTTCTGGCCAGGCCGGGTTTTTAAAGGAGAAAAAAACAGAACTCAATATTTCGATGGGATTATGTGTCGGACATGATATGCTTTTCAGCAGCAAGTCAGATGTGGCTGTTACTACTCTGGTAGTTAAAGACAGAGTAAACAACCACAATCCGATGGAAGCCATTCGGTCGATGACAAACCCTGATTAAAACGAAAATCCGCATGACCTCGACAATGGAAACTTATTTCAGGAAGTATAGAGAGAATATTATCGGGATTGATCAAACCTTTACTTCTCCTTATGGTACAAAGAAGATAGTCTATGGAGACTGGATTGCCAGCGGACGTCTTTATCGCCCCATCGAAGAATCTTTGCTGCATCAATTTGGTCCCTTTGTCGGCAATACCCACACTGATGCAAGTGAGACAGGCGTTTTAATGACCAAAGCTTACCATTATGCACAACACATCATCAAGGAACATGTGAATGCCGGACCGAACGATGTGATTATCAATGCCGGGTCAGGCATGACTACCGTGATCAATAAACTGCAGCGTATTCTGGGATTCAGGTCAATGGCAAAATTCTGCAAGCAGGAATGTTTTGTCATCCAGGAACGTCCTGTTGTTTTCATTACCCACATGGAGCATCATTCCAACCACACTTCCTGGCTGGAAACCATTGCCGATGTTGTTCAGTTGATGCCCGACAAAGATTTGCTGGTCGATTTGAACCAATTACGTGCAGAACTTGGGAAATACAAGAACCGGAAAATGAAAATCGGTTCTTTTACTGCCTGTTCCAATGTGACAGGTATTACGACACCTTACCATGAAATGGCCAAAATCATGCACGAGCACGGCGGCCTCTGTTTTGTAGACTTTGCTGCCTCCGCTCCCTACGCAAAAATGGACATGCACCCGGATGATCCGATGGAAGCGTTGGATGCCATCTTTTTCTCCCCGCATAAATTTCTGGGTGGCCCGGGCAGCTCCGGGGTAATGGTTTTCAATTCAGCAATATATTCTTGTGAAGTCCCTGATAACCCGGGAGGAGGTACGGTCGACTGGACCAATCCATGGGGCGAATTTAAATATGTAGATGACATTGAAGCCCGCGAAGATGGCGGAACTCCGGGTTTTCTTCAGACAATAAAAGCGGCTCTCGGCATTAAGCTAAAAGAGCAGATGGGTTTAGAAATGATGAGAAAGAGGGAAGAGGAGCTGGTAAAAATCGTTTTTGATGAGATGCCAAAGATTCCTCATCTGCACATTCTGGCCGATAATATTCACAAACGGCTTGGAATCATCTCTTTTTATCTTGACAATGTACATTTTAATCTGGTTGTTAAGTTATTAAATGACCGGTTTGGCATTCAGGTCCGCGGAGGATGTGCCTGTGCCGGCACCTATGGCCATTTTTTGCTGGATGTTTCCCACGATCAGTCCAGGCATATTACAGAATTAATCAATTTTGGCGACCTCTCCCAAAAACCGGGGTGGATCAGGCTTTCACTCCATCCGACGATGACGAACGAGGAACTTTACTTCATCCTGGCCGCAATTAAACAGGTGCAGGTCAACCATCAGGCCTGGAAGGACGATTACATTTACAACAATAAAACCAACGAATTCAGGCATATTTCAGAGCCGGAAGACAAAACAGTTCTGGTAAAACATTGGTTTGAACTGGATTAATGCCGTTTGTATCATCAGAATTATCTATTAAAGCTCTTTTAGTCAACATTTAAACATTAGAAAAAACAATTTATTAAATAATGAAAACAAAAATTCCGATCATCCTATTATTTGCATTTTCAATTGTGCTGTTCAATCTGACTGGTTGTCAGGCGCAGAATGATCCATGGACACAGCAGCAGTTACTGGCGCCGGGCGATCTGGCTAAAACACTCAACAATCCCAAGGCTCCGCAACCTTTTACTTATAGCATCGGCATGCAGGCGATTATCAAAGGCTCAATAGACATTGGTCCTGCAATGATGACCGAAAACCTGAATGAACTGAAACAGAAGCTCAGCAAATTGCCCAAAAATTCACTGATCGTGATTTATTGCGGTTGTTGTCCTTTTTCAAGTTGCCCCAATGTCCGGCCTGCTATGAAGCTTTTAAAAGATATGCAATTCACTAATTACAAGTTGCTTAACCTGCCCCAGAATGTAAAAGTAGACTGGATCGACAAAGGTTATCCTCTTAGCGAATAAATTCACAAAATATACTTCAATGAAAAGCCTGATTCTATTTGTTGCATTGCTGTTTTTTGGCAGTCATACTTCCCATGTGTTTGGTCAGTCCCAGGGGCTGGAAATCGGCAACAAAGCGCCGGAGATCAGCCTTCCTGCCCCGAACGGAGATACAATTGCCTTATCTTCGTTAAAGGGCAAGTTGGTACTGATTGACTTTTGGGGTACCTGGTGTTCGCCATGCGTTGCAGAACAAACCGAATTGGCTAAATTGTACATTAAATTTAATAATTCCGGGTTTATCAACGGGAAAGGATTTGAAATCTATGGAGTCTCTCTGGATATTAAAAAATCCAACTGGGAGAATTTCATCAATGCTAAAAAAATCAGCTGGACTCAGGTTAGTGATTTAAAATTCTGGAATTCGCCGGTAGCAAAAACATACAACATTCAGGAATTACCCTACAATATACTGATTGACGGGAAAGGAATCATCCTGGCGAAAAACCTGCATGGCACTGATTTGGAGAAAGGAATAGCCAAATATTTGGTTAAATAAATTGATTAGGACTATTCCTCAAATTTTAGCTGCGGTTCTTTGCTATTCTTTGCGGTACTTCCAAAATGGTACACGAATCCAAAATAGAATATTCTTGCAGAGCGACGGCTCTCCATTTCCCGAAATAGATCAGTTGTATTGATGATAGTTCTGCTTCTGAATGAGTCAAATAAATCAGAAACGGTAAACATCAGGGAGGCCTTTCGTTTGAACACTTCAGAACGCACACCGCTGTTTACAATGAAATTTGGCTGACGCTCTCCCTGTGCAGTCTGAACGGTTGATACGTATCTTAAATTGACCTGTAACATCAGTAATTTATTGATATTGAAGTTGGTATTCAACGTAGTGTTCCACGAAAATGAGGTTTTCAGTCCAACATACCCTAAATTGGATGCGTCCAGTTTACTCATGTAACCATTGATGTTCAGGTTCACAATGGCAAAAGAGCCAAACGATCTGCTCATAATACCTTCTATACCGGTTGCACTGCTTGAGGCGAGGTTTTCTTTGGTCGTGAGAAGAACAGAATCGGTTACGAACCGGGTAATTTCTGTCATTCTGTTGTAAGCATATCGGTAATAAATTGTTGCGGAAATGGTGTTGGCTCCTTTGTGATAAAGATAACCTGTTTCGATGGAGTGTATTTGTTCAGGACGCAATTTGGGATTCCCGGCGCTGATGTTGTATCGGTCGCGGTATTCAGGGAACGGGTTAAGGTCGTCGCCTTCCGGCCGGTTGATCCGCTTGCTGTAATTTAGTTGCAATTGGTTGTTTTCGTCAAAGCTATATGAAGTATGCAACGTTGGATATAGGGAAAAGTAGTTATTCGGCACCACACTGTCGATGGTCACTAAATGCGAGTTAAGCAAAGATTGTTCGCTACGCAATCCACCCATCACCCCGAATTTTCCAAATGTTTGCTTATCGGTCACATAAAAGGCATGAATATTTTGGTTGAGTAAAAATTGGTTGCTTCTCCCTTTGTCCTGCATCCAGGTCTGACCTACCAGGTTTTCAACTTTAAAATTCATGTCGACTTTGTTCGTTTCCAATTCATATCCAAGTTCCAATTGGCCATCTTTACCCGGCATGGGACGTACATAATTCGTTCTCAAGATATTTTGGGTATTCGCCTGCCAAATCAATGTATTGTCTTTGGAATCCGGCTTGACCGGAACCAGATAAGTATTGGTATATTTATTGTCCTCTTGTTCCCTCTGGGCATTATGGGTAAAATCAATGGAAAACTCCTGATTTTTACCTATTTTCCGCGTATATTTAGCCGCCATCTCAAGTTCCTTTTCATACTCCATATCGTAACGGTAACGGTCATAGCTGTCTGTAGGCTGGTGGTTGTTACCGCTATTTTTATTGTAGGTAGTCTCCTTTCGGACAAAGGCCATGTGGTTAAAATTAACAGATGCCTCCAGACTGTTTTTGTCGTTAATTTCCCATTCAATTCCGGTTTGTCCTATGTTTGAAACAGGGCGGGCTTTGCTTTCGGTGGATTGAAACAGGTAACTTTTGTCGCCTGTCAGTGAATCGGTTTTAGTACGGTTGTCTTTGGAAAACCTGTCGCGGTGATCCAACCGGATACCATAACTGCCAAAGATGTTGATGCCACCGGTATTGTAGTTAAGGACTACACTTGAATTATACCGGTTTTCATTGCCCACGTTGCCTGTAAGCGTTCCATTCACCCCCTCATTTCGCTCTTTCTTCAGTATAAGATTGATGATTCCGGCAGTACCGTCAGGCTTGTATTTGGCTGAAGGGTTGGTAATAATCTCAATGCGCTCAATAGAATTGGCAGGAAGTTGCTGCAACACCATCGCCCTGTTTTTTCCCATCATGGCAGAAGGCTTTCCATTGACGAGTATTTGGATATTCTCTGAACCACGCAGCGACACATTACCCTCCATATCGACCTGCAGCGAAGGAATGTTTTGCATTAAATCGCTGACCGATCCGGAACTACTGGTCAGGTCATTGCCTACCGTGAAGACTTTCTTGTCAATGGATTGGGTATAGGTAGATTTCTGACCGACAACGGCGACTTCCCCCAAATCCTGGGAAGAACCATCAAGTATTATTTTACCGGCATTGAAAACCGGCATTTCTTTTGATATTTTGATTTCTGAACGTTCCATAGTCTCGTATCCGATGAAACTTATGGTCATCCGATAGTTGCCTTCCGGGATATTCTTTATAGAAAAATTTCCTTTCGGATCAGAAATGGTTCCCTCCACCAATGTTTTCTCTTCCAGTTTAAACAGCTGAATATTTGCATATTCAATAGGTAATCCGCTGCTTTTTTCAATTATTGATCCCGAAATTTTACCGATGTTTTTAGTTTGACCTTCCGAAATAACTGACCAAATAAGTAACAAAATCACCAATCCTATTTTTTGCATTTTCCAATTTTTGAGCGAAGATAAAGATCAAATTGGTGCAAATTTTGGATTTTTCAAAATTCAAATCTCAGTGCATATTTTTATATTTCTGAGTCGGGCCGGGTGCGGTAGTTATTCGTATCAGTCTATTTTGTTCCTTATCCACGGAAATAGAAAATAAAAATTAACCGGGCAGTAATAAGTTCTAAAAAAACAAGGAGACTGTGTTAGAGTCTCCTTGTTTTAATTCATAAATTATTCGAAATTTATTTCTTGGGTGCAGCTGGATAATCCTTGAAAAAGATTGGCCAAATATTTGGCTTGGGTACGCTGACTCCTTTGTTCATCCCCCTGAATGCCCCGGTGGCATCGGCATCAGGCCCGTAATAATACATGGGCCAGCCCTTATAGGTCAATTGCTTTTTGCCAACTGCCATTATACTTCCAAACATCGTTTTGTCCAGAATGGATGGTACTACAATTTTGTCGGTTTCATAGATAGGCCAGACCCCGTTGTTGGAAAGGTCTGCTTTGGTGTACTTATTGATATTGGTGCTGTCCTTGTAATAGGAATAAAGCGTACGTCCGACACCATCAGTAAAATAGACGCTGGCTCCGGCACCCTCAGTATAAACATTTGTTGCTGAGACAACATAGCTTTTCATATCTGCACCTACCAGCTGTGCTTTTGCAACCATAATGGTGTAGTCCGGCTTTGCAACAAACCAGAGTCCGCTAACTCCTTCTCCGGTTGTAAGTGTTGATGTTTCTCGCACACCTCCGGGAGCATAATAATACAATGGCCAGCCTTTGTAGGTCACTTGCATACCGCCGGCCGTACTCACAGTAGAAAAATCGGTCAAAACTAATCCGGGACCCACTTTGTCAGCAGTAAGCGCAGTGGTTAGGCTAAAAACAGGCCAGTTGGTGGTGCATCCGCCGGTGCAATTGTTTACGCCATTGGCATCCATCGCGAAGAAGTACAAAGTATTACCGTCCTTGTCGGTAAGAACGCTTCCAAGTGTAGTCGAATTTGCCAAATTGACATTGTAGGGACTTGAAGTGTCAGTTTTTTGACATTGCGTGAAAACGAATCCTATCATAACCATCAATATAGTGGTTAATAGGGAGAATTGTTTTTTCATAACTTGAAAATTTAAAATTGTTTTTTGAAAACTTGTTTTAGTTTCTATTACGGTTCGCCTAAAAAAAAGTTTGTAAGAACAACCAATAATTTTAATGAAGACTAAATAAAAATAACAAACGTAACATAATGATTTTTAAATGAAATCCTAAATTTCTACCAACTTATCATGTAACTTTAATCTGTTCATAATGTCTGTATATCCGAAGTTGTGTTGCAATACCTGGTCGGAGGGAAATTGCTTTCCTGTTTAAATGCAGGATTTGATTTCAGTATTTTTTTGCACATTGAAATACTAAAGCTTCCTACAGGATTTTTAATTAATATTGTGTTAGCCTGTGATTGGATAAAACAGGCCAAAACTTAGTAAACCATTTTGCAAAAAATGATTAACCTGGAAATGGGAAAATCTATTCTCACTGTAATTTTATTGTCCGTTATTCTTCAATGCGGAAGTGCACAGGAAAAAAACCTCGACTATTTTGTGAATTTGGCCCTGCAAAATTCACCCTTACTGAAAGATTACCAGAACAGGCTGCAGTCCAACCGGATCGACAGCCTGCGGCTTAGGGCAGGTTTGGGTCCCCTGGTAAATGCATTCAGTAATGACAGCTACGCTCCTGTTATCAAGGGATTTGGTCAGGATGAAGCGATAACCAATGGTGCCAATATCTATGCGGCGGTATCCGTTTCGAAAGAGATTATCAGTAAAAAGAACCTGCAGAATCAACTTGAGTCGGTAGAATTGCAGAAGCAAATTATCATGAATCCGGCAAAAATTTCCGCCCAGGATCTCAGGAAAAGTGTTGTCGATCAATATATAACCGTATATGGTTTATTGCAGCAGGTTAAATTCTTTGGCGATGAACTTGAGTTGCTGCGTAAAGAGGAGATTCTGTTTAAAAAATTCACTTCCGTCGGTATATACAAGCAAACGGAGTTCCTGACCTTTATGGTCCTTATGCAGCAACAAGATTTACAGTTAATGCAGATTCAGAATCAATACCGGAATGCCTACAGGAGCCTGAATTACATTTGCGGGGCACTGGATACTGCCACACATCTGCTGGCTGATCCTGCCCTGAAACTGGAGAAACTGCCTGAACTGCAAAATTCTATCTTTTACCAGCAATTTGTGACTGACAGTCTTAACCTTGTAATCACCAGCAAACAGATTGATTTTTCCTACCAGCCAAAATTGAATGTGTTTGCTGATGCGGGATATAACTCTTCTTTAACTTTCCAGGCGGCCAAAAATTTCGGGACTAATTTTGGATTGAACCTTTCTATCCCGATCTATGACGGTCATCAGCGAAAAATGCAACACAACCAGATCGCAGTCTCGGAACAAACGCGTCAGTACTACCGGGAGTTTTTTAGCCGGCAATATGGACAGCAGGTGAATCAACTGATTCTGCAGCTGAAAGATAATCAGGGCTTAACAGGAAGAATTAATAAGCAGGTCACCTATTCCCGGGCATTGGTTGATGCAAACCGGAAACTGCTTGAGACAGGTGAAGTTAGTGTGATGGAATACATTTTGGCGATGTCGAACCTGCTGACTTCAAAAAATCTGCTGATACAAAATGAAATCGAAAAATATCAACTTATCAACCAGCTTAATTACTGGTGCAAAGAAAAAAAGTAAAAAGATGAGAATATGTATTATCCCTGCGCTCCTTGCTGCAGGTTTGTTGTCCTCCTGTCATTGGGGGAAAAATCCTTCGGAAGAAGCAATACCGGAAGGGAGAATCCCCGTAACGACCACCAGTGTAAAAATAGGCGCATTGAATGAATGTGTTGATCTGAATGCTACTTCGCAGTTTCAGCTGAAGACATCGGTCAAATCCATGACAAACGGCTATTTGCAGGAGGTAAATGTAAAACTTGGACAGAAAATCAACAAGGGAGACAGGCTCTTTGTCATCCGTTCAAAGGAGGCTCAGAATTTAGGAAATATGATCAATAAGTTAGACAGCTCGCTACGTTTTGAAGGAAAAGTCCAGGTGAACGCTCCGGGAAACGGGTACATCCTGCAGCTGGCTTACCGTGATGGCGACTATGTTCAGGACGGTGAGACCATTGCAACCATCGGAGATCTGAAAAGTCTGGTCTTCATTCTGGAACTTCCATACGAATTGAAACCATTTCTCAGTGCGAATAAATCTGTCGTGTTGTCTCTGCCGGATGGCGAACAGTTAAAAGGAACGATTACATCCGCCATGCCAACAGTTGATGCAGCCTCCCAAACCCAGAGTTACATCATCAGCGTCGACAATTCAAAACCTATTCCCGAGAACCTGATGGCAAAGGTTCAGTTTATCAAAAAGGCAAGTGCAAATACAATGATACTTCCCAAAGAGGCAATTCTGACCAACGAGGTTCAAAGCCAGTTTTGGATCATGCAGATGATAGACAGTACAACTGCCGTTAAATTGATTGTTAAGAAGGGAATTGAGGCCGGCGACAGTGTGGAGATTGTTTCACCTCAGCTTGACCCCAAAATGCAAATCCTCCTGACAGGAAATTATGGCTTGACGGATACCGCCAGAGTAGTGATCGAAAAATGACCAATCCATGAAGAGTTTTTTTACTTCGCACAAGAATGCACTTTCTGTCGTTATCGCGGTGATACTGATGGGTGGAGGTTTCACCTACAGCATCCTGCAAACCTCACTTTTCCCTGAGATTACCTTCCCTAAGATCAAAATCATCGCAGATGCCGGTCAGCAGCCGGTTGACCAGATGATGATGACGGTAACCCGGCCGCTCGAGCTTGCCATCAAGAAAGTTCCGGATCTCCAGGTTATCCGCAGCAGCACCACCCGCGGGTCATGCGAGATTTCTGCATTCATGGACTGGAAAGCAGACATCGACCTTAGCCAGCAACGCATTGAATCTAAAATCAGTGAGATACGGAGCACACTTCCTGCAGATCTTTCCCTGGTGGTTGAAAGGATGAATCCATCCATTCTTCCGATAATTGGTTATACGCTCGAAGGGAAAGGGCGCAGTGCGATCGAATTGAAATACCTGGCTAATTTTACGGTGAAACCATTTCTTTCGCAGGTTGAAGGTGTTGCAGAAATACGGATTATCGGCGGCAAGGAGAAAGAGTATTGGGTTGAGCTTAATATTTCTAAAATCAGCTCACTCGGTCTGACCCCTGAAATCATAAAAAATACCCTGAATGAAACCGGTTTTGTCCGGTCAAACGGTTACCTCAACGATTACCGCAGGATGTACCTGACCATTACCGATGCGTTGGGCAGAAATAAAACAGAACTGGAAAACCTGGTGGTCAGTAATACCGGCAAAAGAGTGATCCTGATGAAAGACATCGCAACTGTCGAAATCCGTGAGGCAAAAGAGTACATTAAAATTAACGCCAACGGGAAAGAGAATATGCTGATTGCCGTGGTCAAACAGCCCAATGCCAATCTGATTGAACTGACGGAACAGATGCGGAAAAAGCTGATCGACCTGCAGCAAACCCTCCCCCCGGATATCGAAATAAAACCTTACTATGTCCAGGCTGATTTTGTAAATGATTCTATCAGGAGTGTTACCGACAGTTTGTGGATCGGATTGATCCTTGCAATCCTGGTAGCCATACTATTTCTCCGGTCGGTGAAAGCCAGTGCGACCATCCTGTTCACCATCCCGGTTACGATCTGTCTTACACTCATCGTCCTTTATGCGATGGGGCAGACCCTGAACATCATGACGCTGGGCGCCATAGCTGCCTCAATCGGACTGATCATAGACGACGCCATTGTTGTTGTGGAACAGATCCAGCGAACGCATGAAGAACATCCATCCGAAAAATCTGTGACACTTGTTCAAAAGGCTATTCGTTTCCTCTTCCCGGCAATGGTCGGCTCCTCCTTGAGCACCATTGTTATTTTTCTACCTTTTTTGCTGATGACCGGGGTTGCCGGCGCCTATTTCAAGGTGATGACCAATGCCATGATCGTTACCCTGGTCTGTTCCTTTTTTGTTACCTGGATGGCGCTTCCGGTCATTTACCTGCTCCTGACTCCAAAGTCTGAGAAATCTGTCAGAAGAAAGGTGAAAGAGACATCACAAGAAGTAAAATCGCAGAAATGGGTCTCCTGGTTTATTAAAAAACCGGTTATCAGTCTGACATTCATGGTCTTACTGGTGATTTCCATATTTTATGTGTATCCGAAACTTGAAACCGGTTTCCTGCCTGAAATGGATGAAGGAAGTATTGTGCTGGATTACAAATCACCACCCGGAACATCGCTGGAGGAGACAGACCGCATATTGAAGGAAGTTGAAAAAATACTGGTTACAATTCCTGATGTAGAGACTTATTCGCGGCGGACAGGAACCCAGATGGGATTCTTTATCACTGAACCCAACGACGGGGACTATCTGATTCAGCTGAGGAAGGACCGGGAGCGGACAACAGTTGAGGTGATCGACGACATCCGCACCCGGGTTGAGGCTTCACAGCCTGCCCTGAGGATTGATTTTGGTCAGGTTATCGGAGACATGCTGGGCGATTTGATGGAGTCTGTCCAACCGATCGAAGTGAAAATATTCGGGAATGACCGGAAAAAACTGGAAGAGATGTCCGGGAAGGTTGCCTCCATTGTCGCTGAAATAGAGGGGGTTGATGATGTCTCAGACGGGATCATCGCCGCAGGTCCATACGTGAATATATTGCCCGACAACACCAAGCTTTCCCAGTTCGGGATCACTTCTGCCAATTTGCAGTACCAGCTTCAGACTGCCCTGGAAGGGAACATCGTCGGGACCATCCAGGACCGCGAGCAATTCACCAACATCAGGCTGCTTTACCCCGGGAACAGGACTCTGGATGTAAATGGCATCAGGAACCTGCAGATTTCAATGCCTGACGGGAAGTTGAAGCCGATTGACCAGTTGGCTGCGGTGAAACTGATTGAAGGAGATGCAGAGATCAACCGCGAGAACCTTCAGAACATGGGAGTTGTTACAGCCAGATTGACTCAAAGGGATCTTGGAAGCGCCATCAAAGAGATACAAAAAGAGGTTTCGGCGCAAATAGTCTTGCCCCAGGGATACAGTATTGTGTACGGAGGTGCCTTTGCCGAACAGCAGAAATCTTTTGATGAGTTGCTGATAATTCTTATTGCCGCAAGTTTGCTCGTGTTTTGCGTTATACTGGCCCTGTTTAAAGAATTTAAGATTGCATTTACAATTTTACTGATTGCCGTTCTCGGTATTTCAGGAAGTTACCTGGCACTTTACCTCACCCAAACGCCGCTGAATGTGGGAAGTTATACCGGACTGATCATGATTGTGGGAATCATTGGTGAAAATGCCATTTTTACCTTTTTGCAATTCAAGGAGGCAAGGCTGAAGATGGATGTCGACGAATCAATTGTTTATGCTATTTCCACACGTTTGCGACCCAAACTGATGACTGCCCTGGGAGCAATCATCGCTCTGATGCCGATCGCATTGGGTATCGGTGCAGGGGCACAAATGCACCAGCCGCTTGCCATCGCCATTATCGGCGGTTTTCTTATCGCAATGCCCATGCTGCTGATCGTGTTGCCAACGATGATCAGGATCATCTATTCCGGAAATCAGGGAAATCAGGAGATGGTAGAGGAGGAATAGGGCATGGGGCATGGAGGACGGAAAAGGGAGACAGGAGAAAGGAAATTGGCGGTTGATCTTGGCTAACTGCATCTTGCTCTCTCCCAAGTTTCTCCCAATTTTGCGTTTATATTTGTCTAAAAAGTTATCCCATTGAAGATCTTAGTGATAGAAGATGAAGCAGCACTCAACGAATCCATTGTCTCTTACCTTGAAGGGGAGGGATTCCGCTGTGAGCATGCAGGAACGCTTGAATCCGGAACAGAAAAGGTCTGTCTGTACGAGTATGACTGCATACTTGTCGACATAGGGTTGCCTGACGGAAGTGGTCTGTCTTTGATCAGGGAGTTGAAAAAGCATCATCCTGAAACAGGAATTATCATTATTTCGGCCAAAAACGCTTATGATGATAAAATTTCGGGACTTGACCTCGGAGCCGACGATTACCTTACCAAACCTTTTCATCTTCCGGAACTCAATTCACGCATCAAATCATTGCTCCGCCGGCGCAAATTTGAGGGGAAACAGGCAGTTGTAATTGATGAAATCACCATCATACCCGATAACAGACAGGTATTTGTAAGCAATGAACTTCTGCAGCTTACCAAATCGGAATTCGATCTTTTGTTATTTTTTGCAGCCAACCAGGGACGTGTACTCTCCAAAGAGTCGATTGCCGAACATCTTTGGGGTGACTTTGCTGATTCCGCAGACTCGTTCGATTTTGTCTATTCCCACCTGAAGAATCTGAGACGTAAATTGGCTGAGAAGGCTTCAAAAGACCATTTCCAGAATGTATACGGCACGGGATATGTATTTATGGCAAATTGAGAACTGAACAAAGATGAAACTCCAGGTAAAAATTAACATACGGTTCCTGACTTTAATGTTCCTGATATTCTCAGTTACCGGAGTTATCTTTTATTATATGCTTGGGAAGGTAGTTGACCAGAATATCCGGGAAATGCTTGAATCCCGGAAAGTCTACATCATCCTTGACCTGCAGAAAAATGCGCCGGTTGCTGATCCTCTTGTATCTCCGGACCACGCTATCTTCATTAACCGTATTGCGCCGGGGGCGGAATATATGTACTATTCCGACACCCTTTCCTACGATCAGGCCGAGAAGGAACTGATTCCGTTCCGGAAACTGACTTTTACGGTAAAAACGGATAATCAAAATTATGAAGTGGTTCTTCTGCAGTCGCTGCTCGAACCCGAAGACTTGCGGATAGTGATTTTTTCATTTATGGGAGGGCTGTTCCTGTTGGTGATGATCTCTCTTTTCTTTGTGAACCGATGGCTTTCCTCCAAAGCATGGAGCCCGTTTTTCAAAAGTCTGGCTTTGCTTAGCTCCTGGAAATTCAGTGAGGAACAGACAGTCAGATTCGACAAGACCGGTATCGCTGAATTTGATCAGCTGAACAGTATTCTTGAAAATATGATGCAAAAAATCAGGACAGATTTTGTCAACCTGAAAGAATTTACGGAGAATGCATCCCACGAACTGCAGACGCCGCTGGCTATTATCAAGTCCAAACTTGAACTGGTTTTGCAGGATAAAACTTTAAGCGAC
>JBBQHB010000075.1:0-25929 GCA_038323575.1 Bacteroidales bacterium | reverse complement strand
TTAGCTGCCATATTAGATAGTCTTGCATCTGAAAGGTGATGCGTTGTTTTTTTGCTTTAGCACCACTAAGATACTCATTATTAATCAGATATATAGACTATCTTTTAATTATTTTTTCCTATAATCGCTCAACTTAGGTATAAATTAAATATTTTGGCTTTTATTAATTGCTGTTATATACACTGTCTATTGCAACCAACCGTTTAAGATTGAGATAGCCTGTTGTTTCAAAGGTTCAGGCATGTTGGATATCCGGCTGCGGTGACTTCCGCGGGGTTGCACAATTTTCACTACGCCGGGATTTTTGCCGCCCGATGCTGCCGAAGCCGACCATGGATCGATCCCACCATAGATCATCATCACCTTGGTGGCATTTGTTTTAAGATAGCGGTCAACCTGATTGCTCATTTCGGGATTATAGGGAAAGACCTGCCCTTTGTCCAGGAAAAGCCGAGTAATGTATCCTTCGGTATTTTTGGTTTCCATGAACTTACCGAACGGTTTGGGGTCGTAAGCGTAATAACCCAGCTGCATCAGTGCCTGTACAAAAAAAGGTTCGGTAGCCTTGCCGCTTTGTACATCAAAATAGCTGCAGGAACTTACCTTTTGAAAATGATCAAAAATCTCTTTATCGGAAGCTTTCAATGATGGAATAGTTTTCACGGAACTGCCCCATTGCCAGAAGGAAAAGGAGTATTCCATGACGGAGTAATCGAAAATCTCCCTGACGGGCGCCCTGAAACTGTACTTTTTATCCTTGCACAACTGTTCAAACACAGGCATGAGCCTATCCTTTCGCTTAAGCACTTCCAGTTGGAAATTCTTCACCATTCTTCGTTCCGCCCTTGTGCCTACCTCTTTTTCAATAAAATGCGGATGTCTCTTTTCCTCCGTTGAAAAGTTAAGCGGAGCCACAAAGGGCACAGAGGCTTCCACGTCGTCAGGATAAAGCATGCGGTGGTAAAGAACGGTCTCACCACCTTTGCTGATGCCTGTACTCACCCATTTTTGGGAGTAAATATGTTTAAAGAGCTGAAGAACATGGTGCTGGTCGGCCGCAGCATTTTCAACGGTCAAATCGCTCCAATGAATCGAATCCGGACGCGATGTTCCGAAAAAGCGGTGCTCAACAAACAGCTGGTTGGCCTGTAGGATCGGACAAAGCTCATCGAGGTACCTTTTCCCCATCGCATAGCCGCCACCGTATCCTTCTGTCACATAAACCACCGGACGGTCGTAAGCAAGATGGGAAAGGAATACCCGCTGCGGGAAAGTTCCCTTTTCAGGATGCAGGCGATCGACAGGCTGCCTTACATTTATGACATATGCCTCGCTGAAAAAGGGATTTTGTTCCATCTTCTCTACCGAGATCACATCAGGAAGGGCTTTGATCCGCTCCTGCAGGGACTGCGCAAGGAGCGACTGAAACGAAACAAAAAGAAGTAAGGAAAGAAGCGCAAAATTGCGAAATAGAGATTTTAAACTTGGACGAACCATTTGGACTACTTTTATTAATGATTTTGGAGAAAAACAACCTTATTACCCTAATAAGACAAGGTTTTCAGCCATATATAATTCAAGCACTAAATCCTACTTTAATAAAATAATAAGGTTGAATTCATTATCATTCTGCATCTCTACTAAGGTTAATTATCAGGAAATAAGGTTTCATATAATGTTGAATTAATCCAAAAATTATAAAGATATAACTCCATCTATCTCACCGGCTTTCTGATAGATAGCAAGCACTTCATCCGGATTTTTCATCATCTGTTTACATGAAAGGGAGATAAATTTGATATCCTTGGAGGTACGGTAAGTAATATTCTCCTCAAATTCGAACAGTTTCCTGACCAGATCAAGCTTAATCTTGTCATTGGGTACAATAAACTTGAAAAAATAGATCCCTGGCCATTTTTGTTGTGCCCACAGGATACTTTTTGCATTTTCCATAGCTTCATCCATAAAATATCTTATTTGACCGAATTATTATTGTACTTTTTTCAATATTCCTTCCATTCCGTCCGAAACAAAAATTATCGGTATGATCAAAATTCTATCGCGGACGGTGACCTTATGCATTCATTCTCCAGGGGCTCCGCTTCGCTCCACCCCTGGCTACCAATATTTCACCGCTACGCGGCTAAACCCCGAAATATCTGGACTTACAATGAAATTATGAAATAAATAATGGTTCCAAAATCAAAACATTTCAAACATTATAAACATTATAAACCCTTCAAACCATTTGTTCACCAGATCATCTCCACAAATCCCTTCGATCGTCGCCGAACACCATCTCGTCCCCGGGCATCGACCACATAAAAATAGACACCCGCCGGACAAAGTTTGCCGTTCACTTTACCATCCCAGGCTGCTATCTCCGAATTCTCCGGCAGGTAGTTGCCGGAAGAAAATTGATGGACCACTTTCCCCCACCGGTTCAGTACCGTGAAGGTCAGGGATTCCAAAGATCTGGTTTTGATGATTAGTTTATCGTTGACACCATCCCCGTTAGGCGTAAAAACAGGAGCAACTTTCACCAGTGATGTATCAACAATAATGAAATCAGGCAGATAGAAGGTATCGCGGCAGGTAAGGGCCTGAACTGTCTTTGCGGCAACCAGTTTGACGCGGTATTTGCCGGAGTTCTGATAGGTATAGAGTGGATCAACATCGTACAATACTGTCAGGAATGAATCAATTACCGCATTTCCTCCTCCCATGGAGGCCAGCATGGTTTTGTCTTTAAAGAGATACCATTCATACTGGTCAGGGTCGGCATTCTCACTCAGGTTTTTAAAATCAATGTTGGCCGGAGCCTGCGGAAAGACATACTGCGGATCATTTTGCTGGGGTGTGCTCCACGAAAATTTGGCAGCGGGAATCGGTGAATTGTAAGTAACCTCAACGCTTTTCATGCAACCTGCCCGGTCGGTCACCTCAACACGGTAGACCGTATTTTTGGTTGGCGGGGTTGATATAGTCGGACTTTGAACCGAAGCGACATAATCTGTGCCAATGTACCAGCGAAAATGGTAATCCGGGCTCAACGGAACTGGATTGGCGGTAGTCAGATCGTAATAGCGGTAATTTGCCCCCACGACTGCGGCTGATAGTCTCAGTAATTTGCAGGTTGATTCGGCAATGGCCGCGGAAGGACGGCTCCAGGCGTTCAATACCCAGGCACGAAACAGAAAGTTTTTACCGTTTTCTGTGAACGAAACCCTGTAACAGCCGTCTGCGAGCTGATTTTTTGTAGAAGTAGTGCCGGTATCGTTGGCGTAATTCCGGAATGTTGCAGTTGTCGGATCAAACTTTTCCCAAAGGAAGGTAACTAATGTTCCGGCCGATTGCGCCGTCAATGAACCGGCTGCAACACCTTCCTGGGCACAGAAATACCAGACCGGATCGTTGGAAGAAAAGGTCGGATAGGACGTAGTCTCTTTGAAAGCGGCGCTTAGTGAGGTAAGCAACTGGGCCTGTAGTTTCCCCGGCAGGGACAAAACTAAAACAAGCGGCAAAAGCACAACAAGGTATATCCGGTTTCTGACCATAATGTTGAATGTCTGACAAAGCATCAAGCCTACAAATTTAAACAACTATCTGTCCTGACCAAGAATATATTTGACCGAATTTTTAACGGGCCGGCAAAGAATAAATTTCTGCATTCTTTACAAAAAATCAGTCAGGGGGTTTATCTTTGCCACTCTTATCATTCCTTAAAACAGTTCCATTTTGGCTGATTATCTTGAAAATCTGAATGAGGCACAGCAACAGGCAGTGCTCAATGTTGATGGTCCGTCCCTGATTATTGCAGGTGCCGGCTCAGGAAAAACGAGAGTTTTGACCTACCGGATAGCCCATCTCTTGAGAAGTGGCGTACCTCCATCCTCCATCCTTGCACTCACTTTTACCAACAAAGCAGCGCGAGAGATGAAGGAAAGGATTGCAAGTGTTGTTGGCCAGAATGTAGCAAGGTATCTCTGGATGGGCACCTTTCATTCTATTTTTTCACGTATCCTCCGTGCCGAGGCTTCTTTGATCGATTATCCATCCACCTTTACCATTTATGACACCCAGGACTCCAAGAGCCTGTTGCGGGCCATTATCAAAAGCCTGAACCTCGAGGAGAACAGTTACAAACCATCCGCCGTCATGAACCGGATTTCCGCAGCCAAGAACAACCTGGTCCTGCCGGCAGGTTACAAACAAAATGACACCATCCGCGAGGCCGACGCTGCTGCAAGGATTCCGCGTACAGGAGAGATATACGAAGAGTATGTCAGACGGTGCAAAAATGCCGGGGCAATGGATTTCGACGACTTGCTGCTGATGACCAATGTGCTGTTCAAACGTTTTCCGGAAATACTGCAAAAATACCAGCACCTTTTCAGGTACATCCTCGTAGATGAGTACCAGGACACCAATTTTTCGCAGTACCTGATTGTGAAAAAACTGGCTGAACTGCACCACAACCTCAGCGTGGTGGGCGATGATGCCCAAAGTATTTATTCCTTCCGGGGAGCCCGTATCGAAAATATCCTCAATTTTAAGAATGACTACCCCAATTTCAAGGTCTTCAAGCTTGAACAAAATTACCGTTCCACCCAAACCATCGTCAATGCTGCCAACAGTATCATCGCCAAAAATAAAAACCAACTGCAGAAAACGGTTTTCAGCGAAAACGATGCCGGCGCTAAAATCAAAGTACTGAATGCACTGAATGACCAGGAGGAGGGCTTTCTGGTCGTCAATGAGATTTTCCAGAAACGGATGGCCGAACACGACAATTATGCCGATTTTGCTATCTTGTACCGGACCAATGCCCAGTCGAGGGTTTTTGAGGAGGTATTGCGCAAACGCAATATCCCCTATAAAATATACGGCGGCCTCTCTTTCTACCAGCGAAAAGAGATCAAGGATCTGCTGGCCTATTTCCGGCTGGTGATCAACCAGAAAGACGACGAATCCTTCAAAAGGGTGATCAACTATCCTGCCCGGGGGATTGGCGCAACCACCATCGGGAAACTGGAAGAATTTGCATCTATGAACGACTGCAGCATGTTTGCAATAGCAACGAATCCTGAAATGATGCACAAAGCCGGGTTAAATGCAGGCACCACCAAAAAAGTATCCGAATTCACCACCCTTATCCTTTCATTTGCCGATCGCTCCTTCACCATGGAGGCATACGACATGGCTCAGAAAATAGCGTCTGAAACTGGTATCCTGTCGGAGTTGTACCAGGATAAATCACCCGAAAATATCAGCAGGTACGAAAATACACAGGAGCTGTTGAACGCAATACAGCAGTTTACCATCAGCGCCGTTGAAGAGGGACATTCAGCCCTGCTTCCCAATTTCCTGGAGGAGGTATCGCTGCTGACTGACCAGGACAATGAAAAAGCCGATGACTTTGACAAGGTGACACTGATGACAGTGCATTCTTCCAAAGGACTTGAATTCAACAATGTCTTTATCGTCGGACTGGAAGAGAATCTTTTCCCGTCCGGTTTTACCGGCACCCTGACATTGCCGGAACTGGAAGAGGAACGAAGGCTCTTTTATGTTGCACTCACCCGCTCCAAACACTCGGCCTTCCTCTCTTTTGCACAGCAGCGTTTCAAGTGGGGTAAGACTGAATTCTGCCACCCCAGCCGTTTTATCGGCGAGATCGACCAACAGTACCTGGATGTTCAGAACAGCAGGTTCTTTCACCACCACGTTTCAAATGATGCTGAAGGTAAAACCGGCGGATTTAACAGAAATACCGTTTCTTCCGGTGAGCGAAATTCCTTTCTTCCCCCGAAAGCAAGCGCAACACTCGGGGCAAACTACAGGAGGAACAATGATGCATCACCTGCCGAACCCTTTGAATCAGCCGATCCCGATTCGCTCAGCGTCGGCATGTTTGTGGAACACCAGCGCTTCGGCCGGGGAAAAATCGTTGACCTGGAAGGAGTCATGCCGGAGAAAAAGGCCAAGGTCTTCTTCGCAAATGCAGGTGAAAAACAGCTTCTGCTCAAATTTGCCAAATTAAAAATTGCTGATGACCAGAATTAATTTTTAGTTTGTATTAAACAGCTAATTGTGTAACTTTGTCCCATAGTTTATAAATTGTCCTCCACAAGGCACTTAACTGAAATTCACGATGTTCAAAGATTATAACACTCAACGTACCAAGATGAAGCTTCCGGAATACGGCAGGGCACTTCACAAAATGGTCGAACATGTTCTCACGATCGAAGACCGCGACGAGCGTAACCTGGCGGTAAAATCTATTATCGATATCATGGGCATGATGTACCCTTATCTGCGCGACATCAATGATTTCAAACACAAACTTTGGGACCATATCGCCATCATGTCCGATTTCAAACTGGACATTGATTATCCTTACGAACCTCCTGTTCCTGAGACATTTACGGAAAAGCCAAAGCATATTCCCTACACCCAGTCCGACATCAGGTTCCGCCACTATGGCAAGATCATAGAGCAGCTGATTGAGAATGTAAGCAAAATGGAGGAGGAAAACCCTGTTAAAGTCCAAAATACCGAACAGCTGGCCAACCAGATGAAAAAATCTTACCTGACCTGGAACAAGGACATGGTGGAGGATGAAAAAATCCTGGACGACCTGAAACTGATCTCAAGAGGCCGGTTGAAGTTAAGGGAAGATATTCACCTTCAGGAGGTAACTGATATCATCAAGTTCCAGAAGAAGAAAACGAAAGTCGGTCCCGGTTCCAACCGGAAACACAAATAGGTCTGTATTCAGGCTATGGCACGATTCATCATTGAAGGAGGAATATCCCTTTCCGGAGAGTTAACGCCTCAAGGTGCCAAGAATGAAGCATTGCAGGTGATTTGTGCAACTTTGCTTACACCGCAGATAGTCACCATTTCCAATATCCCTGAAATCAGCGACGTCATCAATCTGATTGATATCCTGAAGAACATGGGCGTTTTTGTTGAAAGGCTCACCAAAGGCACCTATACTTTTTGTGCAGAAAAAATCAATGTGGATTTTCTGACCACTCCCCTCTTTTTCCAGCAGGCATCGGCACTGCGCGGATCCATCATGATCATCGGTCCGATGCTGGCAAGGTTCGGGAAAGGAACAATTCCCCAACCCGGAGGCGATAAAATCGGCAGACGGCGGCTGGATACCCATTTCCGCGGATTTGAATCACTGGGGGCACAATTTACTTTTGACCCGGATCATTCACTTTTCAGAGTCGAGGCAAAAAAATTAACAGGAAGCTATATTTTACTGGATGAAGCCTCCGTAACCGGGACAGCCAACCTGATAATGGCTGCGGTATTAGCCGAAGGGACCACGACCATCTACAATGCAGCCTGTGAACCCTATATCCAGCAACTTTGCTATATGCTCGTCCGGATGGGCGCCAGGATGGAAGGCATCGGCTCCAATCTTTTACACATTCACGGCGTCGGTTCATTGGGCGGATGCCAACACCGGCTACTTCCTGATATGATTGAGGTAGGCAGTTTTATTGGATTGGCTACCATGACCTCTTCCGATCTCCTGATAAAAAATGTTGCGTACGACCAGTTAGGAGTTATTCCCGATTCGTTCAGGAAAATGGGCATCAACGTGATACGAATGGGAGATGATATCCGCATTCCGGTCCAGGATCATTACGAAATAGAATCATTTATCGATGGTTCTATCATGACCATCGCAGATGCACCATGGCCGGGACTGACACCCGACCTGCTGAGTATTTTCCTGGTTGTTGCAATCCAGGCCAGGGGCAGTGTCCTGATTCACCAGAAAATGTTTGAAAGCAGGCTGTTCTTTGTTGACCGCCTGATCGACATGGGATCCAAAATCATTCTATGCGATCCGCACCGGGCTACCGTGATCGGCCTCGACCGTTCCCATCCGCTCCGGGGTACACGCATGACCTCCCCCGATATCCGCGCAGGCGTAGCATTACTGATTGCAGCGCTTTCTGCTACCGGTATCTCTACCATCGACAACATCGAACAGATCGACCGCGGATATGAGAACATCGATGTGAGACTGAATGCAATCGGGGCAAAAATCAAAAGAGAATAAGTAGAGAAGCTGTCAGTTTACAGCTTTTTTTGTGTCAAAATGTCCGAATGAAAGCTGATGGCAAGCTATTTGAAGGATGTAAAACAGATTTGTTAATTGATGTACCATGATGAAGAAAAAAGAGGAGCAAAAAAACCATTACAGCGAAAACCGGAATCCTTATGATATGAACAACAGCGCTGAAAGCCAGCCAGGTTCGGTATTTGATCAGGAAAATATTGAGGCGTTACCGGAAGCCGAATCCAAAGAGACTGAATTGGAAGGCCAAATCGCGGAACTTACAGCAAGTCTGGCTGCTTCAAATGACAAGTATCTTCGCCTTTCGGCAGAATTTGACAATTTCCGCAAACGGACCCTGAAGGAGAAGATGGATTTGATGAAAAATGCTTCTGAATCTGTCATGTTTAATTTTCTTCCTGTCCTTGACGATGTTGAAAGAGCCATGCAAGCCATAGCAATTTCAGATAACCTGGAAACTACCAAAGAAGGCATTGGCCTGATATACAATAAATTCAAAGAATTCACCAGACAAAACGGTGTTGTAGAGATGGAGGCAAAAGGTTTGGAATTGAATACCGACCACCACGAAGCAATAACCAAAATACCATCACCGACCGAAGAATTAAAAGGAAAAATAGTGGAAGTAGTTCAAAAAGGTTACCTGCTGAATGACAAAGTGATTCGTTTTGCTAAAGTTGTGATCGGCGAATAATCAAACCACTTCGAAACTTAAAAATAAAAAATGTCAACCAAAAGAGATTATTACGAAGTGCTGGGTGTCGCCAAAAGCGCTACTGCCGAGGAGATAAAAAAGGCCTATCGCAAAAAAGCCATCCAATACCATCCAGATAAAAATCCGGGCGACAAGGCTTCGGAGGAAAAATTCAAAGAAGCTGCAGAAGCTTACGAAATTCTGAGCAGTCCGGAAAAAAAACAGCGGTACGACCAGTTTGGGCACGCAGGTATGGGCAACCAGGGCGGTTTTAGCGGGCAGCACATGACGATGGAGGATATTTTCTCAACTTTCGGCGACATTTTTGGCGGAGGCGGTTTCGGGGGCTTTGGAGGCGGGGGTTCCCGCGGACAACGTGTCAACAGGGGTTCCAACCTCAGGATCAAGGTAACACTTAACCTGAGCGAGGTAGCCAACGGATGCGAAAAGAAATTAAAGGTCAAGAAATACATCTCCTGCGATGTCTGCCACGGCAGCGGAGCCAAAGGGAGCAGCGGACACACCACCTGTACCACCTGTAAAGGAAGCGGGCAGGTTACACGCATCAGCAACTCTATCTTCGGACAGATTCAGCAATCGTCCACTTGTCCCACCTGCAGCGGCGAAGGCAAGATCATCAATCAGAAATGCGAGAAATGTTACGGTGAGGGACTGATCCAGGGAGAGGAGGTGGTTACCATCAAAATCCCGGCAGGTGTGGGTGAAGGAATGCAGCTTTCCGTCAACGGAAAAGGAAATGCTGCCCGGCGTGGTGGTATTCCCGGCGATCTGCTGGTTCTCATTGCTGAGGAAGAACACCCCGAACTGATTCGTGACGAGAATGACCTGATATACAATCTCTTCCTGTCATTCCCTGATTTGGTGCTTGGCCTGACAGCCGAAATTCCAACCGTCGACGGAAAAGTAAAAGTCAAAATAGAAGCAGGTACGCAGCCTGAGAAAATATTACGCCTGCGCGGAAAAGGCATCCCCGATGTTAACGGCTACGGCAAAGGAGACTTGTTGGTAAAAATTCATGCATGGGTACCCCAGAAACTTTCATCTGAAGAGAAGAAGCAGTTAGAGAAATTACAGCAGCTTCCTAACTTCCAGGTACCTGACGAGACCAAAGAGCGGAATTTCTTTGATAGGGTAAAAGGGATGTTTGAGTGAGGAAAGTTCCTGGAGTGAACTAAAGTGAACTAAAGTGACTAAAGTACTTAGCTTGGTTCAAATCAAAAAATGGCAAACAGCATTTTGCTTTTTGCGCGAGCGCATTCTTTGTCCCAAAAATGCATAGTTGAGGTTAAATGGGTATTTAAATTCAGTTTAAGAATTGTTTAGTTGTGTTAATCAGAAGTTAAAAGATAAGATTTTCCTGCTCTTTCAGAAAATTATTTGTTTATTTGCAACAATTACGGTTTAAATCCGTTTAAATTGGTATGATGAAGAAAGTTTTCTCCGCGTTAATGGCTATAATGATTCTGATGACAGGTTTGCACCTGTCATTTGATTCTCATTTTTGTGGAGGCCATTTATCGGAAGTTAAGCTTTCAATGACAGGTGAAAAAGCAACTTGCGGCATGGAAAGTGATAATGCATCACTCCCCACCGGTGTCTCACTTAAGTCGGTCTGTTGCAAAGATGACATGACAACCCTCACGGTCGATTCAAATTATTCCCCTTCATTTTCTCACAGCAATGACTTTACCCAAAAAGTCATCGCAATTTATGCGATACCAACTTCGGAAACCATTCCTGATCTTGGTATTTCGGGAAATTCCCATCCAATTTTTGGTCCTCAGGATGTTTTCCGACGAAATGCCGTAGCGTTGGCGGCAATCTGCGTTTTCCGGATTTGATTCATTTTCACCACCCGTTACAGGATAATTTAACTATTGTCCTGCAGTTCTGCATTCCCATATTTTAATATTTCCTTTATAAATTTTTCATTAATTAAAATTGACTAGTATGAAAACAGTTAAATTGTTTTTTGCTGCTATTATGATGGCAGTTGCATCAACAGGCGCATTTGCCCAGATGCACGATCACAGTGCAATGAGTGCCTCCAAAACAGAAACTGCCAAAACAGAAACCATCAAAGTTTCAGGCAATTGCGGCATGTGCAAAGAGCGCATCGAAACAGCCGCCAAAGTGGATGGGGTAACCAAAGCCGACTGGAACAAGGACACCAAGTTGCTGACCCTCGTTTACAATCCTTCCAAGGTAAAAAGCGATGATGTACAGAAAAAAATCGCTGCGGTAGGTCACGACACCGAGAAATTCAAGACAGATTCCAAAACCTACGACGCTTTACCGGGATGCTGTAAATACGCCAGAAAATAATTTTTTTTTCTGTGTTAAGAGCTAAGTAGTTGACCATTGGCATCCGTCAACAATCAATTACTTAGTTCTTTGAATATTAAAATTCATATAAATACACATTCGTTACCTGATACCAATTATTAAATGAAAAAACTAATTTTCTCTTTTGCTATCGGAATGGGAATATCCTTATTGTTTTCTTCCTGTAGCAACAACATGATGATTGCTGATACTTCTGTATCAGTAAAATCAGCCAGTACAGAAGATTTTACTGCCTCTCTGCCTGTCCCGGTTGCGTTCAACGGAAAAGGAAGTTTAATCGCCCAAGTGACCACTTCTACCATTTTCAACGGAAAATCGTCAGGTGTTTTAGGTTATCAGGCAGGTTCAATATTGGGACCGACAATCGATGTCAAATCGGGTGACAACATCGGCATTGATTTTCAAAATCATCTTTCTAAACCCTCAAACATTCACTGGCATGGACTTGTTATTCCTGCGAACATGGATGGGCATCCGCAGGATGTAGTTAAACCTGGTGAAGGAAAAAATTACAATTTCACTGTCAACCAACGTGCCGGAATGTATTGGTACCATCCGCATCCTGATGGTTATACTGCTGAACAGGCTTACCTTGGGCTTGCTGGTCTGTTTATTGTGCGAGACGCTGAAGAGATTTCCCTAAAACTTCCTTCCGGGGAATTTGAACTCCCTTTGGTAATTCAGGATAAGCGATTTTCATCCAATCTCTCCTTAGATTATTCGCCCAATATGAACGATATCATGACCGGATATTTAGGTTCGAATGTACTTGTAAATGGTGTAAATTCGCCGTTTCGGGAAGTTAAAACACACAATTATCGCCTCAGGGTACTTAATGGCTCTAATGCCAGGATCTATAATCTGGCTTTAAGTAATAATGCATCTTTTACAGTCATCGGATCAGACGGAGGATTGCTGGCAGCACCTCAAAAAACCACCTCACTCTTGTTGGGACCGGGCGAACGCACGGATCTGATTGTTGACTTTTCTACTTATCCGGCCGGAACTGATCTCTATTTGGTGAGTAATAAATTTTCTGCAGGAAATTCTCAGGGAAATCAAAATTTTCAAATCATGAAATTCAGGGTGATCCAGGGTGAGAAAGACTCCTTTACGATACCGGCATCCTTGTCTACCATAACTGCCTTGGCAAAAAGTAATGGCGTCAAAATCCGCACGTTTGACATTTCGGGTGGGATGGGCAATAGGATGAGTGGTACAGGAAATATGATGGGAGGAATGGGTAGTTCAGGAATGTCGATGAAGGGAATGCACCGAATCAACAATAAAGTGTATGATCCATCCAGAATTGATGAAACGATTCAGGCAGGAACGACGGAAATATGGGTCTTTGACAATTCCGCAGGCAATGAACCACATCCGATGCACTTACATGCTGCACAGTTTCAGGTATTAAACCGAACAGGTGGCAGAAACGGGCTTATAGCTTCAGAAACCGGATGGAAAGATACTGTTTTGCTGCTTCCGGGAGAAAAAGTCAGGGTAATCATAAATTTTGGACAAAACAAAGGAAAATATGTGTTGCATTGCCACAATCTGGAACACGAAGATAGTGGCATGATGTTACAATTTGAAATTATTTAATCATGTCATGCCAGGCATCCAAAAACAACCTTAAATGATAATAAATAATAAGTCAATATTTAACCGGCTCGTCAAATACTTCCTCGAGAACAGGCTGATTACCTTCATCTTTCTGATCACCTTTGTGGTCTACGGAATGGTAGTCATGCCGTTTAACTGGAATACAGGCATACTGCCCCGTGATCCAGTTCCAGTCGATGCCATACCTGATATCGGCGACAACCAGCAGATTGTGGCCACCGAATGGATGGGCCGTTCGCCCAGGGACATCCAGGACCAGGTGACTTATCCGCTCACGACTGCTTTGCTGGGTATTCCCGGCGTTCACACGGTACGCAGCACCTCTATGTTCGGCATGTCTTTTATCTACATCATTTTTAAAGACAAAACCGAGTTCTACTGGAGCCGCTCGCGCATCCTCGAAAAACTGAATTCATTGCCGTCCGGCACCTTACCGCCGGGTGTACAGCCGACACTCGGACCGGACGCCACCGCGCTTGGCCAGGTCTACTGGTATACACTCGAAGGGCGTAATCCGAAGACCGGGGAACCGAACGGAGGCTGGAACCCGCAGGAATTGCGTTCCATTCAGGATTTCTATGTAAAATACGGTCTCTCAACGGCTGAAGGTGTTTCTGAAGTGGCATCTGTCGGGGGATTTATCAAAGAATACCAGGTCGACCTCAATCCCACTGCGCTCAAGGCATTTGGCGTTACCGTAATGGATGTCATGCAGGCCGTGCGCAAAAGTAATCTCGATATCGGGGCTGAGACCATCGAACTCAACAAGGTGGAGTACATCATCCGTGGACTTGGCTATGTCAAAAACCTGGAAGATCTTGATTATTCGGTAATTGCTGTCCGGAACAATGTTCCGGTAAGGATTAAAGATGTGGCACATACATCCTTTGGCCCTGCCACGCGGCGCGGCGGATTGGATAAATCCGGATCGGAAGCAGTCGGCGCAGTTGTGGTTGCACGCTACGGATCCAACCCGATGGAGGTGATCAACAATGTTAAAGAAAAAATCAAAGAACTAGAGGCAGGATTACCCCAAAAAACGCTATCTGATGGTACGGTCTCCAAAGTCACCATCGTCCCATTCTATGACCGTACCTCACTCATCAAAGAGACAATTGGCACGCTCGAATCCGCACTTTCACACGAAATCCTAATTAGTATCCTGGTAATCATTGTACTGGTCATGAACCTGAGGGCTTCATTCATTGTGGCAGGTCTGCTCCCCATCGGTGTCCTGATGACCTTTATTTTAATGCACCTTTTTGGGGTTGAAGCCAATGTGGTTGCCTTATCAGGAATTGCCATCGCCATCGGCGTGATGGTTGATATCGGGATAGTGGATGTGGAAAATATCCTCCGGCATCTGGATATGCCGGAAAATAAAGGGATCCGCGGAAAGCAGCTGATGTCGGTCATTTACAACGCTACCACCGAAGTCAGGGACGCGGTTGTCACTTCTATTGCGACAACAGTCGTCAGTTTTCTTCCGGTTTTTGCCATGCAGGCAGCCGAAGGAAAACTTTTTCATCCGCTGGCATTAACAAAGACGTTTGCCCTGCTTTCTGCATTTATCCTCGGAATTGTGGTACTTCCGACGTTGGTACACATTTTGTTTGACATCAGATTTGATACGAAGAAAATCCGAAAAATCTGGAATGGCGTTCTTATAATTGCCGGAGTTGTGTTGATGGTTATTTTTCGCTCATGGCCAGCTTTGGCATTAATTGCCATTGGCTTGAACAATTTATACGAACCTCGCTGGCCAGAAAACAGAAAAGCATTTACAGGTTATTTCAACATTGCCATAACCGTATTTGTGGCTGTTTTCTTCCTGTCGGAAGAGTGGCTGCCTTTGGGTGCCCACAACAGCTTATTTGTCAATTTCCTCTTTGTTGCAGGTATTGTATCCGTTGTCCTGGTATTTCTCATGTCAATGGTCCGCTTTTATGAACCTATCCTGCGCTGGGGTCTGGAAAATAAATGGAAATTCCTGATGCTGCCGGCCTTCACCCTGCTCTTTGGGATGCTGGTCTGGCTGGGCTTCGACGGGATTTTCGGTTTTGCTGCAACCGGGCTTGAAAAAGCAGGATGGAGCAGTTTCCGGCAAACATCAATCTGGAGCGGTCCATCAAAGACCTTTCCCGGGATTGGCAAAGAATTTATGCCTTCACTAAATGAAGGTTCGTTCCTGCTGATGCCTACCAGTATGCCTCATTCGGGCATCGAAAAAAATCTTGAATATGTCGAAACACTCGACAAACGGCTTTCAGCCATTCCTGAAGTTGAAATTGCAGTCGGAAAATGGGGACGTGTCAATTCGGCGTTGGATCCGGCCCCGGTTCAGATGTTTGAAAACACTATCAGTTACCGTCCCGAGTATATACTGGATGAAAACGGACAGCGGATGCGCTTCAAAGTGGACAGGCACAACAACTTCATCTTCAGAAGCGGCAAGAAGTACAATCCCGGAAAAGAAACATTCAGGATCGTTCCGGCTGACAGCCTTATTGCGGATCCGGACGGCGAATATTTCCGCCAGTGGAGGTCTCAGATCAAAAAGCCCCAGGATATCTGGAATGAAATTGTGAAAGTGACCAATATTCCCGGATTGACTTCAGCACCAAAATTACAGCCGATCGAAGCACGGCTCGTGATGCTTTCTACCGGGATGAGGGCGCCCATGGGATTGAAAATTTATGGTCCCGACCTGGAAACCATTGAAAAGGCAGGATTGCAGTTTGAACAGGCGCTAAAAGATGTACCTTCGGTTAATCCCTCTTCGGTATTTTATGACCGTTCCGTTGGCGCTCCTTATCTCGAGATAAAACTCAACCGGGTAGCGATGGCCCGGTATGGAATGAGTGTGAGCGACGTACAGGAGATTTTGCAGGCCGCTGTGGGCGGCATGAGCCTGAGCACTTCCGTCGAAGGACGGGAACGGTTCCCGATTCGTGTACGCTATCCCCGTGAGCTGAGAGACAATCCGGATGATCTGAAACGAATATTGGTATCTGCCATGAACGGGGTGCAAATTCCGCTGGGCGAAATTGCAGATATCAGCTATACCAAGGGTGCACAGATGATTCGCAGTGAAAATACCTTCCTGGTAGGTTATGTAATTTTCGACAAAGTGGAAGGTAAAGCAGAAGTCGACGTGGTCGATGAAGCCGCTAAAATCCTGGATCAGAAAATTGCCTCGGGAACAATTGAACTGGCAGCAGGAGTTTCCTACAAATTTGCCGGCAACTATGAACAGCAGATCCGCGCAACCAAACGGCTCATGATTGTAATCCCGATCAGTCTTTTGATGATCCTGCTTTTGTTGTTTTTTCAGTTTAAAACTGTTACTGCCTCATTTATTCATTTTTCAGGTGTTTTTGTTGCCTTTGCCGGGGGTTTTATCATGATTTGGCTTTACGGACAGGACTGGTTCCTGAATTTCTCCATTGCCGGGATCAACATGCGCGATATGTTCCAGATTCATCCCATCAACCTGAGTGTTGCCGTCTGGGTCGGATTTATAGCCCTGTTCGGGATCGCTACGAACGACGGTGTGATCATGGGTACTTACATTCACCAGGTGTTTGAACAGCGGCATCCGGCTACGGTTCACGATGTGCGCGAGGCAGTTGTTGCGGCAGGACTAAAACGGGTGCGGCCGGCCATGATGACCACTGCCGTTGCTGTGATTGCGCTTTTACCGGTACTTACCTCCACCGGGAAAGGTGCAGACATCATGGTACCAATGGCAATCCCGACTTTCGGCGGAATGATTATCCAGGTGATGACAGTTTATGTAGTTCCATTATTCCAGTCAATGTGGCGGGAATCAGCAGTCAAGCACATTAACAAAAAAACAATTGAGGCTATCAATAATCCACTTCAAAATGAAGATATATAAAAATACCAACATATCGGATATTACCTTGATGCAGCAAAAATCGGTTAAAACTGGTCGTTTCTTTGCCCTGAAAGGGCTAAATATCAATAGCCCGGGGCAAACGACGAAGGAGTGTCGCCCCGGGCTAAAACAATGGCAAATTATCCGTCCGCGATTTAATGTTGAAAAAATCATGAATTCAAATTCGGACGGAAGGATGCCAATCTACAAAAAAGCGTTGCAAAAATTCGTAATGGCCTTTTTATTAATCGTTTTTGGGAATATTTCCTATGGTCAGCAATCCGATTCGTTGAATTATTACCTGGAAACAGCAGCAAAAAACAATCCGAATGTTTTGCAGAAATTTACAGCGTACCGCGCTGCCTTGCAAAAAATTCCGCAGGCAGGCGGATTGCCTGATCCGAGCCTGAGTCTGGGCATATTCCTGAGTCCGATGGAGTTGCTTGGCGGCAACCAGGTAGCAGATATCCGTTTGATGCAGATGTTCCCCTGGTTCGGAGTGCTCAGGGCGGCAAAGGACGAGATGAGCCTGATGGCCAAAGCCAAATATGAAGTGTTCCGCGATGCCAAATTGCAGTTGTTTTTTGAAGTTCAGCAATCCTGGTATGAACTTTACAAGGTACAGGAAGCGGTCGAAATATCACAAAAGAACATCGAAATTCTGCGAACTCTTGAGCGACTTTCCCTGGTAAGGTTTAGAACAGCCTCAACCGGTACCTTCAGCTCTTCCTCATCAGTAGGATCTATGCAGCCGGCTCGCGCACCTGGTGCATCACCAAGCTCTTCCGGGATGAATACAATGGGAGGAAATTCGGGCAATGCAGCCGCTGCTGCCGTCAACCAGTCACCGGCACCCATGCAGGGATCGTCCGGAGGATCCGGCCTGGCTGATTTATACCGCATTCAGATGGAATCCGGCGAATTGGAAAACAACATCGCTTTGTTAAAAAACCGGAAGAGCACCCTTGAGGCCAGGTTTAACAGCTTTCTGAACAGACCGGCCAACACTTCGGTAACTTTGCCCGACACGCTTAAACCGAATGTACTGAACATCCCGATTCAGGCCGTATCCGATAGTATACTCACCAACAATCCAATGCTCGGAATGCTCAATTACGAGAAAAAATCATTGGAAGCCCGCAAACAAATGGTCACCCGTATGGGATATCCGATGGTCGGACTGGGGCTGAATTATTCCCTTATCAACAAAAATCCGATGTCAACATCCGCCATGAACGGCAAAGACATGGTTATGCCGATGGTAACAGTTACGCTGCCCATCTACCGGAAAAAGTACAACGCTATGCAAACCGAGGCTGAATTGTTAAGAACAGCTGCCGTTCAGGGCATTCAGGCTGCTTCCAATTCGTTGCAGACAGATTTTTATGAAGCAGTGCAAAATTACCAGGATGCGCAGCGCAGAATGGTACTCTACACCAACCAATATCAATTGGCCAGCCAGTCGCAGAATATCCTGATAAAAAGTTTTTCATCATCCGGCGCCGGATTGACGGACCTTCTGAGGGTACGTCAGCAAACGCTTGATTACGGGTTGAAACAGGTTGATGCAGTAGCTGATTTCAATATAGCCATAGCCTTGCTTCACCGGTTAATGGCTTTTTCAGAAATTCAATAATTCAATAGTTATGAAAAATATCTTTTCGAATAAATTTTTACGTTACGGCCTTTTCATCGCACTTGGGTTGTTTTTTGGCTGGATATTCTTCCATTCTTCACCCAAAACAGAAGATGGCCACCACCATTCGGCAGAAGAGAACAAATCAGGAATCTGGACCTGCGCCATGCATCCGCAGATACGCAAATCTGAACCCGGAAAATGTCCGATCTGTGGCATGGAATTAATCCCGCTCAATCAAAGCAGCGGAATTTCATTAGATCCGGATGCCATTCAATTTACCAAAGAAGCTGTACAACTGGCCAATGTGCAGACCTCTGCAGTGACCTCCAAAAATCCGGTCAATGAGGTACGGTTGTACGGAAAAGTGCAGGCCGATGAGCGGCTGGTTCAAAGTCAGGTGGCGTATATTCCTGGACGAATAGAAAAACTCCTGGTCAATTTTACCGGTGAAACGGTTCGGAAAGGACAAACACTTGCAGTCATCTATTCACCCGAACTGATTACCGCGCAGCAGGAACTGCTTGAAACAGTCAAAACAAAACAGTCCCAGCCGGAAATCTATGAAGCTGCGAAAGAGAAACTTCACCAATGGAAACTAACAGAATCACAAATAATTGCAATTGAGAATTCCGGAAAAGTAAAGACAAATATGGAAGTAGCCTCAACAGCAAACGGGGTGGTTACCTCCAGGAGGGTAAACAACGGCGACTATGTCAGTCAGGGTTCAGTGCTGTACGAAGTATCCGATCTTTCACGGGTTTGGGTGCAGTTTGATGCCTATGAAAGTGACCTTCAGTTTCTCAACAAAGGGAACAAGGTAGATTTTACCGTCCAGGCATTGCCAGGTATAAACTACTCCGGAAACATTGCTTTTATCGATCCGTCGATTGATCCGGTAACCCGGATTGCCAAAGCGCGGGTTGAGATCAATAACCAGGGTGGAAAGCTTAAACCGGAAATGTTTGTCTCCGGAATAGTAAAAGCCAATCTTGCCGGAGACAAAGACAAACTGGTTATTCCGCGTTCCGCCGTATTGTGGACAGGGAAACGCTCTGTAGTGTATGTTAAAATGCCAGGCAAAGATCCCGTTTTCAAAATCAGGGAAATTGGATTGGGACCTCAGCTCGGGAATAGTTACATGGTTACGGATGGCTTAAAAGAAGGGGAAGAGATTGTAACTGAAGGTGCTTTCAGTGTAGATGCTGCTGCCCAGCTCGAAGGGAAACCCAGCATGATGAACCCTCAGGGCGGAAAAACTAATACCATGCCCGGTATGGATATGTCAGATGACACAAAATCCGATAAAAGCAACATGAATACGAACAAGGGTGATAATTCAATCAAAATGCCTTTAAAAACTAAGATAAACATGGATTTTACAATGCAACTCAACAATATATTTGACCAATACATTATTTTAAAAGATGCTTTTATAAAAAGTGATGTAAAGCAGGTAAAACAAGCTGCTCAAAAAGTTCATCAAGCACTTGGAAAAGTGGATATGAAATTGCTGACTGGTGACGCAAACATGAAATGGATGGACATTTCGGATAATCTGAATAAACAAATTAATACAATAGCATCATCGGATAAAATTGAAGATCAGCGCTCTGCATTTTCAGGTTTCAGTGACTACTTATACTCAGCGATAAAAGCATTTGGTTTAATGGGGAAAACAGGTTATTACCAATTTTGTCCAATGACCAATAATCAAAAAGGAGGGTACTGGATAAGCGAATCAAAAACTATCAGGAACCCCTATTTTGGTGAGAAAATGCTTGACTGTGGAGAAACAAAAGAGATTTTAAATTATTAAAACTTGATAAAATGAAACTAATAAAAGCATACATAAGGCACAGAATGGTTGAGAAGGTATACCACGCGCTGAAAGATGCAGGTTTTTGCTGCATGACATTTGTAGAGTGTGAAGGTACCGGCCATTATTCCGACCATGAAAAGGAACACATTAGTTTTAAATACCCTTTTGCAGATGCCTACAGGGTTATTAAACTTGAAATTCTGCTGGCAGAGGAGCATGTACAAAAAATTATTGGGGTTATTAGAAAAAGTGGCCGCACCGGATACCAGGGCGATGGAATGATTATCATATCATCGGTAGATAATGTTTATAAAATCAGGACTGATGAAGAAGGTATACTAGTCATATAATACTGCATTAAAAAAATAAGTAAACAACAATGAAAACGACAATGATTATGCTTGTTCTGGCTTTAGTAAGCCGGGGAGCGTTTGCCCAGATGGATCATTCAATGAAAGGAATGCCTGAAATGAAATCAAAGATAGCAGACAAATCTGCCGCTCCAACTTTATTGATGGTAGAGCATGCTCTATCAGTTACTTCTATAATTAATAATTACCTGGCTTTAAAAAATTCGCTCGTTGAAGACAATAGCAAGAAAGCGGCAAGTTCTGGGAAGTTGCTATTTGATGCACTTGGAAAATTCAATCTTTCAAGCCAGCCAGCAGCAAAACAAAAAGAATTGAAGTATATTCTGGATGATGCCAAGGAAAATGCGGAGCATATTTCGGAAAATGGCGATAAAATTGACCATCAGAGAGAACACTTTGAGATATTAGGCACAGACATCAAAGACCTGATCGTTATTACAGGGGCAGACCGGACCTTATATCAGATCTATTGCCCAATGTTTGATAACAAAAAAGGCGGCAAGTGGCTGAGTGAATCCAATGAAGTAAAAAATCCACTTTTCGGAAGTAAAATGTTAAAATGTGGTAGCGTTGTTCAGACAATTACGGTTAAATGAAATGGCTGAAATGGATCGGTTTAGCACTATTGGTTGTTCTGGTGGGTCTTCAATTTATACCCACCAGATCCAATCAAAGTAAGGATGTGGCATCAGCCGATTTTCTGTTAACGTATAAAATTCCTGAAAATATTGGACATGTCTTGTATACTTCTTGCTACAACTGCCATAGCAATAATACCGAATATCCATGGTATAGCAGGCTGCAGCCAGTAGGGTTATTATTAGAAAGTCACATAAACAAAGGCAAGGCTGAGTTGAATTTTAGCGAATTCGGGTCCTATTCAATCAGGAAACAAAAAAGCAAATTAAAATCAATGGTCAACCAGATTGAAAAAGGCGAAATGCCATTGTCTTCATACACGTTTATCCACCGGGATGCACGTTTATCAAAGGAGATCAAAAAATCACTTGTGAACTATTTGAATTCCATACAGGATAGTTTAGAACAAAATAACTAATTATCAAAGTTAAAAATCATGTCATTCAAATTAGGAAAATATTCATTTAATGGGCCTTATACATCCACAGATGATCTTAAAGACAGGTCAGGAGTATATGCTATAGTTTGCAAAACTGACAATGAATTTTTCTTGTCAGATGTTGGTGAAAGTTTAAGAGTAAGAACGAGAATTGAAAACAATGACAAAAAAGAGTGCTGGAAAAAAAATTGCACCGGACAGATTACTGTTTTTGTTTACTACACACCATTTTTAAAACAACAAAAAAGATTGCATATAGAGCAAGAATTGAGAGAATTGTATCACCCTGCCTGTGGAACAAATAAAAAAGTATTTACAGGAATTCTTTCTTGAATGTTTATTAACGACTTCCTGAATCCCTTTTTATGGTAAAAAAATCAAAAGTAAGATTCTCCTATTGTCATTATATCGCCAAAACAAAATTGGTTTGCACCTGAAAATGTGTGATATATGTAATTAGTTAAATGAATTGTGTAACTTATCGTAGGTACAAATTTCGATCTTTGCATAAGTAGTAATTCAGTCACAAAATTTAGTTCCTGTTAAAATGAAAAAACAAATTTTGATCCTGGTCATGGTTGTAGCTGCAACCTTCCTTTTAGGAGCGTGCTCAGCTTCAAAATCAACAACAGCCCAAAATACTATAGGTCCCGTTTGTGGAATGAAGGTAGAAATATCAGAGGCATTTTCGCGTAGATATGACGGCAAGAAATATTATTTTGACAAATACGCTTGTGCTGAAACATTCAAAATGACTCCTGAAAAATACGTAAACAAAAACAGTGATGCAAAATAGACGATTTCTTACCAAGATTGCTTGACAATCAACAGGTTAAATCAATTCAATTTTGTGTTTGTTCAAAATGAATAAGTTATTCTCCATATTATTTGCCTCTCTTATTCTCATTTCAGGAATACACCTTTCCATTGCAAAACATTTTTGCTGTGGTCAGGTTGAAGCCGTTAAATGGTCATTAACCGGAGAAAACGCCTCCTGCGGCATGGAGAGTTCGGAAGGAACTTGTCCTGTCCATGATGGAATTGCTTCAAACTGTTGCGGGAATGAAGTTTCATTATTGGCAGTTGACAATTTTGCTGGTCCTTCTTCATGGCAAATCGAGGAGATATCCAAACAAATTAATCAGGTATTCTCAATTCCTGTAAATCAGTTATTACATTCAGCAATACCTGATTCCCGGTCTTACGCAGATGTCAGTCCTCCTGACAATTTATCTGCCAACACAGTAAGCTTGCCCAAAATTTGCGTTTTCCGCATTTGATGTTATTGTCAATAAATTTCTTTTAGCAGAAAGGTTATCCTAACTTTTTTGCTGAACGAATATTTTTTCTTGGCCTGATACTAGTATCATGCAATACATTAACATCAAATTATCCATTTAACAATTTGAAACAAAAAAACGGGCAACAGCGGAACTGAAGAACCGGTCAACAGCGGAACTGAAGGAAAATTTAATTCAAAAAATAATTATCATGAAAAACAAAAAAGTGTTTTCAATGGTGTTTGTGACACTGCTTTTTATGGCAGTAGCCGTTACAACAAGTAACTCTTTTGCACAGACCAAAGTCCATACAGCAACGATGAAAGATTGCTGCATGATGAAAGACGGCAAAATGATGGTTATGAAATCGGGAAAAATGATGCCAATGGAAAAGGACATGACCATGAAGAATGGGACTAAATGTATGACCAATGGTGAATGCATCATGAAAGACGGTAAAAAAATGGAGATGAAAGAAGGTGAGTGTATGGATATGAGTGGTAAGATGTCTGATTGCGGAATGATGATGAAAGATGCAAAAACAAGAACCTCAAAGAAAATTGAAAACCACCATATGGCAATGATCTACACATGCCCTATGCACCCCGAAGTTACAAGCGATAAAGTCGGCAAATGTCCAAAATGTGGAATGGATATGGTTGTGAAAAAATAAAAAACCAATCGGGTAACAGCGGAACTGAAGAACCGGGCGACAGCGGAACTGAAGAAAAACAATCAAATTTTTATATTATGAACAAAGAAAAATTAGAAAGTTGTGTCAATTCTTGCCTTCAATGTGCAAAAGAGTGCGAAACTTGCGCGGCAGAATGTAAAAAAGCAGGTAATGAATTATGTGCTAAGTTGTGTTTAGCTTGCGTTGAAGAATGTCACAAATGTGCAGAAGCCTGTAAAATCGGTGGAGATACGGCTGTAAAAGCAGCAGCAAAATGTGCAGCAGCTTGTGATGCTTGTGCCAATGAATGCGAAAAACACGAACATATGGCGTGTTGCAAAAATTGCGTCGCAACTTGTCGCGTGTGTGCAACAGCGTGCAGAAGCATAGCTGCATAGTTTGCATAAAAAACTTTGCCGTTCCGGTTTGCCGGAAAAATACGGCAGTCGGTTCGGCAGAGTTTATTACAATTTAATTTCCTTATACTATTTTTTAATGCTTTCAGTATAAAATAGTTTAAGTCTGTAATTTATTTGAATATGAAATTTTAAAATTTAACTATTATGACTATTAAAAAAGTTTGGATAGAAGAAGACTGCACCGTATGTGGATTGTGTGAAGACCTGTGTCCTGAAGTTTTTGAGGTGAATGATGAAGCAGTCGTAAAAGACGGAGCTGAATTTGAGAAAAACGAGGCAGATATAAAAAATGCGGCTGAGAGTTGCCCGGTTGAAATAATCAAGTACGAAGAATGAGGGTATTCTTTTCTGGAAGACTGGTTATAAAATAATTGGTATAGTCGGTACAGCATAGTTTATAAAAATCTTTTCCCATTAACAAATTAAAATTCAAAATCATGACAGACATTATTATCAACATCAACACGGGCTCGGACGTTAGCGAACCCACGGTTACAACTACCACAGACAATGCTATGACCGCTGCTCCAAAAACAGAATCAGCGAAAGAGGAAACTTCAAAAGAAGAAATGAGAGGAGACACTAAATTGGTAAAAGAATCTCCAAAGGATGAATCTTCAAAGAAAGTCGGCCAAAAAAAAATGGATATGTCTGAAGAGGAGCATAAAAAAATGAGTTCTCCGAAATCGAAACCTTCGAAAGAAGTGACACCAAAAAAGAAAGTATCTCATTCTGAAAAAGTTTAAACAAAAAACAGCAACATGGCTAACATCATTATCAACATCAATACCGGACCGGATGACAAAGAACCGATGATTACGGTTAAAACGGACGAAGTAAAGAACGATGTTCCAAAAATAGAGCCACCAAAAGAGGAAGCTCCGAAAGAGGAACAGAAAGAGGAGACACCTGCTGAAGAAGCAGCCCCCGGGGAGGAATCTTCGACGAAAGATGACTCAAAAATGGACATGACCGAGGAGGAACATGCAAAAATGAGCGCTGATAAAGATAATCCTTCAGAAGTAGAAACTGCAAAGGAGGAAGCTCCCAAACAGGATTCTTCGAAGATGGATCATTCAAAAATGGATATGACCAAAGGTGAACATGCAAAAATGCAGCATGGGAATGCTCCAATGGGAATGCAGGGACACGATCATCACAAAATGATTGCAGATTTTCGGTTGAGATTTTTCATTTGTCTTGGGCTTTCCATTCCGATAATGGTATTATCTCCAATGCTTCAGAAACTTATAGGCATAGACTGGCAATTTGCAGGGTCGCAATATCTTGCTTTTGCCCTTTCTTCGGTGGTTTACTTTTACGGTGGTTTCCCTTTTCTGAAAGGATTCCGGAAGGAAGTAAAAGACCGTGCGCCCGGAATGATGATACTTATTGCAGTGGCTATTTCGACTGCTTACATATACAGTGCAGCAACTGTTTTTGGTTTAAAGGGAGAAGATTTTTTCTGGGAGCTGGCGACATTAATTACAATAATGCTGCTTGGTCACTGGCTTGAAATGAAATCAATTGCGGGCGCGTCGCATGAATTGGAATTGCTTGTTCAGTTAATGCCCGACGAGGCACATCTTGTAGCTGGCGACAAAACCAGTGACGTAAAAACAGATTCGCTGAAAGAAAACGACATCATTCTTATTAAACCGGGCGAAAAGGTTGCAGCAGATGGGATTATCGCGGAAGGAGAAAGTTATTTAAACGAATCCATGCTTACCGGTGAATCAGCTCCGGTGAAAAAAACAATAAGTCAAAAAGTTATTGCAGGTTCCATCAATGGCAATGGTTCTATAAAAGTGACTGTTACCCATACTTCGACAGATTCTTATCTCTCCAAGGTAATCAAGCTGGTGGACGATGCGCAAAAATCAAAATCAAAAACACAACTGCTTGCTGACAGGGCAGCGCTCGTTCTCACCATTGTTGCATTGACGCTCGGTTTC
>JBBQHB010000074.1:0-26165 GCA_038323575.1 Bacteroidales bacterium | reverse complement strand
AATCGAAATACAAGGAGAATCAATGAGAAAATATCTAAAAAATGATGACTGATTTTTTATAGTTTTATGAACTAATTTACCACAAGAAAAGTGTCCGGCTTGCTCCGGAATGAGTGTCCGCCTTCACCGGAATATGCAGTTTTATGGGGAAAATTGTATTTCAGTAATTAACCAGGGAAAACGTATAACTTTAAGAGCGTAAAAATTATAGCAACGGATAAAAAGAATACTATAACTCCCAATGCGCCTGAATCTTTGAATTTTTTAAAATCAGATTTTTTCATGGTAATGTATTTTATGATGTGCCTGCAAATCTATTCACAGATTGACTAAATGTTGGTTAGAGGGCCATTAGAAGAATATTAGAATTTCATTAAGATGAATAATCATTCAATTTTGGTCTTAGATTTACATAAAATTTAAACAAAGAGATGGCTGCAAGAATATTGGTAATTGAAGATGAAATGATGTTGGCAGAGATTCTCCGGAAGCATTTGCTGGAATCGGATTTTCTTGTGGACATTGCCAACGACGGGTATATTGGAAAGAGGTTATTTGAGCAATCTGAATATGACCTTGTCATACTCGATATCAATTTACCCTTAATCAATGGATATGAATTGTGTAAAGAGTTCAGAAAAACAAACCATAAAATCCCGATTATCATGCTTACTGCTTTTGGGAGCACAGACAATAAAATTGTAGGATTCGAGGCAGGGGCAGATGATTATGTATTAAAACCTTTTGATTTCAGGGAATTGCTTGCCAGAATCAATGTATTCCTTAAAAGATCAAACATAAGCGAATTCCAGGGGAGGAAACTTGCAATTGCCGATCTGGAACTTGAATTGGATACTAAAACGGTTACACGCTCAGGAAAAAAAATTGATTTGACCTCCAAAGAATTTTCACTGCTGGAAACTTTTTTAAATAACAAGCACAAAGTACTTTCCAGGGAGTATATTCTTGAAAAGGTATGGGATCTGGATTTTGAAACGGGTACCAATATCATTGATGTTTATGTGAATTACCTTAGAAGGAAAATCGACAAAGATTTTGAACCGAAGGTTATTCGCACAAAATTTGGATTTGGGTTTTATTGCAGTGAAACAGAGTTGTAATATGAATATAAAGAACAGATTATCAATTCAATTTACGCTTCTTGCTTTTGGCATACTGATTTTCTTTTCAATACTGGTTTACTATTTCTCCTATTCAAGCCAAAAATCAGAATTCAATGATACATTGTTAAGAAGGGCAAAAAATACAGCAATATTGTTAGTTGAAATTCAGGAGATTGACTCTGTCCTGCTGAGTAAAATAAACAAGACTACCCTGTTGTTGGAAAAAGAAGAAATTGCTATATATAATTCTTCCGACAAAATGATCTACAGCAATAACCTGCATTACTTACAAGGAAATGATATGATAAAAAATCCGGAAAATCAGAATCCTGTTTTTTTTACCATCAGAGATAAAGACGGAATCAAATATAAACATTCAGGTAACAAGCAAATTTATACGGTCTATGTACTTGCGCATGACAAGTTCCGGGTCGAAAATCAGAACAGGTTGCAAACTGTTTTGTTTTGGTGTATTCTCTTTGGTATTTACCTTTCCGTAACCATTTCCTATTTCTTTTCAAAATTTGCTATAATGCCGATATCAAAAATTATAGCCGAAATAAAAGAGATTAACCTTTCAAAAATCTCGAACAGGATTGATGAGGGGAAAGGCAAGGATGAGTTGGAGCAACTGGCAGTGAGTTTTAATCAAATGTTGTCAGTTCTTGAAGTTTCCATTAAAAGTCAGGGAGAATTTATCTCGAATGCTTCACATGAACTGCGAACTCCATTAGCCATCATGATTGCCGGATCAGATTATATTCTTAGCCGGGACAGGGATAAAGAAGATTATATTCATCAAATATCGGAAATAAACATCAATCTCAGGAATCTTAATGTGCTATTAAACAGCTTGTTGGAATTAGCTCATTTGAATCCGGAGAACAGCCTTTCCTTCTCAAAAGTGAGAATCGATGAAATTGTATTTAGTTCGATTAAAACCATTAAACACAAATATCCGGGCAGGAAGATTATTCCCAAAATTGAATACTCTGAAAATGAAAATGATTTTTTAATCACCGGGAACAGTGGTTTACTGGAAATAGCATTTAAGAACCTAATAGATAATGCCTGTAAATTCTCGGACGGTACGGTTAATGTGGAAATTGCGAGTTCTGAAGATTTTTTGACCTGCAAAATTCGTGATTTCGGAATGGGGATACCCCCTTCAGAAATTGATTCGATATTTGAACCATTCAAACGGGCTCAAAATGTTGCCTATATCGGAGGATTTGGAATTGGACTTACTTTGGTCCGGAAAATCATCGAATTGCACAGCGCTGAGATTAAGGTTGAAAGTATTGAGCATGAAACCACATGTTTTGAAATTATATTTAATAAACAACTATGAACTTCTGCAGTACAACAGATGTCAAGTAAAGAAATCAAGGAGTTAGAACTATGAGTGGATTAATCATTGCAATTTTCATTTTGGGTTACGCAGCTATTGCGTTTGAACACAACATTAAGATCAACAAAGCACCAATTGCCTTAATTACGGGTGTTCTTTGCTGGACAACCTATATTTTCTTTACCTCCGACAAGATCATGGTGTCTGCAGAACTCACGAGCCATCTTGGGGATATTGCCGCAATCCTGTTTTTTCTGCTTGGGGCAATGACGATCGTTGAACTAATTGATGCACACGACGGATTTGATATCATAACAAAGCGTATTGTAGAGAAGGACATACGTAAGCTTTTATGGATTATAGGCTTTATTACTTTTTTCCTTTCTGCCATCCTGGATAACCTGACCACCACCATTGTCATCGTATCTCTTCTTAGAAAGCTGATCCCGGGTGAGAAAGACCGGTTGTTTTTTACAGGAATTGTTGTTGTGGCGGCAAATGCAGGGGGAGCATGGTCTCCTATTGGTGACGTAACCACTACAATGCTCTGGATGGGCGGGCAGATCACAACCGTTAACATTATTGTGAAATTAATCCTGCCGAGTCTGGTATGTTTGATTTTTCCCCTGATTTTCTTATCCTTTAAACTTCGGGGCAGGATTCAGGGTCAATCAAAATCGGTTGACAACAAACAAGATTTGTCAGACAGCCACAAGTCAATAGTGTTTTATTCAGGTGTTACAATTCTTGTTTTAGTGCCTGTATTTAAAACTGTCACCCATATGCCTCCATACATGGGAATGCTTCTTGGTCTTGGTATTCTTTGGGTTATTACGGAGTTAATACATGGCAAAAAAAATGGGGATGCGAAGCATTCACTTTCGGTAACCGAAGCCCTCAGGCGCATTGACGCACCCAGCATCCTGTTTTTCCTGGGTATCCTGATCAGTATCGGGGCGCTCCAGTCGACAGGTCTGTTAACATCACTTTCAGGTTGGATGTCTGAAACTATCGGTAATATCAATGTCATTATAATTTCGATCGGATTGCTCTCTTCGATAGTCGACAATGTGCCGTTGGTCGCTGCAGCACAGGGAATGTACAGCATGGTACAGTATCCTCCTGACCATTATTTCTGGGAGTTTCTGGCTTATGCCACCGGAACGGGCGGGAGCGTTCTGATTATTGGTTCTGCCGCGGGCGTTGCGGCCATGGGGATGGCAAAGATAAATTTCTTCTGGTATCTGAGAAAGATAAGCCTTTTGGCCCTGTTTGGGTATTTGGCAGGTGCATTTGCTTATATTCTCCAAAATTATATTATAGGTTAAGCTGTATTTTGCATTTCTGCCTTAATCGTCCTCCATTGGTGAAAATTAAATATTAAATCATATGATAATCAGGGAGATGATTTTTATTTACGATTCAATTCTGTAAATTTTTAATTCAGCTTTTTGCAATCTTTGTTTCAACCACGACGTTAACTTGGTTATATTTGATTGTGAAATGTGTCTTTTGCTTTGGTAGAGTACAATTGGAATTATTTCAATGCTGTCTGTTTTATTGTCGAAAGTGTGATTGGCTATTGATATTTTTTGAACTTCCGGAAATAAGATCGTAACCTCAGAAAAAATTTCTTTGACGTTATATTTATTGGCCTCAATGGTTTTCTCCAACATCGCAATTTTCAAATCCTTTGTATCAATGAGTGATTTATGGCCGTTTATTTCTCTTAGAATCAGGTTGTGAATATCAGTTGTATCCTGTTTAATGATTAATGTTGTGTTTGGAACTTCATATTCGGTCAGTTTCTCGTTTAATGACTCAACCTCCTGGTTGCTGAATTTTTTCCTTAAAAAGGCCAATTCCAATCGTTTTGGTTTTGCGTTAAAGTATGATTTCCTGTAGATGATTGTTAAATCTTTCTTTGTAAATTCATTTTCAACAAACTCATCTACTTTCTGTGTAAATTTTTTTTCATTCCATAAGTTGTATGCCAGATAAATACTGGGGAGTATTAGCAGTAAAATCAGCAAGGTGGCTCCATATTTAATCTGTCTTGCTCTTTTGTTATTCAATTGTTCTTTCGCAGGATAATTTAAGTACTTAACAATTAAAAACGTTGAAATACAGATAAAAACACAATTTATTGTATATAAAAAGAATGCGCCCAAAAAAAATCTCCAGCTTCCGATTGCCAAACCATACCCGGCAGTACAAAGGGGAGGCATCAATGCTGTAGCAATTGCTACACCCGGTATGGGATTTCCCTTTTCTACCCTCGTAATGGCAATAACTCCAACAAGGCCGCCAAAGAATGCAATCAGAATATCATAAATATTTGGTGATGTTCTGGCCAAAAGCTCAGATTGAGTTTCCTTGAAGGGACTTAAATAGAAATAAACGGTGGCTACAATAAGGCTGACAACTGTGGAAATCAATAGGTTTTTCAATGATTTGCGCAGTAACTCAAAATCAAAGACTCCCAGACTAAATCCGGCACCAATGATTGGACCCATCAGCGGGGAAATTAGCATTGCACCGATGATTACAGCAGTAGAGTTTACGTTCAGGCCAATACAGGCAATTACAATGGCGCAGGCCAATATCCACAGGTTTGATCCGCGAAAAGAGGTATTGGATTTCACATTCTCCAATACTTTGACTTTATCCTCTTCCCCCGAGTGGAGGTCTAAGAAAGTAAATAAATTGTTAGTTTTCATAGTTTCCAAAAATTTGAAAGTATTAAGTATGGATACGGTTAACCGTATAAACAGAAATGATAAGCTGTTAAATTGAGTCTGCTAATTTTTGCCTGTGAAGGAAAGAAATAGATGATAAAATATTTATTTTCCGGTTAATTTACAATAGCGGTAAAGAATAATGGAAGGTAGAACCTTGATCAACAGTACTTTCTACGCCAATGGTTCCTTTGTGCATTTCAACCACTTTTTTGGCGATTGCCAAACCCAGTCCTGACAAGTGTTCGCCTGAAGTTGGTTGGGGACTTGCTTTAGAGAAAACTTTAAAAATGTTGTTTAATTCATTTTCAGGGATGCCTGCTCCGTAATCTTTTATTTCGGTAACAACGAAATTGTCATTTTTATGAACGGTTACTACTATATGATCTTTTGGGGATGAATATTTAACAGCGTTGGAAAGCAAATTGTCGATGGTCTCCTGTAGATAGGTCGGATCAAATTCAAAGTACATAGAATCGAGTTTGAATTCAGCAATAATTTCTATTTCAAAGTCAGTTTTCTAAAAGTAAGGAAAAATTTGTCTTGAAAAACCCAAGGGTCGGGCTTTTTCAATTTGGCAGCTAATTTTCTTTGAAATTAAGCTTTCATTTCAGGATTATACTAGAAAGGGGAGCAATGCCCCCCTTTTCATTCATTTTAACCTTTTAAGTTTATTCTGATGGCTTCAGCACATAATAAGAATACTCGCCGTTTGGATATACTCCCTCTATGAGAATCGGTTTTTTATTATTTGTCTGCATAAAAATCCTTTCAATATCTTCTTTGCTTGAAACAGAAGTTTTGTTTACATCCGTAATAATAAAACCAACTTTTATCCCGGCATCTTTCAGCTTTCCACCTGACAGGTTTGTTACCTGAATACCATCTCCGATTTGCAGTCTGGCCCTGTCTTTATCTGAAATGGGCCCAAATTCTGCTCCAAGCACTGAAGCTGGTTCTCTTACGATAGAGGTGTCTCCTTTGATATTCCGCAAGGTGACTTTAACCTCTTTTAATTCACCATTCCGGAGGTATCCTACAGCAACATCATTCCCGGGACTATACTTGCCGATTTGTTCCTGTAATTGTGAGCCGGAATTGACATGATTTCCGTCAATTGAAACGATGATATCACCTTCCCTGATTCCTGCTTTCCGGGCTGCGCCATCCTCGGTAGTGCTTTTAACATAAGCCCCTTCAACCTTATCCAGCTTTTGGGCTTTGGCGATACTGTCAGTTACGGTTTGCATCATAACCCCCAATACTGCGCGTTGTACCTCTCCGTATTTCTTAAGGTCGTCAACAACCTTTTTGGCTATGGTTGCCGGAATGGCGAAAGAGTATCCTGTGTACGAACCTGTTTGTGAGGCAATTGCAGTATTTATCCCGACCAGGTCGGCATTGCTGTTAACCAGGGCGCCTCCGCTGTTTCCCGGGTTGACTGCTGCATCAGTTTGAATAAATGACTCCAGTGGCATCTTGCCGCTTACAATTCCGATGCTTCTTGATTTGGCGCTCACAATCCCGGCTGTAACTGTTGATGTCAGGTTAAAAGGGTTTCCTACAGCGAGGACCCATTCACCTAGTTTAAGTGCATCCGAATTGCCCCATACAAGGAACGGAAGATCCCTGGCCTCAATTTTGACCAGTGCAATATCGGTGTTCGGATCACGTCCGATTACTTTCGCTGTGTATTTGTGGTTGTCATCCAAAATAACTTCGACATTTACCGCATCATCGACAACATGGTTGTTGGTGACAATATAACCATCCGGGCTGATGATTACTCCCGATCCTGAAGCAGTTGCAAACTGTGGCTGCTCTTTATTCCCGTATGGATTGTTACCTCTTGGATGGCCGGGTCCGAAGAAGAAATCATAGATCTGGTTGTCACCGCCGTTGTCAAATTGTTGATGCACTTTGACTTCAATATGAACGACTGCATGTACACTCTTACCGGCTGCCTGGGTTAAATCCGGTAATTGACCTTGCGGGCCCGGGGTTGAAACATTACTGGCCAGGTAAACCGGAGTTATTTCGTGAAAATTAACTGATTGGTTACTGTCATTCGCAAATTTTGCAAACAAGAATACTGCAAAGAGTGCTCCAGCAAAAGAGATGGAGAACACTGAGAAAATCCTTATAGATGTCTTCATATTATTAATTTTTTAAATTGATAATACCCCGAAGTTATTGGCTTTTTTATGAAGAAACCGTGAAGAATTTACGGAATTAAATATTTTTATGAAAAGTAGATTTTTATTAACGCTGCGTGCAGTAAATTACTCCGGTAAAATGGTTCTGTTGCTTTTGGAGAATGCATCAATCAGTTTCAGGAAGTTATCGGACTGATTCAGCACGGTGAAATCTTTTTCGAGCATGTCAGAAACGTTCATTGACATTAATACGTTGCTGTCCTTGTCGTCGGTAAGTAGGTGCCCACCTTTGGCAAGTTTTTTGGTATAAACTGAATGAGGTTCAAATATCCGCGTTATAAAATAGGCCAATGCAGAAACGATATTCAGGTGGACTATCATCGATACCTGGTATCACTCATAACTTCTCTTGTAGCTACCCGCCAGATCGTTGCGCAGCTTGAGCAGCCGTTCAGAAATACCCACTTTGAAAATGTGGGGCATGATAAACCTTTTGTGCTCTTCGGGAAGTTGTTTTGCACGTTGTGCAAGGTATTGGTGGCATTCGGAAGGGGATGGCATCGGGCGGAGGATTGTCCCGTATTCATAAACAGGCTGAAGTAACTGCTCCCTTCTTAGTTGACAAACCTGCGTTTTTTTATCTGTTTGTGTCGGATGATAGAGCCACTCTACCGATTCAGGGGATTCACTTTCAAGCAAAATGCCATCGCGGTAGATATTTCCTTCCTCATCGAAAAAGCGCCACACCATTTTCTTTCCCGGCAGGGTATTTTTCTCGATATTTTCAGAGATTTTCATGCTCGGTTTGCCGTTGCTTTCGCTCAGTTTGTATACACCGTCGAGGGAGGCATCCGGTTTTCCGGTTACCAGCTCAGTTCCTACGCCAAAACCATCAATTGGGGCACCCTGATCCTCCAAACTCTTAATGACGTGTTCGTTTAACTGATTGGATACGTATATTTTAACATAGTTAAGGTTCTCCTTATCCAGCATTTTCCGTGCTTTCTTGCTGAGATATGCCAGGTCACCACTGTCAAGGCGGATACCAATCAAATGGTCATTATTTTTCTCCATCTCCCTGGCTGCGAGGATGGCATTGGGTACACCGCTGCGCAGGGTGTCGTAGGTATCGACCAGCAGGATCGAGTTTTCGGGATTGATAGCTGTGTATGTTTTAAAAGCAGTCAGCTCATTTTCAAAGCTTTGCACCCAACTATGTGCCATTGTGCCGGAGACTGGCAGGCCGTACATAAATCCTGCCTGCACGTTGGAGGTTGAGGATGCTCCTCCGATTACCGCTGCCCGGCTGGCCTGTAATCCCCCAAAGCCATGTGCCCTCCGTAAGCCGAAATCGGAGAATGATTTGCCGTTGGCTGCCAGTTCGATTCTGAAAGCTTTGGTGGCAACCAGCGACTGGAAATTCAGGATGTTCAGCAGAAGGGTTTCAATCAGTTGTGCTTCAATTAGGCTGGCTTCAATCCGGACGATCGGTTCATTGGGGAAAACCAGTTCGCCCTCTCTCACTGAAAGGATCTTGCCCTTGAATCTAAAACGGCTTAAATAATCAAGAAATTCGGGCTTTAAGCCCAGTTTTCTTAAATATGCGATTGCCTCATCGTCGTAAACAAATGATTGCAGTTGCTCCAGTAAGTCAGTCAGGCCGGCAAAGACCAGGAAACCTCCCTTGTAGGGATTTGTCCTGAAAAAATAGTCAAAAACCGCCTTTTCGTCCTGTTTTCCTGCATAAAAATAACCCTGCGCCATGGAGAGCTCATAAAAATCGGTGTATAAGCCGTTGATATGAACAGGACGGGCACCCATCTTACCGTTCTATTGTTTGTGACCGGTTTGGACCAACTGAAACAATGGTAATTGGAACTTTCAGAAAATCCTCTATAAATTTGATGTAATTGTTGAGTGCTTCCGGGAATTTTGAGGTACTGTCCACTTCAGTCAGATCGGTTTTCCACCCTTTCAGTTCTTCATAAACCGGAACAACGTGGTCATCAATTTCATTTGGGAAATCTTTTGTCAAAACACCGTCAATGTTGTAGGATGTGCAGATTTTGATTGTTTCGAACTGATCCATCACATCCGCTTTCATCATGATCAGATCGGTCGCACCATCGATCATAATGGCATAGCGGAGGGCTACGAGGTCAAGCCAGCCGCATCGGCGGGGCCTGCCTGTGGTTGAGCCATATTCATTCCCAATCCTGCGCAATGTTTCTCCCGTTTCATCCAGAAGTTCGGTAGGGAAGGGGCCGCTGCCTACCCTGGTGCAGTAGGCTTTAAAAATGCCGTATACCTTGCCGATTCTGTTGGGGGCAATCCCCAGACCAGTGCAGGCGCCGGCAGTAATGGTATTTGATGAGGTGACAAAAGGGTAGGAGCCGAAATCGATGTCGAGCATGGTTCCCTGGGCACCTTCTGCAATAATGGACTTTCCTGCCAGGAGCTGTTCGTTGATAAAGTGCTCACTGTCGATCAGCTGGAACTGTTTGATCACTTCAATGCCTTCGAACCACTCTTTTTCATAATCTTCAAGGGCTTGTTTGTAATCGAAATGATAGAATTTGGTCAGTAATTCAATGTGCTGAGCGACCCTTGCCTTGTATTTTTCTTCGAAATTATGGAGAATATCGCCGACACGCAGTCCGTCGCGGCCAATTTTATCCTTGTAGGTAGGACCGATTCCTTTCAGGGTCGATCCGATTTTTGAGGCTCCTTTGGCAGCCTCCGAGGCTGCATCCAGTAACCGGTGTGTTGGCAGGATCAGGTGTGCTTTTTTCGAAATGTACAGGTTTTTGGTAAGTTCAAAACCGATATTCATCAGTGACTTTATCTCTTTTTTAAAGATGGAAGGATCAATAACGACACCGTTACCGATTACATTGATCTTGTCACCCCGGAAGATTCCGGATGGAATGGTGTGCAGCACATGTTTGATGTTGTTAAACACCAAGGTGTGACCTGCATTCGGTCCTCCCTGAAAACGGGTTATAACATCGTACCTCGGAGTCAGCACATCCACGACTTTTCCTTTACCTTCGTCTCCCCATTGAAGACCCAACAATACATCAACTTGCATCTGATTTATTTTTTTTACGCGTTAGAAAAACCTCACAAAATTAACCCATTTTTCCGCATAAAGGCATAAAAAAACCTCCTTTTACAGAGGTTTTTTTATATTTTTCGATAACTTATTTCGTCTCATCCGATTCTCCATAGAGATAAAGGGAGTGATGCGAAAGTTTGAAATTATGAAATGCGCAGGCATCTTCAATAATTTGTCTTATGCGTTCATCATGAAATTCAGTCACTTTGCCGGTACGCATATCGATAAGATGGTCGTGCTGGGTCGTAGCAAGGGTCTTTTCAAACTGTGCGATGTTTTTCCCGAATTGATGCTTGACCACTAATTTGCAGTCGAGCAAGATCTCAATGGTATTGTACAAAGTTGCCCTGCTAACGCGGTAATTCTTATTTTTCATCGAGATATAGAGGGTCTCAATGTCGAAGTGACCGTCGCGTGAATAGATTTCATCGAGAATGGCATACCGTTCAGGCGTCTTACGATGCCCGTTCCTTTCAAGGTATTCCGTGAAAATATTCTTTACTGTTTCTTTATTTTTCTGTATGCTATTCATACTTAAACTAAGTTAAAATAGAGTGTAAAGATAATTTTTTTTTAATGATTGGTACTTTTTTTAGAAAAACTTTACATTCATTTTTTTTTCATTACCTCCTTCTCGATCATTTCACCCAGTAATGAATATTTTTCATATAAAATAGTGTATTTCATGGCATTGGAAGGGTTTGGGATGTATTCGGTTTCGAACCCGCTCCCCATGGCATTCTGGGCATCTGAGATGGTGGCATAGAGACCGCCAACAACTGCGGCAGCCATGGCAGAACCAAGCGCGCAGGCCTGTTCACTTCGGGCAACCAGGATTGGTTTGTTGATCACATCTGCCACGACCTGCATGATGAACGGCGACTTCCTGGCAACACCGCCAAGCGCTATAATGCCTTTGATCGGAATGCCTTCCTCTGTAAAACGGTCGATTATCTTTTTGGAACCAAAGGCCGTTGCCTCTACCAGGGCACGGAAAATGCCGGGAGCGTCGGAGCCGAGGTTCAATCCGGAGATTGCTCCTTTCAGCAACTGGTTGGCATCGGGTGTGCGTCGGCCGTTCAGCCAGTCGAGGGCAATGATGCCGGTCTCACCGATTGCGATCTTTTCAGCCTCGCGGGTAAGCCATGGAATCATTTGGTTGGTCATTTCATCCATCAGGTTTTCTTTTTGGGCTTCATCCAGTACTTTGGATTCTTTGATCAGCTGCTCAGCCGGACCCAGCAGAAGACTTTTGAACCAGGCGTAAACATCGCCGAATGCAGACTGGCCGGCTTCCAGACCCAGCATGCCAGGTACTACAGATCCGTCGACCTGACCGCAGATCCCTTTCACAAATTTGTTGCCAACCTCTTCAGACGGGGCAATCAGGATATCACAGGTTGAGGTACCCATGATCTTGCTCAGGTAATAAGGTTTAATCTCGCCTCCAAGCGCGCCGATGTGCGCATCGAATGATCCGACTCCCACAGAGACGGCTTCACTCAAACCCAGCCTTTTCGCCCATTCGGAGGTTAAATTGCCTGCTTTCACCCCGCAGGTGAATGTATCTGTGTACATTCTGGACCTTAATCCTTTAAGGACAGGATCCAGTTTTGCCAGAAATTCTTCGGCAGGCAGTCCGCCGAACTGTTCGTGCCACATGGCCTTGTGGCCTGCCGCACAACGGCTTCGTTTCATTTGGATAGGATCAGTCGTTCCTGTGAGCAAGGCAGGAATCCAGTCGCAATGTTCTATCCAGGAGAATGCTGCATTCCTGACTGAAGTATCTTCGCGCAATACATGGAGGATTTTTGCCCAGAACCATTCAGAGGAGTAGATTCCTCCTTCAAATTTGGTGTAATCGATGCCTCCCCAGTTTCGTGCCAATGTATTGATTTCTTCAGCTTCAGTTGTTGCGGTATGGTCTTTCCACAAAACAAACATCGCGTTGGGGTTCTCTGAAAATTCAGGAAGCAGAGCAAGCGGGGTACCGTTTTTGTCGACTGCAACCGGTGTGGAGCCTGTAGTGTCAACAGAGATGGCTACCACATTTTCTGCAACGCCATGCGGGGCAAGGGCCAGGGCTTCTTTGATGGTTTTTTCAATACCCTCCAGGTAATCCAGCGGATGCTGACGAAACCGGTTTTTTGCCGGATCACAATATTTGCCGGCTTTCCACCGCGGATAGTAAAAGACACTGTGCGAAATTTCTTTCCCGTCGGAAGCATCCACCAGAACAGTACGTACCGAGTCGGTACCATAATCAACACCTAAAGTATACTTTGACATTTTTTGAATTATTATAAGTTATTTAAATGTGCGATTTGATTTACAAAGTTCAACTACTGGTTTGGAAGTTGTTGTCGTTGGCGGACTTAGAAGTACAAAACTGTCAACCTGCACAAATGCCCAATAGAAGTACGGCACTTGATTTGACCCCTTCATGCACCATTGAGTCAGACGCCTGTTATCAGTTTGGTGTTCTTTTTCGTCCTCTTGGTTGTCGGTCGTTTTGGTCATACGTTGCGACAGACTCACTCTTTGCAAAGCCTTAGTTCGAACGTTGGCTTGTGCGGCTTGGCAGAGTGTATGGCTGTGAAGTGTTGGCTTATACATTCAATTCGGCTTTTAATGTCCGCAAAATATTTATTGTCCTGCCTATTTCACTGCTATGTTCGTTCTTGTTAATGTCTTTGCCCAAGTATTTGATTTCTACCCTGACGTGATTTCGTTCAATGGATTTGTAATCTGCTGTTGGCTTTGCCTGAGTATAATTCAGTTTCAGTTCTATGTTGTGTCCGAATTTATCGAGAATTGGCGGGGCATATTTTAGGATATTTTCGATGCTATTCACGTCAAAGAGTTTCTTGAAGGCCGTGTTAAAAGCGTTAATAGCTCTGTCAACATCGTTTTTCTTTTGGGTTATATTAAACGACTGACCGGTTTCTTTTGCAATGGCAATTTCAACTTCATCCCAAAGTTCGCCAAGTTCCTTATTGCCTGTGATGGCGACACTTTTGAAATGCTCGAGTACACCCTTTACCAACAAATCAAAAAGGTCAATTTCTTTATCTTTTTTGATGTAATGAATACCAAGTAAGTGCTTATAGGTCAGAAAGCTCTTAAGTTTGATGGCATCACGAATACTGGTATCTCCGGCTGCATAGGTGTTTTTAGAACTCTTTTTTACGGTGTATGCTTTATCAGTGGCTGTGCCGTCTTTGTTGGGGTTGAATGTAACTTTGATATATCCTTTGCCTTTTTGGGCATTGGTTAAGAAAATATTTTCTGTTTCATCATAAATCAATGTCTCGGTTGAAGATTGAAAAAAGTCTTTCAATGCATAGTAAAAAGAACTTTTACCACTTCCATTTTCACCATAGATAAAAAGGTTTTTGCCATCCACATTGAATTCATTCTTGCCATAGAATGCTTTGTAGTCTTTTATTTCAACTTTCTTGATTCTCATTCCAGCACTCTTTTATTTATTCCCACAGTTATTTCCTTATTTGGTAAATTCGGATTAAATTTTACTATTTCGCCACTTTGACGAGTATTTGGCGAGATATTCTTTACTCTTGATTTTCATTCTTCTTTATTGCGACATTATCTCGCCAATCTGGCGCGAAAAAAACATTTTATCCCAAACGCAATTTGCAATCGCGCCATTTGCACGCCAAATTGGCGCGATTATTTATTCGCTCTATATTTTGTGCTACGCCCCGCACCTTCAGAAACAATTAAACCATCTTCAACCCATTTCTTCAGTTGGCGTTGAGCGCTTCTCTCAGAAAGCCTTGTAAATAGAATAAAGTCAGACTTTGTAACATAATTCTGTTCTCTAAAAATCTCAAAATATCCTAACTCAGTATCACTTATGTTTTTAATAACCGAATTATCAATAACCGACTTAACTCCCTCTGCAGTCCTAGGAAAAGTTAGCGTTAAAAACGGCTCTTTAAAGGTGTATTTTGGAATTGGTAAACCGTGCTCCTTATTCAATGACTTGAATGTTTTCATTCCGAATCCTTTCTCCTCCACATAATCCATCAAACTAAACGCATATGTTATAATGTGATTTCTGCTCAAAGAAGGTGCCTCAAAAGTGTTGAGTTCGTCCAAAGTAATAGCCGGAAGTGGTTTGCCCGGACTCGTTACAATAATTTTATTCTCGTCTATCTTGATTTCGCACTTTGCACCCTCAATTTCATAATCTCTGTGCACCAATGCGTTTACGATGGCTTCACGTAAAACACCTATTGGAAAGTCCGGAACATCTTTTCTTTTAAAACCGCTTGTGTCTTTAGATAAAGGCAATACCTTTTTTAACCATTCTTCAATTTGGTCGGGTAATAGCACCAATGCCTGGTCAAAATCTTTTGGTTCTATTTTACTGCCACCATAAGATACGTGGGCTTTAAGCACAGCATTCTTGAACTTTGCTCGTGGATTCTTTCCAAAAAGTAATACGCCAAATCCTGTTGGTACATAATGCTTTTTCTCTTTATCCCATTCCATTGCACCAAAATCAGCCAAATATTCAAGAAATGCTTCATCTGTTGGCTTGAAATCCAAATTAGACTCCTTGATGAACTTTTGAAGTGCCTCATCTGAAAACTTGCTGCTATCGTAATTGGCAATAGGAAGTTCAATAGGCGTTCGCAAATCTTCTTCCTCTTCGGCTTCCTTTTTGCGTTGCAATGCTTGTTTCAAAAATTCTTTATTTTCCTCTTCAATAATTCGCTGAAATTCATGGTCAAACATTTTGAATTCAACACCGTGCTTTTCTAAATGCTCAATTCCTTTACCTTTCGGGTCTTTGTCCTCAATACCGATATACACTTTTTTAATTCGGGCATTGGTGATTCTACGGCAACAAGGTACTTTGGGCGAATTACGCTCCATACAAGGTTCAAGTGTTGTGTACAAAATACAGTCTGCCAAATTTTCGTTGGCAAGCTTCCGTTCAATCAACGTGAATTCAGCGTGATCACCTTCACGAAGTTCACCTCTGAAAGCGGTTTCAATGTGTCCATCAGGGAAAAGCAATACAGCACCCACCTTCGGCGGGACTTTGCCATCCGGTCTGGGCTCGTTGGCGCTTTTGTTCATCACGTCAATGGCCATTTGCATTAGCTCTTTATCTGTATATTGTTTTTTAGCCATATTGTATTTCTATTTCAACGCCTCCTTAATTATCCTCACCTCCTCCACGCTATCCAGCGTTTCTATGGCAAAGCGCACGGGGTGGTTGGGGTCGTACAAACGCTCAAACTCATTTTGGATAATGGCCAGTTTTTCTTCTTCGCTATCATAAGAGTCTCTGTCAATATTTAGTCCTACTAGAATTCTAATTTTCTCAACAGGTTCTAATGTATCAAACAACTGATAAAAACCACTTGCTCTGAAGTAGCCAACCAGCACATCAAAAAGCGGGGTAAGTGTCAAGGTCAATATCAAATGTACGATTTATTTTTTATTTCTGTCGTCAGTGCGTTGGCGAAAATTACTCACGGCACTTTTATTTTTTAAGTGATCATGAATCGCTTCGCTTATTTCAAACTCTTTTGATATTTTGTTTGGGCTATGTGTATCGGCAAAAACCAAATGTGCTTGAATGTGCTGCGACTTTCTGCACAGACCCCGATACCTATTCGACTTCGATCACCACAATTTGCTCCTTCAGCCATGGTGACGAAAATGTCACTTTGGAAGTTCCTTTCATTCCGGTCGAACGGAGATATGCAATCATCTTTCCCTGAAATACCCGCTGTCTGTTGTCCGTATAATCGCCCATATCTACCGGGTTACCGGCTTCAAGCCCGAGTAATTTTACCGGACCAATGGTTGAACAGGTTATTTCGTTATCAGCAAGCAATACAGGTTTACCATCTTCATCAACAATCTGTATTTCTATTTGTGCCACTCCATCTGACGAAGCAATAATATTGTTTGCTACCACGGCACTTATACCATTTGGCCTTTTGCTTGTCTCTATCGTGTAACTGGCTGCCTGCAGATTGGCATAGTAGCCTATAACTTCCAATTTTCCGGAGTGATACGGAACATCCCAGGAGATGATGCCTGTATCATCGTTGCGGTTTTTCACTTCCCCTAATTTCTGTCCGTTGAGCAGGAGCTCCGCTTTTTCGCAATTGGTATAGCTGACAACCCTGATCGTATCTCCCTCCCTGTAGTTCCACAATGGAAGCGCCTCTGATGAAAGATTCCGGTTCTTCCCGTTCTTTGGGTAACTACCTGCATATATCATCGGTTTATCCGACTACATGCTTTCGCGGAGCCAGGCACGGGGTTTTTTGTATCCTGCCAGATCAAGCAGTCCTGATGTAAAGCCACGCGAAGGCCAACGATGGGATTCGCCGAGATAATCAATGCCTGTCCACAGAAACTGGCCGAATATATAATCGTTATCGCGAACGGCCTTCCAGGCATCCATCGAGTAACCATTTTCACTTCCGTAAAATATTCGATTAGGATAGGCTGCATGATCTTTGGCATACCTGTTTTCGGTATAATTATAACCTGCTACGTCAAGTGCACCGGGATAATCTGTTTCGTTCGACATGACCGGTCCGGCAAGACCTGCAGTTACCGGCCTTGAAGTATCTGATTTTCTGACCACAGCAGCCAGGCGCTTTGCAATATCACCCAGGCGTGCGGCATTCGGATGATCAGTTAAATAGCCACTCGTGTGCTGTTGGCCGATGCCTTCCTTGCTTAAGACAGGGTGTGAATATGGATCATTGGGATAATCGACTTCATTACCGATGCTCCACATAAAGACAGATGGATGGTTCCTGTCGCGAAGGACGAGATCGCGTAAATCCGTTTCTCCCCATTGGTCGAAAAATTCGGAAGCGCCCTCAAAACCCGGAGTGCCAACATTCCAGCCTTCAAGCCATTTCTTTTTTGGAAATTCCCACTCATCGAAGGCCTCGTCAATAACCAATAATCCCAGTTTGTCACAGAGATTGTACAGAACGGGAGCCTGAGGGTTATGACTGCCCCTTATTGCATTGCAGCCCAAAGATTTTAAAGTAATCAGCCATCTTTCCCATACCTCTTCCGGGACGGCAGAGCCCAGGCATCCGGCATCGTGGTGCAAACAAACTCCTTTCACTTTCATTGAAATTCCATTGAGTGAGAAACCTTTGTCGGCATCGAATCCAAGTGTCCTGATGCCGACATTTTCAAAGGATTTGTCAATTAGTTTTCCGTCACTGTAGATTGAGGTGACCAGCCGATAGAGATAAGGCGTATCAACAGACCACAAAATTGGTTGAGTTACCTTCATATCTTGTGATAGCACTCCAACTTTAACTGAAGGAATGATCAGTTTTTTGGAGGATTTCGAGCTTATTTTTCCTTCTTTGTCCAATAGTTCCTGTACAACTGTCACAGTTGCCGGATGGTCTGTTGTATTCCTTACCGATGTTTGAACCTGAACGGCTGATTGTTTGGCTGTTATGGCCTTTGTTGTATAATAAACTCCCCACAAATCGATGTGGACTGCATTTTTAACGATCAGGTACACATCCCGGTAAATTCCTGAGCCGGTATACCAACGCGAATCAGCAGACTTGCTGTGATCTACGCGTACGGCAAGGATGTTTTTTTCTCCGAATTTCAGGTGCGGGGTCAGATCATATTGGAAGGATATATAACCATTGGGCCTCATTCCCAAAGAAATTCCGTTAATAAATACTTCCCCGTTACGGTATACCCCTTCAAAGTAAATGTATATTTTTTTATCCTTTTGATTGAATGGGACATCGATCGATTTCCGGTACCAGGCAATTCCGCCCGGGAGGTATCCTGTTGCACTTGCCAGATTCGGGTTGAGCGGTCCTTCAACGCTCCAGTCGTGAGGCAGGTCCAATATTCTCCATTTCGAGTCGTCAAAACCGGGCAAGGCAGCCTTTTCGAAATCTCCCTTTTGGAATTTCCATTCCTTGTTGATTTTTATGGGTTCCCCGGGGAAAACCTGGCCATATAAATTGGCAGAGAAAAGTAGAATCAGAAGTAAACCAGTTGCAATTTTCATGTTAGTAATTATTTCTGTCCGTAATAGGCATCCTTCCCGTGCTTACGGAGGTAATGTTTGTCAAGCAGGAACTGATCAATCCCCGAAACCTTGTTCATGGTAATGGAATGGTGGGCCATTTTGGCAACCTGTTCCAGAACAACTGCATTGTGCACGGCATCACCGGCATCTTTTCCCCATGAAAACGGGCCGTGACCTGAAACAAGTACCGACGGAACGGCAAGCGGATTGATGTTAAGTTTGCTGAAAGTCTCAACAATGACATTGCCGGTTTCCAGTTCATATTGATTTTTGACCTCTTCTTCCGTCAATTTGCGTGTACAGGGTATTTCCCCGTAAAAATAATCGGCATGCGTTGTTCCTAACGCAGGTATCGCTAAATCCGCCTGTGCCCAGCTGGTGGCCCATTCTGAGTGGGTATGAACCACTCCGCTGATTTCCCTGAAATCCCGGTAGAGAATCATATGGGTTGGCGTGTCCGACGATGGTTTTCGTTTGGAATCCACTACTTTGCCTTCCATGTCAACCAGTACCATATCCTCCCAGGTCATGGCGTCGTAAGGCAAGCCGCTGGGTTTAATGGCAAAGATTCCATTTTCACGATCGATTTCCGATACATTGCCCCAGGTGAAAATGACCAGTCCGTGTTTGACGAGATCCATATTGGCTTCGAAAACACGCTTTTTAAGTTCAGTGAACATAGCTTTAAAGTACTTACCAAAAATAGATATAGAATGCCACTGTAATAGTAAGAATAATGGCTGTATGGATGACATCCCATTTGTTCCAGCTGGCGCGTGTGGCAGCTTTATCTGCAGCAGAGGCTGAAGATAAAGTGATTCCTTGCAATTGAGTTGAGGTAGCAGAGGTTGTAAATCGGCTGACAATCATAATGACCAGCATACAGAAAACCAGCATTCCGCCACTGAAAAACAACCAATTGGTGTCATAGAAAAGGTTGTAAAACATATTGTTAACCCCTTTTTCCGCAGCCCAGAGTTTCACATCAGTAAAACCAGCACCCGTAGCGGTGGTTGAATAGTATACTTTTGCCCCAAGTCTCATAATACCAATAATGAAACCGACAATCATTCCCCACATACCACCTTTGGGTGTAGGACGTTTGGAAACTATTCCCAACAGGAATGCGGCTGCAATGCCTGGTGCCAGGACAGATTGAACATCCTGCAAATAGGTGTACAATACGCTGCCTATGTTCCTCATGATAGGAATCCAGAGGATTCCTAATACTACAACAACAATAGTAGCCATTCTGCCTACGTGAAGTAATTTAGTTTCACTGGCAGAAGGGCGATATTTTTTATAAAAATCAATTGTAAACAACATCGCCGAAGAATTGAATAAAGAGGCCAGTGAACTCATAAGCGCCGCCAGGATACCACATACCACCAGACCCTTCAATCCGGCCGGGAGTAGCTTGTTTACCAGCGTGGGAAAGGCCGCATCAGAAGATGATAAGGTGAAAGGTTCGCCGTTGATCACAACCCCTTTTTGCACCATGGCAAAAGCAATCATTCCGGGGATGAGAAAAAGAAAAACAGGTGTCAATTTAAGGTAAGCACCAAATATGGCTCCACGCCGGGCTTCAGTCTCGTTTTTACCGGAGAGTACACGTTGGACAATGAACTGATCTGTACACCAGTACCAGAATCCGATGACAGATGATCCGATCAATACCCCAAGCCACGGGAAGTTTGGATCACGGTTGCTGCGAATCAAATTGGTCATGGTATCACCATATTCATTCACCGTTTTTGCACTGGTGGCAGCCAGCATTTCGTCCCAGCCTCCAACGGCACGAAGTCCAAGAACTACAATGATAATTGAACCTAGAAGTAGTATTGGCGTTTGCAGGATAGAGGTATACAAGACTGATTTCATACCGCCGATAACAGTATAAACAGCGGTCAGCAGCACCAGTCCAATGGCCGAAATCCAGAAGAAATCGATTCCCCACATGGTTTCAATACCAAACACCTCCTTAAATACCAATCCTCCGGCATACACAGTGACTGCCACTTTTGTCAGTACATAACTAACCAGCGAGATCAATGAAAGTATGGTCCTGGATTCAGGATTGTACCTTCGCTCCAAAAATTCAGGCATGGTGGTAACCATGCTGCGTGAATAAAAAGGTACAAATACCCATCCAAGTATAAGGATCATCCAGCCCTGAATTTCCCAATGGGCCATGGCCATCCCGCTCGACGCACCTGCTCCTGCCAATCCTATCAGGTGTTCTGATCCAATATTCGAAGCAAAAATGGAGGCTCCGATTGCGAGCCAGGTGGCATCACGGCCTGCCAGAAAATAGTCGCCGGAAGTTTCTTCTTTTTGTTTGAAAACCCATAAGATGATTCCGATGAGTGCAAGGCCAAAAAGTCCAATCACGATCCAGTCTAATAATGCCATAATGTATAAGTTTAAAGTTTAATCCGTTGATTATATATTATAACTCATAATTCATAACTTGATTTTAAAGTCCTTTCGATAAATGGTAATACAAATCGTTCCACCTCAGTTCCTTTTTGAAAGCTGAAATATTGGTTGTATCATTGATGATCAGGTATTCTATCCCGGCCATTTCAGCAAAATCTTCCAGTACTTCTGCCGGTATGGCTTGTGAGAAAGAGGTATGGTGGGCGCCGCCTGCAAGAATCCAGGCACTTGCTCCGATTTCCAGGTTTGGCTTTGGAATCCACAATGCACTGGCAACCGGCAGTTTAGGCATAGGCGCTTCAAGCGGAACAACTTCTACTTCATTTACAATCAACCTGAATCGGTTGCCCATGTCAATCAGCGATGCGTTCAGTGCCTGTCCCGGTTTTACCGTAAATATGGAACGGACGGGGTCGGCTTTCCCTCCGATTCCCAGTTTGTGTATTTCAACCCTAGGTTTTTGTTCGGCAATGGATTCGCATACCTCCAGCATGTGCGCGCCAAGCACTTTAGCTCCTGACGGATGAAAATGGTAAGTGTAATCTTCCATAAAAGAGGTGCCGCCGTTCAAATCTGCTGCCATCACCTTCATGGTACGCACCATTGCCGCCGTTTTCCAGTCACCCTCACCGCCGAAACCGTAACCGTCAGCCATCAACCGCTGAACAGCGAATCCCGGTAACTGTGCGAGTCCCTGAAGGTCCTCAAAAGTGGTGGTAAAGGCCATGAAACCTCCCTCTTCAAGAAACGCACGCATACCTAGTTCGATCCTAGCAGATTCGCGGAGGGACTCATGTTCAGATCCGCCTTTCCTCAGGGATTCCATCACGTCATATTTTGCTTCAATCTCTTCGGTAAGTTTGTTGATTTGCTGATCAGCTATTTCATTAACGAATTTAACCAGATCGCCGACACCATAACCATTAACCGATACACCCAATTTAATCTGGGCTTCAACTTTATCTCCTTCTGTGACAGCAACCTCTCGCATATTGTCTCCCCACCGGGCAACTTTAAGGTGGCGCAACTCGTTCCATCCGGCAGCAGCCCTGGTCCAGAGACCGATTTTTTGCTGCACTTTTTCTTCCTGCCAGTGTCCGACAACGACTTTCCTTTGGATGCGCAGCCTGCTCCCGATAAAACCGAATTCACGGTCGCCGTGTGCAGCCTGGTTCAAATTCATAAAGTCCATGTCGATCTCGTTCCATGGCAGGTCGCGGTTGAACTGGGTATGAAGGTGGATAAAAGGCTTTTGGAGCGAAAGCAAGCCGGCGATCCACATCTTTGCCGGCGAGAAGGTATGCATCCAGCAAATCAACCCGATACATTCAGGGGTATTGTTGGCAGCTTTGCACAGTTCAGTAATTTCATCAGGCGTTTTTACCACCGGTTTGAACAGAACCCTGACGGGAATGCCGGAGGATGAATCAAATGCATTGGCTATTGCCGTGGCGTTGGATTTAACCTGTTCAAGTGTTTTTGGCCCGTATAAATGCTGGCTTCCGGTTACAAACCAGACCTCAAATTGTTTCAATGATGTTTTGTTCATAGCGTTTTTAACATTAGGTAAATCTTATATTTTATCAGCAAGCTGTTAGTTTTTAGCAGTTAGCGATTAGCTATATGCTAAAAGCTAACAGCTAATCGCTTTTCCTTTCAGGGGAATTTCACAATCCTGTCGGATCGTGAACCGGTTTCAGTTTCGACGAACCGGTAGTAAAAGGCCCCTTTCTTTGATTCAGAAGTGTTTTTCTTGTTAGAACGTTCGAGTATATCGAGGGAAAGGACTTTTTTGCGGAAATTGCCCGGATCAAAAGTGCGCAGGAAAATTGCCTCGTATAGATTTTTCAATTGGTTCAGGGTAAACATCTCAGGAAGCAATTCTTTGCCTATCAGGTTGATACTTGCTTTTTGCTGTAACAGGGCCAGGGCATCCTGAATCATCTCTTCGTGGTCGAAAATCAGTTCCGGCAGTTTCGTTACGGGCCACCACTGTGCCCCTGTTTCCCTAACGAGTTCTTTGTCGTGCATATCAATCCTGATCAGGGCAACATAAGTCATACTGATAACCCGTGCACCCGGGTCGCGGTCCGGCTTTGAAAAGGCTGCTGCCTGTTCAAGAAATATATCATGCATTCCGGTTGTCTGCATCAGGATCCTTCTGGCAGCTTCTTCCATGGATTCATTAAGTTGGACAAATCCTCCCATCAGCGACCACTTGCCCCGTTCAGGTTCAAATCCACGCGGATATAACAAGAGTTTAAGTTCCCCTTCTTCATAACCAAAAATAGAGCAATCAACTGCTACATAATGTTTTGGATGATTCTTGTATATTTTGGTAAGTATCAGGTTTTCGATTTCTTCCACCTTGCTTAGTTAATAAGTCCAAATTTATAAAAGTATCTAATACTATTATTAGCGTCAGGCCAGTTTTTATTAATAACTGTTTAATAACATATTTTCTTTTCAGAGATAACTGGTTTGATGAAACGATGGAACGGGCGACAGGCTGAATAAAATGATGAAGTTGCGCAATGCAGGAACAGGTTCCGCCTCAAACAATAAACAAATGCAGGATCAATCCGTATAAAAAGATAAAAAAAATCATGAAGCGAATTGCAATTTTTTGTGACGGAACCTGGAATACTCCGGATGAAATGGAAAATGGCAAACCGTGCCAGACTAACGTTGTAAAAATGGCCAAAGCCATCAGCCCGGTATCTGACGATGGAATCCGGCAGGAGCTCTATTATCACCCTGGTATCGGAAGTGAAGGGCACATGATGAAAAGGGTTTTTGACGGGGCAACTGGGACAGGTATATCGGCAAACATTTTAGATGCATACCGGTACATTATCAATACCTATAAATCCGGTGACGAACTTTTCCTGTTTGGATTCAGCCGCGGCGCTTTTACGGTACGCAGTCTGGCGGGGTTGATCAGAAATTCAGGAATTTTGAAAATTGAAAATATGGATCAGGTTCAAAGGGCCTTTAATATTTACCGTTCAAGGCATCCCACGTACCAACCCCGCGAGGTAGAATCAACATTGTTCAGGAAAACGTATGCTGTTGAGGAGGTTACGCATATTAAATTCATTGGAGTATGGGATACTGTAGGCGCTCTGGGAAATCCGCTGTTCATGAATAGCATGCTAAGCCAGCGCAACCAGTTTCACGACACGGAGTTATCATCTAAAATCGGCAATGCATTCCACGCGCTTGCTGTAGATGAAAAAAGGAGAAATTTTGAAGCTGCCTTGTGGCATCAGCAACCCGGGATAAAAGACCAGGTTCTGGAACAAGTTTGGTTCACAGGTGTTCACTCGGATGTCGGGGGTGGTTATGTTGAAACTGGTTTGTCAGATATTGCCCTGAAATGGATGCTGGAGAAGGCGCAAAGTTGTAAACTGAAGTTTGACAATATTACCCTGAATCCTGACCCAATGGCACCAAAGCATGAATCATATTCCGGGTTTTACACCTTACAACCTAAATATTTTCGTCCTATGGGATTGGAAATCACTGGTATGGGGAATACCAATGAATTTATCCATCCTTCGGTTCTTGAGCGGTATAAAAACGATCCGGATTACAGGCCGCAGAATTTGGTGGATTATTTCAAAAAGCATCCGATTTGAGCTTCCTGAGGCTCTATTAACGGATAAACCATCTGTCAGCCCGGCTTCTTTGACATATGCGCCGGGTATTCTGACAGCAAGACTGTTACCCCATTTTTGAACTGATGTTTGCATAATTGAAAGTATATACAATGTTTATACAAAAATGGAGATTTAATTTTTAAAATGAGCCCTTGGCACCTAAATAAATGGCAAGAATAAAATAAAAAGATTCCTCACTGCGTTCGGAATGACAGGTTGGTTTGGAATGTACAAGGGGAAGTAAAGGGCGGCTTTGCCGCCCTTTACTTCCCCTTTATTTCGATGACACAGTTGTCATTCCGAACGCAGTGAGGAACCTTAAAGCTTTCGTGAGAACAATTCAAAAAGGATTCTTACAGCAACCGTTTACTACTTTCTTGTCGTCCTGATTACCGCCCTGAAATAACCGATGTCTTCAGCAATTCCCATAAACGGATCGTTCATGTTTATCTCATGCTCGAGGCTGCAAACACCTGAATATCCTACTTTGCGCAGCATTCTGACAAATGACGGAAAGTCGATAATGCCACGGCCAACCTCTATCGAATAACCCAGCTTGGTTCTCCCGGTTACGTCTTTGATGTGGATGTCAAATACGCGTGATTTGTATTTTTTCAGGTCGGCTACCGGATCTTTCCCGTTCCTGGTATCATGCCCGATGTCGAGGCACATGCCGATACGCGGATCCAGGTCTTTGACGTGGTTCCATACATCCTCGGCATCGGGATAGGTTTTGATATCTGGTCCGTGCAGGTGAATGGCATAATGGAAATCATATTCTTTCACTTTTTTGTCAACATAGGGAAGCAGTTCATAATTGGGAACACCAACTATCAGCTTTACACCGACTTTTTTGGCATATTCAAAAGCCTTATCGATTTCTGCCTCCGAACGCATGTAAATCGGTCCAACAGCATAACCGGTAACCCCTTTTGCCTTCAGTTTGGCGTGGAAGGCTGCAATTTGATCTTCTGTACTGTTCAGCGGCAGGTGGAAATCTTTGATACAAAGGTAATGGACATCCACTTTTTGCATGGTTTCAAGGGTCTTGTCAATGTCAAATTTGGCAAAGGTATAACCTGCCATTCCTACCCTGAATTTTTCGCCGGTTTCAGCCGGTGGTTGCGGACCGGGCCGTGTATCCTGGGAAATGGCTAAATTGGCTGTTAGTGCCAATAAGCCAACTGTTAAAAAGAACACTGATCTCTTCATGTGTATTAAATTTATTTGGGATTATCGAAGACAAATTTAAAGCAAAGAATAATCAGATTGTATCATTTTTGAATTTTATTTCATTGTTGTACCCGGGAAATGCAAACAATTTTAAAAGATTCTTCGCTACACTTCGTTTCGCTCAGAATGACAATGACTTAAGCGTTAATGGTGATGGGGTTGGGGGCGGGGGCCCCCCGGGCCACACCCCCAACCCCCCAAAAAAAACAAAAATCTGTGAGAGTGTTGGCAGCGCACAATATATTTTTTAGTAACAGA
>JBBQHB010000073.1:0-27994 GCA_038323575.1 Bacteroidales bacterium | reverse complement strand
TCCCCTAGTCCCCTAGTCCCCTAGTCCCCTAGTCCCCTAGTCCCCTAGTCCCCTAGTCCCCTAGTCCCCTTGTCCCCTAGTCAACTCTTCCCCGTTTCTCCGTTCTCCAGTCTCCGCTCTCCGTTTCTCCGGTTGAACAATCCAAAATAAATCACCTAAAAGGATAAATCGGGATGAATTGAAATTTTTGCTATTTTCGGCATCTTAAACAAACTTCTTCTGACATCGAAATCCTGCAAATGTTTCTTGCTGTATCTGCAGTTTAAAAAATTGGATACCGGACAATTTATTGGTTTTCTTCAGATAAAATTTAGTTATAATCCATGAGTTATCCGATCCGCCTGCTTTTTGTCTTCCTTTTTGTTTCGTCAGTAAGTTTTGCCCAACCCTCTGTCCCTGCTGTATTTGTATCAAAAGCCCCGACCATCGACGGGCATTTGAATGATGAAGCATGGGCAACTGCCGCAAAAGTTGATCAATTTGTTCAGCGCGAGCCAAACCCCGGCCAACAGGTATCCGAAAAGACCAATTTTTATATTTGTTATGATGCCAATTTCCTGTATGTCGGCATCAAATGTTTCGATGACCCAAAAAAAATTACAGCCAAGGAGATGGCCCGTGATGTCAGTTTGGGCAACGATGACAGGATCCAGGTTATTTTGGATACCTACCTTGATCACCGCACGGGATATTGGTTTCAGATAGGTCCGCGTGGCTCCATCGGCGATGCGACCATCAGTGAAAACGGGGCTGTTTTTAACAAAGAGTGGGATGGTTTGTGGGAAGGAAAAGCAAGGATTGTTGCCGACGGTTGGGAGGCAGAAATGGCCATTCCTTTCAAAACCATGGGATTCGACAAATACAATCCAAACTGGGGTATCAAATTTATCCGGCACATCAAACGGAAACTCGAAATGTCGTATTGGCCCTCAGCAAATGTCAATGCCTATAAATTCCAGGTTTCGGATGCCGGGTTGCTGGAAGGGATAAAAGGTATTACCCAGGGGATCGGGCTTGACGTTTCACCCTACGTCATTGGCGGTATGAATACGAAAAAAAATGAAACAAATAAATACAGCGCAAAGGCCGGATTGGATGTCTTCTATCAAATTACCCCAAGTCTGAAAGCTTCCTTATCGGTAAATACTGATTTTGCTGAAACTGAAGTTGATGACCGGCAGATCAACCTTACCCGTTTCAGTCTCCTTTTTCCTGAAAAGAGGGACTTTTTCCTGGACGGATCCAGCCTGTTTTCGTTCGGCATTCAGGGCGATGACGCAAATGCCTACGGTAAAAGCATTATTCCGTTTTTTTCGCGCAGGATGGGATTGGATACCAGCGGATTACCGATTCAAATTAATTATGCGGCCAAACTAACCGGTACGATCAACAATTGGAACATAGGTGTGATGCATGTAAATGATGAGCATACAACCGGAAATTCAAATTTTTCTGTTGCACGCATATCGCGAAGTCTGGGAGCAGAGTCATCGGTAGGAATGATTGGCACTTATGGCAACGCTGTTTCGCCTGCCGAAAATTTTGTAGGTGGTGTTGACATGAAACTGGCAACTTCGAAATTCAGGGGGAACAAAAATCTTTCATTGATTCTGTTTGGTTTGAAGTCAAATACCAAAGATTTGTCGGGCAATGATGCATCATGGGGTGGGACTATCTCCTATCCGAACGATTTTCTTTCTTTTAATCTGGGTCACCACGAAATAGGCAAAAATTTTGTGGCAGGCATGGGATTTGTGCCCCGAACGGATATCAAAGAAACTTACGGCAACATCCAAATTGGTCCGCGGCCGAAAAAATGGGGCATATTGCAGGTAAATACAGGATTTGGATTCAACCACATCGTTAATTTTGCCAATATACTGCAATCCCGCCAGGTAAATTACCACCCTTTGAAAATCCGTTTCAAGTCGGGTGAAGAATTTTCTTACACTGTCAATTCAAACTATGAATACCTTGAAAAACCGTTCAATATATATTCTACCTATGTAATTCCTATCGGCGCTTATGGGTTTAACAGGCAAACAATCAGCCTTGGCACTGCCGGAAGCCGTAATCTGGCCGGTGACATCGCCTACCTCTGGGGTAAGTTCTACAATGGAACGCGTAATGACATCAATATAGGGGTAAATTACAAAGTGGCCGTACCTCTTTTCGTCGGGGCCAAATACAAACAAAATGATGTACATCTGCCTGTAGGAAATTTCACCACCCGAATCTATTCTGTCAATGCAAATATTCTCTTTAGTCCGGATATTACACTGTACAATTATTTGCAGTATGACAATAATTCCAAAAAAATCGGTGTGCAGTCCCGATTTCAATGGATCGTAAAACCCGGCAACGAGATTATCATTGCCTGGACCTCCAACCTCTCCAAGCCGTTGGAGCGGTATGTGATGGACGAAAGTGCGCTGCGGTTCAAGATTAAGTATAATGTCCGGTTCTGAAACAAACATCTGTTATATCTGCATTCCCTCAGGAGGTAAATCTGTTGTGCTTACTGATTTCTAAGTTAAAACGGATCTAAATTAAACAGGAAAATACTTGTTAAGTAAATTTTTATGCACTATTAATTGATTTTTAATCAATACAATACGTCTTATTTCATCTTTTTTAATTGGTTTATGAAAATCTTCACATCCTGGTTTTTATTGAAGACATATTGATAAATCTATATGCATGTATAAATTCGTTCCAAATTGTCAGATCCAATAGAATTCGATTTATACTTAAAATTTATGCAGATGATTAAGATTAATTCTGGATGGAAAGTGTTGGTGCTTGTTATACTGTCAACCTTTGGGTGCTCGAAACAGAAATTTAATGATCAGCCTTCCGATGAGGAACCTACGGTTTCTTCTGTCCCGGCAGGGCAAACCGGATCAACAGCTAATGTGGTTTTTGGCGGAAGCAGTGCCTATGTAGTGTTTGCATGGAACGATCTGGGCATGCACTGCCTGAATCCGTCGTATGACAAAATGGTAATTCTGCCACCTTACAACAACCTGAGAGTACAGGTAGTTAAAAGGGGCAAAGTTCCCACGGTGGTCACTTCAGGTTTGACAGTGACCTATGCTGTCGACAACAACACCTATTCTGTTGGAAAAGGAGATTTCGGACAGTTTTGGACCTATGCCAACAGTCTTTTCGGTGTTACCCTCGAACCGAATATCGGATTGACCGGCAATGGCTTATCTGGTCAGATGAAGGCTGGTGCCGGTTTTTTTATTTCAGAAGGAATTCCTGTGGTTCCGGTTTATGATTCAGGTGTTAAGGACCCTTACCAGCAGGCAACGATTACGGTAAAGGATGCAACTGGTAAAATTGTGGCAACAACCAAAGCGACCATTCCTACATCCGATGAGATCAATTGTGCCAAATGTCACGGCACCAATGCCTTCAATGACATTCTGACGAAACACGACCTGGCGCACGGAACAAAACTGATGAGCAGCAAACCGGTTCTATGCGCAGGTTGCCACGGTTCACCAGCCTTGGGTTCAACGACTCCGGGCAGTTCAGGTAAGTATCTTTCACAGGCCATCCATGGTTTTCATGCAACAAAAGGAGCTACCTGTTACGACTGCCACCCGGGTGCCACGACAAAATGCAGCAGAAGTGTAAGGCATACGGCAGCGGACGGCAATTGTACATCCTGCCATGGAAGTATGGCCAATGTTGCATCTACTATCAAATCCGGCAGAATTCCATGGGTAGGAGAACCTGCTTGTGTCACTTGTCATAAAGGTGTATCGGGTGTTGATACAGGAACTGAACTTTACAAAAACGGCCATGGTCACGGAAATTTGTTTTGCTCTGCCTGCCACGGCAGTCCGCATGCGATGGTTCCTTCCCTGAACGCAAAGGACAATTTCCAGGAATTGCAATACCAGGGTTCCAATCGTCCTGTCAAAACAATAGGCAGTTGCGGGATTTGTCATACAAGTTCAAGAGGGATTAGTAATATGGGTGATTTTGCTCAACGGCATACGGGTGCAAATTCGAAGACAAAAATAGCCTGCCATACCTGCCATACTGAAGTAACAACCGAAACAGCCAAATGGCCACACGCTTACCAATGGAAAAATTCAGGCGGTAATCCTGCCGGAGTATCTGATTAAAGAAAAAAAACAACCGGCAAAACCCGGTTGTTTTTTTCTTTAATCACGGAATCATCAATTCCGATGTTCTGCCGGATCTTCCTCCGGAAACAAAACTCTTCAGCTTAACCGTCCCTGAAACTTTAACCGGATTGCGGTAAAGCCGACTTTGCATTGTTGGTTCAGAACCGTCAGTCGTGAAGCGGATTTCCAGTCCTGGAAACTGAACATTGGCATAGAGCATCCCATCTTTGACGATTGCTCCGGGAAGCGGAATCCGGTAGTTGTATCCGCCGTTTAAAACGGACAGTCGCGGAAGTTCTCTGGCTGCAATCACATTGGCTATCCTATTCCAGTCGGTTGACAGTTGTTTCTCTCTTGCTTCTTTATTTTCAATGGTTTCCCACTTCCTTTCGGGTGTCCAGGCAGTTTCTGAAAAAGCGATCAGTCTTGGCAAATAGTAGTATTCAAGCATATCCGGTCCTTTGATGGTCTCGCTCCAGATTTGTGCCTGGATCCCCAAAATATTGCCGCGGGCTTCCGGTTTTAACCGCACCTTGCTGATGTACTCCTTATCTGTGTCAACGATTCTGCCCATCGCAGTTTTGGTTGTGGTTTTGAACATATCAAAAGGAGCAAATGCATAAAATTCTTTGGTATCCAGGAATCCCGACCAATAGTTGCCCGGTTCTTCCGGATCTTTGTCGTAGGGGAAATCAAGGTAAAAATTTGAAACGTCACACAAAACAACCTTGTACCCGGCATTGGCCATTTTGTAACCCAAATCTTCGGCTCCGTCCATGTTGTTCCAAAGATAGGGCAGAAGACCTTTGCCTACAAATTCAAAATTCGGGGTGGGTTTACCGTCAGTACCGGTCAGCAGGAATTGCTCTTCCCAGCCCCCGATTTCTTTTACTCCGTTACTTTTCAGGATGGCTGAGATTCTGCCAAAACAATATGCCTGCAAACTTTTATCGTCAGGCTTAATCTCAGGATGTTCGACCAACAGCTTCTTGACCATGGGAGAACCGTTCCATGCACCGGCAGCCACTTCATCTCCGCCGGTATGGAAAATTTCCATCGGCAGTCCGGCTTGTTGATACATCTGTTTGATCCCTTTGACGGCGGCATCATAAAAATGAAAGACGGATTCGCGTCCGACACAAACCACATTGTCGTGGTATCCCTGTGCTGAAATATATTTTGAAGTATCATCCGGATCTATCAGCCTGAATTCATTGGCTTCAGCAACTTTACCTTCATTCATCAGTTTGCTGTACCTGAATTCCATGGATTTTATTGCAGAGCGCACATGTGCCGGAAAATTAACCACCGGAATAACGGTTATGTGCCTTTCTTTGGCATAGTTAAGCATCTCCACAAACTCCTCCGAAGAAAAATATCCTGTACCGTAACCTTCACTGGCATTGGCATAGGGTCCGCTGCCATACGAAGGATGCAGGGTCGGATCGCCCAATTTCCCGTGTTGCCTGGCGCTGCCAATCTGTGTCAATTCGGGTAAACCAGGAATTTCAACCCTCCAGCCCTCATCTTCCATAAAATAGAAAAGGAACCGGTTTAACTTGTAAGAAGCCATGACATCCAGCATCTTAAGGATTGTTTGCCTGGACTGGAAATTGCGTGCCATGTCGAATTGTAATCCCCGGTAGGAAAATCTCGGCGCATCGGTAATTTGCAGGGAGACAGTTTTTAAAACCTTGGCAGGCATTGTAAACTGCTTAACAGGAAGCGCTGCCAAAAAACTTTGGATGCCGTAGAACAGGCCTGCTGAATCAAAACCTTTTATTGAGACTCCGTTTATAGAATTTACCGTTAATTGATAAGCTTCCGGTTTGTTTTGACTGACTGGTCCAGTTTGTATTGAAAATGCCGGCAGGCCTGACGGAGTACCTTTTAACAGGCTGAAATCCGTGCCTGTCAGTTCTTTCAGTTTTTTGCCCAGGTAACCGGCTTCCATCTCTAGTCCCTCGCTGTAAAAGATTGGCCAGCCGTTGTCAATCGCAACGGTGTCGCTTCCGATCCTGACTGAAAGAGGGGAGGGTATCAACCGTAACTGTTGTTCTTTCGGCAGCAGATTGAGCTGAAGATTTTCGTTGTACCTGCTTTCGGGAGTCGGGACCTGCGCAACATCCTCCCGGGCGCGACTGAGTTGTTCGGGTCGGATAAACGGTGCAATGGTCTCTTTTCCTGCAGGAACAATGGCCTGCTCCTTCCCCTTTGAATCGTAAAACACAAAGTAGATTCCCAGCGCTGCATCTGTTTTTTTGATCATGAACCCCGTACCGCAGTAATTAATGCGGATCGAATCGCCAGGAAGCAATTGGAAATTTTTATTCGGCACCAATTTGAACCAGTCACCGTTGATGTGTACGACCTTGGCGGCCCGGACTGAATCAACAATAAGAGGGGTAGGGGGCATCTGGGAGAAGAACATCTCCCAGCCTTTGTTCCCAAGCGTCATCTTACTGTGGTTGTAAATGGTGAATGCGGCGAGCAGCTGATTTTTCCCCTGGTACATATTCGTCACCAATTCCCACTTTACTTCTAGTTCAGATGATTTGGGCAAAGCAATTTTTTGCTCTCTGCTGCAGTTGAGCAGTAGGGAAGAAGAGCAAAAGACGAGCAATAATAAAGAGTATTTTGTCATCTTTGTAGCGTTAAATAGTTGTAGTTAAATAGTATACGATTTCTCTATTCGAAGGGATCAATTTTGAATTCAGTTGTTTAATAAAACAACCGGATGATTAACTTTATAGAGAAATCAACTTTTAAAATTAACAAATCTGTATTAACTACGAACGATGACTGAAATAAAACGACTCATCTCCCTGGATGCTATGCGCGGCTTTACGATAGCAGCCATGATTCTGGTGAATTATCCCGGAAGCGAGAGGTTTTCCTATGCACCACTGAACCATACCAAATGGAATGGTCTCTCTCCCACTGATTTGATTGCCCCGATTTTCCTCTTTGTGGTAGGGGTCTCAATTGCAATTGCCTACTCCAGAAGGCTGGAAATGGGTTTGCCCAAAAGCGAAATGTACAAGAAAATCCTGTGGCGGTCGGTCAAGATTTACCTCGTCGGACTTTTCATGAATCTGATGCCCGATTTTAATTTTGCTGACCTGCGTTACACCGGTACGCTACCGCGGATTGCGCTGGTATTTCTGTTTTGTGCCATCCTGTTCCTCAATACCGACTGGAAAAAGCAAGCCTGGATTGGTTTCGGAATTCTGGTAGCTTACTGGCTGGCCATGTTGTTTGTGCCTACTCCCGGTTACGGCAAGCCGATGCTTGAACCCGGAATTAACCTGGCCGCCTGGATTGACACCAAATTCCTGCCGGGAACGATGTGGCAGAAAACCTGGGATCCCGAAGGCATACTCAGTACCTTTCCCTCGTTTGTAACAGGGATTACCGGTATGATTGCCGGTCGGCTGATGCTCAGTAACCTGGATAAAAGAGACAAAGCGCTGTACCTGATGGTTGGAGGTTTTGTAGCTGTGATGCTCGGATATCTCTGGAACCTTCATTTCCCTTGCAACGAAAATATCTGGAGCAGCTCATTTGTACTGATTACTTCAGGCGTTGCCTCCTTGTTCCTCGGAACCACTTATTATCTGATAGATATACTTGGTATGCATAGGTTTACGAAAGGAGGCATCATTTTCGGGGCCAATGCCATTGCTGTTTATTTTCTGGCAGATGTTTGGGCGCTGTTTTTTTACGGATTCAAAATAGGCGGCGCTCCGCTGAACGATCATTACATGAACTTTTTCTCCGGAATAGCACCGTCACCCCAATTCTGGGGAATGATCTACGCTTTGCTTTTCGTACTGATCAACTTTATTCCGGCCTGGTACTTACACAAGAAAAAGATTTTTATTAAATTGTAGCTTTAATAATCAGGCAGAAAATTGTTATTATTGGGTTTTGTAATATCAGGCATTGTGAAAATAGACCTCCGGACTTTGGTAATTATCATAGGGATAACCCTTATGGTTCAGGTAATAATTTTCCTGATCGAATATTATTACCATAAAAATTACAAAGGTCCCGGATGGTGGTTGCTTTGGAGTTTGTCGGCCCTGACCGGATATTTTTTTATGCTTGCCAGACAGGTAAAGTCGCTTGAACATATTTCAATCCTGGGTCAGAATACCCTGTTGATTATGGCCACAACGTTCATATATATCGGTATCATGCGCTTTCTGGGGAAAAGGGAGAGAGTGGGTTGGCTTACAGCAATATTTGTACTATTCTTTATTCCCTTTTCCTATTTTATTTTTTTTGATGACAATATTCATTACCGTACCATCATACTTTGGACGGCCATTTTTGCTGTCTCCTTTCTGAGCGGATATGATCTGTGGCTCCACAAGACAAAACAAGTAAAACTGGCTGCGAACATCTGCCTTTTCGTTTTTCTCGGACATGGCTTCTATGCTTTTACCAAGGTTTTTTTATTGTTGAATGGCAAAGTGATAACCGACTTTTATTCTCCGCTTTTTATCAATACATCATCCTATATCGAGGCATTGGTTGTGACAATTTTCTGGACATATGCCATTGTAGTGATGATCAACCAACAGCTGAGCCACGAAATGGAACTGGCAAAAAAACATTTCGAAGTGATCTTCAGTACAACACCGGATGCCATAATGATCACAAGTCTGGTAGAGGGAACAGTCAACCAGGTCAATGATAAGTTTTATGAACTAACCGGTTACACACCGGAGACATTGCTGGGTAAAGCAATGCCTGAATTAAATCTCTGGTCTGATCCTGATGAACTTGATCATTACACCAAATGTGTCTCCAGGTATGGCTATTGTTTTAATGTTGAGACATCTTTTCAAAACAGGGCCCTGGAAAAATTTCCCTGCCGGATTTCCGGCAGAATCATCCAGCTGAGAGAGGAGCCTAATATTATCAGCATCATACATGATATTTCCGAACGGAAGCAAAAGGAAGAAAAAATTATTCAGCAAAACATTCAACTGCAAAAAATCAATTCTGAAAAGGATAAATTTTTCTCCATTATAGCACATGATTTGAGAAATCCGTTCGGTACATTTCTGGGGTTGACAGAAGCGATGGCTGACAAATCAAATAATTTATCACCGGATGAAGTTATCAAGTTAACTGCTGTCATGCGGGATTCAGCAAGGAATCTGTACGGATTGCTGGAAAATCTTCTGGAATGGTCACTGCTCGAACAGGGAATAACCAAATTTAATCAGACTGACGTTCTGTTATTTTCCGAAATCAGGGATGGAATTTTAACCAGCTCTGATACTGCACTGAAGAAGAAAATTAACGTTGTCCTGAATATCCCTGAGAGCGAAAGAGTATTTGCAGACGCGAATATGCTTCGGTCATTGATCAGGAATCTGGTATCAAATGCAATTAAGTTTACGCACGAAGGAGGCACCATAACCATAACAGCTCAGATTCTGCCTGACAAAAGCTGCCTTATTTCAGTTCAGGATACAGGGGTAGGGATGAACGAAAATATGCGGAAAACCTTGTTCGACTTTGATGCCGTTAATTCACGCAAAGGAACAAATCGTGAGGTCAGCTCCGGATTGGGCCTGTTGTTGTGCAAAGAATATGTTTCCAACCACAGCGGTGAAATGTGGGTGGAGAGCGTTGAAGGAGAAGGAAGTACTTTTTACGTAAGACTGCCACCGGTAGGAAGTGCCTAAAGTGAGCTAAAGTGACTAAAATGCCTAAAGTACTTACGCTTCGATCAAGAAATTTCGGGAGTTCATAACTTTAGTTCACTTTAGTCACTTTAGCTCACTTTAGCTCACTACTTAATTTGGTAAAGTTGGTGAAAATTGCAGCTCTCAACTCCTCCTCATTCATCTGCAAAGAAGCAGAAACCCCTTCGTAAACATGCTGGATGGAAACCTCCGAATTATCTGTTTCACAGAATATTGCAGATAAAGGAATCAGGCGAAGAGCCGAAAGAATCTTAGCGTCCGGTTGAAGGATTGCTTTCCCGATAGAAAATTGGAATCCGTGTTGCAGCAGCCGGTCCGTCAGTTGAGCACTTCCGTTGTAACCATGCAGGATTTTGACAACAGGATAACCTGTTGTGATTTCGATTAGTTCGTCCCACGCTTTTACACAATGAAGGATCAGCGGTTTTTTATGTTCCGCCGCTTTATCAAGGTGAAGCCCGAATGCATCCAGCTGCAGCTTCAAAGGTATTCGGCAGGCTTTATCCAGCCCCGTTTCGCCGAAGGCAACAAGATTCTGATTATCTGCGAACTGATCAAGTACCCTGGAAAGTTCGGCTGTTGAAAGTTGACCGGCATACCAGGGATGAAGCCCGGCAGAAAATGGATGCAGGGGAATATCCGAATTTTCGTGCAAAAGCAGGTTATACACGGAGATTACATCCTTCTCCTGACGAAGTTGGTGGGTATGCAAGTCAATATAAGGAGACATCTTTTATTTGAAGTCGATTGTTTTTCGTTCCCTGTTACTATCCAGTGCCGTCTCCAGTACCCTGATGGTCATCAGTGCCTCTTCCGGTTTAACCGTCAGCGGTTCTCCGTCCCGGATGGAATGGTAAAGATCCGTATAGAAACGGGAATAATTTCCGGGAACGGTTTCGATTCTTCCTTCAAAATGGAGACCATTTACTGAGGTATTGAGTTTGCCCCAGTCGGCCGGTGGTTCCATGCCCCACGTGGGTTCATCAGGCAGCCGATGGATCTTGAGCAGCTCTTCCTGCGGATCCGTGCCCATTTTTAAAAACGATCCTTCCGTTCCATGGATGATGAACTGCGGACCCATCTCGCGCACCAGGTAGGAACATCTGAGGATGGCCTCAAATCCCTGGTAATGAAGCCGGATATTGAACTGGTCTGTCGTTCTGCCGCCTGTACGCAATATGGAGAGGTGCGCCGTAACTGCAAGCGGCTTTCCGAAGAGTACCAGTGCCTGGTCGACGACATGGGAACCAAGGTTGAAAAGCACGCCGGTGCGTTCGTCGCCGTCCTCTTTCCACGAACCTTCCTGTATATAATTCCGGTACCGGTCGTAATGACACTCGAACTCAACCAAACGGCCCAGCATTTTGTTTTCCAAAACCTTTTGAACGGTAAGGAATCCTCCGTCCTGCCTGCGGTTCTGGTAAACGGTCATCAGAACATTGTTGCGTTTGGCAATCTCTATCAGTATTACGGCGTCTTCACTGTTTTTGACAAAAGGCTTTTCAACCACGATGTGTTTCCCGGCCTCCAGGGCCAATTTAGCCATTTCAAAATGGAGATAATCAGGCGTATTGACAATAACGAGCTCTACAACAGGGTCATGCAAAATCTTATCATAATCATTTACGATGGTCGCCTGGGGGTAATGCTTCTCAGAGAGCCGCTGGTTTCTTTCCAGGATCTTGTGAATTTTATATTGCGGCAGGACTTTCAGGGACGGACCGTGAAACACCTGGCCTGACATACCGAAAGAGCAAAGGGCGGTGACGATTGGTTTCATTTCTTTTTGAATATTATTGGTTTTTATTTACGTAAAGTGACTAAAGTGAACTTAAGTGAGCTAAAGTGACTAAAGTACTTAAGAAGAAACGAGATTTTTTTATTCATTGTTTTAAAAGTGCCTAAAGTGAACCAGAGTGCCTAAAGTTATTACCATAAATCAGGATTTGTACTTTATCTATCTCATATCTTATAACTCATACCTCATAACTCATAACTCATACCTCATAACTCATAACTCATATCTCATATCTTTCTACCTACATCCATTTCTTTCTTTTGAAATAGAACAGCATCAGGACAGTAGCTATGATGCAAATAATCCAGAATACCGGATATCCCCACTGCCACTGCAGTTCCGGCAGAAATTTAAAGTTCATCCCATAAACGCCTGCCAAAAAAGTGAGCGGGATAAAAAGCGCCGAAAAAATGGTAAGTACCTTCATAATTTCGTTCAGTTTCAGGCTGACACTCGAAAGGTAGAGGTCCATCATGCTGGAGCTGAGATCGCGCAGACTATCGAGGGTCTCAATGATCTGGACCGTATGGTCATAAATATTCCTGAAATAGATGCGGTTTTCGTTGTGAATAAGCAAATGGTCCGACCTTTCTATCTCATTAACCAGCTCTCTGACCGGCCAGATGGTCCTGCCTACATATACCAACCTTCTTTTCATGCGGTAGATGGCCTCCTGGTTCGAACCTCCCGGATTGACAATCAGTTCGTTTTCAATGGTTTCGACCGTATCACCGATGTCTTCCAGAATGAGGAAATATTGATCAATAATTACATCTGCCATCGCAAACGCCAGGTAGTCACTTTTCATCTTTCTGGCTCTGCCTTTCCCCGTAAGTATCCGGGTACGCAGGGCATCGAATAATTTAGGCTCAGTCTCGTGAAAAGAGAGGACATAGTTCTCTCCCAGAATCAGGCTGACCTGCTCAATGTTAACTTCCTTGTCTTCGGGATTTAGCAGCAAAGCTTTAAATATAAGGAAGATATAATTGTCTCGCTCCTCCATGCGAGGCCTTTGCAAAGTATTCGAGAGGTCTTCCAGTTCAAGGTGGTTGATATCAAACAAATCACCGATCCGGTTGATTAATTCCACATCGTGCACTCCGGTAACCCGTATCCATTTTATTTTATCTGTTTCCAGAAATTTCTTCAGCTCGTCGGGTTGTTTAATGACGTACTCTGCAACTTCAGTTTCATTGAACTCGATCAACTCAATTTTGGTTACTTCTGAGCGCGGAACGCCGACATACTGAACGGTGCCCGGGGCGGAATCTTTGCCGGATGCCCTGGGCACAAATTTCTTAACATCCAGCTTCTTGAATCTGATCTTGTTTTTCATGCTTCCGTTATAAACTTCTTGGAGATAATGTGTAATTTTATCCCGGTATCAGAATTATTGGTGTTTTCAGTATAAAAATAGCAATTCTTTGCAGGGATAGGAAATCCAGGGAATTTTAATACATGACAAAAATTACATATGTTTGCATGATAATTCAATAAGTCACATTGGAAGAAGCTTATGTCAGGTCAGAATATAAATTCTGAAGTTGAAGACGGTAATATTTATTAGTAATCACTTTACCAAGAGAGGAATGAAAACATTGAAGGGTATATTGTTTTTGGTTTTTGCAGTTTTTTTATCAAATATTTACGCAGCGAATCCGGATGATGTGGTGGTTCAGAAGTTGACCAAAGCCGATTTTTACCAGAAGATCATGGATTTGGAAAAGAACCCGGACACTTGGAAATACACTGGGAAACTTCCCTGTATCGTTGATTTTTATGCCGACTGGTGCGGACCGTGCCGTACTGCTTCCCCCATCCTGGACGAACTGGCGCAAAAATACAAGGGACAGATTGTGGTTTACAAAGTAAATACCGACCAGGAAAAAGAGCTGGCAGCCGCCTTCCGGATCGAAGGGATACCGGCCTTCCTGTGGATTCCCCAAAGCGGTAAACCGACCATGAGCAGCGGGATTGCCAACAGCAAAGAGGCAACAAAAGCGATGTTTGAGAAGATGATTAAAGAGGTACTTCTTAAGTGAAAAGTGAAAAATGAAAAGTGAAAAATGCGGAGCCATTTGTTTCCCAATTTTTCACTTTTCACTTATTATAAACGGCCAGCACTTCATCCAGCTGTTTCAAAATCGGATCAACAGAAATCTTGCTCCCGACTGCTTCCTGCATCCAGATTTGGGGGATCAACCTGCCCTGCTTGTACATCCGTTCAATTTCGTCTGAAAAACGTTTTCCGCTGAGGTAGCCTTCGATCTGGAACTGAATGATTTGCCCGTAGGAGTAGGCAGCAAGGTAAAGCGGATTGGAGATCATGTGCGAATAGATGGCCAGAATTGGCTGGTCTTTGATACCAAAAATCGCAGCAAAATAGGTGTTCCAAACCTCAGTCGAAATTTGGATCACCGCATTTTTCAACTCTTCAGCGTTTGCCTCTGGGTGACTGTACATCCATTTCCAAGTCCGCATATCCACAAGACCAACACCCATAATCTCCATCAGAGTCCAGGAATCATCGAGTGTGCCAAGGGCCTTTTTATTTTTGTTGTCTCCGTTCAATCCAAGTAGAAAAAGGTCGCGGCTCTGGAAGACGAAGGCAAGGGCTTCGGTAAAAGCGGTGCTGGGAACGCCGTTCATCATGAAATAATCGACATCGTACAGCGAAACGGTTTGTTCCACATTGTGGCCAAACTCGTGGACGGCAATGTTGTAGCCTTTGTAGTCCATGCCTGAAGGTGCAATGCGGGTGCGCAGGTGGGCTTTCTCGCCTTTCATCCCTGCTCCCCACGCGTGGCCTGAACCGCGGGCCGGATCGACTACGATCTTGTCGGCGATATAGGCAGCCCGCTCTTTGCTCCAGCCTAATTTGACCAGCATGTTTGGCATATCAGCCTGAAATGCCTTTGGATCGGGATATTTTTTTGTCGTCAGACTGTTGAGCTGTTCCTGAGGAAATACGCTTCTCGCTTTAAAACCGTCGTACCAGATATCAAAAGCCTCCAGTTTGCGTCCAAGTCTTTCAGCGATGATCTCTCCGATTTTTGCCAGCTGGGGCGATCTCAGGTAAGGGTCAAACAGGGCTTCCACCTCCTCCTGGGGAATCTCCATTTCGCCTGAAAACTTGCGCTGGATAAAGGTGTTCATATCCGGTTCGAAAGGATCCACTGCCTGCTGGGCATGGAAATTATTCAGGATCTGCTGGTATCTGGCGTTTGGTTCTGAAGTGAATGCAACCGGTTTTTTGCCTTCAAGTACCTGGTTGGATACAGGTTCCCAGATATAGGCCGGATTGTTAATCACCATGGCAGGAATCTCCTGGTTGATAATGCGCTGCATAACAGTATAAATCATCTGTTGCTTGACAAGCCCTTTGTCTTTGTCGGCATAGTCGGCTTTGATCTCGTCGCGCAGGTTCCAGTGGGAGAGCAAAGACATCTCGTCTGGGAACAGTTGTTCACCCTCCCCGGTACGCAAACTGCCCATCCGGATGTTGTATTCTGAGATGTAGAGATCCGCGTCCGCTTCCGCTTTGGCAACTGCCTGGTGTACTTCGGCAGGTACGCGGGATACAAACTGGTCACCCATCCTTGCGGCTGCCCACTGGGCACGGCTCCAGCTTTTCCCTTCACTTTCCTTCTCCTTCAGCGGGTAATAAGGAAAGTTGAGCGCTACTACGAAGGCTATTTTGTTTTTGTAGAGGTCATCCTGGAGATGAGCGCCCACAGAATAGCCGCTAAAGGTCTTGTCGATATCGAGCAGTTCGCCGTTGTTCAAATCGACATTCTGCCGGAGGTCGAGCGAGATTTTGTTGAAATGTCCGCCCAGCGACTCAAAATAGGCCGATAGTTTATCCAGAAGCAGGGTTTTGCTTTTCTCATCACCGATGAAACCGGCTGAACAGAAATTGATAAATTCACCGTCGTTTCCATCTGCGGGAGTCCATAAGGAAGCTGCATGCTTGACCCCTTTCTCAATGGGCAGTGTCAGGCTGTTTCCGTGTTTGCGGATCAGCGAATCGATGGCTGTCTGAATGGTTTTTTCGGAAAGCCGGGGATTGGTTGTTGTTGGGGATTCTTTCTTCACGGTAGTGGTACAGGCGGTTAAAAGGATAACTGAAAAGAGGATAATATACTTCATGTCTTTTTTAGTTGGTATTTTCAGCAATGGTGCAGAAAATAGCGGTTATTTGCTTGCGTTGAAAGTCTGCTGCTTATATTTGTATGGTAGTGACAAACCTATAAAACAAAAATAACTAAATTAAGTAACTTTCTCTACGAAAACGCTGCACCATGAGATACCTGTTCCTGATCCTCGTTTTTTCTGCCCTCCTGTGCAAAGGGGGCGGCAACCATTATCTGTTCTCCTATTTTACCGACAACGGCCAGGACGGACTGCATTTGTTGTACAGTTCGGATGGCTTAACCTGGAAGACGATGAACAGCGGAAAATCATTTCTGAAGCCAACCGTCGGTGAGGACAAACTGATGCGCGATCCGTTTATCTTGCAGGGCAAAGACGGGCTGTTCCGGATGGTCTGGACCTGCAGCTGGAAGGAACGGCAGATCGGATACGCCTCCTCCGCCGACCTGGTCAACTGGTCGGAACAAAAGGCAATCCCCGTGATGGCACATGAACCTACCGCCAGGAATTGCTGGGCCCCCGAAATGGTGTATGATCCGCAGAACAAGGACTACATCATCTTCTGGGCCACCACAATTCCCGGCAGGCACTCCGATGTTGCGGATTCCGAAAAGGAAAAGGGTCTGAACCATCGCATGTATTGCACCACAACAGCAGATTTTATCAACTACAGTCCTACCAGGCTTTTCTTTAACCCCGGTTTCAGTGTGATTGATGCAACGATCCTTTTGAAGAAGGGCACTTATTTCATGATGCTGAAAAATGAGAATCCGAATCCGCCAGAAAAAAACATCCGGGTTACCAGTTCGAAAAGTGCCGCGGGACCTTATCCCGAGCAGGTATCGCCGCCGATAACCGGGAACTACTGGGCGGAAGGACCGACAGCCCTGGAGATAGGGGAGTACGTTTATGTTTATTTCGACAAGTACAGGGATCACCGGTACGGCGCCGTCAGGTCGAAAGATATGAAGGTATGGGAAGATGTATCCGACCAGATAGCTTTCCCCGCCGGAGTCCGCCACGGCACGGCATTCAAAATAACTGACAAATTGTATGAAAAATTAATCCGAATGCAATGAGTACACCAAAGCTTATGTTGTTCGGTTGCCTGCTGCTCCTGGGTTCAATGTGTTTTAGCCGGAACGGTCTCTCTGTTGCCGGTCTCCGGTGCGGGTCGATGGTTAATCCGCTTGGCATAGCAGAAAAATCACCGGCGTTCAGCTGGGAGGTCAGCTCGTCAGACATGAATACAAAACAAATCTCTTACCGTATTTTAGTGGCAGATGCGCCGGGCCCGCTCAATAATGACAACGGCAATTGCTGGGATTCCCGCGTGATTTATTCTGATAACTCTATCCGGGTAGCTTATGTTGGGACTGCGCTGCAGGCCGGGAAAAAATATTTCTGGAAGGTGAAGATCACCGGCCAGGACGGTCAGGCCTCCGCCTGGAGCGAAACAGCCTGGTTTACAACGGGTCTTTTGACAGCTGAAGATTGGGGCGCAGCCCGCTGGATCGGGTACGAAAATCTGCCCGATTCGATGAAGATTGTCCCGGGTATTCACGGAAACGGAGATAAATTGGGGTACAAAGGAGTCGAGCGGAGCGTCGTCCCCATGTTCAGGAAGGAGTTTGAGGCAGCGAAGAAAATCAGCAGCGCAACACTTTACATCACTGGTTTAGGGCAGTACGAAGCCACTGTTAATGGTGAAAAGGCGGGGCAGAGTTTTCTCTCTCCCGGCTGGACCGATTACGACAAGACCTGCCTTTACAATGTTTACGATGTAACAGCCATGTTAAAGCAGGGCAAAAATGCCGTCGGGGTTCTGGTGGGTAACGGATTTTACAACATCAACCGCGAAAGGTACCGGAAACTGGTCATTGCCTACGGCTATCCCAAAATGATCTGCAAACTGACCATCGTATATAGCGACGGAACTTCATCGGATATGGTTTCCGGCACCGACTGGAAATGCGCTGCTTCACCCATTGAATTTTCAAGTATCTACGGAGGCGAAGATTACAATGCGACGCTGGAACAGCAGGGATGGAACCTGCCGGGATTTGATGATTCAAAATGGAAATATGCCCTGGCGGTGACGGTACCAAAAGGCAGACTGACGCCTGAAATCGATTATCCCGTTACCGTAAACCGTGAGATTAGGGTTAACCATGTTGAACAGCGTGCAGCCGGGAAATTTTTGTACGATTTCGGGCAGAATGCTTCAGGTATCCTTGAATTGAAAGTAAAAGGGAAAAAAGGTTCGGTTATCAGGCTTACACCCGGAGAGCTGATCACAGAAGGAAAGGAGATCAACCAGAAGGCTTCCGGATCCCCTTATTATTTTACCTACACAATAAAAGGCGACGGTGTCGAAGTGTGGCGGCCGAAATTCTCCTATTACGGTTTCAGGTATGTGATGGCGGAAGGCGCGGTTCCTAAAAAAGACGCCAAGGATTCCGATCTCCCGCAGATTGTGGATATGATCATGTTGCATACCTGCAACTCATCGCCAAAAGCCGGCGAATTCAGCTGCTCCAACCAGCTTTTCAACCAAATCTATACCCTGATCGACTGGGCCGTACGCAGCAACCTGCAGAGCGTGGTCACGGATTGTCCGCACCGCGAAAAGCTGGGCTGGCTCGAGCAAACCTACCTGATGGGCGCATCCCTGCACTACAACTATGCGCTGGGAACCCTTTACAAAAAAGCCGTACGGGATATGATTGATGACCAGGCAGCCGACGGACTGGTGCCCGATATTGCCCCTGAATACGTTCAGTTTCAAGGTGGTTTCAGGGACTCGCCGGAGTGGGGCAGTGCGGCCGTGCTGCTTCCCTGGATGTTGTGGGAATGGTACGGCGACAGGTCAATTCTGGAGGAGGCGATGCCCATGATGCAGAAATATGTTGCCTACCTCGGCACCAAGGCCACCGGCAACATCCTTTCGCACGGCCTCGGCGACTGGTTCGACTACGGTCCCAAACGACCGGGCGAAGCGCAGCTGACTCCCAAGGCGCTTACCGCGACGGCCATTTATTACTACGACATCCAACTGCTGGCACGGATGATGAGGGTCTGCGGAAAAATCAGCGACGCCGCCAAAATGGAGCAACTGGCCAACGAGGTGAAAACCTCCTTCAACGCCAAATTTTTTGATGCCCGAATGAATGTTTATTCTACCGGAAGCCAGACCTCCATGGCTATGCCGCTGGTCGTCGGACTGGTGGAAGAAAAAGATAAAAAAGAGGTATTCAGCAACCTCGCAGACAGTATCTCGAAATCAGGCAATGCCCTGACCGCCGGCGACATCGGCTTTCATTTCCTGGTAAAGGCGCTGGAGGAGAACGGCGGCTCGCAGGTGCTGTTCGACATGAATTTCCGAAACGACCTGCCGGGATACGGCTTCCAGCTGAAAAAAGGTGCAACCGCCCTGACCGAATCCTGGCCCGCCCTGGAGGAGGTCTCCAACAACCACCTGATGCTGGGTCACCTGATGGAATGGTTCTATACCGGTCTGGGCGGGATCAAACAGGAGGAGAACAGCGTGGCGTTCAAACACATCCTTATCCGGCCCGAAATTGTCGGGGATATCACCTTTGTCAAAACAAGTTACAAATCTCCTTACGGAATGATCCGCAGCGAATGGAAAAGGGAAAACGGTAAGCTGGAGATGAAGGTGGAGATTCCTGCCAATACAGATGCTGCTATCTATTTTCCGGTGAAGGAGGGCGCACAGGTAAACGAAAACGGCAAAAATATTGCACTGTCAAAATCCCCGGAAGGGAAATATTATTGCAGGGTTGGCTCGGGGAGCTACCTTTTCCGTATGAATTATTAATTTAGTAGATTCCTTTGTGCAAAGGATAACACGAAGGAGACAAAATAAAGAATTTCTAAAAATATTACCATGAAGACGATACTGCTCCCTTTTCTCTTGTTAGCGCTGGCAATGGCTGCCAATTCGCAGACCGCCAATAACAAAAACACACTTCATTTTTATGTTGGAACTTACACCGATAGCGGCAGTGAAGGGATTTACAGTTTCGGTCTGGATACCTCCACCGGCAAGCTGCACAGCAACGGACTGGCCGTTCTCTCCGAGAACCCGTCGTACCTGGCTTTGACCAAAGACGGCAAACAGTTGCTTTCTGTGCGTGAGACCAAAGATAAGAACAACAACAGCCAGGGTTTCATCGAAATTTTCAATGTGGATGATTCCGGTAACCTCACCTCCGTCAACAAAGTATCAAGCGGAGGCGCGCACCCCTGCCATGTGGCGGTAAATGAGGAGGGTGCGGTAGTTGCCTCCAACTATACGGAAGGGAATGTCACCCTGATGCGCATCAAACCAACCGGGGAGTTGTCGGATGTACTGTCGGCCGACCTGCACACCGGGAAGGGACCGGTTGAGGGGCGGCAGGATAGTCCGCATGTGCACAGCGCTCTCTTCGAACCCGGCGGCAAGCGTATCTTTGTCGCTGACCTGGGCACCGACCAGGTAAAAGTCTATACCATCGACAAAGCCACTTTCACCCTGAAACCGAACAAATATCCCGAAATCAAAATGGCTCCCGGTAGCGGACCGCGGCACATGGCGATCCATCCCAACGGGAAACTGCTGTTTGTTGCCAATGAGATTGGCAGCAGCGTAACAGTCGTGCAGCTGATGAAAAACGGAAGTTTTAAAATTTCTGAAACGGTATCCACTTTGCCGGCAGATTATTCAAAATCCAATACCTGCGCAGATATCCATCTTTCACCGGACGGGAATTTCCTCTACGTCTCCAACAGGGGAATGAACACCATCTCCATTTTTACGGTTCAGGCAAAAGAGGCAAAGATCAAACTGATTGGCCACGAAGATACCAAAGGCAAAATGCCCCGCAATTTCACGCTGACGCCGGACGGCGATTTTCTGCTGGCTGCCAACCAGAATACCAACAACATCGTGGCCTTCAGACGCAATGCCGAAACCGGGCTGCTTACCTACACCGACCAAATCAACGCGTTTAAGCCGGTATGCCTGCTTTTCAAATAAACTGCAAATATGAAGACAATCGGACTGATCGGCGGAATGTCGTGGGAGAGTTCAGATGTATATTACCAGGAACTTGTAAAAGGAATCATTGACGACCGTTCCAGACAAAGATTTGTAGAAATTATCGAAAAATTAATCATGAACGGGGCGGAGGCAATTATTGCGGGCTGCACGGAAATAGAGCTGCTGATTCCACCGGGTGACATCAGCGTCGACCTGTTCCAAACCACCAAAATCCACGCGGAAAAAGCGGTGGAAATCGCGCTGAGACCATAATCGCCAATTGCCCGGGTTTGGCAGACACAGTCCATCAAACAAAAAACGCTAATTATGAAACGACCTTTAGTCCTTCCTGCTTCAGAAAGCAACGACACCGAATTGCAGAAGCTTGTTGAATTTTACAATGAGACCCTGGGATTTTGCCCCAACAGTGTCAAGACGATGTACCACCGGCCGCAGATAGCCTATGCTTTTATTGCGCTCAACAAAGCCGTGATGGAAAACAAGGGAAGGGTTTCGAGCGCGCTGAAAAGGATGATCGGCTTTATCAGCAGCAATGCGGCAGGATGCCGTTCCAGATTGCATTTTTTTTGGAATTCACTGTCGTCCGTCTTAGGTAAACCGTTTATATAATCCTTCACTTCATCATACAGCTTTCCGGTAACAATGTAATGGATTTTCAACGTATCGAAGCATAAGGGCGAGCCCCCGCGTCCTGAAATTTTGTCGTTTGTAACGCCTATTTTTGTTATCTTAGCGGCCATATTAGATAGTCTTCCATCGGAAAAGTGATGCGTTGTTTTTTTGTTTTTACACCACTAAAATACTCATTATTAATCAGGTATATAGACTATGTTTTAATAATTTTTTCCTGTAATAGCTCAACTCAGGTTATAATTACCTTAAATTAATTTAAACTGTGACTAAAAAAAAGATTTTCAGGTTAGCGGTAACAACTGTGCTAATAGTAGTACTTGCCGGAATTGTTTTTTATCCGAAGATTAAACCAATAATAATGCCGGGAACGAAAGGTTCAGGTGAGATAAAGCTCCGGTCTGGTCCGGAAGGTCCTAAAATATTACTGGCAAGTGGTTTTGTAATTGTACCAACTCTAATGTATGAATTAATCAATGGTATCGGGACGCTATTACCCGATGAAGAAGTTGATTTGGCTTTTGAAACTTCAGGAAAAGTAGTTGGTATCTTTTTCGCAGAAGGAACACGGGTAAAAAAAGGTGAACTTTTGGCAAAAATCAACGACAGACCTTTGCAGGCTCAATTGTTAAAACTGCAGGCCCAGTTAAAACTTTCCGAAGAGAAGGAATTCAGGCAGCGGCAATTGCTCGACCGTGACGCAATCAGCCGGGAAAGTTACGATCAGATTGCTACCGAACTTCAATCGCTGAAAGCTGATATTTTACTGATAGAAGCCCGAATTGCAGAAACTGAATTACGTGCACCCTTTGATGGAACTGTTGGTTTACGTATGATTAGTGAAGGTGCTTTTACTACTACACAAACAAAAATTGTACGACTAGTGAAAATTAGTCCCTTGAAGATTGAGTTTGCTGTAAACGAACGATATGCAGGGCAGGTTGCCCCGGGATTTTCAATTACTTTTGTTACAAACAGTGCGTCGAAACAATATGAAGCCCGGGTATACGCGGTTGATCCCAAAGTAGATCTCGCTACACGTACTATCGTTGTCCGAGCTCATTATCCCAACAAAAACGAAGAGTTAAAACCCGGTAGTTCGGTTAGTGTTACTGCCCTTTTATCAGAAATTGAAAATGCAGTTTCAATTCCAACTGAAGCAATAATTCCAGAGATGAGTGGTGAAAAAGTATTCATTTACAAAAATGGCAAAGCAAAAGAGGTAAAAGTTACTACCGGTCTTCGCACTGAATCGCATATTCAAATAAAGGAAGGGCTTAATTTTGGAGACACCTTGTTAACTTCAGCTATCTTGCAACTCAGGCAAAGTATTCCGGTACAGCTCGATACTTTGGTTACAAACCAAAAATTAGTAAAATAAAATTATGAGTCTTTCATCAACCAGCATAGAACGTCCGGTACTGGCAACTGTATTTTCTCTTGTTATTCTTTTGTTTGGGGTGATTGGAATGACTTACCTGGGAGTAAGAGAATTCCCAAGTGTCGATCCACCCCTCATATCTGTAAGCACTTCGTACCCAGGTGCAAATTCCGATGTTATTGAAACCCAGATTACCGAGCCACTTGAGCAATCCATTAACGGAATTCCGGGAATACGAACATTGACCAGCAGAAGTAGCCAGGGGCGCAGTGAAATTTCGATAGAATTTGAACTTACAGTTAATCTGGAAACAGCAGCCAATGATGTACGCGATAAAGTTTCGCAGGCACAACGGTATTTACCACGCGATTGCGATCCTCCAACTGTTTCAAAGGCTGATGCCGATGCCAGTCCAATTATGTTTATTGCAGTTAAAAGTCCTAAACGTTCGTTGCTGGAGCTTTCGGAAATTGCTGAACTTACGTTTAAAGAGCAGTTGCAAACCATTTCAGGGGTCAGTTCAATCATGATTTGGGGACAAAAACGTTATGCCATGCGCATTTGGCTCGACCCGGCAAAACTGGCTGGCTATCAAATGACTCCCCTCGATGTGCGCAATGCCATTACCCGCGAAAATGTAGAACTCCCGGCAGGTAGTATTGAAGGAAATACCACGGAACTAACCATCCGTACCCTCGGATTAATGAAAACGCCGGAAGAATTTAACAACTTAATCCTTAAACAAATCGGCGATCTATCAATCAGAGTGCGCGATATTGGCCGTGCTGAACTTGGACCGGAAGATCTCCGGGGAATTATGAAAATGAACGGTATTCCCATGGTCGGGACGATTATTGTTCCTCAACCGGGTGCAAACCATATTGATATAGTGGATGCTGTTTATAAACGACTTGATTACATTAAAAAAGATTTACCCGATGACGTTGAAATCGAAATCGGCTTCGACAATACGCAATACATTCGCACTTCGATCAAGGAGGTAAAAGACACTATTTACCTGGCATTTTTCCTTGTAGTTCTCATTATTTTTATTTTTCTGCGCGACTGGAGAACCACAATTTTACCCATACTGGTAATTCCTGTTTCATTGATTGGTTCATTTTTTATCATGTATATGGCGGGATATACCATTAATGTGTTAACCCTTTTAGCTATTGTTCTTTCCATTGGGTTAGTTGTTGATGACGCCATAATTATGATGGAAAATATTTATGTAAAAATTGAACAGGGAATGAGTCCGCGTGAAGCGGGGATCAAAGGGGCCAACGAAATATTCTTTGCAATCATTGCGACAACTATAACACTGATTGCTGTTTTCTTTCCCATTGTTTTTCTCGAAGGAATGACTGGAAGGCTTTTCCGCGAATTCAGCATTGTAATTGCCGCAGCGGTTGCTATTTCAGCGTTTGTAGCGCTAACGCTGACACCCATGCTTTCAACAAAAATTCTGAAAACCCGCCATAAAAGGAGTAAAGCCTATAACTGGTCAGAAAAATTCTTCATCAAACTAAACAGCGGATACCAAAATTCGCTTAATGCATTGCTTGACCGAAAATATATATCGTTGCTTATCCTGCTTGGTTCAGTTTTTCTGATTTTTATACTTTGGAAAAATATTCCGGCTGAAATGGCGCCACTTGAGGACCGGTCACAATTAAGTATTAGTATGACCACTCCCGAAGGTTCAACCTATGAATTTAATGCAGCATACGCCGAAGAAGTAGCTGCAATGGTTGAACGAACTGTTCCTGAACGGGATAAATTAACTACGATGATAATGGGAGGTCACGCACATGTCCGTATTGTTTTGGTACCTCCGTCAGAAAGGAAACGTTCGCAGAAAGAAATTGCCACCCAACTTACCGGAGAACTTCGGAAGATGACAAAAGCAAAGGCTAGTGTTATACAGCAATCCACTTTTGGAGGAAGACGTGCAGGGCTTCCGATTCAGTATGTTCTGCAAGCCCCCACCATCGAAAAACTGCGTGAAATTTTACCGGCATTTATGGCTGAAGTTCACAATAATCCGATCTTAGTAATGGCTGATGTGGACCTTAAGTTCACCAAACCGGAGTTACAAATCGTAATAAATCGCGACAAGGCAAACCTGCTTGGCGTATCAACTCAAAATATTGGGCAAACTCTTCAACTTGCGCTAAGCGGGCAACGGTTCGGGTATTTTATTATGAATGGAAAACAATATCAGATTTTAGGTGAACTGGCACGCCAGGATCGAAATAAACCACTGGACTTAAAATCACTTTATGTAAGAAATTATGACGGTCAAATGGTTCAGCTTGATAATTTTGTAAACCTTCAGGAATCTACAGCGCCTCCGCAGTTGTACCGCTATAACAGGTTTGTTGCCGCGACTGTTTCAGCCGGGTTGTCAGAAGGAAATACAATCAGTCAAGGACTTGCCGAAATGGATAAAGTTTCTGCAAAGGTACTTGATGATACGTTCCGTACTGCACTGGCAGGTGACTCAAAGGATTTTATGGAAAGTTCTTCAAGTTTAATGTTCGCTTTTCTTTTGGCGCTGGTATTAATTTTTCTTGTGTTATCTGCCCAGTTCGAAAGTTTCAAAGATCCGATTATTGTGATGATGACTGTTCCTTTGGCACTCACCGGAGCGTTTATTTTTATGTGGTATTTTAACATTACCATGAATATTTTCAGCCAGATTGGAATCATAATGCTTATAGGCCTTGTCTCAAAAAACGGGATATTAATTGTTGAATTTGCGAACCAGCGCAAACTGGCAGGCATGAGTAAACTGGATGCAATCAGGTTTGCTTCAGCTGCACGTTTTCGTCCTATTTTAATGACCAGTTTATCAACCATCCTGGGTATTCTTCCATTGGCAATCGGATTTGGAGAAGGAGCGCAGAGCCGCGTTGCAATGGGTGTTGCGGTTGTTGGCGGACTTTCACTTTCCACTTTTCTAACCCTTTATGTTATACCTGGTATTTATCTGTTTATTTCAAGTGAATCAAAAAATATTAATAATGAACCGACTAGTCCTGTCAAATCCGAATCTTCCAAAAGTAATTAGAAATTTTATTCCGATCTTGCTGATATTGTTTATCCCTAACCTGGCAAAGACACAGGAAGTGTTTGATTTGAGCCGTTGTGTTGTAATTGGGTTGGAACGTAATTTTTCAATTAAAGTAGCCCGCAACAGCGAGCAAATTTCAAATAACAACTTTACGAAAGGTAATGCCGGTTTTTTGCCAATAATTACCACATCTAACCGATTCGGTGGTACGGTGAATTCCACCACCCAAAATTTGAACGATGGCGCTCAAAATAATACAAAAAGCATTTACAACACCACTGGATCGGCAGCGATAAATGCAAACCTCACTTTGTTTAATGGTTTTAATGTACAATCTACCTGGCAAAAATTAAATGAACTAAAGCAAATGGGAGATCTCAACACCCAAATGGCTATGGAAAACCTCATTTCTCAGATAATTGTCGAGTACTATTATTACATTGAGCAACAAAACTTTTTTAAGAATATGGAATATGCTGCATCGCTTTCAAAAGAGAGGGTGCGGATAGATGAGGAACGTTACCTGCTGGGCGCCTCTTCGAAACTGGAATTGCTGCAATCAATTGTTTATCTTAATGCCGACAGCTCCCGGATGGCAAAACAGAATGAACAGATTCTTGAATCGGAAGTGCGGATAAAAAAACTGATGGCGTTTGAAAACCTGGAAGAAAAGGTTGTACTGAAAGATACCGCTATTGTTTTTAATCCTGATCTGGTATATCCTGAATTATTTAAATCGACCCTTGATTACAATACCGGCTTGCTGATTGCATCTAAAAACCAGCGCATTTCTGAACTCGATTATAAAATTATTTCATCACGTGCCTATCCTTACCTAACCTTAACTTCAGGCTATAATTATGCATACCGGGGTTACGGAACCGGAACAATCAGTGACTACGGAGCAGTCTCAATTAACAATCAGCACACCCGCAGCCTTAATTACGGGCTCACACTCAGCATGGATATTTTTGACGGAAATAAACGTAATCTGGAAAAAGGCAACGCACGCATACAAATCGAGAATCGATTGTACCAGTTTCAGGAAGTAGAGCAGGATATTAAAGCCGAGTTGCTCACCGTTTACTATGCTTACAAAAACAACCTGCGCCTGGTAAAGATGGAAGAACAAAATTTGGAAGTTGCCCGGGAGAACCTGAATATTGCGTTTGAAAGATACCGCCTTGGCGCGCTGTCAGGGCTGGAATTGCGTGAGGTTCAGAAAAGTTTACTTGATGCAGAAGAGCGGTTAATCACGGTTAAGTATCAAACCAAACTGGCCGAAATATCATTACTTCAAATCTCCGGGAAGATAATGGACTATGTGTCTTAGAACATGATAGAGCTACCCGGAATTTTCGTCTTATGATGGAAATTATATTACCCGGACAACAAAAAGTGACAGGAAAGTAAAAGATGAATCCGGTTACCCAAAGCAACTAAAATGTATGTGATTAGAAAAAAAGAACCCGAACTTGATATTTATACCAATTTTTGGTGTCTTTGAAAATAAATTGATGAATTATGAATAGAAATACCTCAATATCAATAGGAAACTATTTTGACAGTTTTATAAAAAGTAGAATTTCCCAAGGGCGGTATAAAAATGCGAGTGAAGTAATCCGAGCAGGACTTAGACTTTTGGAAGATGAAGAAAATAAGATTATTGTCCTAAGAGAAGCTATTCAAGAAGGGATAGAAAGCGGAATTGCTCATGACTTTAACCCTGATACCCATTTAGCAAAAATAAAGGCTAATAGGAACTAAAATACATTGGGGCAGATGGTTAGATAAGTTTTATTTTAGTATATTGGCAATTATTTTACTGTGGAACAAGATTGCTGCTTCGAACTCCCCAACGCATTTTTAGCAGCAAACGTTGTAAAACATTGTATCGCTGTCTACCAGTTAACAAAGACTGAAACTTAATGGAAAAAAATACAAATATTTCCCGGAATATTTCAAAATTGAAGACGACTTCAAAGTAAAACCTCCGTCTTATATGACAAGTTGCTAAG
>JBBQHB010000072.1:0-27996 GCA_038323575.1 Bacteroidales bacterium | reverse complement strand
AGGCTATTACCTGCAAGACGAATTTACCGGAGCATTGGAACTAAGTGCACAGATTACACCAGACTTGAGTTTTAAAACAAACCTCTCTGTAGATAACAGGAATCAGACGCAAAGATGGTATAGTGGAGATTATCAGGGCAGACGTAATTCAGATGCAAATGGTATCCATGAAATATGGAAATATTGGCAAACCGAAAACTATTTCAACTATAATAAAAAAATAGGTGATCATCAAATAACAGGTTTGCTTGGGCTTTCATGGTCTGAAAATACATATGACTATTTAACTGCATCGGCATCCAAATTCTCTTCAAATTTTTACCAGTGGAATAATATGGGAGCGGGTGCCAATCCACCTAGAGTAGGCTCCAGCAATTCCATGGGTGCGTTAAACTCTTATTTTGCTCGCGCTGTTTATAGCTACCAGGGCAAATATATGTTAACAGCAACGGGGCGTTATGACGGTTCATCAAAATTCGGAACAAACAACAAATACGGTTTTTTCCCTTCTGTTGGTGCTGCATGGAGAATCTCTCAAGAGGGTTTTGTGGCCGACAGCAAAACAATATCTAACCTTAAACTGCGTTTAAGTGCCGGACAAACCGGTAACCAGGAAATTGGTAATTATATAACACAAACGTACATTAGTCCCGCCAATGTTTTATTGGCAAATGGTTACACTGCAGGCCTTTATCCGGGGTCTACCGGTAACGATAACCTGAAATGGGAAACAACAACACAGTACGATATTGGGGTAGATCTTGGCATGCTTAAAAATAGAATTAATGTGACGTTAGATTTTTACCGAAAATTAACTGATGATATGTTGTTTAATCTTCCGGTACCTCAATCAACTACAACAGGTAGTGCTTGGGTAAACTATGGTTCGGTTAAAAACACCGGTTTCGAGTTCACATTGAACACGGTCAATTTCCAAAAGACAAACTTTTCATGGGAAACTCAATTTACAATATCAACCAATAAAAATGAAATTATGGAACTCGGCCCTACCGGTGCCGACATTTACACGGATACCGGAGCAGGCAACGGAACCAGCGTTTATAGAGTTGGAGAACCAATCGGATCATTCTTTGGATTGAACCGAATGGGAACCTGGGGCACACTGGAAGCAGTGCAGGCAGCGCGTTATGGCCGAGTGCCGGGAGATCTGAAATTTGAGGATACAAATAATGATGGTAAAATTGAGCTGCTGACTGACGGTAAAGTTATTGGTCACGCCTATCCGAAATTCTATGGTGGTCTGAACAACACATTTACATATAGAAGCTTTGATGCAAGTATCGACATTATGTTTGTAGGTGGAGTTAACAAAGCTATCGTGCATGAGTCTGCAGAAGACCGCCAATTTGTAAATGGTATGATGAACACAGTTATGGATGGATGGCGTCCTGATCATCAAACAACCATGATAGCTCAGGTTCGTGCCGGTAATGCCGGTGCACGCTACGACTCATATCCTGACACCCATATGATTTGGAACGCTGCCTACATGAGGGGGCAGACGGCTTCAGTAGGTTATACTTTCCGTGGTAACCTTGGTGGATTAGATAAATTGAGAGTTTATGCCACTGCAGAAAATTTCTTTTTGTTAACCGCAGTTCAACTTCCTGGTTATGATCCTGAAGGTAGTGCTATACAGAAAATTAATGGAAGGGTACCAAATATTGATAAATATATGCATCCAGTTCCAACAACCTTCAGCCTGGGTGTTAATATCACTTTCTAATTGTAAAAATTTAATATTATGAACTACAAAATAAAAAACAGTATATCATTAAGATTCACTATGCTTTTGGTGATATTCTTTATGACGCTTGGTGGTTGCACGGAGTTTCTGAAAGAAGTGCCAACAGGACAACTAACCACTGCAGCAGATCTGACAGCTTTAGAATTTAAAGAACCTTTTACAGTTGGACCTTATAGACGGTTGCAAAACTGGACTAGTGGTGCGGGAGATTGGGGAAATAATATTCCCTCTACAATTGAGTACCCCACTGGCGGGGCATACACAACTGAGCCGCACGTTCAGTTCGATAAATTTATGTACAATCAGGTAACAGGTAGTTTACTCGACGATTACAATAATCCGTGGTTGTATTGGTATTCAGGAGTACAAGACTGTAACCTCTCTATCCAACAACTTCCTTTGATTAAGATGAGTGCGACAGACCTTAATAAAGCTTTGGCTGAAGTACGTACCTTAAGGGCATTCTATTATTTTTGTATTATACGCTACTGGGGTGATGCTGTTCTTGTAACAAAACCAATGACAGATGTGTGGGCAACAGAGATGCCTCGTAGCAGTCTGAAGAAAATCTATGATGAAGTAATTATTCCTGACCTTGAATTCGCAGTTACCAATCTTCAGCCAGGTAGAACCTCAATTGGTCGCGTAACACAGGATGCAGCCCGGGCAATACTGGCAGATGTATATATGACCGTGGCCGGTTATCCTTATCAGGAAGTAGCTACCAGTCCGGATAAAGACTGGTGCGGTACAGGAGCCTGGACAATGCAGACCTATCCGGTTGCAAGTGGTGTTGAATTCTTAAAAAAGGCACAAACACAACTTAACGCGCTGTATGGTGGTTTATATACATTGGGGACCTATGATAATCTGCGCGATCCGGCAATGAACAATAAGGGGGAAGCAATATTTCAGGTGCAATATAGTGCGACACTTGGGGGTAATGGTGTTATACAACCATCTCTTCCTTTGCTAAGTGCGATTTCCCCGAAAGAAGAAAACGGTACATTTATTCCATGGGTAGGATATTACAGGTCCTATGCTAATACTGACTTGCGGAAAAAGGAACGTCAGTTTTTCTTCACATGGGATACTAAATATACCAATGTAAAAGATACAGTTCGTTTTGATGTTCCACATATCTATAAGCAATACGTTGCTGCGTCTGTTAAATCGACAGATGGTTCCGGTCTGAACTGGTCACATTACCGTTATGGAGAAATACTGTTGAATCTTACTGAAGTAAACTGGGCGTTAAAACAATTAGGCCAGACGGTATCTGACAATGACATCGTAAAAGGAATTAACGCAATCAGGGCCAGAGCATTACTTGCTCCTTACACAGCAAGTCAGATTGGTCTGAAAGAAATCTTAGCTGAAAGGGCATGGGAACTTATATTTGAAAATAAAATGCTATGGGATCAACGTCGCACGAGAAAATGCGTTGTATATGGCAATGGCGAAATTTCAGCTATTCAGAATTTCATTGGTCATCAGCCTGCAATTTTCAACTATGCTTTTACTCCAATGCATTTATTATCACCTATTCCTGGTAATGAAATTGCCAGAAACGGGTTAGCGAAACAGAATAGTGGGTATTTACCTATGCAAAAATAAGTATTGCATTTTATAATTATTTAATTAAGAAAAATATGAAATCAAAAATTATTATAACACTTTCATTTATCGCTGCAATAGCGATAATGATAGGTTGTACGAAACAACCTTATTACGACATCCCTCATGATAGTACCGGGAATGTTTACATCACTAAAATTTCGAAGGTAACTGCAGATCCTGTTACTAAAGCAATGACATCTTTCACTGTCAATGGCTATTTTCCAAATGCAAAATCCGGAGATGTTATGAAGGCAACTGTTTTACAACAGCAGGTACCCAGTTGGAATCCAGCTGGCGCCAAACAACTTCTGCCGGTAGCAGGTAGCGAAAAAAGTATTACGGTTGGGAGTGATCTTAAAACATCAGTAACTTATACCTTAACGGAAGCACGTTTGTTAACTGTTGGAGATGCTATAACCGTTGTATTTTCCGGAAACACAGATTCAGGGATAATATCAATTGTTCTTAAATAAGCTTCATAAAGGGCTTTATTTTTCACAAATAGTTATCGTTTAAAGACTACGATTCAATTTAAAAAGGGTACTGCTTTCGTTTAGCAGTACCCTTTTTTCATGAGCTGAATATTTATTTTCAAGTATCCGATATTGGGCGGAAAGAGCTTTTTTATTTGTAAATTTTATTCGGAAATAAATTTACCGCAATAAACCCAAAGATGCCGGTAATGGCAATTAAAAATAGATCAATCAGATGATTTTTGAGCTGGCTTTTCTCTCGTTTGATCCAAATTACTTCAGCAACAACCAGAAGGAAACTTAACATTAGCCAAAGAAATCCAATGGAATACTTTATTCGAAAATCGATGTATCGACTGTTATCACTTTTCAGGATTACTTCAAAAGGGAAGATTGCACTGAAAATTTTCCCTTCCGTACGATTGTACCGGTCATTCCATTTTTCAGAATAAAAATCGACGCTGTTGAATTTACGGTCAAGAGCAAAGGCCTTAACGTAGCTGTCTCCCTCAATAATCACATTGTAATTAAAGAGATCCCCGTAAATTTTCAATTCATCCACGTCTGCATTAAATCCTGTGACCGGTAGCATTTTCAATTCATAGGTATCCTGAGTAAGAATGTAAACTTCATTCTTTGAGGAGATCAGGTAGGCATAGAACTGTTTATTTGAAAAGTCAACACATTCGATCCATTTGAAGTTTAGATTTTCGGGTAGTGTAACTCTCTTTACGAACGGTATTCCAACCTCCATTTTAAGATGGAAGAGTTGATTATTTGAATCGGTTATCAGATAGCCTTGATCACAGGATTTCTTTGTTGTTGGAATTCCGGCGATAATTTTAGAAGGGAAAGTGAACCCTTTCTTCGCTAAAGCTTCCGTAAATTTTGAACTTTTTTCCGGATCGACCTTGTTCGATTTTGTATCAATAAAATCGATCTGATTTCCAATTCGGAAAAAATCATTTGGCATTTCGAGGTTTACGCGGCCTGATTCTGATTCAAACAAGGGATACAATCCGGGTTGGGGACCATTCCTATTTTTGGACTGAAATCTGAAATTCGAACTGGCACTGCGTATCGTATGAATATTCATCTCTACGCCATTGATGGAATCGGGCATTTTCCCGGCAGAAGCCAATTGTACATAATACATCATAGGGAGTTTTCGTTCGTAATCTTCCCTTGCATAGTTGTTCCCTTTTGCATCCTGCCGTAAAATTGTCTGGCCGGGCCGGAAAATTATGAAGGTTTTGTCTGTGCAGCTGTACCTGATCATCGGGGCATTAAGAGGTTTCTCCATTATTGTCCAGTAAAATTTCGGCAAGGCTGTTGCTACAGCAATCACAGCGGTTAATACCAGAATATATCTGCTTATTTGTACCATGATTACATCTCTCCCTTTCTGAATCGGTTTGCGGAAAACAACAAAGAAATACTTAGCAAAGCAGTAAGTATCAGTAATTTTGGATTGATCGGCTCAAATGCGCCGGCTACAGAGGATTCCAAATAAAGACCGACTAAGGCGTATCCGACAAGTCCGTATAAAATCCAATATTTCCAAACCGGTTCCAGGACAATCAGTCCGATAAAATAATAGATGGAAAATCCTGCCAGGAACCATGGAATTACTGATATGATAGCAGCATTAACTATTTCATCCGGGAGAAAATGGGCGCTCAATCCCAGGAAAAGGAGGAACATCAGTCCGAATGAGATGATCAGACCGAGTGTCCCGCATAACATCATCATTACTAACATCTTATTTTCGTCAACCGGAAGGTGGAAACTTAATTTGATTCTTTTATTAACAGTCTCGGGGAAATACTGGGCCAACCCGATTGCGATTCCGATTACCAGGGGAATATATTTTAACAGTTGAAAATACTGGAATCCCATAAACAGGCAACTGTACCAGTAATTTGTCGCTCCGCTGAACAAAATATCATGCCGGACATTCAGGAAAATTGAACCGACAGCCATTAGTCCGACCGAAGTAAAAATCAGAAAGATCCACTTCAGTTTAAGCCATTCCTTGTATAAAATTGATTTCCACATAGGTTTAATATTTTCCGGTTAGACCAATAAACGCGTCTTCCAAAGTCATGTCGATTTTTCTGAAGTTGCTGTGAATAATTCCGTTAGCAGACAAATAGGATTGTACAACCTTCTCTGATTCATAGGTATACAGCTCTATCCTGTTTTTTACTTTTTCCACGTTGACAATAAACTGTTCCTTTTTTATTTCAATTCCGGGATTTTCAAGATCAAAAGAAAACTGCTTAAAGGCCTCCATAAATTCATTGACCGGCTTTTGCGCCAATACCCTGTTGTAGTCCATGATCAGCACATCGTCAATCAGTCTTTCCATGTCCTGGATGATGTGGGAAGTGGTAAAGATGGTCTTGTTTTCTGCCTTGGCATATTCCCTCAGATAGTCAATAAACAGGCGGCGGTAACCCGGATCGAGGCCCATGGAGAAATCATCCAGGATCAGCAGGTCGGGATCCTGCGCCAGGATCAGTCCCAAAGCCACCTGGGACCTTTGACCGCAGGACATGGATGAGATTTTTTGATTAGGTAATACCTTAAGTTTCTTCATCAGCTCCCAATACGGATCACTTTTCCAGTTGGGATAAAAACCTGCATAGAACTTCTCAATCTGGTTGATATTCATGAAAGAATACTGAACATGGCCTTCGATAAGAAATCCGATCCGGGCTTTTGTTGGTGGGGTCAGATGCTGGGTGTTTTCATTGTAAATCAAGCACTCACCGCTCCTTGGCCGTAGGAAACCATTCAGGATATTGATGGTTGTTGTTTTTCCTGTTCCGTTTTTACCCAGTAAGCCAAGAATGCTGCCCTCTCTGACATGGATATTGAGGTTTTCATACACCATCTTCTTTCCGTAATAGTGGGTCAGGTTATTGCATTCAATAACGTTGCTCATATGCTGTTTCTTTTGTTGAATAACTTTTTTAATTAAATATTAATGAGGCAGATAAATGTAATATAATTTAAAAATCAATCTTGAGGATACGGAATTTGTATTACTTATCCTGTAAATTTCGACGTTAACAAGGTTTTACTTTGATTCTGCATCAGAACATAAATCCGATTTTGCCGGTTAATATTGAAAAGCTGCAATTGCTGATTGATGGTTTATAGAAACTGAAATTCAGATGGACAAAGAACTGATCTAACAACCCTGTTTTTTTGGTAAACAAACCGCAAACCAGTTGTGCTTCAAGTTTAAACAGGTTGTCAGTTTGATAATTAAAGTCATGGATGTAGATTTCCTTCATTTGGTATTTTGTTATTTCCTGCAAATCAGAAAGAACAAGACTTTTAGACAGATTGCAGGTATAAGATGCAGCTAGAAAAGGAGCAAAGTGGAAAGATTTCAGGTAAAAATTTTTTTCGAAAGAAGCCAAACCGGAAATATTGGTATAGCCGGAGTAGAAAATTTCAGGAATATAATAATAGGTTTCCCGGTTTTTTGCTGAAGCAATACGGGAATTGAAAATCCAGTCGACCCGCTCTGCTGCATTTAATTTTTGACAGGTATATTCAAATTGACCCTGCAAAATTTTCCGGTTGAGTTTCAAATTCGTGCTTACTGTCACATACTCAACAATGTTGCCATGATAAACTTTTTGCTGGGTATAGGCTGATCCATTGCCCTCGAAGTATCCGGCGTTCAATTCGATTCTATGCGTCTTTCCGCGGTTAGCGAATTGTAGTATTTCTTTCAGATTCAGGTCTAAAACATCCCAGTCTCCTGCTTTATCCTTAGAAAGTGCGAAACTGCCGTCATCGATGGTTTCTTTGCCGTATTTGAATTTAAGCTCTGTCAGGTAAGTTAATTTCGTTTGCCAGGTTTCAAACTGCAGACCGCCAAACAGGTTTTTTTCATTTTGGAACCTGTAATAATTCCTGTTGATTTCTTTGGTGTAAAATCCGAAACCCTTGAACGCAAAATAGGATATATCTGGATTATTCGTAATAAGCTGCATGTAATTAATTTCTTCCTTTCTGTTGGAGTAGCCGAAATCTGCGCCAAAATTAAATTTCTCCCTGTGGAAAATTATTCCTGGATTTGCACTAATCCGGATAACATTGTTCTCCGGTCGCGGATCTTTTTGTTTGGCGCCGACGCCGGCGAAATAATCAATTTTACAGCCAACTGAAATTTTGGAATTGATATTTGTGGCAATTCCCCCGGAAAGGGCATAATTTTCTTTACGGTAAGTGGACCAGGTAACCGAATCGCCCAGAATATACGGATTGCCCCTGTAAGGCTCTAATGTTCCGTTCCATCTGGCTCCTGATTCCAGCAGATTGTGGTAGGCGAAACTTCCGGAAAGAAAGAACTTATCTATCTTTCGGTAGCTTTTTGTCGAAAGCATATAATCCTGGTAGCGTGAGCTCGCCATGATCCTGTGATAATCGCCGTTGCCACTAACCAGCCCTGAATTAAAATCTGAAATGTTCCCAGGCAGATTCCGGGTCATTCCGGCAGCATTTTCAGTTGCGTGCCAGTAATTTTTAAAATCGCTGATTTTAAATGCGTTGAATGAATTGACTTTCAGAGAGTCACTACCCATTGCATTGACAAGAGCAATTGTCAATGTAAAGAGCAGCATATATCTAAGAAAGTTACCCATTTGGTTTCTGGTATAATGCCGGCACCTAAGTTCAAATATGTGCCGGCAGGTAAATTTCATTAATTCTCGGGAGCAGTTGGATTTATTCCTGGTGTTGGAGTTAAATCATGCAGGAAATCAACCATTGAATTGTTGGTGTCTTTGTAAATGACCCTACCGCCGACAACCATTTTCGCCTTACGGCGAACCGATTTTGAACAGTATGATCCACCGTCAATGTATGTGTAACCGGCATCCAGAGTCAAGGGGAGCCTTTTATACCTCTTGGTTTCATCTGCCTGAACCATTTCAACGGCATCGATTACCAGGCTTTTGTTCACCATGAAATATTTGATGGTCGATGTGGTTCCCGGAGATGTTTTGAAATTGGCGGGATTGGCCACATAGGTCTGCCAGTCAACATGCAGGCGGAAAAGGATTAATGCAGAACCATTTACCGAGAGGGTCCAGTCCTGTACGATAGCACTTGTCGTATACATCATGGTTAAGTTGGGGACGGCCGGCGCATCAGTGTCTTTTCCGGCAATTTCCATATAGGTTTCCCAGTCAGCTTTGGATAAATCAACAGGAGAGGCCGGATTTCCGTTGGGATCTGTAATGTGGTTAATGCCATCCTGGGCTATGACAAAGCTTTTTCCAGGATAGACAGGGTGCTCTATCCCAATTCCGGGAACAATCCATACCTGGTAGGTAATAGGAAGATCATCCATTATTGAACCATCTGGGTTAACCCAGTTGTTGGGATTTGCTCCGCTTTGCTGAAGCATCCCGATGCAAAGTTTGTCGGCATAAAGTGTGTCGTTTGTATTGTTGTAGATTTCAACGAACTGGTCAGAGTAATAAGATTTTCCATCCGGTGTTTTTGACCCTGCATAATAAACCTCCTTGATAACAAAACCTCCGGTGTTATCTGCCAGAACCAGGTTAACACTAACGGAAGATTCCTTCGCCAGCATGTAATTGGTGAGTATACCGTTGAAAGAATACTCGTCAGCGTCAGCTTTAACGGTGAAACTGCATTTAATGTTGTAATTGCCTTCGACTAAAAGAATTGTCACCTTGCCTGAAGCATCAGCGATTGCGACCGATTCTCTTCCTGTTTGCGTGTTGGTTATATTAACCTCAACACCATTGGGCATTGAGGCGGCCGTGAAGCCTTGCGGAAAGGTCAGGGTGAGGATCATATTGTAACTGGGAGTAACATCTTTTCTGCAGTTGATCATCACCAGCCCCAGAAGAAGGGATATTGCAACGACGGTCATTTTTCTCATCTCTGTAATATTTTCGTTAAGTTTTATAATGACAATTTTATTTCTGCGCCAAAATAGGCCGACTGATTCATCCTGATATAAGAGTCGCTGCGAACTATTTTATAAACCGGCCGTTGGTTGAGGAAATTATTGGCAAAAAAGGAGAATTGTACCTTGTTGCCCAACTCTTTTGTCAGTTTCAGGTTGAACAGAATGGTGACAGGGTAACTTTCTGGAGAAAAATAATCGCTGTCCTGCTCCCTGACCATAAAACTGTATGGTGCGACAAAACTGTTGTTTGAGACCCAGGCGTGGTAGACCATTTGTTTGTCATAATAACCAGTGGGGTCAATGTATATCTTATCAACGGCATTGTAATTTCCATAAAGTTTCTCTTTGGTTGGGGAAAGAGAATAAGCCACCGGACTGTTGTTGTAATTCCAGTAAAAAGCAGTCTTGTCCATCCATATAACCTGGGTACTTAATGAAACGATCATTCTGATTTTGGGTACATGGGTGATGATTCTAAAGTTAGAATTGAGTCTTTGCCTATCATTTCCCTTTCCTCCGGGCATTACGGAAACATAAGGAAATTTTTCGCCAAGATAGGATACATTTTGTTTTTCATTGTAAGGGAGGGCATCTTCTATCCTGGTAATATGGTAATATGCACCATCTACTGCAATATTGGTTTTTATGCGCTTAATGGTTCCGAAATTAAAAATGTATTCAATCCCTTTTTTATCCACATTGTAAGTGTTCCTTGGAGTTCCGTAAGAATGAAATTCCTGTTTTTGGGAGAAAGGCAAAGTTTTTGCGGTACCGTTTTCCTGGTAAGTAATTGCACCGTCCTGATATTTTGGTTGCTTGCCGGCTCCTGAAAGTTGGTCCCACTTGTTGAAATTCATCACAAAATACTGATTTTCGAATGAAAATCCGTTGATAATCTTTTCTGAAAATCCGGTAAGTGAAATTTTTACTCCCTTCATTTTCAGGTCCACCCCTGCTTCATATTTTGTATTGGTAATCGGCTTGAGGTTGGGATTACCGGTGTCTTCAGTCACTTTGGTTGTAACCACTATTAAATCAGGATAATAGTTAATACTTATTTCGTCCTGATAAGATTTATCCGGGTACATAAAGATCATGGTGGGATTTTTGGAAGTTTTGCCATAACCTATGCGAATGGCCAGATCCTTGAGCATCCCGGTTTTATTCTTTTCCAGGATATTGTAGGTGACATTTATCCTGGGTTCAACCGACATGAATCCGTCAGTCGAAAAAATTCCTTTTGGCAACATATTGTTGTAACGAAAGCCAAACTGTGATTTCAGGGTTGTGCTGCCAATGGGAATATCGACAATATCTTCAAGGAACAGGGCCAGGTCCCGGCTCATCGGTATATCGTTGAAGGCCCTTGGTCTGGTAGAAGAGGCTCCTGTGGGAGGCCTGTTAATGTCATAGATCTTACCTTTCCCATTGTTCCCGGAACTTCTCCATTCGGCCCCCAACATCAATTTGTTATCGATACGACCGTATTTATCGTTGATATTTGCATTGACTGTCCCGTAAAAATTATACGGTTTCCCATCAATGGTCAGATCACTGGTATAGATAGTAGGCAAATAGGATCCGACCGATTCACCGGACACCATAGCCGTAGGCAGGGCGGTTACTCCGCTATTGGTTGTTATCCTGTGTTCATATACTGCTTGCCTGGTATAGTCGCCAGAGAAGTTGTAATTGATATTTGTCAGCCAGGGTTTCTGAATCCACCAGGTTCCAAATAGTTTTAATCCGCCATTTTTTTCTTCTTCCTTCAGTACCTCCTGCCTTAAAAGATCAGGGTCATTTTTGTAGTCATCCAAAGTACTGAAGTAGTTCAGTTTTACATTGATGCTTAATGGCTTGGATTCCTTAAAGAGCGTATTGGAATAACCCAGTTGCGCGGTAATCCTGTTGTAGCTTTTTGAGGGCAAACGAAGGTCGTCCATTGCATGGGTATAATCTACATCTATGTTCAATGCCCCGCTTTTATTTCCAGGCAGGAGAAATCCTTTGGAAAGAGCGAACTGTTTAATTTTGGGATCACTTTTCGCCTTTGCAAAGAGTTTTGTTTTGCCTGCCTTTGTCTTTACCAAAACAGCCCCGGTGGTGAGATCGCCGTACTGGACCGAGGGTATGCCCCTGATCACTTCCACAGATTCAATGTTGTCTGTTGGAATTTTTCTTAAATCAACGCCTTGGCCGGCAGTTGAATAAGATTGTGAAGTTCCTCCTCCGGCTGTATTTAGGGTCTGCATGTTTGCATCGTTGCTGACCGGCGTGCCGTCAATAATTATTGCCGTTCCCATGGCACTGTTGTCGTCAGGATCATTTTTTGTATTGATATCCCGAATGGCTATCTGGTTTGATTTCGACAAATCAGGATTCAGCGTGATCTGTCCGGGGATCAATTGCATGACATCTGCCAGATTGGTGGGCTGAACATGCGTTAAAGCAGCACTTTCGATCTTTGATGACGAACTTAGCGTTGTATGTTCTTTGGCTGTGACGACAACTTCTTCCAGAGCCAGTGTAGATTGTTCCATTACGACCGTAATTTCGCCGGATCCGGAACCGATGTTTACCTGTTCCTCATATGGCTCATAACCCAGACATACAGCCTGAAGCGTATAAAGCCCGGAAGGTATATTCTCAAATGTAAATATGCCAAGACTGTTTGTGGTAGTCCACCTGTTTAGCTCCTTGAGCTGAACAGCAACCAATTCAATTTTTGATCCGGATTTTTCAATGATCTTACCTGCTAATTTCACATTAGACTGGGCATTTGTATACCCGGATGTGAATAAACAGGTTAAAACCAGTAGGATAAATTTTTTATATCCGGTCATGATAAAAAGGGAAATTAATTCCCGATATTTAGAATCAGAACTTAAACATGTTTAAGACTTTAGCCTTTTCATCATCACTGTAGGTGATTGAAAGAGAGTCGCTTTTCAGCGCTTTCTGAACGCTGGCAGAATTGGTGATCGAATCAATATAGATAATTTGGAAGACGACCTGCAGACTGCTGTCAAGTAATGACTCAAAGCCTACGATACCTTTGTTATTTGACAGATGACTGATCAGGTAGGGCAGTGCATCGGTGTCGTATTTATTGGCCCCGAGAGGTACCATCAAAGTATCAATGACGCCTGCATTGTATTTTTCTTTGTCATTGAACTCTTTGACATAGTGCCGGAACATCTTTTGGACATACTCCTTTTTGGAAATTGTGCTGAACTCAATTTTGTTGACAACTTCATAAGCCAACTCAATATTTTTGATTTTACCGTCCATGTTAACAGGAATTCTCCTGGATTCAAGTTGTTCTTTCAGTTTTTCTTCATTAAGATTTGAAGATGCAGGAAAGAAAATCCTGATGCGCACCGGACAGTTGAATTCGCTCTCAACCCCAATTGCGTCAGTTTTCTCCTTAAGCAAGATTGACAGATAGCTGAAATCCATCGGATCAAAGAAGTTGTTTAATAACACGGAGGCAACTTTAACTTCCTTGTCGCCTGCCTCAGGGAGATGAATCGATGTTTTCAAGGGTGTAAACAGCATGGACTGAATTTTTTCATTCGTCAGCAGCGTTGGATCATAGAATACCTTCACCTTGTGGGTGGTTACATAAGTAGCCACTCCCAATACACCTTTCACCTGTTTCATCTGTGCTGCAAATGCCATGGAACTCCCGTAGCATTTTATGTTTTTCAATCCTGATTGGGTGAAAACACTGCTCTTTTCGATTTCTGAACTGCTTGCCCACCGCTGGTCGATGGTAGGTAATTCCCAGATGGTACTCAAAATCAGGCCCAGAATGACCAGTACGACGGTGGCAACAGGAGGAAGCCATTTCAATGAGCTACGCTTGTTAATCTGAATCGTATCCTTAACCGGGCAAACGATGATACATTCACTGCACAGGTTGCAGTCAATATCTGTCACTACCTTCATATTTGCCACATCAATTGCCTGGGGGCAACGACGGCTGCACAACTGGCAATCGGTGCAGGTCAACTCATTGCGTGTGATTTTTGCACCCGGAGAAAATGTGATTTTTTCGCCAAAGATTTCAAGTAAATATCCGCCTGCTGAAGCGACTCCCAAAGGCCAGGCATAATGCACGGCGACACCAAATTTCAGCAAAACAATATATATACCAATTACCCCGATAAAAAACCAGCTGAATTTGATGATGTTTGATACTGCACCCAGCGGGCATAGGTATTTGCACCAGAGAAGACGGATAAAAACAGATCCGATGATGACAAGTGCAATGGCGATGGAAGCGTACAACACAACAACATCAAGGCTGAAGCCGGTAGTGACCGCATAGAACGGATCAAACTTCTTGCAAAACAACTCGTTGGATGCAAGGGTGAAATAAAAGGTTATAAACAGCAGAATGTATTTTAAGGAGCGAAATATTTTGTCTGTTACCCCTTTCAGGGTGATTCTGACTTTTAGTTTATCGCCCATTTTCCCTAACCATTCACTGATGGTTCCTATCGGGCAGATATAGGAACAGAACAATTTACTGAAAACGACAATCCCGATCATTAACATTACGCCCATGGCAATTTGGGCAGATGTCATGGTACAGGCCAGGGAATTGTTTAAAAGGAAACTGTTCAATGCCTGAATCCCGCCAAAAGGGCAGTATGCTTCAAAGTCCGGGGTATAATCATTGCTGTAAAATGGCCGTAGGGCCAGAAACAGAACAAAGGCAATAACACCCCATTGAATAATTAGTCTGGGAAGGTTGTTTTTGTTTGAATTACTTTTCATAAAAAATGTTGGGTAAGCTGGTTTGGTTATTATCAAATCGATTCTTTGGTGATCATTAGTTTTAGGATGATATAAATCAAGTTAATCTCCGATTTTGAATTTACCTCTTTTTTTATTTTTGTATTCCCATCCCTTTGCTTTGAGGAATTTGTCAGCTTCTTCCCTGGTTTGAAACAGATCTCCTTCTGATTCCCACCAGGTATTTCCGACCAAGACACTCATTTTGTTGCAGTCTTTTGTTTTGGCCAGTGAAACATCTTCCAGTACCTTAACTTTTATGCTGTCACTTTTGATGCGGACAATAACAGTTTTTACAGACTTCCCGTATTCGATGCTTTTGTTTTTTTTGGTGAGCAGCACCAATCCGTAACACGCTGCACCTTCCTTCGCCCACAATCCAATTCTCTTTTGCAGGGAATCATTCAATTTAACATTCTCTTCTTTAAACTGTTCCGGTTGTTCCGTCTTCGGTTTCGGATTAGTCCCGCAGCTGTATAAAATGGAAAAAAAGATTGCGAACAGTAAAATTGAGTGTGATTTCATCTTTTACGTAGGTTATATTATTTCTTCCGGTACATCAGAAAAACTGAAATCAGGATAAACAGGAGAATAGTTACAGCGACACCATACAAGTCGATTAAGAGAATCAGGACCGCTGAAAGCAAGATGAAAATGTATCTGGTCTTGTTGGGCTGAAAGGATAAGTTTTTGAATTTCAGGGAGAACATTGGAATTTCTGATACCAGCAAATAAGAGAAAAGAAAAGTGATAACCAATAAAACCGGAATATTAAGCAGAAAATTGTCGATGGCAGGAATGTTGCCGTGTTCCTGAATCAGTGCTAGGGAAGAGATGAATAGTGCATTGGCTGGTGTAGGCAATCCGATGAACGAACTTGTCTGGCGTTCGTCGACATTGAATTTGGCCAGACGTAATGCAGAGAAAACCGGAATCAGGAAGGCACTTCCGAGAACCAGAATCTGGATTAAAGTGAGCTCGGCGAGTTGAGCCGGAAGCCTGTGGCTCTTGAACATGTTTATCTCCAGTAGTTTAAACATAATTAGTCCGGGAGCCAGTCCGAATGAGACCATATCCGCCAGGGAATCCAACTCCTTTCCGACCGAAGAATAGGCTTTGAGCAGCCGGGCACTCATCCCGTCGAAAAAATCAAAGATTGCTGCAAGTATAATCAGGATAACTCCGGTGGTTAAAGCGCCCCTCAAAATAAACACAACAGCGATGCTTCCGCAGAGGACATTCAGCGAAGTGATAAAATTGGGGATATGCTTTCTTATCATTCGATCCGGATTAGATTTCAGCGAGAATGGTTTGACTGCCAATAACTTCCTGGCATAATTCGACATTTACTTTTGTGCCGGCCGGCAAATAAATATCGACACGTGATCCGAAACGGATGAATCCGAGTTCGTCTTTTTGTGTTACTTTTTTACCGACTGTTGAGTAAGTAACGATCCGCTTGGCAACTGCACCGGCAATCTGCCTCACCAATACTTCGGTACCATCTGCCATCCGGATCACGGTAGTGGCTCTTTCGTTTAAGGTGGAGGATTTTGGCAAATAGGCAGCCATGAAATGACCGCTGTGGTGTTTGAAATAGGTAACCTCACCCGGAACCGGATTCCAGTTGATATGGACATTATTTACTGACATAAAGACAGAAACCTGTAATCTTCTGTCCTTGAAATATTCGGCTTCGGTTGTTTCTTCGATGGCTACGACACACCCGTCTGCCGGCGCCAGGACCGATTTTGCTGATACTGTAATTTCCCTGCGGGGATAACGGAAAAAACGGATGCTGAGAACCAGCAGGGGCAAAGTTGACAACAAGATGAATACGCGAAATACCGTTTCACCGGTTAATCCAACTAAATAATTGATAATCAGCCAAATTAATACAGCTATCGCAACTATCTTATAACCCTCTTTGTGTAATCTCATCCTTAATTGATTAGTTAAGGCAAAAATAGTCAATAATTTTGGAATTCGGCAATGTGACGATTCGGCAATTTTGAAATTCAGTAATGCCCGAAGGAAGCACCGGCGTAAATCGTCAATCGAAAATCGAAAATTGATTTAGCCGAAAAATTGCACGATGAGGTATACGAAGGGTGAGGCGAAGACGATACTATCAAAGCGGTCAAGCAGACCGCCGTGGCCGGGCAGGAATTTGCCTGAATCTTTGACGCCGATGTTGCGTTTGATCATTGATTCGACCAGATCACCGAAGGTGCCGGTAATGGTGACAACAGTTGCAATCAGCAACAGGTACATAAGTTTGTAAATTGGGAGAAGCTGATGGAGGGCAACGGCTAAAACAGCAGACAGGAACCATCCGCCGAAAAAACCTTCCCAGCTCTTTTTGGGCGAAATCCTTTCAAAAAGCCTGTGCTTTCCGAAGGTAATACCAAATAAGTAAGCACCTGAATCATAGGCCCAAATCAGGATAAAGAGAAAAACAAGCATGGTGGGATCGTATCTGTCGCCGTGCGGGAAATCAGGGAAGACCAGGAAATTAAAAAGTGAGAAAGGGAAGATGATATAAAGGATTCCAAAAAGTGTGATGGCTATGTTTTCGAGGGAATTCTTCCTGGCTCTGTATAATTCAAAAGCAGGAATTACAAAGAGTATGGAGAGGTAGATGCCGGTCATATTCACCGAAATTACACCCTTGGCATAAAGGAAAGTCATTAAAAAAGTCAGTCCGCCAATTGCCAGCCCTACATTTTTTTGAGGGGAAATTCCGGCTGTTTTTGACAACTGGTAAAACTCTCTGAGGATAGAAACAGCAAAGAGGCCGAAAAGCAGCGCAAAACTCCATGAACCAAGCACAATCGCTCCCAAAAGTACGGTTGCGAAGAGCAGTCCGGAGATGCTCCTCTTTGGAAATTCTTTCAAATCTACCCTTTTTTTAGTATAGCCAGAATCTTTAAAGCCTCTTTCTCATCCTTTTCTTCGACGTATAATTCGATGTCACCGAAGGAGAGGTATGTTGAATCTTTGTGATTTAAAATCACGGAATTAATTCCACTTTCAGCCAATAAATCACGCGCCATTGTCGCAGTAATTTCATCACCTGTAAAATAGACCTTTTCCCAACCTTTTTCCATAATAATTAATGTTATACAACAGTCTTGTCGTCCGCTTCCTCAGGAGGCAAAATCTCCGCTGTTGCAGGTTTTTCGAAATTTTTTGGTGTGACCCAGAGTCTTGGACCGAATACATGTTCCAGGTCTTCGGTGAAGATCACTTCACGTTCGAGTAACAATTCTGCCAGTTTCTTGTGGCCTTCAGCGTTGGCAGAGAGTATCTTTTTTGCCCTTTCGTACTCTTTGTTGATGATTACGTTTACTTCAGCATCAATAACCTCTGCCGTTTTTTCGCTGTATGGTTTGGTGAAAGAATAATCGGTCTGACCGGTCGAATCATAGTAGCTTACTTTGCCGATTTTATCGCTCATCCCGAAATAGGAGACCATGGCAAAAGAGGTCCTGGTTACTTTTTCCAGGTCGTTCTGAGCGCCGGAGGATACTGACGAGAAAATTAACTCTTCAGCTGCACGTCCGCCAAGTGTTGCACAGATTTCGTCAAGCAGCTGTACTTTGGTGGTAATCTGCCTTTCTTCAGGCAGATACCAGGCTGCGCCGAGCGCTTTCCCGCGGGGGACAATGGTTACTTTTACCAGAGGATGCGCATGTTCGAGTAACCAGCTAACCGTGGCATGACCGGCTTCATGGTAAGCAATGGTTGCTTTTTCATTCACCGAAATAATCTTGTTTTTCTTCTCCAGTCCGCCAATGATACGGTCGACGGCATCGAGGAAGTCTTGCTTCTCTACAATCTCTTTCATTTTTCTGGCTGCAATCAGTGCGGCTTCGTTGCAGACATTGGCAATATCAGCGCCGGAAAATCCGGGAGTCTGTTTGGCCAGAAACTCAACAACTACATCAGGTCCGAGTTTCAAGGGTCTGAGGTGTACCTCAAAGATCTCTTTGCGGTCGATCATATCAGGCAATTCAACGTGTATCTGACGGTCGAACCTTCCGGCACGCATCAGCGCACGGTCGAGTATATCCGCGCGGTTGGTAGCAGCGAGGATAATTACACCCGAATTGGTGTCAAAACCGTCCATTTCAGTCAGTAACTGGTTCAGGGTGTTTTCGCGCTCGTCGTTGGATCCCATATTGGGATTACGGCCACGGGCACGGCCAATTGCATCGATCTCATCAATAAATACAATACAAGGCGATTTTTCCTTGGCTTGTTTGAAAAGGTCCCGAACACGGGAAGCTCCCACGCCCACAAACATCTCCACAAAATCAGAACCTGACATTGAGAAGAAAGGCACTTCTGCTTCTCCTGCTACGGCCTTGGCTAACAGTGTTTTGCCTGTTCCGGGAGGTCCCACAAGCAACGCTCCTTTTGGGATTTTACCTCCCAGTTTGGTGTAGCGTTCCGGGTTTTTAAGAAATTCAACAATCTCCTGGATCTCCTGTTTAGCCTCAGCCAAACCAGCGACCTCTTTGAAGGTAGTTGATACCCTGGATTCTTTGTCAAAAACTTTGGCCTGAGATTTGCCCACATTGAAAATATTGCCGGCACCGCCTCCGCCTTTGCTCATCCTGCGGAAAATCCAGAAATAAAATAATACCAGTAACAGCAGGGGGAATATCCAGCTCAGGATTTCGGAAAAATAGTTGGTGCGGGTTTCATAATTCGGGATGATGGTAGCATTGTCACCAAACTCCTTTTGGGCCTCTTTGAGGTTTGCCTCGAAACCATCCACTGAACCGATTTCGAAGTAAAAATGAGGACCCAGTTTTGGAGGCAAAGACATCCCGGTATTCATTTTTGCTTTATACTTTTCGTAAGATGTCTCTTTCAGGTAAATCTCAACATCTTTTTTGTTGACGACAACAATTTTGTCGACGTCCCCATTTTTGAGCATCGTATTCCGCACTTCACCCCAAGAGGTGTCAACAGGTTTGCCTCCTGATCCGTAAAACTGGATGGCCAGGAAAACGATCAGTAAAATTCCATATATATAAATGGGATTGAATTTGAACGCGGAGGGCTTATTTTGATTACCACTGCCTCCCATTGCAGGTTTAATTGGCTTTCTGGTCCTTTGACCCTTTGTATTTGGTTTATTTTCTGCCATAACAATTTAAATGTCAGCTTCTATATTATAAATAGTACCGTCTCCCCAGAGCGATTCGAGATCGTAAAACCTTCTGAAAGGTTCCTGAAAAATGTGAACCATTACATTCACATAATCCAACAAAATCCATTGCGCGTTTTGAAATCCATCCTGACGCCAAACCCGCTCAAAAGCCAATTCCTCCACACTCTCTTCAACAGATCGTGCAATGGCGTCGACATGTGTATTGGAGCTGCCGTGACAGATAATGAAGTTGTCACATTCTGCTTCTCCTTCGCGGGAAAGATCGATGTTGACAATTTCGATACCTTTTTTTCGCCGGATGCCTTCTACTATGGCATCCACCAAATCCAACGGACCTTCATTGCCTTTTTGAGTCATAGATTGATTTAATAACACAAAGATAGTTGTTTTAACGGATTCCAAAAAAACTCTTTAGGTAACTGATCATCCGAATATCATTTAACTTTACCGGCTGTTAAACTTGCAAAGCCATGATAGGATCAACCATCGTATACCTGGATAGTGTGGATTCGACCAATAACTATGCCGCAAAAGAATTGCTGACAAAAAGTCTGAATGAAGGTACAGTCTTCGCGGCGGCTTGTCAGCAGTCGGGAAGAGGCCTGGGAGGGTCTTATTGGGAAGGCGCAGACGGTTTAAATCTCACTTTCAGCATTGTACTGTATCCGCGGCAGGTAGAAGTTGTCAGGCAATTTTCAATTTCCAAGGCAATTGCGTTGGGTATCACTGATTTTCTCTCTGCCTATACGGAGGATGTCGCCATCAAATGGCCAAACGATATCTATGCAGGAAATAAAAAGATAGCAGGTATCCTGATCGAGACAGCTGTTTCTGGAGGAAAAATATCGAGGGCCGTCATAGGTATCGGATTGAATATTAACCAGGAAGAGTTTATCTCTGATGCCCCGAATCCGGTTTCCTTAAAAAATCTGACAGGAAAGATTTATGACCTGCCTGAGATGCTGAATAAATTATGCTGTAAACTGGACAGAAGGTATCTCCGGTTGATAAGCGGGAATAGTGCAAGGATAAATTCGGACTATGAAAAATTGCTCTACCTGAATGGGAAATGGGCGCACTATCTTGCTGATGAAGCCGAATTCGAGGGATTTATAACCGGAACTGACCAGGAAGGAAGACTTATGATACAAACCCGGCAGGGGGATATCAGGAGGTTTCTGTTTAAAGAGGTGCAGTTTTTATAAATAAGTGACTAAAGTGACTAAAGTGAACTAAAGTGAACTAAAGTACTTTTCCGGGATCTTTTACGTCTTCCTGTTCCTTTTGGTCAAGCCAGAAAAGAAACAGTTTGTACCCGACAGAAAAGACGATGGCGCCGGTAAACAGGCCCACGATGCCTGAATTTATAAATCCTCCCATGGAGCCAATAAAGATAACCACCATCGGCACAACTGCTCCTTTCCCCATCATAATAGGTCTTAAAATGTTGTCGAGTAGTGAAACGATCAAACACCATATCAGAAAAATAACCGAGGTAGTTGTGCTGTAAGATGCAAACACATAGATCACAACAGGAATAGTAACAGGGAAAATGCCAATCTGGACGATACCGAAAATAAGAGATAGTATAAACAATAGACCGGCTGCGGGTACACCGATAACAACCATCCCCAATCCAAAAAACATGGATTGAATAAAAGCAACGCCCAATGTTCCTTTCACTACGGTATGGATTGTTGTCTCAGCCATGGAGGCGTACTCTTCTCCCTTATCGCCAATGATTTTGATGAACAATCCCCGGGCCAGATTCGCGGATACCTTTGAATTAACCAACAGAAATCCTGCAATAATAACTGCAACAAAAAGTTTCAGGAAACCAATACCAGCTGAAGCAATCGAAGAAATTACTGTCAGCGATGCATCTTGCAGCTGCGGAGCATATTCCTTAATGCTTGCACCAATGTTCGTGGATAATGCATTCCATTTTTCATAGATGACTGGTCCTATCACAGGAAGAGATGCTATATCTTCTGTTGCGAATGGCAGCAAACTGCCGTTCGATTCATACTGGGTTTTCATAAAAATAATCCCCTGGTACAAAGAGTTGGCAAAAAGTGCAACCGGCAAGATGAATACCAACATCATCGTAAAGACAACAATGGCAGACGACAATACTTTTCTTCCCCTGAGTTTTGACTGCAGAAAGTCGTAAGCCGGATACAAGGCAACAGCAAATATGACAGACCAGATAAAAAAATCTGCGAAAGGCTTGACAATACCGTAGCACCAGTATAGCAGCAAGAAGAGAAAGGCAAGTCGCAGTGTTATTTCTACAACGTTGCGAATCTGGGTTTGCTCTTTGGGGGAGTTTTTTCCTGACATAAGTTTAGTTTTAAGCAGTGCCTTTAGTTCACATTAGTCTCTTTTTACAGGGAGTAATCAATCCCGGTAAGCAAATCGGCCAGTTTCTCGATCCCTTTTTCGAGGTAGCCGCCAACCATCATTTTGATCATCATGCTCAGTTCGGCATGCAGCGTTAGTCTGATTTTACAGCTGGTCTCACCCTCAGGAGCCAGCTGCACCCAAAAAGTAACAGGAAACGGCACCGATTTTTCACCCTGGAATTTAATGGTTTTGAAAGGTTCACGTTCCACGATTTCAATGCCTACATTGCCGACCGGACTGATTGTGAAACTGCAGCGATCTTCAGAAGCAACAAATTCCTCAGCCTTAAATCCCGAAGTATTGACCCCTTCTTTGTTTAGCTCATCAATTTTTTCAGGTGATACAAACTGTTCCAGGTTCTTCATGTTGGAGAGTTTGGTGTAAACCAGCTCCTGTGAAAAAGGGATTTCACGCGGTTCACTTATATATTTTTCGAGTCCCATTTAATTTTAGCTGTTGGGTTGTTGTATGAAATTGTTTTTTGCATTGATTCAGTCCCCCGTCGTCCCGTCTCCCCGTCGTCCAGTCGTCCAGTCTCCCCGTCTCCCCGTCGTCCCGTCTCCCTACTTCCCCCAGGTTTCGGGAGTTTTCCGCCAGTTGTTAAGGCTTTCAAGTTGTTCTTCATTGATCTCACCGGAATCAAAAGCCACTTTCAGCAGCACATTGTAATTGCTGAGCGTAGTCAGCTCAATTTTGGCTGCTTCAAAATTTTTGGCGGCGAGAGGGAAATTGTAAGTGAAAATGGCCAGCATTCCCAACACTTCAGCGCCGTAATTGCGGACGGCTTCAGCCGCATTTAACGAGCTGTATCCCGTTGATACAAGGTCTTCTATAATCACGGTTTTGGATCCCTGCGGGATATCACCTTCAATAAGGTTCTCAAGTCCGTGTCCTTTCGGAGCCGAACGGATGTAAATAAAAGGAAGGCCAAGCTTTTCGGCAACCAGCACCCCATGTGCAATAGCGCCGGTAGCAACCCCGGCAATGGCTTCTGCTTCAGGGTATTTATCCCTTACGATGCGTGTGAATTCCTCGCAAATATAAGTGCGTGTTGAAGGAAAGGAGAGGATTTTCCTGTTGTCGCAGTAAATTGGGGCTTTCCACCCGGAAGCCCAGGTAAATGGTGAATCGGGTTGTATCTTTATCGTATTGATAGCCAGTAACTGTCTGGCAACTTCAATTTGTCTTTGTTCCATCTATTTGTTTTTCTGACAAAGTTAAGCTTTTTTACTATTTTTATTCTGTAGGAAATTCACGTTTTACCCTATTGCCTGTAGGAAATTTTCGATTTTCGATTTTGGAATGCGATTCCTGATCAGTGTGGTCCCAAGCGAGTCCAGGGATGATGCGAGATGCTACAATTCACGATATGCGTGATGTTGCAGCTTTTTCATTGCCGTCTTCTTTACAGACTGTGTGAAGCCAACGGCAATGAATGAAGACCGAATTAAATTCAATTTGAAAAACAAAAACATAAATTATAAAATTTGAAATGAAAAACCTTACATTCCTAATATGTTGTCTGTTTCTGTCAACGGCAAGAAGTGGAGTAAGCCGGAAGGTAACAGTATCACTGCTATTTCACGCGAGTGGTCTGACGGTGATGTTGTTGAACTGGTCCTGCCGATGCAGGTGACCGTGAGTAGGTGGTATGAAAATTCAGCTGCAATAGAGCGGGGACCATTGATTTTTGTCCTGGAAATAGGTGAGGAGTGGAAAAAGATCGCCAACCAGAATAAAAATGGTGCGTTTTATTACGAAGTGTACCCGACTACTCCCTGGAACTACGGATTACTTACCTCCTCGGTTAAAAATCCCGAAAAAGAATTTGAGGTAGTAAAAAGGGTTGTTGCAAAGGACAGCTATCCCTGGAATCCTGAAAATGCGCCGGTAGAAATCAAAACCAAAGGGGTGATCATTCCTTTCTGGACCCTCTACAATGGCTCTGCCGGACCCTTGCCTTACAGCGAACAGTACCAACTGAAAACAGAGCCGCCGGTGGATATTACCCTGATTCCCTATGGCTGTACTACTTTGCGGATCACCGAATTCCCGGTAGTACAACTAAAGCTCAAATAACCTATATGCTAACCGTAAAAAAAAAGTGGTAATCAAATTTTTTCACAACAATAGGCACAATAGATCACAATAGAATCTAATGTGTCCTGATGTGTCTATTGTGGTGTTTTCCAAAATCGAAAATCGAAATTCGAAAATTACTTTGTTTGTCTGAACCTGCTTTCCCTGTAAATTTTCAGGAAAAGGTACTCGAAATTGTGTGAGGGTGCCAGCGCCTGCGAAAGCACCAGGTGCTGGTCGGGCGAGATCAGGTAAAAAGTTGGAACGGTTTTCAGCAGCCAGTCTTTGCGGGCTTTGTCAGGTTCTGATGCTGCATAAAGTTCCCACGGGTATTTTTTCTCGCTCCAGAGTTTGACTGCATCCGCATAATTTTCATCCAGCGAAACCGCTGCAAACGCCAAAATAGTATTTAGTTTCTTTTCAATGCTGATCATCGAATCCAGTTCTGTCCTGCACTCTTTGCTGTCACTTTTAAAGAAAGCCAGGTAAAGGTACTTGCCTTTTGCACGAAGAGGGGTGGTAATATCATTTTGATTTTTAAGCAGCAAAACCGGCGCCGGATTTCCCTCCCGGAGTGATGTCATTTTTTTGACAATTTCCGGAAGGATTTCTTTAAGCGGTAAAAATGAAGCCTGATTTTTAGCATCTTTTAATCCTTCAAACATCAAATTTCTGTCGAATTTGCCGGTATAGAACCCGTCGTAGAAGCTTTTGGCGGCCACCAGTTCTGCCGGCTCTCTATTAAATCCGTTTGCTGCCAGTTTGTTCACAAATCCGGCAAAATCTCCCTGCATGGCAGGCGCAATGAATTCTTTCTGGCGGAAATCCTGTGATTTGTTGGTAAGATAATCCGTAAAAAGCACATTGAACAGGTGCTGATAGGCAGGATGTGAGAGCGCAACACCTTTCCCGGCAAAATATTTTTGTATGATACTTTCTTTGGTCGGCCGGACGATGGCATATTCCAGTTCTCCGTAATTGTATGTTTTTAAAATATTAAAGTACTGTATTTTACCGGAAGGATATTTATTTTCAAGTCTTGAAATGATTGCGTTTACTGTATCAGTCGATTTCTTCCGGTAAAGATCAAGCGTATGCGAGGCCAGTTCTTTGTTGTAGTCGGTCAGGAATGCCCTTACCAGGATGTTCAGATCAGTGGATTTGGCGCCGTTGATGCCAAGCCAGTACAATTCCGGTTCAAAGTAAGGACTGGCAGCCTCTGTAGTGGTGCGCAGAGAGTATGCCGGCAATGTGATCTCGTAGGCAACTCCCGGTTCGGCCACCAGCGTTCCCCTGTATTTTTCAAGATCCGAATAAATTTCGATCGGCTGACTGGTTTTGAATGTGAGGTTAAAAGCGCCGTCCTGCCCGATTTTTGTCTCTGCAAGAATTTTCTGTTGGTGAGAAACAGGTTCGGGATAAAAATAAAAAATCAGTGTATTCCCTGCATAATCAGCTGCACGGCCATGGATCGAAACCACCTGTGCGGAGAGCGATCCGATAGACAGTAGAATACAGGTGAGTAAAAAAGTACGGAGCATCATCAGAATTCGTCCGGTTCATCGTAAAATTCATCGATATTGAAACAGGCAGGCAGAAACTGCGAGGCATCTCCCCTGTGGCGGAGAATGTCGCGGACGATGGTCGAGGAGATGGCGGTATGCTCCGGCAGGGTAAGCAGGAACACTGTTTCAATATCTTCGTTCATCTTTTTGTTGATCTGGCCGATGGCACGTTCATATTCAAAGTCGGCAGCAGTCCGGAGTCCCCGCAGGATATACCGGGCATGGACTTTCTGGCAGTAATCGACAGTAAGTCCCTCAAATTTACCGACTTTGATCTGCGGCACATCCTGGAAAACCTGTTTGATCCAATCTTTACGCTTGTCCAGGGGATAATAGGACCTTTTGTTGGAGTTGTAACCGATCATGATGATAATCTCATCAAACATAGGCAGAGCCCGCCGGATAATCGATTCGTGACCGACCGTGAAGGGATCAAATGAACCTGGGAAAACGGCTATTCGTTTCATTTTTGTGATTTGATAGCACAAATCTATAAAGAAATGGATGAAAATGATTCTTTCGCATAAATGATTCCTGAGATATCGTTATTTTTGAGCCAAACTGGCAGGCAGCAGTACTGCCAACACTTCAAAAAATGACTGAAAGAGATATTATAGGCATTTTCGGTACCATGAATGCAGGGAAAAGTTCCCTGATGAACCTGATTACCCAGCAGGAGAGCTCCATCGTGGATGCGACTCCCGGGACAACTGCAGATACCAGGGTAACCCTGACGGAACTGCATGGCATCGGACCGGTTAAACTGATGGATACCGCCGGCTTTGATGAGTCGGACAGTCTGGGCGAGAAAAAGCGGAAAAAAGTCTCCTCCGCCCTGAAAGAGTGCGACCTTGTTTTACTTGTCATCGACCCTGCATCACCCGGTTTAACTACCGTGAAACTGTTGATGGAGGAATCGCTCGCTGAAGAAAAACAGCTTCTGATCGTTTACAATCTCTTCCACCCCTCCGATGAACTTAAAATTGCCATGCTGGAGGAGAATTTGCCGGACTTAAAACGGTTTTCCAAAATCTGCCTCTCAGCGCTCCAACCCGGAAACAGGTCTGCCTTGCTGGAATTTATACTGGCAAATTATGTGCCCAAAAACAATCCGACCGAATTGCTTCCCTTTGTTGAGGCAGATGAGTTTTATATCCTGAACATTCCGATGGACGAGGAGACGCCTCCCGGGAGGTACCTGCGGCCGCAGGCAATGGCAGAGGAATACATCACCCGCCACTGGGGGTATCCGGTCTCCTTCAGGATGAACCTCGGAAAAGCGAGGAACAACGATGCTGCTGAAAAAGCCCGTTGGGAAAGTTTTCTCGGCAGTTTCGGCCGCCGGCCGAAACTGATCATCACGGATTCACAGGCCATGGATATCATGAAAAGCTGGACGCCTGAAGATATTGGATTGACAACCTTCTCGGTTATGATGATCAATTATATGAGCCGCGGAATGGTGGCCGGTTTTGCTGCTGCCGTCCATACCATCGACGATATGAAACCCGGCGACACGATCCTGATTGCCGAAGCCTGCAACCATTCCAGGATAAAAGAGGACATCGGAACAGTTCAGATTCCCAACCTGATCCAACAAAAGTACCCCGGACTAAAGGTGAAACATGTTTTTGGCCGGGAATGGCCGGATCACGACGAGCTGGAAAGCGTTAAACTCGTGATTCATTGCGGTGGCTGCATGATCACCCCCCAGCGGATGGCAGCAAGGCTGCGCGACCTCGGAAAATACGGTATTCCCATCACCAACTACGGGATTTTCCTCTCCTATATACAGGGGAAAAATGTGTTGGAGCAGGTGCTTAAACCCTGGAACTGATTTTGGTTTTGGATTTTCGATTTTGGATTTCGCAACGAGGTAATATTTCAATGCCCGACATTTACAAACAGATTTCCCCGCAATCTCGTTGTTTAGGGAAACCGCTGTTTAGGAGAACTCCCGTAGCTTCTGGATACAGTGGTGTGAGCGGTGGATAATCCGGCGATGCTGACCCCTCCTCCGGTGATATTGACCCCCCTCATGGGGATTGGTTCAAAGAACTCGAGGGACTGACAATTTTACCGTTTTTTTCTTAAACTTTCACCTTTTAATTCGATTCGGTAGGAAGTGT
>JBBQHB010000071.1:0-28802 GCA_038323575.1 Bacteroidales bacterium | reverse complement strand
TGGGTTGTTTCGGCAGGAGGTACGGTCACCTCGGGAGGCGGAGCAGCAAACAGTAGTGTGACGGTAACGTGGAACACGGCAGGTGCTCAAACGGTAAGTGTCTATTACACGGACGTAGCAGGCTGCACGGCAGCGAGCCCGGCAGTAAGGAATGTGACGGTTAATGCATTACCGGCTCCCACTATTATCGGTTCGGCAACAGTTTGTGCAGGCTCCACCAACGTTATATATACCACAGAGGCTGGCATGACCAGTTACAACTGGGTAGTATCTGCCGGAGGTTCGGTTACAACCGGAGGCGGAGCGGCGAATAATACGGTGACCGTCACATGGAATGCTGCTGGAGCTCAGAGTGTTAGTGTTAACTATATCACACCTGCAGGCTGTACAGCAGCGGGTACTACGATTAAAAATGTAATTGTAAGTGCGCTACCGGTGCCGGCTATAATCGGTCCGGATCCGGTATGTGTTGGCACGGCAGGGGTCACCTACAGTACCGCAGCTGGTATGAGTGGTTATACCTGGAGCGTGTCTTCAGGCGGGACTATAACGGCAGGGCCGACAACTAACCAGATCACGGTGATGTGGAACACGCCCGGAGCCAAGACGGTAAGTGTGAATTTTACAGATGCCAATGGGTGTAGTGCAGTTACTCCCACTATTAAATATATTACGGTCAATCCGTTACCTGCAGCAGCAGCTGGTGCTGACATGGCGATTTGCATTGGAGGCAGCACAACGATTGGAGCGGCTGCGGTAGCGGGCAACACCTACAGCTGGACATCATTCCCGGCAGGTTTTGTTTCCGGGGCGGCCAACCCGAGTGTATCACCAATCGTCACTACGACTTATACGGTTGTAGAAACAGTTGTAGCCTCGGGCTGTACCAATACAAACAGTGTTAAAATAACAGTCAATCCGTTACCCTCGGCTTTTGCAGGCCTTCCAATTACCATTTGTCCCAATACGACTACACAGCTTGGCTCCGTAGCCGTACCCGGCAATACCTACAGTTGGAGTTCGGTACCGGCAGGATTTACCTCAACTCTTCCCAATCCGGCAGTAACTCCGTTGGTTACCACTACCTATACTCTAACAGAGACCACCCCGAGCGGTTGTACGGCAAGCAATAGTGTTATTGTAACTGTTCATCCGTTACCGGCAGCATTAACCGGCTTGAGCAGACCAGTTTGCCTGGGGGCAAATACTGTTATAGGGGCAGCAGCCGTAGTAGGTAGTTCTTATAGTTGGACATCCATACCGGCAGGATTTACCTCTACCTTTTCTAATCCGAGTGTTTCGCCGCTTGTTACCACTACTTATACAGTTGTTGAGACTATCACGGCCACAGGCTGTACCAACACCAACAGTATTACGCTGACGGTCAATCCACTTCCTGCAGCAGCAGCAGGGCTTAACAGGAATATTTGTATCGGAGCCAACACTCAGATCGGAGCAGTTGCCGTAACAGGCAGTACCTATAGCTGGACATCCTCACCCGCAGGATTTATCTCAACGGCCTCTAATCCAATTGTTTCGCCGGTTGTCACCACAACTTATACGGTTGTAGAGACCATCACAGCTACTGGTTGTAACAATACGCACAGTGTTACGGTAACGGTTGTTCCAATACCGGCAGCCGATACCGGTCCAGCCAAGTCAATTTGCCTGAATTCGAGCACTCAGATCGGTTCTGCGGCAGTAGCAGGCAGCACCTATCTTTGGAGCTCTTCACCAGCCGGATTTATTTCAACAAATGCTAATCCAACGGTCTCTCCACTTATTACCACAACCTATACATTAATTGAAACTACCGTTACCGGTTGCTCAAATACCAACAGTGTAATAGTTACTGTCAGGCCTTTACCCGCAGCTGATGCCGGATCTGACAGATCAATCTGCATGGGTTCCAGTACCCAACTAGGTGGTGTGCCGGTACCTGGCAATCTTTACAGTTGGAGTTCTTCACCGGCAGGATTTGTTTCTGCAATTTCTAATCCAACTGTAACACCACTGGTTACTACAACTTATACTTTAACGGAAACCAGCTCTACTGGTTGTACTAATAGTAACAATATTGTTGTTTCTGTCAAGCAGTTACCCACATTAACCAGCAATCTGACTCCGCCCGCTATATGCAGCAACACGCTGTTTGATTATGGACCAACATCGGGAATATTAGGAACAAATTTTTCATGGGTTCGGCCATTGGTTGCCGGAATAACAAATCCTGCTTCATCAGGAACGGGCAATCCAAATGAAGTCCTGATCAATTCTACTTCTGCACCAGTTGTTGTTTCCTATTTTTATACACTCTCTGCCAATAGTTGTGTGAATCCTTCAACATTCAGAGTTGATGTTACAGTTAATCCTGCTCCGGCTTTGAGTAGTACACTAACTCCTTTGGCTATATGTAGTGGTAATCTGTTCGCATATGCTCCTGCCAGCACAATTGCAGGTGCAGTTATGACCTGGAGCAGGGCTGTAGTGCCCGGGATCGTCCAAACTGCATCATCCGGAATTGGAAATATAAATGAATTTTTAACCAATTCCACAGCTGTGCCTGTCAGCGTTACTTATATATTTACCCTGACATTCAACGGATGCAGTAATACACAAAATGTTGTTGTTGACATTAAGCCGGGACCTGTGATGAACAGTAGTTTACTGCCACCTGCTATTTGCAGCGGATCCTTATTCCACTACAGTGCAACCAGTACTACCCCTGGTGTCATATTCTCATGGACAAGGGCCGGAGTTGCAGGAATCTTAGAAGCGGCAACTTTCGGAACCGGGGATGTGAACGAAACATTGACAAATTCCACCCTTGCAGCTGTTGATGTGACTTATACTTACAGTTTAGTAGCAAACGGTTGTAACAGCGGCACCTATTTTGTGGTAGTGAGGGTTAATCCAACTCCTCCGACCCCGGTAATTATACCGGCCGGTCCAATACCTTTCTGTGCAGGTGGAAGTGCAATTCTTTCAGCTCCTGCAGGTTACAGCAGTTATCTTTGGTCAAATGGTGCTTCCACTCAGAACATTACAGTCACAACGGCAGGTACCTACACTGTTATCGTAAAAGATGCAAACGGTTGTCAGAGCAATTCTTCTGCTCCGGTTACATCAACTATTCTTCCAACGGCTACAACATATGCCGGAACTGACGGACAAATTTGTGCAGGAAATAATTTAATACTTTCAGGTGCTACTGCTACCAATTATTCATCTTTTGTCTGGAGCACCAGCGGAACCGGTACTTTCCTTGCCAATACAACGCTTACTCCAACTTATGTGCCAAGCGCACAAGATATTGCAGCGGGAACTGTCACGCTGACGCTAACTACCTTTAGCATTCCTCCATGCGCAACCACGGTTCATGATGATCTGATATTGACTATCAGACCTTTACCGACAGTCGATGCCGGCCTTGACAAAGGCGTTTGTTATCCAAACACGATTTTGGTCACCGGAATTGCCACCAATTACCAGAATCCGGTTTGGACCCACAATGGCACCGGTACGCTGACCAGTAATGGGACCCTCTCTCCAACTTATCATCCCGGGGCTGCTGATGTAGGGAATATAGTCACGCTGACCCTGTCGGTTGATGCCTTGGCTCCATGTGCAACAACCATTACTGATGCAATGTTGATACAGGTCGATGCGCTTCCCGGAAACCCGGGCGCCATCGCCGGTCCGGCAGGTGTCAGGTGTAAAGAAACCACAGCGATTTATACGGTTGCTCCAATTCCGAACGCAACAAGTTACAATTGGAATGTACCTGCCGGGATAACCATCACATCCGGTGCCAACACCAATACAATCACTGTATTGTTCCGGCCGACTGCAGTTTCCGGAAATATCACCGTTTATGGTTCGAACAGCTGCGGAAACGGACCTGTTTCAACACTGCCGGTTGTTGTGGGCGATGTTCCGGCCAACCCGGGAAGCATCAGCGGAAATCCTACTGTTTGTCAGGGTACCAATGGTGAAGTTTTCTCTGTAGCGGCGGTAACAGGTGCAATCAGTTATACCTGGACTGTTCCGTTGAATGCGACCATCGTAGGACCAATAAATGCATCATCGATTACCGTTAATTTCGGACTGGCAGCCACGGATGGAAATGTAACTGTTTATGCAACAAATATTTGTGGCGATGGTTCAGCTTCAACCAAAGCTATCAAGGTAAATATTAAACCTTCAACACCTGTTATCCTTGCCAGTGGTGGTCCGACCACTTTCTGTGAGGGGGGGTCAGTGTTGTTGACAGGTACTACGGTTGGTTACAATTATCTTTGGACGCCAGGGGGAGCAACCACCCAAAATAATATAGTAACAGCTTCCGGTAATTACAGTGTTGTGGTAACAGACCCGGCAACCGGATGCAGCAGTAATGCCTCCAATATTATTCCTGTTGTTGTGAATCCGGCACCGCTGCCGCCTAACAGCACAGGTTTCGTTACACAATGCTGGAATGGAATTCCTCCGGTACCCACACTCGATGCCAACAGCGTTACAACTGTTCCGGTAACATCGACTATTACATGGTTTAATGCACCAACCGGAGGTAGCGTAGTAGTATTCCCTACTTTGAATGCAGTGGGCACGGTTACTTATTATGCTGAGTCAAGAAATAACGTTACCAACTGCCCAAGTCTGATAAGAACTCCTGTTGTACTTACCATCAGCACCAATCCTGCTGTTCCTGTGGCCGGGCCAAATCAAATTGCCTGTGAACAATCGCCGATCCAGACGTTAACTGCAGCAGCTACGGCACCTGCAGGTTCGACTCTTCTTTGGTTCCTCGCTCCTGTCGGTGGTACTCCTGTCAGCCCGACACTAAACGTCACCGGTACCAGGACATACTATGCAGAGGCAACCAACGGCATCTGCTCAAGTCTGGCCAGATCAGCCGGAGTTGTATTGACCATTAATCCTGCCCCGGTACCTCCGGTAAGCGGCGGAAATATTACACAATGTGTGCAGGCAGTAGCTACTACGCTCACTGCCACCGCAACTGTACCGGCCGGATTTACCTTGAGCTGGTGGGATCTTCCTGTTGGTGGGACTTTGGTTGCGTCTCCGACACGACTCAGCAATTCAATTGGTACTGTCACATACTATGCTGAATCTTCAAATAACCTGACTTCCTGTAAAAGTCTGGTAAGAACCCCTGTCACGATTAATGTCGTTGCACTCCCGGCTCCGCCTGTGGTCGCAAATGCTTTGGTTGAGGCCTGTGAAACAAATCCTGTAGTGCCGCTTACTGCTACAGCGACCGTTCCGGTCGGATCGACAGTCAAATGGTATTTAACCGCAGCCGGCGGCGTGCCTGTTGCCAGTCCGGTACTGAACAATGTCGGAACTGCAGTGTACTATGCTGAAACTGATAATGGTTCCTGTACAAGCTCAACAAGGACCCTGATAACATTGAAAATTTATCCGGCCCCGGCAGCCCCGGTTAGTGTGGGGGATATTACCCAATGTGCTCAACCAACCCTTCAAACATTGACCGCTGCGGTATCACTACCTGCCGGACAAGGGGTTGTCTGGTTTACTTCTGCATCCGGCGGTACTTCAATAGCGGCCCCGACATGGAACCAGCTTGGTACAATTACTTATTATGCTGAGGCAAGGAATTTAGTTACGGATTGTCGCAGCCTTTCACGCACTCCTGTCATTTTAACTATCAACGAAACTCCTGCAACTCCGGATATAGCAGATCCGGTTGTGGCAGATTGCGAGAAGAGCCCGATTCAAACTTTGGTTGCCACAGCCACTACCACCACTTCCGGCGCGACGATCAAATGGTATACGTCCCTAATTGGCGGCACGGCAATCGGAGGTCTGCCGTCACTTTCATCGACCGGCACAAAGATTTATTATGCAGAGGCAGAAAAAGGAACCTGTAAAAGCGCCGGACCAAGGCCTTCAGCAACCTTAACAATTAATCCGGCACCTGCAGCGCCGTCAGTTACTACCTTGGTGCCCAAGTGCGAAACTGAAACGCCAACCTTAACTGCAAATGCTGCTGCTGCCACAGGAACAGAAGTTATCTGGTTTAATGCATCATCCGGCGGAGACCTTGTCTCACCGGTACTTACCGGTCCGGGTAAAGTAACCTATTATGCCGAAGGCAGAAATCTTGTGACCGATTGCAGAAGCCTGACCAGGACGCCGCTTACTTTGGAGATCAAAGCTTCTCCTGTAGATCCTGTGAGTGACGGAGATAAAACAGAATGTGCAACCAGTCCGGTTCAGACGCTAACTGCATCTGCGACCTCTGCGGATGGTACTCCGATTAAATGGTATACATCTGTTACCGGTGGTGCTCCGGTTGCCAATCCTACACTCAAAATAGTAGGTACTGTGGATTATTATGCTGAAGCTGACAATGGAAGTTGTAAAAGTAAGAACAGAGCAAAGGTGACGCTGAAAATTAATGCGGCACCTGTACCACCAAAGGCTATAAAAGAAACTATTCTTTGTTCTGATGATGCAAATATCGCATCAAAGACTTTCAATGACCTGATAGCAGGAATGGAATGGTTCCTCACCAGTACCGGAGGACAAAAGTTGGATCATATTCCTGCATTTAGTGAACTGGGACCAGGTTCAACCACTTACTTTGCCGGTTCGGTAGACGGAGCCACAGGTTGTCAGAGTCTAACCAGAACGCCTGTTACAGTTACCATCAATGCGCAAGCTGCAATACCCGTTATTACAAAGGATTTGACCGAGTGTGTTAAAAGTCCGATACAGTTCTTAAATGCAAAAGACGCTTTGGTGCTGCCAATTGATGGGTCAACCATATCATGGTATACAACCCTTACAGGTGGTACAGCAATAAAAGGTGAGCCAACCTTAAATAAGATTGGCACTATTCCTTATTATGCAGAAGCAAAATTAGGCAATTGCATAAATGGCACCCGCACCAAAGTGGTTTTGACCATACTCGCTGTTCCTCTTCGTCCATCGCTAAAAACAGCAGGCATAGACTATCTCGTTGGTTGCCAGTCGGCCAGTGGGATCAACGCCAATACACTTCTTTTGGATACAACTTCAGTAAAGATCACATGGTATGATTCACCGACCGGTGGAGCTGAAGTTTCACCGATTCAGGTAAATGTAGGGGTTAGGACCCTCTATGCTGAAGCGGGTAATCCGGCAACGGATTGTATAAGTTCAACGAGGACAAAAGTCACTTTGACCGTCAATGAAGTACCTGCAAATCCTACAGCAATTGATATCACGGAATGTGCGACGAATCCTGTACAAACCATAAGGGCCGGGGTAGTGACACCTCCTGTCGGGGTAACGATTACCTGGTATGATGCGCCCGTAAACGGCCTTGTTTATATCTCTCCGGTATTGAACCAGATCGGGACAAAGACCTATTATGCTGAAGCGAAACTCGGCAATTGTATCAACGCGAAAAGAACGCCGGTAGTACTGACCATAAACGCCATACCTGCTGCTCCGGTTAGTACCGGTAATATCCTGGAGTGTGAGTCTTCATTGCCTGTTGATGCCAATGCAGCAATCAATAATCCGGATCCTGATATTACGATTAAATGGTTTGATCAACCGACCCTGGGATTTGAAGTCGCTTCACCGCTGCTCACTTTTGTCGGGACGAAGACCTTTTATGCAGAGGCAAGGCTGAAAGGCTCGGATTGCCCGAGTACGACCAGGACTGCCGTTACGCTGACTGTCAACAAAACCCCGCCGACACCTGTCAGCAAGGGAGATATTTATGTATGCTATACGGGCGGTATCCTACCGACGCTTAATGCTAATACTGCCGTTGCACCTTTAGCCGGTTACAACCTGGTTTGGTACGATAATGCCGGAGTGCTGGTTGCATCACCGATCCTGAATACAGTCGATACAGTAACCTATCGTGCAGCTTATCAGGAAACGTCAGCCAGGAAATGTGAGAGTGTCCGGATACCTGTAAAACTTTCCATTACCACTCCTCCGGCTGCCAAAGCCTATGCAAATAGTCCGGTAAGTCTCGGTAAGGATATTCGCCTGAACGGAGGGCCAAAGGGCGCTGATTTTACTTATCTGTGGCAGGCCCCTAATGGATTAACCTATAGTCCTGCAGATGGTAATACGACAATATCGAATGTAATAGCTTCCGATGGAGGATGGTACAAACTTACGGTAACATCGAAAATATCCGGTTGTTTCTCGAAAGATTCTGTCAATGTCATCATTTATACAGCTACCGCCGGGGCCCAGACTGTTTGTATGGGAGGTACACTGGTACTTACCGGTTGGCCGGATAACATGAAAGCTTATGATTGGACTGGTCCGAACGGGTTTACCTCCTCTGCTCAGAATCCATTCATTGACAATGTCACTATAGTCAACCAGGGAGTTTATACTTTGGTGGTTACCGACAGCAAAGGAGTTCAGTCGACAGGTACCGTAAATGCAACGATCAAGCCTTCACCTGATGTGTTTGCCTCTGCCAATACGCCGGTCTGCCAGACGGGAACGCTGCAATTAAAAGGAGGACCGGATGATATGTTGTCCTATATATGGTCTGGCCCCAACGGATACAATTCGGTGCTTCAGAATCCTGTTCCGATAAATCCACCGGTGCCCGGAATTTATATCCTGACCGTTGTTGACAAAGTAAATAGTTGTTCGGCAAGCGATACTGTTGTAGTTGAAATATTAACCCCTAAGGCTTCGTTCGAACCACTCTGCCTTGGTAATACACTGCGACTGAAGGGTGAACCCAATGGTATGCGGAGCTATAGCTGGACTGGTCCGCTGGGATTCAAATCAAACCTGCAGTTCCCGACGATAAGTAATGTAACACCTGCCGCCCTTGGAGTTTACACGCTAACGGTAACAGACATCTCAGGTTGTACCCCTCCAAGCGTAACAACAACGGTGACCATGAGTAATCCGCCTAACGCAACCATTACGATGAGCCCGAATGCCAATCCGATTTGCGAGGGCACCAATGTTTCATTGTCAGGTGGCCCGACCGGGACAACCGAAACTTATATCTATGAGTGGAAAGGACCGAACGGATTCAGTTCAGCCGAGCAGAATCCTCCTGCCATTACTGCTATTAAGACTGCAGACGCGGGGTTATATTCATTAAAGGTTTCTAATACTGCGGGATGTTCAAGTTATGCTGAAATGACAATAAATGTCGTTGGAGTCAAGTTTATCGGAGCTTACGGGCCGTATTGTGCCAATGATTCCAGGGTATTCCTGTCGGTCACTCCGGCTGGTGTGACATTCAACGGAACCGGTATATCCGGAAGCGCTGCCAGCGGTTATTACTTTGATCCGAAAGTAGCAGGTATCGGAACACATACGATTTCCTATACCTATATAGGTAATGGTTGTAATATTGGTAATTCCTTGAATATTGTTGTTGTTGGGAATCCTAAAGTAGTAACAAACAGCGTTATACTAAAAGCATGTACCGGAGTAACAGCTGATTTAACACTTCCGGCAGTCACTGCAGGTTCAACTGCAGGCCTGGCGTATACTTACTGGATGGATGCAGTTACCTCCGTACCCGTTACGACCCCAAAAGCAGTAGGGTCTGGCCTCTATTTCATCAAGGGAGCTTCAGCCAGCGGTAAATGCTGGGACATTCAACCGGTTACCGTGGGTCAGCCGGATTCATTGCGCGCAAGCATTATTGCGTCTCCTGAGCTGAGTTGTCCGGGCGATAGTTCCGGTACACTGGGCTTAAAAATCACCCTGGGAACAGCGCCGTTCAGTTATCAATGGAGTACACAGCCGGTACAGAATTCAGCAACGGCGACAGGTTTACGTGCCGGTGTTTACACGGTTGTGGTGACAGATGCCAAAATGTGCTCGGCAGCATTCACAGGTGAGATTACTGAGCCTGCCCCGATAAAGATTGGGTTCACCGCCAAATCAGTGCAATGTCTGAGCGATGCCAATGGAAGTGCAAGGGTAGATACCATCAACGGCAGTGTTGATTTGAAGATCCTGAACAGCTATAAATATCTGTGGGCTACTACTCCTGCTCAAACAACAAGAGAAGCAGTAAGGTTAACGGCATGGTGGCAGAAGGTTACTTTAACCGGTCCAAAAGGGTGTATTCACAAAGACAGTGTTTTCATCAATGTCCAGGATGTCACTCCTCCTGTTATAAACTGCCCTAAAGACATCCAAATGACTGTGCAATATATCAAATCGACAAATCCTAACAAGTATACTGTGGATGTTGGAAAGCCTTATGCTACTGACAATTGTGCTGTTGACACTATTACCAACGATGCGCCGGCAAAATTCAGGGTAGGATTGACCAAAGTTATTTGGACTGTCACCGACCAGATGGGCTTAATGGATACCTGTATGCAGAATATTTATGTCAAGGAGATTCCTACAGTACCACAATTGATCTCTCCCAATGGCGACGGAGTAAACGACAAATTCATTATTGAGGGATTAACCAGCCTGGATTACCGGAATTCACAGTTGCTGATTTATACCAGGTCCGGCCAATTAATTTTCCGGAATGACAATTATGAGCTTCCCGAGAATGCCTGGGACGGACGTTATTCGGAGTCAAGTTTCTCCAAGAATCAATTGGTTGCCCCCGGAGTTTATTATTACATTCTGAAATTAGGATCAAGTAGTCAATCAATGAAAGGTTATGTCTATGTCTATTATTAATGCAGCAGCCTGATCCTTAATAAATTTAGATTTGAAAAGAAAGAACAACATATTTACTGTTATATCGTGGGTTATCCTCGGATTCGTTTATATGGGATTTCACCCGCAGTTATATGCGCAGCAGGATCCGGTATACAACCAGTACATGAACAATTTGCTGACAATTCAACCTGCCTATGCCGGTATGTCGGGATATATAAATGCTACTGCGTTGTCGAGAATTCAATGGGTTGGCTTTGACGGCGCCCCAACAACCAATACTTTGACAATTCAGGGACCTTTCAGGAAATACAACGTTGGTTTGGGGCTTTCCATTATTAACGACCGGTTTGGTCCTGTAAGGCAAAATGGGCTCTATGTCGACTACTCCTACCGAATCCTGCTCAACGATGATCAGTATTTTTCTTTCGGGATCAAAGGCGGTTTTAACAGGTATGAAGCCCTGTTAACAGACTTAACCGTGCATGACCCCAACGATCCGGTTGTTGCGTTTGATATCAATAAAAAATACTTGCCTAATTTTGGTCTCGGTATTATGTGGCATGCAGATAATTTTTTTCTTGGCATGTCGGTTCCCAAAATTTTTAAAAACAAAATCAATTCTGACAGCGGGGAGACTGTTTATCAGGAAGAGTCAAATTATTATTTTATGGGGGGGTATGTAGTGGATGTAGCTGACAATGTAAAATTTAAACCTACAGTACTGGCAAGATACAGCCAAAGAACGCCTGCAATTTTTGATATTTCTGCTACTGCATTATTCTATGAACGTGTTTGGGTTGGCGCTACTTATCGGATGCAAAATTCTTACGGACTTCTTTTCCAGATCTATGTTAATGACAAAGTGAAGATAGGATATGCTTATGACCTTACTACCTTTGCACCATCCCAGTTCAATGCGGGCACCCATGAATTCATGCTTAGCTATGATTTTCCATACAAGAAAAGAAGGTACTGCAGGTTTACACCCAGGTATTTTTGATTTTGCCTCAGATGAAAGAACCAGTATAATCCGGACGACAGTGTGAGGTGACGACTTGGTGAAAACATTTATTTTACATGAGACTTTAAGCAGGAAGAATGATTAAACTTTTAAAAATAGGACCTGTCAGTATCATTACCATAACATTACTGTTATTGAATGCAATAGGCTGTAAAGTTGAGCAGGCTGCTGATATTCCGATAGTTACGACAGTAACAATTACAAATGTTACGGCAGTTGCGCTTACTTCCGGAGGAGTTGTTACTTCAGATGGCGGTTCAAAAATAACCGGACGCGGTGTCTGTTGGAGTACATCAAAGAATCCGACGATTTTTTACATGGATAGTATCACTTCCAACGGAACAGGTACAGGCGTTTTCTCCAGTGCTATTAAAGGACTTAAGCCTGCCACTAAATATTACATCAGGGCTTATGCTTCAAACAGTGCAGGAACGGGATACGGGAATGAGCTAAATTCTATGTACTCCGTTATTCCGACGGTTACCACATCATTGATAACTGTGGTCAGTGATTCAATCATTGTGAGCGGTGGAAATATTACGAACGATGGCGGGTTAACTGTAACGTCGCGTGGTGTCTGCTGGAGTAATTCAAAAAATCCAACATTAGCTAATTCGTTTATTTCCAGTGGTGTCGGTAGCGGAAATTTTAATGTTACTATTGCCAACCTGTCGCCGGATGCTCTTTATTATATTCGGGCATATGCATCAAACAGCCTTGGCACAGCCTACGGTAATGAGCGTTTTTTTACAATCGGAAAATTAGTGGTGAAAGACAAAGACGGAAATTATTATCACATTCTATACATAGGCTCTCAGGTTTGGTTGGGGGAAAATCTGAAAACAACCAGATTCAGGGACAGTACTTTAATACCTATGGTTGATAGTAATTCATCCTGGAACACTCAAATTACCCCTGGTTATTGTTGGTACGACAATGATCAGGTTGTAAAGAGAAACACATATGGGGGGTTGTATAACTGGCAGGCAGTTACTTCAGGAAAATTGTGCCCTACTGGTTGGCATGTGCCTTCTGATACCGAATGGACTACCCTTGCCGACAATATGGGTGGCGAGTCCCAAGCAGGGAATAAACTGAAGGAGAGTGGCACAGACCATTGGAGAATCCCCAACTCTGGAGCAAACAATGAAACCATGTTTACCGCATTACCTGGTGGATATCGTACTGAAACCGGGGTTTTTGATAACCTTGGAAATTATGGAAACTGGTGGAGCACCACATCCGTCAATTCAACCGTTGCCAATTACCGGTACATGTATTATGGAAATGGAACCATGACAAAAAGCTTTGTCAACCAAAAATATGGTCTGTCTGTCAGATGCCTTAAGAATTAAAGGATAAAGGAGAAAGGATAAAGGATAAAGTGGCATTAGTACTGCGATGAAGCATTGAATCATTGAAAGTTATGCGTTACGAGGTGTGAGGTAGGAGTAATGAGTTATTTAGCTTCAAAGTTACAAAGTTACATCGCAGCGTTCTTCACTTTATCCTTTATCCTTTATCCTTTATCCTTCCCGAACGGCAGTTTTGTGAGTTCCACATTCCCTCCTGAGAGGATGATGCCAATTTTAAGTCCGGCAAACTTTTCCCTGTTTTCCATGATCACTGCCAGCGGCAGCGCACTGGAGGGTTCGATGATGATCTTCATCCTTTCCCAGATCATGCGCATGGCAGCAACAATTGACTCCTCCGATGCGGTTAAGATTTCATCCACGTTTTGCCGGATCACTGCAAAATTGAGCGCTCCGAGAGAGGTCAAAAGTCCGTCGGCGATGGTTTTAGGCTGAATTGAAGGGTGGATATACCCATCCCTGAAGGACCGGAAAGCGTCATCTGCCTCCTTGGGCTCTGCCGCAATCACCCTGCAGCCGGGATAGCGTGATTTGGCCGCGATGGAGGTTCCGGCCAGAAGACCACCTCCCCCTACCGGACACATTACAATATCCGGATCTTTTACCTCTTCAAGCAATTCCAGCGCAGCCGTTCCCTGACCGCAAATAACTTTGAAGTTATTGTAGGGGTGAACAATGGTAAGGCTGAGTTGGTCTGCCAGCCTTTGAAGGGTTTCTTCCCGGGCCCGGATGGTCGGTTCACAAAAGGTGATGTTACCTCCGTATCCCGCTACCGCGATTTTCTTGACCTCAGGAGCATTCGAAGGCATAACAATGTGTGCGCTGATCCCACGCATCCTTGCTGCCAGCGCAAGGGCTGCGGCGTGATTACCGGATGAGTGGGTGCCTACTCCCTTGGCGGCTTCTTCTTCAGTCAGTGAAAATACAGCATTCATTGCCCCCCTGAATTTAAAAGCGCCGACTTTTTGAAAATTCTCACATTTGAAATAGAGTTCACAGCCCATCAGGGTATTTATACTCCGGCTGGTCAGAACCGGTGTCCGGTGAATATACGGCCTGATCAGGTCGTGAGCCGCCAGAATGTCGGCAAATGTTGGAAGGATCATTATTTTTGAGTTATGAGATATGAGTTATGAGACATGATGATAATATTGATTGAAGCGTAAGTACTCCAGGCACTTTAGCTCACTTTAGTCACTTTTTATTTCGCCAGTTTTTCCTTGTATTCCGCATAAACCTCTTTCAGTCTTTTTTCCACTTCATAAGTGGTGGCGCTGAACCGAAGGTTGCTGAAGGCGTTGAAATAGACCATGAAATTGTCAAGATCATCTCCTTTTAATCCGGTTAACCGCGCGGCAATCTCTTTGTTGTAAACCAGTGAGAAGAGTTGCCATTCCCTTTCAGTTTTAATGGCTGTAAGTGTATTTCTTTTCTCTTTTTCCCCTTTGTTAAATTTGTAATAGAGGTAGGACGTAGGATGCACAAGTGCGGTAAGCACGCCGGGTTTTTTTTCGAACTCGCCGCGCAGTTCCGCAGGAGTATTGCTCATTTTTGCCTGCGGGACTCCGGTCATATTCACCTTGGGTCCCTCTCCCGTTATTTCAACACCGTCGAGCAGGTACCTGACCGGAGCCATGGTCACAACTGCATTCTCTTTCAGCATTTCACTTACCGGTACCCGTTTGTCAATATACCCAATTGATTTGAAGGATAATGTATCTGTCGGATCGGCCTGCAGCGCAAATTTCCCTTCTTTGTCTGTCATCGTACCACCCCTGACACGCTGGTTAATCACATTCACGTATGGGATTGGCATCCCGGTCATGTCGTCCAGAACCTGGGCTGCGACCTTAACCATATCTTCCGGAAAATATAGCTGCCCAAAACCTGTCTGCGACAGTCCGCTGATCAAAAGGATAATAAACAAAATTCTTTTAAAACTCATGTCTCATGTTTGAGAAAGTGACTAAAGTGACTTCTAAAGTGAGCTAAAGTGACTTCTAAAGTGAGCTAAAGTGACTAAAGTGAACTAAAGTGACTAAAGTACTTACTTTCTCATCAAAATTACCTGTAACCCGAATCCGGTTTCCGATATTTTAACGTTTGGTGTTCATTTTTAACCAGTCTCCCCCTCGGCTCCGCTCGGGGACCGGTTCTTCGAATGACCCGTCCAGTCATCCAGTCGTCCCGTCGTCCCGTCGTCCGGTCGTCCAGTCATCCAGTCGTCCAGTCGTCCCGTCTTCCAGTCTTCCAGTCATTCCCTTCACAGGTTCAGCAGCTTCAGCCTTTCCATGGCCTTCAGCACATTGGACCTTTCGGCAAAAGCGGAAAAACGGAAATAGCCTTCGCCCGAGGGCCCGAAACCTGAACCGGGTGTACCGACCACATTGGCCTCATTGAGCAAATGGTCGAAAAATTCCCATGAAGTAAGTCCATTTTTTGTTTTTACCCAGACGTATGGGGCATTGACTCCGCCGAAAACAGTATACCCCTGTTCCTGCAAACTGTTCAGCATAATGCGGGCATTTTCGAGGTAATAGGCAATCACTGCTTTTACCTCTTTTGCTCCCGCTTCTGAATAGATGGCAGCTGCTGCTTTTTGTATCGGATAGGAGACCCCGTTAAATTTAGTGGTATGGCGGCGCATCCACAAGGGTTTGACCCGATGCGGCTGACCTGCTCCGTCGTAAGCCATCAGCTCCTCAGGAATAACAGTGAAGGCACAACGTGTTCCGGTGAAACCTGCTGTCTTGGAAAAACTTCTGAATTCAATGGCCACTTTTTTGGCGCCTTCGATCTCATAAATGGAGTGGGGGATAGCCGGATCGGTGATAAATGCCTCATAGGCAGCGTCATAAAATATAATGCACTGATTCAGGATGGCATAATCAACCCATTTTTTTAAAACTTCTTTCGAGGCTACCGTACCGGTAGGATTGTTGGGGAAGCAGAGGAAGATAAGGTCAGGGCGTTCTGATGGAAGTTCAGGCAGAAATGCGTTGGCTTCGTTGCACGGCATATAGATGATGCCGTCAAAATAACCGTTGGTCTGGCAGGCACCCGTTTTACCCGACATCACGGTAGTATCGGCATATACTGGATAAACCGGATCGCAGATGGCTATCTTGTTGTCGCCGCCGAAGATTTCCTGAATATTCCCGGTATCACATTTGGATCCGTCTGAGACAAAAATATCATCTGGCGGGATCTGCACGCCGCGGGCATGGTAATCGTTTTCGGCAATGGCCTGACGCAGGAATTCATAACCCTGTTCGGGTCCGTATCCTTTAAAAGTGGTGGCTGAGGCCATTTCATCAACCCCCTCGTGAAAAGCTTTGATGACAGCGGGAGTCAGTGGTTGTGTAACATCACCGATGCCCATCCTGATAATTTCTTTGCCGGGATTTGCCAATGCAAATTCCCTTACCCTTCGCCCGATTTCAGGAAACAAATAACCAGCTTTCAGTTTCAGGTAATTCTCGTTGATTTTTGCCATAACAATAATTGAGAAGCCAAAGATACAAAATAAATTTTTGGCTACTTTTACTCCAAACATTACAATCGGGGAGTTATGGAAACGAATTTTTTTGTTAAATCACACGGACTTGGTAACGAATACATTGTCCTTGACCAGGCATCCATCAATTTTGAACTGACCAAAGACCGGATTATTCAGTTGTGCAATATCCATGTGGGCATCGGTTCGGACGGGATATTGCTTAAAGTACCTACCGGGAGGGCTGATTTCGGCCTTAGGATCATTAATCCTGACGGTTCGGAAGCTGAAAAAAGCGGTAACGGACTGAGGATTTTTGCCAAATTCCTTTTTGACTACGGATTTACCGGTCAGCTTCACTTTACCATCGATACATTGGGAGGGATTGTAACCGCCCATATTCTTGAACATAGAAACGGAAAGGCTTTTATGATCCGGATAGATATGGGTAAAGCCAATTTCAAATCGGTCGAGATTCCAGTCAGTTTTCCCAAGGAGGAGTGTTTTGGCGAGCCGCTGACTATCGGCGGCAAGGAATACCATATTCACTGTGTTTCAGTAGGGAATCCGCATTGTGTCGTTCTGAGGGACCAGCTGGATGAGACTGAAATCAGAAATGCCGGACCGCAGATCGAAAACCACCCCATGTTTCCCAACCGGATCAACGTGCAGTTTGTCAAGGTGGTATCCCGGGAGGTAGTAGATGCGCTGATCTGGGAACGTGGGGCAGGTTTCACACAGGCTTCAGGAAGTTCCTCCAGCGCGGTTGCTGCCGTATTAGTCAAAAAAGGGTTGACCGGCCGGAATATTTCAGTCAGGATGCCGGGCGGCACCCTGAAAATTGATGTGGATGAATCGTGGAATATCTGCCTGACCGGTGAAGTCCGGGAGATTGCCAGCGGGCTTCTGAGCAACGAACTTTTTTTGTAAATTTGCAGACTCAATTATAAAATGATGACCGAGAAGATATTGCCATTTTCCAAGGATGAAATAGCAAAAATTGCTGAAAAGTTCCCTACACCCTTTCATATCTACGATGAAAAGGGCATGCGCGAATATGCCCGTAAGTTTGTAAAAGCCTTTTCCTGGAATCCCGGATTCAAGGAGTATTATGCCATCAAATCGGCACCTAACCCATTCTTGATGAAGATATTGCGTCAGGAAGGTTTTGGCATCGACTGCAGTTCAATGGCTGAACTGGTGTTGGCGGAAAAGATCGGCATGCGCGGCGAAGAGATCATGTTCACATCGAACGACACACCGGCTTACGAATACAAAAAGGCGATCGAACTTGGCGCAGTCATAAATCTCGACGACTTTGGACACATCCGTTACCTCGAAGAACAGGTTGGCTTGCCTGAGCTGGTTTGCTTCCGTTACAATCCCGGTGCACTCAAGGAGGGGAATGCGATTATCGGACATCCCGAAGAAGCCAAATATGGTTTTACACGCGAGCAGCTTTTTGAGGGATACAGAATATTACGCGACAAAGGGGTTAAGCGATTTGGCATTCACACCATGGTAGCCTCCAATGAACTGAATCCCGATTATTTTGTCGAAACTGCCCATATCCTTTTTGAATTGGTTGTTGAGCTTTACCAGGCTTTGGGCATCCGGTTCGAATTTGCCAATCTTGGCGGAGGTATTGGCATACCCTACAAACCGGATCAGCAGGCTGTTGATTTGGACAGGATGAGCAGTGGCATTCAGAACGAATACAATAAGTATATCATTGCCAACGGCCTCGATCCGCTCAGACTTTATTTTGAATCGGGCAGGGCCATTACCGGTCCGTTTGGTTTCCTGGTTGCCAGGGTGCTTCACATCAAAAACACATACAAAAAATACGCAGGGTTGGATGCTTCTATGGCCAACCTGATGAGGCCTGCACTCTATGGATCCTATCACCATATTACGGTGCTCGGGGATGACGAAAATTCTTCGAAGTTCATGTACGATGTAACAGGGTCGCTTTGTGAAAACAACGATAAATTTGCCATCAACAGGGTGCTGCCTAAAATGACTCCGGGCGATCTGGTGGTCATTCACGATACCGGAGCCCACGGTCATGCGATGGGCTTTAATTACAACGGAAAGTTACGTTCGGCAGAGCTTCTCCTTCGCGAAAACGGTGAAGTAGTAGAAATCAGGAGAGCTGAAACGCTCGACGACTATTTTGCGACGCTGAATTTTGGCGCTGTCGACGGTTTTGCGGTGTAGCAGGGGGCAGAGAGCACTGACGACGGAACGACTGGACGAGGGGACGATGGGACGACGGGACGACTTCACGACTGGACGACTGGGAGACTTCACGACTGGACGACTTCACGACTGGCAGTCGGGTCAGCGCGACTGCGGACTGGCGACTGTGGACTGTTGACTGCGGACTGGCGACTGGAGAAGGGAGACCGGAAGAATAGACCCATTTTGTGCTGCACTTCGTGTTCCTTTGTGGTGAAAGACAAAAAATTAACCACCAAGGTCACAATCCCGCCCGTGCTGGAGCACAAAGGTCACAAAGCGCTAATAGCTAAAGGCTAAAAGCTAATAGCTTGCATTAATTTAATCATCTCACCTAATAATTACTGCCTTGAAAGTATGCGGATTTAGTTTTGTCAAAAACGGGGTTCAGTTCGATTATCCTGTGGTAGAGGCAATTACCTCTGTCTTACCGGTCTGCGATCATTTTATTGTGGCGGTTGGTGACTGTACCGACGGGACCCGGGGACTGATCCGGTCGATCGGCTCTGATAAAATTGAGATCATCGATACTGTCTGGGATCCGGCTTTGAGGGAACGTGGACGGGTACTTGCCTCCGAAACCAACAAAGCATTTGATGCCATCCCGCCAGGTTACGACTGGTGTTTTTATATTCAGGGAGACGAAGTAATCCACGAAAAATACCTGCCTGCGATTCGTGCCGCCATGGAAGATAATCTCTCCAATCAAGCCGTCCACGGATTGATTTTCAACTACCGCCACTTTTACGGAACCTTCGACTATGTTGCGGATTCGCGAAGGTGGTACAGGAGTGAAATCCGTATCATCCGAAACGACAAAAGTATCCGTTCATGGAACGACGCACAGGGCTTCCGCTGGAAGGATGCCCGGAAACTGACTGGCAAATTTATTGATGCCGCAGTCTACCATTACGGTTGGGTTCGTCCGCCAAAAAAGATGATGGAGAAACTGGAGGGGAGCAAGCAATATTGGTCCGCCGACTCAAAACACATCAAAGCTATTAACCAGGTCTCCGCTGAATACGATTATTCGCAAACGATCGACAGCCTGACCCGCTTCCGGGAGACCCATCCGGCAGTGATGCAGAAGAGGCTGGATCAATTGGACTGGCATCCTGAACTCTCCGAGAAAAAAAAGAAATTCACTGCCAGGTATTTTGTGCTGTACTGGTTCGAAAAGATTTTCCGGTACAGGCCGTTTGAGAACAAACATTTTATCGAATTCAAATAGCATAACCATAAAAAATTATCTGATCGCACTGTTTTTTCTTCTTTTTGTGGGTGGCACTCAAGATCTCAGTGCGCAAAAAACGCAAAAATACGATCTGTCGGCTTTCACTGAGATATCCGTGAAAAACAACGCCAGGCTAATCCTGACGCAGGATAATGTGCAATCGGTTACTGTGACAGCTAAATAAGAATAGTTATTACGGCCTGATTATTTGGATTTCACCTCCTGTGCCCAGTTTAATGATGGAGGAAGGTGAAGTACGGTTTATTTCTTCCTGCCTGTATTCCACAATATAATCGACAGCCGATTTGATCTCTTCACCAATCTCCTTAAAATTTTGAGGAGTTGGCTTTCCTGTCAGATTGGCTGAAGTTGAGACGACCGGCCGGCGGAAACGTTGGATCAAATGTTCGGTGAAAGTCTCAGACGTCACCCTTATACCCACAGAGCCATCCGGAGCTATAAGGTTATATGCCAGATTTTTAGCGTCAGGGTATATGATCGTCAACGGTTTGTCGGTTACTTCAATCAATTGCCATGCAACCTCCGGCACATCCCTGACGTAGGAGTTGAGCATGTTGGGATTTTCAATCAATACCAGCATACTTTTGGCATCATCCCGCTGCTTTATGGCAAAAATCTTTTTTACAGCTTCTGCATTGGTTGCATCGCAACCCAGTCCCCAGACTGTATCTGTCGGATACAATATCACTCCCCCCTGATGCAATACCTCAAGGGCCTTTTTTAAATCTTCCGGTGCAAACATATTTGACAGAATTTGTTTGAAATGTTTGAAATGTTTGAAATGTTTGAAATGTTTGAAATGTTTGAAATGTTTGAAATGTTTGAAATGTTAACATTTAAAACCCTTTAAACGGCCAAAGGCCAAACCCTTCAAACCTTTTAAACGCGCTCAGCGCAAACTTTTCAAACTATTTTTTCACTCCAGATACAAATCGACAAGTCCTTCCGGACAGTCCAGGTGAAGTTCCTTATTGACTTCGTCATAGTTGGTGATCAGATCTTCAGAGAGCGGGATCAAAATTTCATGGACACCGTATTGAACAGTAAGTACGACGTTCCCTGAAAAATCGTCAACCCGGATGACTTCTCCCAGCCGGCCTTTCTCCGTGTCAAACGCTATGAATCCGATCAGTTCGCTTAATTCCGCACTGATTTCCTGCTCCCTGTCAGCATCCCCGGGCAGGTAAATTTTACTGCCGCAAAATGGGCGTACTTTATCAGCAGAATCAATATCGTCCAAGATTACGGAGCATGAGGTTGATGTCCGGAAACGTACCCCGTCGCCGCCAACAAAGAAGGGAACAAGTCCTCCTTCAACTTCCACAAGCAGGTATTCTGATTCGCTCAGGAGTTCTTCGAAGCCCTCTTCAACTTCGAGGACCATTTCTCCTTTCAGCCCGTGTGGTTTGACAATGTAACCTACCGGGAAATGCTCATTTATATCTAGAAGGATCATTGGTTTGCATAAATTAGAATACAAAAATAGCAAATAAAAAAGCGATGGTTGTTCACCATCGCTTTTATTCTGTTTCCGGTTGAACCGGATCAAATGTTGTTTATGCTTCGGTATTCTCTTCAGCAGCTTCAACAATAGTTTCAGGAGCAGTTTCTTCAGCTGCAGGGGCAGATACTTCTGCAACCGGTGCAACTTCTTCTTCGGCAACTTCAGGGGCAGATACTTCTGCAACCGGTGCAACTTCCTCTTCGGCAGCTACAGATACTTCTACAGCCGGTGCGACTTCTTCTTCTGCAACTTCAGGAGCAGATACTTCCGCAACCGGTGCAAATTCCTCTTCGGCAGGTGCCGGAGCAGCTACTTCTTCGGCAGCGGCAGCAGCTGCAAGCACAAGGACTGGTGCTTTTGCGGCAGCAGCGGCAGCATTGCGTTTTGCAATCTCTGCCAAACGTGCTTCATTAACCTTGGATTCAGCTTTCAGCCTGGCATTTTTATCTTCCAGCTTTGTACTGGTCAATTTCTCTTTGGATGCCTGAACTTTGGATGCTTTCTCTATCATCCATGCTTCAAACTTCACTTCAGCTTCTGCTTCACTGAAAGCGCCTTTTTTTGCCCCGTCTAAAAGGTGTTTTTTCATCATAACCCCTTGATGGGAAAGAATGGAACGGGTAGTGTCTGTCGGCTGAGCTCCTTTGTAAAGCCAGGAAATGGCTTTGTCAAAGTCAAGATCGATGGTGGCAGGATTAGTGTTTGGATTGTAAGAACCGATCCTTTCAATAAACCTGCCATCTCGTGGCGCCCTGCTGTTTGCTACCACAATGTGGTAGTAGGCATGTTGTTTGCGGCCATGCCTAGCCAAACGAATCTTTACTGGCATACAGTTTTACTCTTAAATGTTTATTAATAAAAACGAGGGGCAAAGGTACAATATTTCTTCGTAATAAAAATTGTTGCAGGACTAATTATTTATGATAAAGGATTATTTTATCTGATATTGGTTGGACAATGCTTAAAGAATGCTAATCTTCTTTAAATTTTCAATGATTTGAATAGTTCTCAGGTTAAAATGTGTCATTTCACAGCATTAAATCGTAATTTTGCTAATCCCTTTATTTAAAAACTTATCAGAGATGAAAAAATATTTATTAAAAGTTTTCGCGGCAGCAATTTTGCTGATTACGGTACTGGCTTCCTGCAACAAAACTGCCGTTGACAAATCGGTACACATCGACACCTACATTCATTCAATATTCAACAGAGCCGGGGTTCCTGTTTATTCTGTGTTGCACTCGGCCTATAGCTTTTCAAAACTAAGCGGCGTCGATGTAACAGGGTCCGCAGGTAAGATTTCTCTGATAAATTTTTCGGACAACGGCTACTCATTTTATAACCAGCCAGATACTGCTATCTACAAGACAACGGTTCCTGTCCCTGATAATTATACCTATAGTGTGACCTATGATACCGGCGAAACTGTCGCAAAACCTGATGCGACGATTGCTGCATCGTTGGAGCCGGCAAGAAATCTGAGTGCAGTAAAAACGGCAACAGAAATCCAGCTTTCCTGGAACCCGATTGTCAACGTTGAAGGGTACAAAGTTCGTATTCATATTCAGGATCTTACTACACAAACAAAGGTGTTAATTTATGAATCTGATTTTCTTTTCCCTGTTAATGCTATCTCAGATCTTTCTATCAACTTTCCGCTCACCAACTTTACATCCTATCTGGACAAATATTTGTACTTCGAGGTTTCCGGCTTTATTTTTCAGTTGAATCACGATACCTATCATGCGGTAAGTGCAACAACGGTTAAAAAGTATTTTGGGAATTAACTGTTTCTGCCAATGATCCCATTTACCCATTTACATGTCCACAGTCAATATTCGATTCTGGATGGTGCAGCCAGTGTTGCCGGTTTAGTTAACAAGGCGAAAACCGATGGCATGCATGCGCTTGCCCTGACTGATCATGGAAATATGTTCGGCATCAAGGATTTTCATGAAACCTGCAAAAAAAATGGCATCAAACCCATTTTGGGTGTAGAAACCTACGTTGCCTCGAGGGGAATTCAATTCAAGGATAAGCATGAAAAGGAAGACAGGTCTGGAGATCACCTGATTCTGCTGGCAAAAAACATGAAAGGTTACCGGAACCTGCTGAAGTTGGTGACACTGGCCAATACCGAGGGATTCTATTACAAGCCCAGAATTGACAAAATTTTGCTGGAGAAGCACAGTGAAGGACTGATTGTCTCCACCGCCTGCCTTGGAGGGGAAATCCCGCAGCTAATCATGAAAGGTGACTTTGCCGCCGTCGATGAGGCAATCGGTTGGTACCGCTCGGTTTTTGGTGATGATTTTTATTTGGAACTACAGCGTCATCCGGCTGCCAATCCGGAACTCCGGCAAGATGTTTATGAAAAACAGGTAATTGTAAATAGGGAGTTGATAAGGTTGGCCCGACAGCACAGCATAAAACTGATCGCTACCAACGATGTCCACTTTGTGAACGAAGAAGATGCCGATGCGCATGATTTGCTGATTTGCCTCAATACAGGCAAGGATCTCGACGACCCTACAAGGATGAAATACACCAAAGAGGAGTGGCTGAAAAGTACTGCCGAGATGAATCAGCTTTTTGCCGATGTGCCGGAAGTGTTGGTCAACACCCGGGAAATTGCCGATAAGGTGGAGTTCTATGAGTTGAATGCCAAACCGATAATGCCTGAATTCCCGATTCCGGAAAGTTTCGGGACGATGCTAGAATACCGGATAAAATTCAATGAAGAAGCTTTAAGCCAGGAGTTTGGAGAAGATTTTTACCGAATGGGTGGTTATGAGAATACGCTCAGGGTGAAATTTGAAGCAGATTATCTTGAGTCGTTGGTATGCCATGGAGCCAAAGAAAGATACGGGGAGAAGTTAGATGCGGATATCAATGAAAGGATCAATTTTGAGCTTCATGTGATCAAAACAATGGGTTTCCCCGGCTACTTCCTGATTGTTCAGGATTTTATCAGTGCAGCCAGGCGCATGGGTGTCATTGTTGGCCCTGGCAGGGGTTCTGCCGCAGGATCGGTGGTTGCATTCACCACGGGCATCACCAATGTCGATCCGTTGAAATACGAGCTGCTGTTCGAACGTTTCCTCAATCCCGACCGGATCTCGATGCCTGATATCGACATTGATTTTGACGACGATGGCCGTCAGCTGGTACTCGACTGGGTCAAAGAAAAATATGGTCGGGACCGCGTAGCGCACATTTGTACTTTCGGCACCATGGCTGCCAAAATGGCGATCCGGGATGTCGGCAGGGTGCTTCGGGTGCCTTTGTCCATTACCGACCGGATTGCAAAAATGGTCCCCGATACGCCGAAGATTACTTTGAAGGAGGCATACGCCGAAAATCCGCTGCTGGAACGGGAGCGGACATCTACCATCGAGAATGTGCCGCAGATGCTCAAGTTTGCCGGTACCCTGGAAGGTTGTGTCAGGCAGTTCGGCGTCCACGCCTGCGGCGTTATTATCGGCAGGGATCCGCTCGATATGCACATCCCGCTGATGCCAACCAAGGATGAGGACCTGCTAACAACGCAGTATGACGGTCATTTTGTGGAGTCGATCGGTTTGATGAAGATGGACTTCCTTGGACTGAAAACACTCTCCATCATCAAAGAATGCCTCGAAAACGTCAAGCTTACCAGGAAAATTGAGGTGGACATTGACCGTATCCCTATGGACGATGCCAAAACCTTTGAACTTTTCAGCGCAGCAGAAACAACTGCCATTTTCCAGTTTGAATCAGCAGGAATGAAAAAATGGCTGAGGCAGCTGCAGTCTAACTGCTTCGAAGACCTTGTTGCCATGAATGCCCTCTACCGGCCAGGCCCGATGGACTACATTCCTTCTTACATCAACCGGAAACATGGCCGCGAAGCGGTGGAATACGATCATCCGATGATGGAAACCTACCTCAAAGATACCTATGGCATTACCGTCTACCAGGAACAGGTAATGCTCCAGGCCCGGGCGCTTGCCAATTTTACACGGGGACAATCAGATTCCCTCCGGAAGGCTATGGGGAAAAAGGACAGGAAGATGATGGATGAACTCAAAGTGAAGTTCAAAGAGGGGTGCAAAAAGAATATTCAGTTTGTGGAAGGATGCAAGGAGATAAGCAAACAGCCGGACGCCCTGACAGAGAAAATCTGGAAGGATTGGGAGTCTTTTGCCTCCTATGCGTTTAACAAATCACACTCCGTCTGTTATGCTTTCATCGCCTACCAGACCGGCTACCTGAAAGCACACTATCCCTCCGAGTTTATGGCGGCAGTGTTGAGCTGCAATCTTTCCAACTCCGACAAGATCTCACTTTTCATGGAAGAGTGTACCCACATGAACATGAAAGTATTGGGGCCGGATGTCAATGAATCGCGGGCTTCCTTCTTTGTTAATAAGAACGGGGCATTGCGTTTCGGCCTGACAGCGATCAAAGGAGTCGGGGCAGGAGCCGTGGCTGATATCCTGAAGGAGAGAGACGAGCATGGCGAATTCAAAAGTATTTTTGATTTGGTCGAGCGGGTCAACCTTCAATCTTCCAACAAGAAAAATATGGAGGGGCTGGCGATGGCAGGCGCCTTCGACAGCTTTCCGGGAATGAACAGGGCACAATTCTTCGCTGATACGGGCGACGGATCCACTTTCATCGAGGCATTAATCAGGTACGGAAACAAGATACAGAGTGAGAAATCGGGATCCATGGCCAATCTTTTTGGCGATGTTCAGCCCATATCCATCAAACTGCCGGTCATACCAAATGTGCCTGAATGGCCGCCCATTGTTGCGCTGGAAAAGGAAAAGAACCTGATTGGTATCTATCTTTCTGCCCATCCGCTGGATGATTACAGGATGGAAATCAACAGTTTCTGTACCAAAGGGGTCACACTTTCTGACCTGAGCAACGATTTGCCTTCCTACAAGAACAGGGAGATTACACTTTCCGGGATTGTGACGGAGGCGCAGGAGGGAATCTCCAAAACCGGAAAGAATTTTGCCAGCATGACGCTGACCGATTACAACGGATCTTTGAAAATTATGCTTTTTGGCAGTGATTATGTCTCATTGAGCAAATTCTGCAAAAAGGGATTGTTCCTGCTGGTCAAAGGCAGGGTTTCAGAACGTTGGAACGGGGGAAACGAGTACGAATTCAAACCCTTAAAAATGGAGTTATTGGAAGACCTGGCAGCCAGGGCAGAAAACCTGACGCTGGAGATACCGGTCGACAAATTGGAAGAAGAGATCATCAGTGAACTTGAAAAAGTGCTCTCAGGTAACCTGGGAAAAACGACCCTTCGCTTTAACCTGAAAGACACGGAAACCGATATGCGCGTGCAGATGTTTTCAAGGACAAAGAGCGTTACCCTGTCGCCCGAATTGAAAAGCTATTTACAAAATCACGCATTAATAAACTTTTTTATCAATTAAATTTGTAATTTTATACCTTTGTGAGCTCGAACATTAATTCAATTTTAAAATATTTATCATGACCATTGAAGTTACTGATGCAAATTTTGAGGAGATTGTCCTTCAATCTGACAAACCCGTTTTGGTGGATTTTTGGGCAGAATGGTGCGGCCCCTGCCGGATGATTGGTCCGTTGGTGTCCGAACTCGCAGATGATTACAAGGATCGTGCTGTGATTACCAAGATGGATGTAGACTCTAATCCGGGTACGGCAGCCAAATTTGGGATTCGCAACATCCCCACCATCCTGTTTTTTAAAGGCGGAGATATTGCCGACAAACAGGTAGGTGCTGTTCCCAAAACAATCCTTGCCGCTAAAATTGATGCGCTTCTTTAACTGGAGTCCAAAATAAAAAAGGCAAAGAATAGCCCTGAAGAAATTCGGGGCTATTCTTTTAATTAAAAAAACGCAGACCTGTAAGCCGGGTTCTGTTTTGCATTCTGTCATTGATCTGGGACGGATGTCACCACCTGCCTCCTGCAGCCTACCCCCTGTAAGGTTGGCTCCGGAGAGCCGTTCGGGAGCGGGCAGCTCCCTTCCTTTCGGACTTACAGTATATTTGGCCTTACAACCCATGAGATGTACGGCTGCCCGTGTCACCACGGGCACCGGTGGGCTCTTACCCCGCCTTTTCACCCTTATCCCGACCGAAGCCGGGACGGTTATTTTCTGTTACACTACTGCGAACTTTCGCCCGCCTTCCCGTTAGGAAACATGGTGCCCTTTGTTGCCCGGACTTTCCTCCCCGCTATGCAGGGCGACAGAACGGTCTGCGCGGGTGCAAAGTTAGTGATTTCTTTGGGGAAAATTGAGCCAAGACTTTGGAACCAGGGGACCAGGGGACTGGGAGACTAGGGGACTGGGAGACTATGAGACCGGGAGACTCGGGGAGTGGTTAGGTTGACCACTTTTCGGGACTTTGAATCATTGTGATAATTTGTTTTTCAAGAAGATCGTATTTTTCATCTAATTCTTGAATAAACTGTTCATCCAGATAGCCAAATGATACAGCAAAACTAAGCCACACCTGAGTTTCTGCCGCCTCACCTTCACTATCTGATAATTTTGAAATAAATGATTTGGGATATCTGCGTTTTCTGAAAGCTTCAGCAATATTCGTTGCGACTGAACGTGAACTTCTTCTTATCTGATCTGTTAAAGAAAATTTTTCTTCAGGAGGAAAACACTTTGACATGTTATGAATTTGCAGTGCCAGATCATATGAAGATTTGAAAACAATCAGGTCTTTGTGCGAACGAATTTTCATGATTCTGAGTTATTAGATTTGCAATTTCAGTCATTTCACTGCTTTATCATAAATATAACACATTTAAACCAAAAATCCAAATCCCCCACTCTCCATTGCTCTCCAGTCCCCCAGTCTCCCAGTCCCCCAGTCCCCTAGTATCCCAGTCCCCCAGTCTCCCAGTCCCCCAGTCTCCCAGTCTCCCAGTCTCCCAGTCCCACATTCTCTCAGTCTACTTCAAAGTATCAGGAGAATAAATCATCCTCTTTTTCGACGGCGGGAATACTGAAAAATTCACATACCGGTAAGGATTGAGTTTCATGTCAGTAATCAGCGAATTAAGTTGTGCAGCTGATTTGTCCAGGTTGTCGTAAAGTTTCTTATCGTTAATCAGCAATCCAATGGATCCTTGACCATTATCTATTTTTGTGGTAATGGTTTCCATTCTTGCCAATACATTATTCACATTTGCCAATGTTCCGGCCAGGTTGGCCTTTGCCAGTGTATCGCTTAATTT
>JBBQHB010000070.1:0-29158 GCA_038323575.1 Bacteroidales bacterium | reverse complement strand
TCCTGAAGTTGAAATGATGGATAATGAGAATGACAAAGCGGATTACCTAAAAGACATGGTGAATGCTTACCTGTTGAAGGATGTGTTAGCCATCGAAGGAATTCGGAATTCCAGTAAAATGCTTGAACTTTTGAAACTGATAGCGTATCAAACGGGAAATTTGGTCTCCCACGACGAATTGGGCAAACAATTGTCCATGAGTAAGAATACGGTCGAGAAATACTTGGATTTGCTTTCCAAAGTTTTTGTCATCCATCGTTTGGGTGCCTACTCCGGGAATTTAAGAAAAGAAGTTACCAAAGCAGGGAAATGGTATTTTTTCGACAATGGCATCCGAAACGCATTGATATCTAATTTTAGCCCTTTGGCCTTGCGTCAGGATTTCGGTCAGCTTTGGGAGAGTTATTTGATTTCTGAATGTATCAAAAACAAGAATTTCAATGTCTTACCGGTTGAACATTACTTTTGGAGAACCTATGATGGTCAGGAAGTCGACCTGATACAAGTGGATAAATCAGGTGTCTCAGCCTTTGAACTTAAATTCTCAGAAAAAAAGCTGAAAATCCCACATGCTTTTGCCGAAGCTTATCCTGCCGCAACATTTGCCCAAATCCATCGTGAAAACTATTTGCCCTGGCTTTTAAAGAGATAAATTGGAATTGACTGATTGGATCACGATTGGTTCTCCCGTCAGTTTGAAACGTTTTAAAACTATATTTGTATTAGCGCTAATTAAACACGAATCGTATATCCACTCAGAAAGCACTGTTATTTTTGGTAAATTCAACCTGTATAACGTTGGCAAAGTTTAACAGCGGAATAACTGAGAAAGCTAAACTTACAAAGCGTAATGCTTTATATATAATTTAAAGAGATGACAAAACGAAGAACTTTTATTAAGGGGAGCGTATTGGGAACTACCGGTATTGCCATCGGCGGCATGGGATTCAGTCCCAAATCGTATGCTTCAATCATTGGAGCCAATGACCGTGTCAATGTAGCAGTTGTCGGGATTCGTGGACAGGGGCAGAATCACATTCAAGGTTATTCAGCGCTCGAAAATGTGAGGGTTGCTGCACTTTGTGATGTTGACAGCAATCTTTTTAATGAAATTATTAAGAATCGGTTCACTAAAAAGGGATTGCCCAATCCGAAGATTTACACCGATATGAGAAAACTCTACGAAGACAAAGATATTGATGCTGTATCGGTCGTTACGCCGAATCACTGGCATGCGCTGGCTTCGATATGGGCGTTGCAGGCAGGTAAACATGTCTCGGTGGAGAAACCATGTTGTCACAATTTTTACGAAGGACGTAAATTGGTTGAGGCTGCCGAAAAATATAATTTGATTGTTCAGGATGGCGCCGAGCAAAGGAGCAACCCATGTGCAACAGGCATGGCTGAATATTTGCACGCCGGAAAGTTGGGGGAAGTTTACATGGCAAAGGGGCTTTGCTACAAATGGCGCGATACCATCGGAAAAACGCCCGACGAGCCTGTTCCGGCCGGAGTGGATTACGACCTTTGGCTGGGCCCCGCCCCTAAACGTCCATTCTCAAAAAACCGTTTTCATTACAACTGGCATTGGAATTGGGATTACGGGAACGGTGATATGGGAAATCAGGGGGTTCACGAGATGGATATAGCACGCTGGGGACTCGGGGTCACACTTCCCGAAAAAATAAGTACCATGGGAGGCCATTTCATGTTTAATGACGACCAGCAAACACCAAACGATCTGGTCGCACTCTTTGAGTTTCCAAATGCCGATGGCGGAGGTGATGAAAAGAAAATGCTTCAGTTTGAAGTGCGGCATTGGATCACCAACCGTGAAGGAATCAAGAATGAGAACCCGGCAAAAGACAATACCTACATGGTCAGCGCCGACAACACCGTGGGAAACCTGTTCTTTGGCTCGAAAGGATTTATGACGAAGAATGTCAACGAGTGGCAGGTATATTACGGGAAAGACCGCACACCAGGGGAAAGCGGCAGTGGCCTTGGAGATCATTATGCGGATTTTATTAACGCGATCCGTGCAAATGATCAGAAATTGGCTCACGGAGATATTCGTGAGGGGTTTTATTCCTGTGCCGTCATGCATCTCGGCAATATTTCATACAGGCTGGGACGAACGCTCGAATTCGATCCGGTAAAGATGAAGTTTGTCAATGACACTGAAGCCGACAGGTTGCTTACACGGCAATACCGCGCTCCTTTTGTAATTCCTGATGCAGTTTAGGAGAATGATCCCGTATGTAATCAATAACAAATAGAAAACATGAAGAAACAAGCAATTTTATTGGTGTTGTCAGCTGTAATGTTTTTTTCTGCTTTCGGACAAAAATCCAACCCGCAAAATCAAAATGAAAAGGGGTTAAAGGTGACTTTTGTTAAATCTGAAGACGGCCAAAGGGTTGATGTAAATGTCGGGGGAAAGCTCTTTACTGCCTATTGCTGGCCGGATAATGTATACAAGCCAATACTTTACCCGATTCTTAGCGCAAACAGTACACCGGTTACACGCGGATTCCCGCTAAAACCCAGGGAAGGCGAGCGGCGGGATCATATTCACCAGGTGGGCAACTGGTTTAATTACGGCAATGTGAATGGATATGATTTCTGGGGTAATGGATCCACCGGGAGTAAAAATCCCGAAGGGGGAGTGATAAAACACCTGGCCATTGAGAAAATGTCAGATGGAAACGGAGAAGGTGTTCTGATTACCAAATCAAGCTGGAATGATCCGGCAGGGAAAGAACTTCTTGCGGAAAAGACAGAGCTGCACTTTATTGCCAAAGCTTCCATCCGTATTATCGACAGAATTTCCACGCTGACAGCCACCGGAGGGGCCGTATTGTTTAAAGATACAAAAGAGGGCAGTTTTGGCATTCGTGTTGCACGGCAACTTGAATTACCATCGAAAGATGATGTAATCCTCACGGATGCAAAGGGTAATCCAACGACCGTTAAAGCAATGACCAATAAAGGAATTACCGGAAACTTCAGAAGCAGCGAAGGAGTTGTCGGTGAGGCTGTTTGGGGTACCCGGGCAAAATGGATGAACCTATACGGAAGTATAGGTGACGAGAATATTTCACTGGTAATCTGCGACCACCCCGCGAATTTAAGCTACCCAACCTATTGGCATGCCCGGGGCTACGGGCTGTTTTCGGCCAATCCGTTCGGTGCAAAGGATTTTACCAATGGGAAAGCAGAATTGAACTATACCATTCCTGCCGGGAAATCATTAATATTGAGATACCGGATTATCATCAGTTCCGGCATCCTTTTAACTGATGCTGAAATTAACCGCTATGCAGATGATTTTGCGGGTAAGTATTGATGCTTTTTAATAGGATTGGTTGAAAACGCAAGCAACAAGTTGAAGTATAGGGAACTACCATTAAACTACGATAACCAATAGAAGTAACAATGCTAAAAAACCGCAGGGATTTCATCAAAAAAGGCGCTTCACTGGCAGCCGTCATGTCTGTCGGCAGTATCAGCTCAGCCATGCCGGTCTCTTCTGCTGAAGGGAAAAAAGCCGGTTCAACAAAGCCATATGTCAAAGATGCAGGTATCAAATTTGCATTTATGATGGGTCCGACCTCACCCAAAGTCCCTTTTGCAAGACAAATGGGTATCCTTCATGCAGTTTCAGGTGTGGAAAGAATGCCGGATGTTAAAGCCTGGGATCCAAAGGCCATTATTGCAACAAAAGAAATATGGGCAAAAGAGGGAATAAAATGGACGGTAGTTGAGGGGCCTCCTTCGCTCGGAACCCTTACAAAGCTTGGCTTGCCGGGCAGAGACGAAGAGATTTCGAATTTTATCACCTTTATGAGAAATTTGAAAAAATATGGTGATGTTGATATCATCTGCTACAACTGGATGCCGGTTATCAGCTGGGCCCGTACCCAAATGGACCGACCGGGAAGAGGCGGGGCGTTGGTAACGGCATTTGATTATGAAGCGATGAAAGGAAAGCCATTGACAGACTATGGAGAAGTTTCAAAAGAGAGCTTGTGGAAGAACCTTGAATATTTTCTCAAAGCGGTTGTACCGGAAGCCGAAAAGATAGAGATGAAGCTTTCATTGCATCCCGATGATCCGCAGGTAGATAATATCCAGGGGATTTCACGCATCATGAATTCAGTCGAAAATTTCGACAGGATGCTTAAACTGGTGCCGAGTAAATTCAGCGGTGTTACCATGTGCCAGGGAAACTTTTCATTGATGGGTGCAGACATCCCTTCCCTGGTAAGGAGATGGGGTAAAGATGTGATCAGTTTTGTCCATTTCAGAAGCGTGCAGGATTTGAGCGGAGTCGTGCCCAGCACAAAGTTCACCGAATGCTTCCATGATGAAGGGCAGATTGACATGTACGAAGCCATGAAAGCCTATTATGAGATCGGGTTTGACGGCCCGCTGAGACCTGACCACGTCCCGACAATGGCTGGAGAGACCAATGAGCGTCCGGGTTATATGACTTTAGGCAATCTGTATGCAACTGGTTACATTCGTGGTCTGGCTGAATCTGTGAGTAAGGAAAGAAGAAAATCAATTTAAACCGGATATTATGAAAAAAGTATTGTTCTTTTTTTTACCATTTGTTTTGTGCTCGTTTTATTCTGTAGCACAACGTGTTGGTTCGTCACCCGAATACATTAAAGCTTTGACAGCAGAGTGGAAAGGGGAACGGCTTCCGGATGGCAGGCCAAAAGTGTCTGACGCCATCCTCGAAAGGTTAAAGAATATTTCAATTGAGGAAGCATGGGGTGTACTGCGCAACAAAGGTTTTATGAACCAGTTTGAAGGTGACTGGACCATTATTAATCCCAATGAATCGATGACAGGCCGGGTGGTAACGGCTCAATACATGCCGCTCAGGCCCGATCTTGAAAAACAGGTGAAAGAACAGGGCAAAGCAGAAAACAGGGCACAAAAGGGAGGTACCAATTCATGGCCGATAGACATGTTGCTGCCAGGCGATGTTTATGTGGCTGATAGTTATGGAAAAATAGCAGATGGTACGCTCATCGGGGATAACCTTGGGAACTCGATTTATGCCAAATCGCAAAGAGGTGTGATTTTTTACGGTTCTGTCAGGGACCAGGAAGGATTATCTGAAATCAAAGGCTTTAATGGCTGGATCAAAGGTGCAGATCCTTCTTACATTCAGCAAATGATGCTTACCTCCATCAATGCTCCGATACGGGTTGGTCGCGCTACCGTTTTGCCCGGAGATGTAGTTCTGGCTAAAAAATATGGTGTGATATTCATTCCGGCATACCTGGTCGAGAATCTTGTTTTGACATCAGAAGTTACGGCCCTTCGCGACCAGTTCGGTCATCAGCGGTTAAGGGAAAAGAAATATCTGGCAGGACAGATAGACAGTGAGTGGTCGGAAGAGATCAAAAAAGATTTCCTGGATTGGCTGGGCAAGTACCCCGGCAAATTACCGATGACAAAAGAAGAATTGGATAATTACCTGAAAGAGAGAAATTACTAAGTTTTAGCAATGATGAAAAGTGTTTTGCAGCAAATTGCTGATGCAACAAGGAAGCAGGAAAGTGCCGGGAAAGAAGCAATGATGGCAGAAATTGCAGATCCGTTCACATCCGGTAACCGTCGTAATTTTCTTAAAAAGGCTGCGCTTGGAGGTGTCGCGCTGGGAGGTTTGATGAACTTGTCAGTTGAAGATACAATTGCCCGGACTACCTCAAATGTTCAGCGCTCATCAAGCCCGTCTGAACTTAAGATAACTGATATGCGCGTTGCCGTAATCGGGAATGTGGGGCGATCGGCCATCATCCGTATCGATACCAACCAGGGAATCTATGGTTTGGGCGAAGTAAGGGACGGAGCTGATGAACGTTATGCACTCTTCCTGAAAAGCAGGATCCTGGGGCTGAACCCGTGCAATGTGGAAATGTTGTTTAAAATAATCAGGCAATATGGTTACCATGGACGCCAGGGTGGCGGCGTCTGCGCTGTTGAAATGGCTCTGTGGGATTTGTGCGGGAAAGCCTATGGTGTTCCTGCCTGGCAATTGCTTGGAGGAAGATACCGTGATAAAATCAGGTTGTATGCAGATACGCCGGGGGCAAAAGATCCTGTGGCATTCGCACAGACGATGAAAAGAAGGGTTGAAGAACAGGGCTTTACCTGGCTCAAGATGGATCTTGGCATTCATGTTGTTGCCAATAAGCCCGATATGCTCGTTAATACCAAATTCTGGGATGGTGCCTCCGGCCAGTATGACCTCAGGAATTACATGAGTTACGGCAATACCTTACACCCTTTCACCCAGGTTCAGATTACCGAGAAAGGACTGGCCGCACTGACAGAATATGTTGAGGATGTCCGCAATGCGGTTGGCTATGAAATGCCGCTTTGTGCCGACCATTTCGGACATTTTGATGTAAATAATGCGATCCGTTTCGGTAAAGCAATGGACAAATACCGGCTTGCCTGGCTGGAAGATATGGTACCCTGGTTCTACACAGACCAGAATAAAACATTATCCGATGCGCTCGAAACACCAATAGCCACCGGTGAAGATATTTATTGCCTGAAAGGTGGATTCAAGCCTTTGCTGGATGCAAGGGCTGTTGACATCATTCAACCTGATCTCGGTACTTCAGGAGGACTCCTTGAAACCAAAAAAATCGGCGATTATGCCGAAGAAAGCGGTGTTGCCATGGCTATGCACATGGCCGGTTCCCCCATTTGCTTTATGGCCAATGTCCACTGTGCGGCAGCAACCCAGAATTTTCTCGCACTTGAACACCATAGTGTCGACGCTCCGTGGTGGGGAAACCTTGTAAAAATGGTGGGAACGGAACCTATGATCACCAAGGGCTTTGCAAATGTTCCGACCGATGCCCCGGGGTTAGGCATCGAACTGAACGATGAAGAAATGAAAAAACACTTACATCCGGGTTCCAAAGGTTATTTTGAACCAACTCCTGAATGGAATGATAAACGATCACACGACAGACTCTGGAGTTAACTTTTAAAGAATGAAAAAAATCAATGTCTACAGTGCGGCAGTCGCAATAACTGCAATATTTTTGATCGTCTCGCTTCTCTTTATTTTGTCCGGGAATCTTGGCGATACCGGACCTTACATCGTAGCTTTTTTTATATCCCTTGCCATAGCGGTCAGGGGATTCAAAGCAGCCAAAGGGTTCTCTTTTACCATTTGGATTTTTGCCTGCGTAGCTTTTTCGATGTTCTATCCCCAATACTTAATCTCGGTTGGCAACTTTCAGTTGAAATTGCTGATTGTCCCCCTCTTGCAGGTAATCATGTTCGGAATGGGGTCACAAATGAGCATGAACGATTTTACAGGAGTAATAAAAATGCCCAAAGGGGTAATTATTGGCGTTGGAGCACATTACATCATCATGCCGCTGGTTGCTTTTTTCATTTCCCGGATTTTTAATTTTCCTCCCGAAATAGCTGCAGGGATTATTCTGATCGGCTGTGTTCCGAGTGGACTAGCTTCCAACGTAATGTCATACATCGCTCATGCCAATCTTGCTTTAGCGGTTACCATCGGAGCCATCTCAACACTTCTCTCGCCGTTTGTCACCCCTTTGTTAATGAAGCTGTTAGGCGGACAATTTATCGAGGTTAATTTTTGGAGCATGATGCTCGATATCTTAAATATGATCATTCTTCCGATTGTAGCCGGTTTTATTTTCAATTTATTCAATTCAGGAAAAGAAAAGCTGCGTTCGAAAGTGATCCAGTTAACAATCTTTTTTGTCATCATCATTCTGACAAATTTGGTTTTTATGAAGGCAAAGCAAGCCGATATTTCAGGATTCCTGGTTGCTATGATTAAGTCAATGAGTTGGTTTTATTTCCTTCCGATAGTCGGAGCGCTGTTGCTTCGTCATCTTATTAAAGATGACAAACAATTAATGGGAAAAATACTTTCGCTGGTTTCAATGGTAGGAATTGCCATCATCATTACCATCATTACCGCTACGGGCCGTGACAGCCTGCTGAAAGTCGGTGCGCTCCTCATGATTACCAGCATACTTCATAATGTTACAGGTTATATTTTAGGATACGGGGTTTCCTGGGCTTTTGGTATGCCTGAAAAAGACCGGCGCACAGTTGCATTTGAAGTGGGTATGCAGAATGGCGGACTCGCCTCCGGTTTAGCGCTTCAAATGGGAAAAATTGCAACAGTCGGACTTGCACCTGCCATATTTGGCCCGTTGATGAATGTGACAGGTTCGGCCCTGGCCAGTTGGTGGCGAAGTAGACCTCCGAAAGAGGAAAATGACAATTTTGGAAGAATTCAGGAAAATGAAGCACTAAATAAATAAATTCATGAAGAGATCAACTGTTTTTTATTTCATGTTAATTGGGTTTTCCTGTCAGGCATTCCTTTTGGTTAATTTTCCTCAAGCCGAAATTTCAAATGGCATGGTAAAAGCTAAACTGCTGTTGCCGGATGCTAAAACCGGATATTACCAGGCTACCCGCTTTGATTGGTCAGGGTTAATAGAAAGTCTTGAATATAAAGGACATAGTTATTTCGGACAATGGTTTAAAACCTATGATCCCAAAGTGCATGATGCCGTAACCGGTCCGGTAGAAGAATTTAATCCAATCGGATATGATGACGCCAAAGCAGGTGATAGTTTTTTAAAGATTGGAGTTGGAACACTATTAAAACCTGATGATAAACCTTATTCCTCATTTATTCTATACGAAATTGCCAACCCGGGTAAATGGACGGTGAAAAAGCAGAATGACCAGGTGGAATTCAGGCATGAGTTGAAAGATGTCTCCGGGTTTTCGTATGTTTATTCCAAAACTGTCAGATTAATAAAAGGGAAGCCGCAGTTAGTCCTGGAACATAGTTTAAAAAATAGCGGGAATAAAGTCATTGAAACAAATGTTTATGATCACAATTTTTTCGTGATCGACAAACAACCTACCGGGACAGCGATAAAAATAAAGTTTCCTTTTGAAGTAAGTGGAACAGGTAAGGGGATAGGTACCCTTGCCGTGGTCAATGGGAAAGAGATCAATTATTTACAAGACTTAATTGATAAAGAGATTGTATATATTCCTACATTACTTGGATTTGGGAAAGAACATAAGGATTATGATTTTCGGATTGAGAACCACAAATCCGGTGCAGGTGTCAGAATTATGAGTGATCAACCTATTGAGCGGATGGCCTTTTGGAGCTCTTCAACTACTTATTGTCCGGAACCATACATTCATATTAAAGTAGATCCGGGGAAGGAATACAAGTGGGAAATACGCTACTACTTTTATGAAATTCCAATAGAATAGCCATTGTGAAATGCAAAAGACAAATATTTTTTTACGGCACTATTGTTCATTAAAACTAAACGAAGTAAAATAAACTAAATATTTAAAAAAATGAATGAAAAAGAGCAGAAAGATGGTAACGGGCGTCGGGATGCCCTTAAAATGCTTGGACTTGGCTCAGCCGCCTTTTTATCAGGAAGCTTCGGAAACATGTCCGAAGCTCAGGCCGGACAACAGGAGAAGTTGCAGAAACCACCTGCCGGTTTGCCCCCGCTAAAGATCAAAAGTGTAAAGGCCATCGGTGTAAAATCATCACCTGATGGAAGGGGCTCAAATCTTGTTTTAGTGAAGGTCGAAACATCTGAACCCGGATTATACGGATTGGGCTGTGCTACCTTCACCCAGCGGGCGGAGGCCGTGGTTACCGGTATCGATCGTTACCTGAATGAGTTCGCTACCGGAAGAGATGCAGATAATATTGAAGATATGTGGCAATCTGCTTATGTCAGTTCCTACTGGCGTAACGGGCCTGTATTGAACAATGGTCTGAGCGGCCTGGATCAGGCATTATGGGATATAAAAGGCAAACGTGCCAATATGCCTGTATACCAGCTGTTGGGCGGTAAATGCAGGTTTGGCGTTGATACTTACACTTCTGTAAGCGGCAAGACGCATGAAGAAACAGCTGAGCTTGTCCTGAAAGAGATGGAAGCGGGCCAGCGCCATGTCAGGATTCAGAATGGTGCATATGGCGGAGTTGGCAGCATTGGTAAGAACCCTGACTTCAGGAATGAGGGATTTGGCAAGTCAAATGACAGTTTTATGGACGATAAAGCCTATTTGAGAGATGTTCCCAAAATGTTTGAAGTAGTTAGGAAGAGATGCGGGGAAGAAGTTGAATTGTGTCATGATATGCACGAACGTTGCCAACCGATGGATGTGATTAACGTCTGCCGAAAACTGGAGGAATATCGTCCCTTCTTCATTGAAGATCCGCTGTCTCCCGAAAATACCCATTGGTGGAAACAGCTTCGTGAAAGCACAACAGTACCTTTCGCGATGGGTGAGCTGTTTAACAATGTCAATGAATTCGTACAGCCAATGGTCAATCATTATTTTGATTACATACGCATCCATGTTTCGCAGATTGGAGGTATATCACCTGCTATGAAAGTTGCCAGGTTAGGTGAGTGGTTTAATGTAAAAACAGTATGGCACGGTCCGGGCGACGTATCCCCGGTAGGACATTCAGCCCAGGCTCACATGGACCTCGCTACCTGGAATTTCGGGCTGCAGGAGCAGGGAGGAGTTTTTTCGGATTTCCTGCGTGAGTTGTTCCCCGGATGCTGCACCAAGAAAAATGGCTATATATATGCGAATGAGTTACCTGGTCTTGGAATAGATATCAACGAAAAGATGGCGGCAAAATATCCGATTTCCAATAATGCCGGAAATTGGACAGTCCGCAAACGTGACGGAACGATCATAAGGCCATAATTGTATCCGCATGGAAAGAAGTAAGTTTGACATTTCCAGGTTGAAGGGAAAATTGGGTAAAATCAGGGATTGGTTGAAAGTTCATCATCTGCCTCCAAAGCTGTTGCTCTTTCTGATGGGTATTGTCTCAACCATTTGGTTTTTAATCAGGGTCATTCCAAAACCATCCCGTGCCGGATATCCGTGCATGCAGGCAGCAGCTCCGTTTATGTCAGGATTTGTTATTTATCTGCTTTCAATTAGCGGAATATCATTGGCAATCAAAAGGGTACGACTGAGTTTCTCACGCAGGAGATATTTTGCCGCAGGTACTTTTATACTTTTGGCACTGGTCGGGTTAATGATTTCCGTTACAAATAATGTGCAGCATTCATTTGGTGCCGGTTCTGCCGCAACCGGTCCGGAGGACGGGCCAAACCAACCAATCGGTAAGGCATTGGGCGTAAATCCCGGCAGGGTGGTATGGGTTTGGGATCCGAAGGCTACCAACGAAAACTGCACAACTTCTTTTGAAACCCTTGACTGGTACTGGAAACCTGAAAATACCAATGGGAAAGTGGTTGGACAGATGTTCCGCAGTGCCCTTGTCAAACTTACCGGCAAAGCAACAGTTTCTGATTCATGGGACCTTTTGTTCCGTTATTTTAACAACAACAAACGCCGGAAAAATGTTGGTTACACGAAGGGTGAGAAGATTTTTGTTAAAATAAACCAGGGGACTTCAAGGTGGTTATTGTCCGAGGAAGATAAGGACAAGGGATACTATTACCCCGCAACATTGAAACCGGAGGAAACGAGAAGGAGGGAAAGTTTTGGACCAACAGAGACCGGCCCCTATCTTGTGCTGGAAATATTGAGGGAACTTGTAAACGAACTGGGTATAAACCAGTCAGATATTGCGGTTGGCGATCCGATGACTGACATCTACGGGCACAATTATGATGTATGGTTTTCGGAATTTCCCAAAGTCGTTTACATCGATAAGTTTTCGACCATGCATGGGCGTACACTCATCCATCCAACCACAAATGATCTTTTATTTTATTCTGATAAGTCTCAGGCGGATAAGCTTTTTGATGTAATTGAAACGGCTGATTACCTGATTAATGCAGCCAACCTGAAACCTCATGCCATTGCCGGGATATCACTGACAGCTAAAAATCATTTTGGTTCGCTGGCAAGTCCTACGGCAAGTCATTTGCACTCTTCATTGATCGCGCCCAGGGGAGGTATTCCGGGCAACGGCGGGTATCATAAGTACCGGGCGCTTGTGGATCTCATGGGCAGCAAATACCTGGGAAAAAACACCTTGCTTTACATGGTAGACGGTTTATTTGGCGGCGGCGGAAGTGAAACAAAGAGGCCGGTAAAGTATTTCATGTCTCCATTTAACAATGACTGGAGTAATTCAGTCTTCCTCTCGCAGGATCAGGTAGCTCTGGAATCCGTTTGCTTTGATTTTCTCAGAACGGAATGGAACGGTACAAATAGTCACAATGCGCTAAACAATGTTCCCGAAAACGCTCCAAACTGGGTTGGCGTCGATGATTACCTTCACCAGGCAGCAGATGCTGAAAACTGGCCGGAAGGAATCTCCTATGATCCGGATAACAGCGGGAAACCATTGGCCAGTTTAGGTACGCATGAACATTGGAACAATCCTGAAAAGAAACAGTACTCCCGTAACCTGGGAACAGCCAATGGGATTGAACTGGTTTCCATTCCGGATACACTGGTCAAATCAAGTTCATCAAATGTCAGGGGCAAATCTGTCCTCTTATCCTTTGACAAGGGAATTTTAGCCAAATCATTTTATTCGGCTGTTGTCGATGATCAAAATACCAAATGGTTTCTGACCGAAACAGGAATTGTCAGTTTTGAAGGCACAACGTGGAAGATTCACGATAAAAACCATAAAATTCCAACAGGCAACCTGAAAAATATCGCATTTGACATCTCTCCTTATGGCCGGGAATTGTGGTTTGCCACGCCACAAGGGGCAACAGTAGCTTCATTGCCTGTTGATGCTGTTTCAGGTGCAACATCCTATTATACTGACAATTCCGGTATTTTGAGCGATAATGTCTTTTCGGTTGCTATCGGAAAGAGCAGTTTGCGCTGGATTGGAACAGACAAAGGAGTTTCGGCTTTCTACAAGGATAAATGGCTTAAAATCGCTTACCAGCGGAAATATCCTGAAGGCATGTTCAGAGATTTTCCAATAACGGCAATGGCAGCCAGCCCCGGAGGTGATTCTCTTTATGTGGCAACAGATGGCGCCGGGGTAACAAGGCTGTTCAGAAATGATGTGGATGCGATTTCAGGGGCTTCAGATTATGCAAGATGGGGATCCATTGATATGCCGTCGGATAAAGTTCTGAGTATTTGCATTACTCCGGATGGTACCCAATGGTTTGGAACAGACAGGGGAGTTGCCCGGCATGCAGGAAACAAAACACTGGTGGACTGGACGGTTTATTCAACTCATAATGGATTGATAAATAATTACGTGCAAGCAATTGCCATTGATAAGAGCGGCAAACTCTGGTTTGGAACGAGAGGTGGGATAGCTGTTTTTGATGGTTCTTTATGGACTTCCTTTACTGAAAAAGATGGGTTAAACAGCAATAATGTGCTATGCATCGTCATTGACAAGGCAGGCGTTGTATGGATGGGTACTGATCAGGGAGTTTGCAGTTATTGCGATGGAATATTTACCAACTTTCGTTAATTGAATTACTTGCCGCCGATCTCCCTCATAATAGCTTTCCGAACAAGCTGATTGAGGGTAATACCTTTTGAAACTGCTTTCATTGCGGCCTTCTGATGAAGTTCCGGACTTAACCTGACATTAAAAACCCCCTTGTACGATTTACTTTCCGGCTTACCTTCATTTTCACAATCGGCAATGTGCTGGTCAACCATATAATGAAATGCAGATTCCAGTTCGTCAACTGTGGCACCTTCAAAAGTGACGAGATCAGAAACTCCTTCAATTTTACCGTAAAAGATCCGATCATCGGCATTATAATGTACCGAACCGATAAATTCTTTATAAGTTATTATATCCTTCATATCAACCCTTTTGCTTTTAAGTCCAGTTCAATTAATTCCATTTGGTAACGTTTCAACAAGTTCCCGGGATGTGGTTTGTGCAGTTTTATCTTATGTCCCGTCTTACTGTTTTCAAAAACAACGCGTGATCCGGCTCCCTGGAGTTCATCATAACCAAAATATCCAAGGAACCGTTTGAGTTCGTTGTAAGTAAAATCTTTTGGCATCGATAAAAATCGCTTCTCCAGTTTTTCTTTCGTTCCCATCATACAAAGTTAAAAAAGTAACTGAAATATGGTTACATTTTCGACAATTTTTATTAATATATACAAAGAATAAACAAAACATTTTGTCCCTGAGGTTGCTACGTCTTTATCTGCTAATACAGAAATGTTGGCCGATCGTTGAGACGTTAGCGGAACGATTCAAAAACACCTGCTGATTGAGGATAGTGAAGAAATTGGTTCTGCATTGGAAACTAAAAATGTGTATTTTAGTGCCTTCTGCAAATATTTACAAATGAGATTGGTTGTGACATTGATGAAGCACTTTGGCCTGCAGTTTTCCGGCAGGAGAAGATTGATTTTTGGGGTGCTGTTGCTGTCTTTGCCATTTTATTCACTGTCGGTTCAGAAATCAGGTGCCATTGGTGTCGTCAATAACCTGAATTTTGATTTCTACTCACAGGAGCAGGGCCTCTCCAATAACCAGATTCACTGTGTTCTGCAGGATAAAAAAGGATGGATCTGGATTGGCACCTCTCAGGGAGTATGCCGGTTTGACGGTTACCGCTTTACTGTGTTTAAAAATGATCCCGAAGATTCATCCAGTTTAAAGGGAAACCTGGTCCGGACAATTTATGAAGACAACAAAGGCCAGTTATGGATTGGTACAGAAAACGGCGGGCTCAATAAATTCAACCGCGAAAAGGAGACTTTCGAACATCTCTTTTACCACCAGGCGCCTGCAATATTGAAAAATGTGTCCGTAACCTCTATTCAGGGAGACAAAGAGGGGAATTTGTGGGTAGGGACGGTAACAAATCTGTACAGGATAGAAAATGAAAGTAGGATTACCCAGGTAAAACCTTCCAATCTGACTGACTTTACTGAATATTTCAGGGTAATCAGGACTGATGTGTCAGACAGGATTTGGATTGGCACAAATAGGGGATTGTATCTTTATATTCCTTCAACCAACCTTGCTGAAAAGGTGAAACTTCCTGAATCACGCATCAACGAAGAAATTTGGGAGGTAGTCACAGACGATGATGGAACTATTATGGTTGGGACCTATGTCAGCGGTATGTACACTGTCAATACCTCCACGCTCGAGGCAAAACATATTATTATTGACCCGGAAAACGAACGGTCCAATACAGTCCGTGCAATATCAAAGGCTCCAAACGGAAAGTACTGGATTGGTACGAGGGGTGGACTCTATCTCTATGATAAATCAAACGGGACTATAGCTAAATATACACACGATGACCGCGAGCCCAAGAGTCTCGTAAACAATTCGGTGTTGTGTATTTCCAGGGATGCAAACGGCAATGTCTGGATTGGTACCCGTCAGGGATTGAACCTGTTGATTGAAGAGCGGATCAATATCCTGGGATACAAATCAATGCCGGGCGATAACCGGTATCTGAACAACGGTGAAATCTACGCTTTCAGGATGGACCCTAAGGGAGATATTTGGGTCGGAACAGAAAATGGAGGGATCAATATCCTGAACAGGAAAACAGGACGTTTCACCTACCTTGAACCTCAAAAAAACAATCCAAATTCACTTTCAAGCACATGCATAAAAGCATTTCTTGACGACGGCAAAAACAATGTCTGGATAGGTACCTACCTTGGAGGTTTGGACGTTTTCAACCTCAAAACCGGGAATTTTATCCATTTTAAGCATGACCCGGCCAATCCCAACAGTTTGTCGGATAACCGGGTATGGTCGCTGCTGCTCGATAGCAACAATGATATTTGGGTTGGAACTTCCCGGGGAGTCGATAAATACAATCCGCAGACCGGCGGTTTTACTCATTACTCCGGTTTGGCAAATGGCCAGCAGGTAAACTGGATGGCAGAAGACCTGGACCACTGTTTGTGGATTGGAGCCGACAGGTTGGTCATCTACAATCCGAAAGATCAGAAAACGCTGAGATTTGAGGAGACTACCAAGTACATGATGGAGGATTCCAAAAACCGGTTCTGGCTAACGACACTTACGCATGGCATTGCCCTTTTTTCAAAAGAAAAAGGAGTAATGCGGTATTACAACGAAAAAAACGGACTGGCCAACAACCAAACCCTGGTGATATTGGAAGACAATGAGCATTATTTATGGATCAGTACCACCAACGGTCTGTCAAAATTTGATCCGGAGAAGGAGCGTTTTCATAATTTCTCAACCAAAAACGGTTTTCAGAATGACCAGTTCACCTACGGGGCCGGCTTTAAACTGCCTACCGGTGAAATGATGTTCGGCGGCATTTCCGGGTTCAATATATTTGATCCCGCTAAAATTAAAGCGGGAAATTATTCTGCTCCCATTGTATTTACCGACCTGAAGATATTAAACAAGAGTGTGCGCATTGGCAAGGATAAAGACGAAGTGCTGACAAAGTGTATTTCTGAAACTGAGAAAATTGTCCTGAAATACGAACAGAACTCTGTGGCGCTCGAGTTCGCTTCGTTTGATTATGCCAATATCATGGGAATCCAGTACTCCTTTTTTCTGGAAGGTTTTGACCAAGACTGGAACGAACCCTCCGACAAAAGGCTGGCAACCTACACCAACCTCAATCCGGGAAGTTACACATTCCGGGTAAAGACCGTTTCCATTGACCGGCAGGATAGTAATATCGGACCTTCGCTTACCGTCGTCGTACTACCGCCCTACTGGCAGACCTGGTGGTTCCGCCTCTCAATTTTCCTTACCATTCTCGGATTATTTTACTGGCTGATCTTTTTCCTTCAGAACAGGGAAAAGCTGAAGCATAACCTCGTTTTTGAAAAGATCAAGGCGAAAAAACTGCATGAACTCGACATGATGAAATTGCGGTTCTACACCAATATTTCCCATGAGATCCGCACACCATTGACACTTATACTTGGTCCGCTCGAAAAACTGAGAAAAAACACCATTCCTGAAAATGAAATAAAAGGTCACCTGGATGTCATGCACCGGAATGCCAATCAACTTCACCAGTTAATCAACCAGCTGCTCGATTTCAGGAAGCTGGAGTCGGGTAACCTGAAACTGGTATTGAAACGCGGTGATCTGGTATCTTTCATTGCCGACATCGTCAGTTCGTTTGCGAAATTTGCCGAAGAAAAGGAGATTGATCTTAAATTCAATTCATTGAAGAAAAAGATCGTTGCCAATTTTGATGAGGATAAGATTGCCAAAATCATGAACAATCTCTTGTCCAATGCTTTCAAATTTACAGGCAAAGGGGGTAAGATCTCGGTAAATATCTCTTTGGTTTTTGATACGGAAGATCATGAAACTTCCGATGGAATTTCCGAGAATAGGATGATCGAAATTTCAGTAAGAGATACTGGTATCGGTATTGAACAGTCAAATATTGAAAAAATCTTCAACAGGTTCTTCCAGGTGGATCAAAATTCAGCCCAGACAGGAACAGGAATTGGTCTTGCACTTACCAGGGAGCTGGTCAAGCTGCACAACGGAAAGATATTCGTCAAAAGTAAGCCGGGAAGAAGTTCTAAATTTACTGTTCAGCTGCCATATGAAGATCTTAAGTCAATCGGTGCTTCTGAAGATCCTGCCTTGTCAGAACCGGCACAAGACAATATTCATCCATCACTTTCTGAAGATCCTGCGAATGAGCTCAGCAATGCAGAACAACTGATCATGCTTTTGGTGGATGACAATGCCGATGTGCGTTATTTTATCAAATCGCATTTTTCTCAGGGGTATCAGGTTCTCGAGGCCAAAAATGGGTTGGAGGGATGGAATATAGCCTTGAAGACCATCCCCAACATCATTATCAGTGATGTCTTGATGCCCGATATGGATGGCTTTGAATTTTGCCGCAAAATCAGAAAGGATGAGCGAACCTCTCATATTCCGATTTTACTGCTCACAGCCCTTGGCTCAAGGGAACATGAGATTGAAGGATTGAGTCAGGGTGCAGACGACTACATCACCAAGCCATTCGATTTGGTCATTCTGCAGACCAAAGTTGAAAATATCCTCTCCGTCAGACAGTCACTCAAACAAAAATACTCCGGCGAGATGTTGCTGCAGCCGAGGAATGTGCTGCTCAGTTCGCCTGATGAGCGCTTTCTGCAAAAGGCGATTGATGTGGTTGAACAGAATATTTCAGACCCCGATCTGGACATCGACCGCTTTGCCTTAGAGATCGGCGTAAGCCGGATGCAGTTGTACCGAAAATTGAATGCCTTGACGGAAATGACCGTCAAAGAGTTTGTTCGGAACATCCGGTTGAAAAGAGCTGCCCAGATGCTGGTCCAGCAAAAGATGAATGTGTCGGAAGTTGCTTATGCAGTCGGATTTAAAGACCTTTCACATTTCCGGAAGTGCTTCCGCCAGGAGTACAATATGAGCGCTTCGGAGTACATTGAGAAACACTCGCGGGAACAGATCTAGCTGAAAAGGCCCGTCACGGGCTAAAGAATAACCCCTTCCATTAAATTATATTTATGTATTTGTTATTCAAATACATAAATACCAGACCTATTTGAGGACGTTGTATTTTCACCCTCTTTTTGGTACGTATTGCCTGCCCATGGTACGTCTAACCCTCCTCTTTGATAAGATTTCTTACCTCTTCCAGGCTATGTTGTGGTAATTTTACCGCTAATTAAACGGGAGAAAAATGGGAAAAATCAACAGGAAAATAACCAGGGTGAACTGGTTGATAATAACCATGACTGTTATTCTGACGATCATTCTGACTTTCCTGATTATTTCCAGTATTTAAATTTAAAGAGATTTTTGGAACAACTAAAAAACTTAAAAAGGATAAAATGAAGAAAATTGGGATCTGCTTCCCGCTACTGTTGTTGCTGATTTATTCAGGCACAGTTCAGGCCCGGGTAGTAAAAGGAAATGGTGCTGAAATGGCCGTGAAAATGGCCGAATCAGAAATGAAACAGTTTCCGGAACCGTGGACTGTCGATTTTAATCCCAACCCTGTCTGGAATTATACCCAGGGTTTAATCGCCCAGTCGATGCTGCTTGTCTGGAATGAAAACAAGAATGAGCCATTTTTTAATTATGCCAGGATGTATGCCGACAAACTGATCGACCCGAAAGGGGAGATTTCCGGGTACAAAATTGAGGAGCATAATATTGACGCTGTAAATTCCGGTAAATTTCTTTTTGAGTTGTATGAAAAAACCAAGGATGAAAGGTACCGGAAAACCATTGTTTTTTTGCGCAATCAGTTAAAATCGCAGCCCCGCACATCAGAAGGCGGCTTCTGGCACAAGCAGCGTTATCCCAATCAGATGTGGCTTGACGGACTTTACATGGGCGCTCCTTTTTATGCGCAGTATGCTAAGGTTTTCAATGAGCCCGCGATATTTGATGATGTGGTAAATCAGTTTGCAGTAGTCCACAAACATACGTATGATCCGAAAACAGGTTTGAATTACCACGGATGGGACGAAAGCAAAGAGCAGAAATGGGCCAATCCCGAAACCGGGTGTTCTCCCAATTTCTGGGGAAGGGCAGAGGGCTGGTATGCGATGGCCCTTGTTGATGTACTCGATTTTCTTCCGCTTTCTCATGCCGGCCGGCCAAAATTACTGGAGATACTCAACCAGGTTGCAGCGGGGATCAGGAAATACCAGGAGCCCAAGACAGGCCTGTGGTACCAGGTGTTGGACCAGGGCGGGAAGGAAGACAATTACCTGGAAGCAACCGCATCGTCCATGTTTGCCTATGCTTTGCTGAAAGCTGTGCGCAAAGGCTATATAGCCGGTGATTACCTTGCAGTTGCAGAGAAAGCATACAGTGGAATTATCGATCAGCTGATTCAGCAAAATCCGGATGGTACCATCAGCCTGACTAAATGCTGCTCCGTGGCCGGACTGGGCGGAAATCCCTACCGGGATGGTTCTTATAAATATTATGTCAACGAGCTGGTTAGGGCCAATGACCCCAAAGGAGTAGGTCCTTTTATTATGGCCTCAATAGAATACAGTAAACAAAAATAAATCAATAATCAAACAAAAATTCTTTATGATGAAACGAGCAAACGAGCAATTCAAAAACATTGGGAAAAGCTATTCCGGCGAGTTCTATCCGGCCATTAAAAAGACAAATTATTTCCGGGTAAAAATGAAGAGAAGTTTTATTGGAAAAGTAAGCCTTTTGGCACTGTTTGTAATTTTGACGGCGGCTCAACTGTACGCCCAAAAAGTTACCGGTGTAGTGGTTGATGAAACAAACACGCCAATGCCAGGCGTAAATGTTGTTGTGAAAGGAACAACAAACGGCGTGATCACCAACATGGATGGTCAGTATACCATCACACCAGGTGATATGATGAAAGATGTGCTGGTTTTTTCCTTTATCGGTTACGAAACCAAAGAGGTCAAAATCAACGGGCAGAAGGTAATTAACTACCAGTTAAAAAGTAGTACCCTTCAAATTGAAGAGGTGGTTGCGGTAGGTTACGGAACGCAGAAAAGACGGGATGTGACTGGTTCAGTGTCATCCATCAGGGGGGAACAACTCACAGCAATTCCTGTTCCCAATGTTGCGCAGGCTTTGGCAGGCCGGCTTCCCGGGGTGAATGTAATATCCCAGGACGGACGTCCTGATGCTTCCATTTCGATCCGCGTACGCGGTGGTGGTTCTATTTCGCAGAGCAACGATCCGCTCTTTATTGTAGACGGATTTCCGGTAAGCTCTATCAGTGATATCCCGTCCAACCAGATTGAAAGCATAGATGTATTGAAAGATGCTTCTTCCACTGCCATTTACGGTGCCAGGGGTGCCAACGGTGTTATCATCCTTACCACCAAAAGCGGGAAAAGCGGAAGGCTGACCATCAATTACGATGGTTATGTGAAGCTGAATACTCCTACCAAGTATTTACCCACCATGGATTCTTACGACTACATCTCTTACAACTGGGGATATGCCAAGGCTATCAGTGACACCTATGCCGCAGCATGGGAAAAATTATGGGCAATCGGCGCACAGGCTGCTGCCTACAACAATGCCGCAGGGATTGACCATTATAAAAATGTGCCTTCCCACGATTATTCAAAAGAAATCTACAATCAATCCTTTTCCCAAAGCCATAACATCAATATCACCGGTGGCAATGAAAGGACAAAATTCCTTGTTGCACTGAACCATATCAATGAGGACGGTATGAAGGTAAATTCTTATTACAAACGTACCAATGCATCAATTAAACTGGATGAGAAGTTAGGTGAGAAGGTGAATCTTTCATTGGATACCCGTTTTACAGATATTGACAGAGTCGGCAACGAATCCACCTCCAACGGTGCCGGTTCGATTTTGTCCACTGCATACTGGTTCAGGCCGATAGCAACCGCTGACGTGCTTGGTGAACTGGACGACACAAAAAACACTTCTCTCGGACTGTACGATACACGTCTGCAGGATGTTTACAACCCTGTTGCCCGGACTATGGACTACACTCCCCAAACCAGGGAAAGGTCTTTGACAGGAAATACCAGTTTGAACTGGGATATTATCAAAGGATTGGTTTTCCGCACGGATCTTGGTCTGAAAGCGTACTGGAACAGGTCAAACACCTGGTCAGGAGCAGTTTATAACAACTATTTCGATGCATTGGGTGTCAAAACCTATGGCGGTAATGCTACCATCGCTTCTTCCGAAGGCTGGAGTATGCGTTGGGCCAATACCTTGAATTACGAAGTGCAGGGTCTCGGCAAAAACAATAAATTAACCGTACTTGCGGGTCAGGAAGTTTCAAATTCAGGCTCGGAGAGTACAAGTATGTGGGGAAACTATTATCCGGCCTCCTTTGATGCCCAACGTGCTTTTGCCATGATGGATCAGTACAGGGCCAGCTCCGGTGCCACCAATTACTACGGCTACAGTTCCGGTATAGGTACTCCCGGCCGTATGCTCTCTTTCTTTGGCCGGGCCAATTATTCTCTCATGGACCGCTATCTGCTCACACTTACTTTCCGCGCGGATGGTTCATCAAGGTTTGCTCCAACCAACAGATGGGGTTATTTCCCGGCAGCAGCCTTGGGCTGGAGAATGAAAGATGAATCCTGGCTGAAAGATGTAACATGGATCGACAACATGAAGTTCAGGCTTTCCTACGGGGAAGTTGGAAATGACGGTATCAACGCCAACCTTTGGAGAATGAACTGGAAATCGGATGGCTTGACAAAATGGTCGGTCAACGAATCCCAGCAGGTCGCTTACTCTCCTGCGTCTTCAACCATTGCCAATCCAAACCTGAAGTGGGAAACAACCATCACACGTAACCTCGGTCTTGATTACGGATTCCTCAGAAACAGAATTTACGGTACCATCGATGTGTATTGGAATACCACAAAAGATCTTTTGATGCTGACTTCCATACCAACCATCAGTGGTTTCTCTTCCATTTACGATAACATCGGAAGTACCAGCAACAAAGGGCTTGAGTTTTCAGTCGGAGGAGACATCATCCGTAAAAAAGACTTTAACCTGAGCGCCAACTTCAACATCAACTTTAACAAGGGAAATGTGGACGAACTGGCTGAAGGCGTTAACGGACTTTACAAAACACAGTGGGGATCTTCAATGACGCAGCCCAATACAGGCGATTATATTCTTAAAGTCGGCAGTCCGGTCGGAATGGTGCGCGGTTATCAATACGACGGCTGGTACAAGGTGGATGATTTTACCTTTGCAAATGGAGTCTATACCCTTAAACCCGGAGTGCCCGATATTGGTGCAGGTATCATTGGTACAGTTTACGGAACAACCGGTAAAAAACCCGGCAGCCAGGTAGCTTACCCGGGAGTTGTCAAATTCAGGGACATCAGCGGCGACGGAGTTGTCAACGAAAAGGATGTAGACATCATCGGAAACATGAATCCCAAGCATACCGGAGGTTTCAACCTTCAGGGCAATTACAAGGCCCTGGATTTCATGTTGGGTTTCAACTGGAGTTACGGCAACCAGATTTACAATGCAAACTATCTGGCAGCTTTCTACGGCAGCAAGGAGGATGGCTTGTACAAGAACAGGCTGGATTTCCTTTCCAGTTCATTTAAAATTTATGATATTCAGGGCGGACAGCTGGTCAGCGTAACCGATCCTGCAGCTTTAACGGCCCTGAATGTCAATGCAACTTCCTTCCTTCCATACCACGAAAATCCTGTCGTTTCAACGATGGGTATTCAGGATGGTTCCTATTTGCGTTTGAACAATGTTACCATTGGTTACACCGTACCAAAAGACCTCACGAAAAAAATTGGTTTAAACAAGGTTCGTTTCTATGGCACCGTTTACAATGCATTGATCTGGACAAATTATCCGGGTCTGGATCCTGAGGTGAACACCAATACAAGCCAGGGTAGCGCCCAGTATCCGACAACAGGTCTGGACTGGGGATCTTATCCGCGTGCACGCTCGTTTACTTTTGGTTTAAACGTTGAGTTTTAATTTTTAATTTCTTGAAAATGAAAAAGATAGTATATATATTCATTACTGCATTGATGTTTACAAGTCTCTCTTGTAAGGATTATCTGGATGTCTCTTCACCCTCAAGTGTTGATGAACAGTTTGTATTCACCACGCCGGATGAAGCATTTAAAGTGCTTGCTGGTTGTTATGAAATTTGGAGAGGCTGTAACAACGGTCTGTTCTATGATGTGCAGGTTGTAGGGTCAGATGCCGAAAGTCATCCTGAAACATATGATGCACAAACCCGTCACATTCCCGAAGGTTTGTATGCAGCTGATTTGACCATCGACTGGGCCGATGCCATAAATGCATGGGCCAGTTTTTACCAGGTAGCCAACCGGGCCAATATCATTATCAAGGCAATTGGGGCCAAAGAGGAGTTTAAAACGGCAAAGGCTGCCGGAAAAGCTACAGCCTGGACACAGCTGTACGGTGAGGCAGTCACTTTCCGCGCTTCAGCTTATCATGAGCTGATCCGCTATTTCGGCGATGTTCCCTATTTTTCTGAGCCTATCTATTCTACCGATCAGGTCGACGGGGCTAAGCTTACGTCGCGCGATGATATCTATGATTCTGAGCTTGGAGCTTTGAAGGAGGTTGAACCATTGATGTACCGTGTAGGTGAAGGCGGGACCAATGCCGAACGTTTCAACCGCAGTTTTGTACAAGGATTAATCGGCCGGATGGCCCTGCATGCCGGTGGTTACGGATTGCGCCGTTCTGACTTCAATTACGGCACCGTTACATTTACTCAACTTGGAACTGTGCAGTGGAACGCTAAGTATGTTCGTCGTACCGATTACAAAAAATACTACGATATTGCCAAAACATACCTGGATGCCTGTATTTCAAATTCGGGTTCAGCATCCATGATCACCACCGATAACCGTGGTGCAGGTTTCAATAATCCATTTCAGCGTAATTTCCAGTACAACATGGATTTGGTGACAAGTCCGGAATCGTTGTTCGAAATTGCTGAAACACAGGGCCAGTTTTCTGAGCGTCCTTATGCTTTCGGCCGTCCTTCAGACGGTGGCGGGTCCAATGCATTCCCTTGCAAGAGTTACGGTCAGAGCCGTATGTATCCAGCATTCTACTATGGCGATTATGATCCAAAGGACATTCGGCGCGATGTAACCACTGCGGTCACCTCCAACTCGGGCGCCTGTGTTGAAAAGATTATTGCGTTCACTCCCGGTTCCCGTACCAACGGTGGTTTACCCAACAACAAATGGGATGAGAGCCGCATGGCCAAACCTTATACAACGGCTCAGCGTCAGTCAGGTGTTAACTGGACAATCATGAGGATGGCTGATGTTGTGCTGATGATGGCTGAGGTTTCAGCCGAACTGGGCGATGAAGCAAGAGCCAAAGTTGAACTGACCAAAGTCCGGAGCCGCGCCTTTATTGCGGCTGACAGGACGGAGAAAGTCACCAATTACATCAACGGTCTATCCGGTGAAATCTTGAAAGAGGCCATTCTGCAGGAACGTAAACTGGAGTTTGCCGGCGAGGGTCTTCGCAGGTATGACCTGATCAGGACAGGAAAAATGCCTGAAAAGATCAAGCAATTGCGCGATCTGGAAATTGCCATGGTGAATGGACTGAAATCAAAAGGTTATTATACTTTCCCAAACGGCAATACCATTTCTAATTATATTTGGGTAAAAGGTGTCAACGTATCAACCTTAAACATGTCCAAGATGTTGACTTACCAATGTGAAGTGCCGGAAACGGATCCTACCTACCCGGTCAGGTTCCCAAGCTGGCGCGGTCAGTGTGACCTGTGGACATCATCAGGCTATACGAACCTCACCGGTAACCGTAACCTGGCAATCCAGGGTTTGTTCAAATACATTGATCCTACAAGCCCGGAAGCTGCGGCGCTGCAGGCAGCAGGTTATGTTAAAACTGCCTGGGCTTCCAACATTGTTGCCAATGAAGCACACTATACGACCAACATCTTCAAGGGTTATACGGATGCTTTTTATGCAGCAGGTACACCGCCCCGTTACCTGTTCGCGATGCCGTCTGAGACCATTGCCAAATCAAAAGGTCTGATTACAAACGGATATGGATTCTCTCAACAGTAGAATCAGATAAACCGGCAGAAATATCAATAAATAACCCGTCCAATTAAAGATGGGTTATTTTCTTGCCGGAAAGTTAAATATGGTTGTCGCATGTTTATTTTTGTTAGAGCGACTGATTATTTTCTAATTTTAACGATCACTCCGTAACAACCATGCGTATTTTAAAACTGTTTGTTTTCTCATTTTTGTTTAGTCCGGTGATTGTATTTGCGCAGTCAGTTCAGCAGGCGAATGTTGTTCTTCCGGCACATATTACTGAGTGGATCCTGAGTGATTTGCTTTCAGCACAAAGTGTCGGCATTCGGATCACCGGCAAACCCAAACCGGTTAAATGTAAGTATGGGCAAGCGCTACAGTTTAACGGTTCCACCGATGGAATATTTTTGGACGAGATGCCGCTGGAAGGCCTGGGAAAGTTCACCATCGAAATTATTATGTGTCCATACAGCGGCGGAAATTTTGAACAGCGCTTTTTCCATTGCGGAGAGGTAAAGGGCAGCCGGGTACTGCTCGAGTTGAGGTCGACACCGACCGGTTGGTATTTGGATGGTTTTATCAAATCCGGCGACCAGCAAAAAACATTGATTGAGCCATCTTTAATGCATCCGTCCGATCAATGGGCCCATATTGCTTTTGTGGTCGACCGTGGCAAACAGGAAACCTGGGTGAACGGCAAAAAGGAACTTGAAAGCCAAATTGAATTACTGCCTCTGCATGGCGGAAAAACTTCAGTAGGTGTCAGGCAAAATGAACAATCGTGGTTTGAAGGCGCAATCTTTAAAATCAGAATTTCTCCTGAAACCTTGAACCCCGGGCAGTTTTTAAAATATTGAACAACCATTAAACCCGAATAATCCAATGAGACTTTTTTTGTCATTTTGTATTGCGATTCTGTTGTCAGCATCAGGTTTGAAACTACAGGCCCAAAATAACAAACTTATAGCGGATGCAGAACAATCCATGCTGCGGGCTACCCGATTCATGGTTGAAAAAGCGAGTACAAACGGAGGATATGTATGGTATTACACACTTGATTTCTCGCGCCAATGGTGCGAAATGGAGGCTTACAAAACGATGATCTGGCTTCAGCATCCGGGTACGGTAAGCATGGGCCATCTGTTTCTGGATGCATTCAGGGAATAATACAACGATACCCTAAAAAAACTGTATAATGAAATGTATTTCTCTCTTTTTGAAAAAACTGCCGGAAATTCTGATGGTTCTTTTGTTGTCGGGTAATTTGTATGCACAGGACAAGGCCCGGATTAAAACTTACGAACCTATCAGCATGGAGCCTTTCTCCGACAGCCGGAATCACTGGTATGGTATCCGGGACAAAGGAAATATCGTCAATCCTGTGCCCAATCAACCAACCTGGCCCGCTTCTGAAATCACAAAAATAGCGGACAATATCCTGCTGTACCAACGAAACAACGGAGGATGGCCTAAAAATTACGATATGCAGGCGGTTCTTACCGCAGCACAGGTTGACAGCCTGCTGAAAACAAAAGATATGGTTCATACGACCTTTGATAATTCAACCACCTATACCCATGTTGATTACCTCGCCAAGGTTTATACAGTCACTAAGATCGAAAAATACAAGGAAGGTTGCCTGAAGGGAATCCGGTTTATACTGGATGCCCAGTATCCGAACGGCGGCTGGCCGCAATATTTCCCTTTGGAAGAAAAGAATTACAGCAGCCATATCACTTTTAACGACGGGGCATATCTTGGTGTAATGGCGACACTGGGAAAGATCAATGACAGCACGCCTGATTTTTCATTTGTTAGCGGCAAGCTAAGGAAAGAAGTAAATAAGGCGTATGACAAGGGCCTGGAGTGCATCCTGCAATGCCAGATCGTGAGCAACGGAAGGCTGACTGCCTGGTGTCAGCAGCACAACGAAAAAGATCTTTCGCCGGCCTGGGCCAGAGCCTACGAAATGCCAAGCATCTGTAACGGGGAAAGCGTCCAGATCGTTCTTTTTTTGATGGGTTTTGACCATCCTGACATGCGGATCATAGAATCGGTGCAAAGTGCCGTTAAATGGTTCAATGAGTCGAAGATTTACAATACAAGGGTCAAAACAATTCCGGCTCCGCCTGAAATAACTCCATATTTAATTAATAAGATCGACAGGATTGTCGTGAGTGATTCCACTGCTCCGCCAATCTGGACCCGTTTCTACGAGATCGGGACAGAAAAGCCATTGTTTTCGGACCGAAACAGCAAGTTGCTCTATTCAATGGCGGAAGTTAGCCGCGAACGCCGCAGTGGCTACGGATGGTACACTTATGCACCCCAGACAGTCCTGGATAAATACCCGGATTGGCAGAAAAAATGGGCTCCGCAAAAGAATGTACTGGCCAAATAACCGGATGATATGAAATATTTCTTCTTGTTGACAATAAGTGTTCTGCTGCTGACGACGTTTGGCAATCCTCCGGCCGGGAAGATTTGTGCTCTTCCTGTACTTCCGCCGGAACAGAAGCATATACCCCGGGATACTTCCTTCACCCCTTACCAGGCCTGGATAAAGATCAGGAAGGAATTTCCTGAGGCAAAAATCGTTGAGTCCAACCTTCCAAAAGGTTTAACTGCCGCTTACAAAGTTGTTTATACGATTTTGCCTGAAACCCCTTACGGGAAGCGTGATTTGCACATGGATATTTTCCGGCCCGCGAAAACAGGAAAATATCCGGTTTTGTTGCTGATTCACGGCGGAGGCTGGAGGTCGGGCGACCGAACAATGGAAAATCCTATTGCACAGCAGATTGCTTCAAAAGGCTATGTGACCGCAACGGTCGAATACCGCCTTTCGCCTGAAGCGCTGTATCCGGCAGCAGTGCATGATATCAAAGCTGCCGTCCGTTTTATGCGTGCTAATGCCGGAAAATACAGCGTCGACCCCGAAAGGATGGCCATATCCGGAACCTCGGCCGGAGGGCAACTTGCCGCATTGACCGCCATGACCGGCGATGTCAGGAAATTTGACGGAGGCGGGGGGAATCCCGGGGTTTCCGCCAAGATCCAGGCAATCATCGACATTGACGGAGTCCTCGATTTTACTGATCCGAACGAAAGCGGGAAAGACACTGACCCTGCAAAACCTTCGGCCGGTGCATATTGGTTTGGTGCAACTTACAAACAGTCACCTGAGAAATGGATAGAAGCTTCTCCGATCAGTTATGCGGTTGAAAATACACCTCCGATCCTCTTCATCAACAGCGCATTACCCAGGTTTCATGCTGGGAGGGACAGTGTAATTACGATATTGAACAAATACGGGATTTACACAGAAGTTCATACCATTGAGAATACACCGCATCCGTTCTGGTTGTTCCATCCATGGTTTGAGCCGACAGTTGGGTTTATGGTGGCTTTTTTGGACAAGATATTAAAATACAATGTTGTCCGGTGAAAAATAAAAGATTCTTCGCTGCGCTCAGAATGACAGTAAAATATGGTATTTGGGTGGGTGATGGGGTTGGGGGCGGGGGCCCCCC
>JBBQHB010000069.1:0-29287 GCA_038323575.1 Bacteroidales bacterium | reverse complement strand
GGAGGATCAAAAGAGACAATACAATATCCGTTTACTGTCAACTGATCCTGCCAGAAATTTCGTATCACCTCCCACCGACCTTCAGCGGTCCGTTTACCTGGAAAAAATAGCTGTTGCCCATCAGCCAACCCTGTTTCACAGTGAGATCGAATATACTTCCTGCGCCCAATGGTTTCACCTCACGCCGGAAATGATCAGACCTTACCGGAAAGAGAATCCTGAATACCTGGAAAATACAGCCCAAAGACCTCCTCAGATAGTTTTTAACAATAAAATTAAATCTATGGCAAAGAGGATTTTACAGGATGAAACTAATCCGTTGCTTCAGGTAAGAAAAATCTATCAGTGGATCAATGATTCGGTCACATGGGCCAGTGCGCTTGAATACAGTATCGTACCGGATATTCCCGGTTTCGTGATGAAGTATCGTCACGGAGACTGCGGGATGCAAACATTACTGTTAATGACCTTGGTCAGATCGGTCGGTATTCCTGCAAAATGGCAAAGCGGCTGGATGCTGCACCCCGGCGAAGTAAACCTGCACGACTGGTGTGAAGTATATTATGAAGGAATCGGTTGGGTTCCTGTGGACCAGTCATTCGGACTGCAAAACAGTCCCGACCCGAAAATCAGGGATTTCTATGTCACCGGAATAGATGCCTACCGTTTGATCGTCAACGATGATATCAGCTCACCGCTTACTCCCCGCAAAAAATATTTCCGAAGCGAGCCTTATGATTTCCAGCGGGGAGAAGTCGAATGGAAAGGCGGAAATCTCTATTTTGACAAGTGGTCGTGGCACATGGATGTGGCTTATAAATGACGACGGGACGACGGGACGACTTGATGACTGGGAGACGGGACGACGGGAAGAGGGAAAGACGGGACGATTGGAAGACGGGAAGACGGAGAAACGGGGAGACGAGGGGAGGACGGGACGAAAGCGGGCTGCAGACTGATGACTTCGGACTGAATACTGCAGACTGCGGGCTGCAGACTGAGGACTGGAGACTGGACGTCTCCCGAATAACAGCCGCATAGCGGCGACCGATTTTGTAGCCTCGGGTTTTAACCCGTGGAATTGAATGATGAAAATAGCCACCGTCCGCGCACAACAGATCATTAGAATAGCAATGTTGACATCGGACGGAAGGAACAAATAATGAAAATTGTAAAATATTAAATACCAAATTCTTAAAATAGCTTACCTCGTAAAGAAGATGAAATACATTTTGATGATGATCCTTTTGGCAGGATCGCTTGCTTCTGTCTCGGCCAAAGAATACCCCAAGCGCGAAATGAGGGCCGTCTGGATAGCAACAGTTGAAAATATTGACTGGCCTTCAACCAACCAACTTACTACTGAAGAACAAAAGGCAGAGATGATTGGCCTGCTTGATTCTGCTAAGGCTTACAACATGAATGCAATTGTGTTTCAGATCAGGCCTGATGCCGATGCATTGTATGCTTCTGAACTGGAGCCATGGTCGGAGTGGCTCACCGGGGTACAGGGCCAGGCTCCCGATCCCTTGTACGACCCGCTGCAGTTTACCATTAACGAGTGCCGAAAGCGCGGATTGGATATCCATGTCTGGCTCAATCCCTACCGCGCCATCCAGAATACCGACAAAACAAAGGCAGCACCCAACCATGTTGCCAATACCCATCCCGAATGGATGCTGACCTATGGTAAGAAAAAATATTTTGATCCGGGTATTCCGGAAGTCCGCAACCATGTTGCACGCGTAGTAGGTGATATCGTGAGAAGATATGACATCGATGCCATCCATTTTGACGACTATTTTTATCCCTACAAAATATCAGGACAGGAATTTCCTGATGACAAATCCTTTAAAAAATATCCGGAAGGTTTTGGTTCCCAGGACAAAGAAAACTGGCGCCGTAACAATGTGGATCTGATAATCAGACAGCTTCACGATAGTATCAAATCGATCAAACCGGCTGTAGAGTTCGGTATTTCGCCATTCGGAGTCTGGCGCAACAAGAAAAATGACCCGGAAGGTTCTGAGACCATGGCAGGTGTTGCCAACTACGACGATTTGTATGCTGATATCCTTAAATGGCAAAAGGAAAAATGGATCGATTATGTTACCCCGCAACTCTACTGGTACATCGGCAAAGAGGTGGCAGATTATGCCATTCTGGCCAAATGGTGGGCAGCACACAGTTACGGCTGCAATATTTATATCGGACATGCACCCTACCTGATAAATCCTGCTTCCAATGATCCGGCCTGGAGAACCTCTGATGAAATCACAAAACAGCTCTCTTTGAACCGCGCCATCCCTGAGATAAAAGGGAGCATGTTTTTCAGTGCAAAATTTATGAAGAAAAATGCCCTGTCTGTAAAAGAGAATATGTTGCAGGAGCACTTTCGTTACACAGCACTAACTCCTGTCAACCCATTGGTTACAGCTGTTATTCCGGTTCAACCCGGGAATCCTGTCCTTGAGAAAGTAGGTAATAATGTGGTGCTCTCCTGGCAAAAGGAGGATAACAACAGCCTTTTTGTTGTTTACCGCTTCAAAAAACTTCAACGGATTAAAACTGACAAACCCGATAAAATTATTTACGTTTCTTCTTATCAGAAAATTATACTTCCCGCAGCCAATGGCTACAAACCATCCAGATACAAGTATGCCGTAACGGCTTTAAGTTCTTCTCATGCCGAGAGCAATCCGGTTAAATTCAAAAAGAATTAACTTATGCCAATACAATCAAGCAATCAACGATACCTTGCCCTGGATGTATTGCGAGGCATGACCGTCGCGCTAATGATTCTGGTGAATAATCCCGGTAGTTGGTCTCATATCTATGCTCCGCTGGAACATGCCGCCTGGCAGGGATGCACGCCGACTGACCTTGTATTTCCTTTCTTCCTGTTTGTGGTCGGCGCATCCATGTTTTTTTCCTTTTCGAAATACGGCAACCAACTTAACAAAGAATCCTTGCTGAAAATCGCTAAACGGACCCTGCTGATCTTTGCCATCGGACTATTTCTGAACTCATTTCCACAGTGGAACCAGGATTTTTCAAAACTCAGGATCATGGGGGTACTTCAGCGCATTGCCCTTGCCTATGGCTTCGCCGCTGTTATCGTTTTGTCAGTTAACAGAAAATACCTGCCGTACCTGGGAGGAATCATCCTGCTGGTATATTGGGGACTGGTGGTTTTTGCGGGAGGTGCAGACCCGTATTCTCTGGCAGGAAATCCTGCGAGTCCTTTCGATACGGCCCTGCTCGGGGTAAACCATCTTTACAAAGGATTCGGCATCCCTTTTGATCCGGAAGGAATTTTCAGTACACTGCCGGCAATTGTCACGGTTATTATTGGTTATCTGGTGGGAACCGTCATCAAAGAAACGGCAAAGATGAAAGTACCCGTTAAGCTGGTCGTTTTTGGCGTAATTGCAGTAATCGCAGGATGGATTTGGGGGTTGTATTTCCCGATTTGCAAAGCAATATGGTCAAGTTCCTACGTTCTGTACACTGCAGGATGGGCATCCATTCTACTGGCGCTGCTAATCTGGGTCATTGACCTGAAAGGTTATGCTGGCTGGACCTCTTTCTTTGTGGTCTTCGGGGTAAACCCGCTTTTTATTTTTGCTTTTTCAGGATTATGGGCAAGGATTATCGGCAGAATGATCCATATAACCGGTCCTGATGGTAAAATCGTGTCCGGTTCAGCCTGGCTTTACAACAACATTTTTGTCCCGATCGGAGGCGAACTGAACGGATCGCTGCTGTTTGCCATTAGTCATGTAATCCTCTTCTGGTTGCTGGGCTATGTTTTGTATAAAAAGAAAATTTTCATCAAAGTGTGATTTGGATTATGAAAGAAATTATTTGGATTGCCGGATTGCGCAGATCAACATACGCACATCTATTTAAATGTGTTTTCATATTGTTGCTTTTTCTATTAACGTCGCAGGTTACGAGGGCTGACAGGGCAACCCGACTTTACAAAAAAGCGAAAGAAGGGTCTCAAAAATTTGCCGTAAAGGCTTCGGATGGAAGGGCTTATAATTTCAAAATTGACACACTTAAGATGGATCCGAAGGGTGAACACCTGGACCTGGAGATGACAACCACTTTTTCTGATCTTCCTTTCCGTCCTGACAATGTTCATCAGTTCTACGCCGAATACAAGGAGCTTCTCGGCAGGAAATTCAGGAGAAGCAGGCTCACAATCAGTACAACCGGGAAAGAGATTACCGAGCTGATTCCAAATTTCTACAGGGATAAATCTGTTAACCCCGATGCTTCCCGGCTATCCGTAGTGAAGGAAAGACCTGAACAGATTGTCCGGAACATAACAAAAGATGAACACTTCACCAAAGGGCTGGACAACCGAAACATTGCCCTTTGGCAGAGCCATGGCTGGTATTACGAAAATACGCTCGACCGCTGGGAATGGCAGAGGGCGCGTGACTTTTTAACCGTGGAGGATATTTGGACACTTAGCTTTGTGGTTCCGTACCTGACTCCGATGCTTGAAAATGCCGGCGCCTCAGTATGGCTTCCGCGTGAGCGGGATTTGGGTTCGAATGAAGTTATTGTGGATGCGGAAAAATCATCCCCGGGATCTGAATACAGGGAAGAAGGGGCAGGTTGGCAGGTTTCCGGACAACCCGGTTTTGCCCTGAAATATCCTTTCCTTTTTGACGGGGAAAATCCTTTTCAACTTGGACATTTCAAAATTATTTCCGCCAAACCTGCTGTAGATGCAGTCGTAAAATATATACCTGAATTTCCTGAAACTGCCGATTATGCCGTTTATGTATCCTATTCTGCCGATGACAGGAATGTGAATGATGCCCAATATACGGTGACCCATGCAGGCGGGAAAACAATTATGAAGGTAAACCAGTCGATCGGAGGCGGAACCTGGGTCTACCTGGGGACCTTCAGGTTTAAAAAAGGAAAAGACCCTAATATGGGGATGGTCGAACTAGACAATTCCTCATCTGAACCGGGCAAACTGGTTTCGGCAGATGCAGTCCGTTTCGGCGGTGGAATGGGGAATATCGTCCGCGGCAGAGAGGAGCAGCTGAAAAAATTGTATGATCTGAGGGAAAAGGAGGGGTGGAATGTCGATCCGGCTGCTTGGATAACCTTTACCAGCCAGCGGCCAAGGTACCAGGAGGCCGCAAGGTACTTTCTCCAGTATGCCGGATTCCCGGATTCACTGGTTTACAGCCTGAACCGTACCAAAGTGGATTATTCCAACCGCGGAGCCGACGCCGCATTGTATGCCAGCCGAGAAAGCGGCAAGGAGGATTACAAGGACGACTACATGGGCCGTCCCGAGTGGGTCAATTACCTGATGGGCGATCCCAACGGACCGACCAAATCCCCACATGTAAAAGGAATGGGCGTTCCGATGGATATGTCCCTTGGCTTTCATACCGATGCAGGAACAACAAAAGACAGTTCCATCATAGGCACACTTGTTATTTACGAAACGACCTTTGAAAAAGATGTTTTCCCCAACGGCCAGTCCAAATGGGCCAGCCGCGACCTGGCCGACCTGGTTCAGTCGCAGGTGGTGAATGACCTGAGGCTGCTGCACAAAGCCGACTGGACCCGCCGCGGCATGTGGAACAAGAAATATTTCGAAGCATCAAGGCCCAAAGTACCGGCAGTCTTGACGGAACTGCTCTCTCACCAGAATTTTGCCGATATGTACCTGGCACAGGATCCGCGGTTCAAGTTTGATGTCTGCCGTGCATTTTACAAAGGGATATTAAAATTCATCTCTTTTCAAAACGGTTTACCCTATGTTGTCCAGCCGCTTCCGGTCGACCATTTCGGGATGAAGCTGGAAGAAAACAAACTCCAGCTTTCCTGGAGGCCTGTGAATGATCCGCTTGAACCGACGGCAAAACCAACCAGCTACCGGATCTATAAAAGATTAGAAGACGGGGGCTTTGATGACGGATTTGTCGTCACAGATAGTACCATGTCAGTTACAGACCTGCAACCCGGAACTATATACAGCTTCAAGGTGACAGCCCTCAACGAAGGGGGAGAAAGTTTCCCTTCAGAGATCCTTGCCTGCTCACTGCCGGCCGGAGACCAGAAACCGGCATTGGTGGTCAACGGGTTTGACCGAATCTGCGCACCTGCCGCTTTCGACAACGGGAAAGAGGCCGGATTCCTGATGTCGGAGGACGAGGGGATACCTTACCTCCAAAACATGGCATACATTGGTGAACAATACGATTTCGACCGAAAATCTCCCTGGCTCGACGACGATGCCTCCGGTTTTGGTTCCAGTCATGCCGATCAGGAGACCCGTATCGTACCCGGAAACAGCTTCGATTATCCCTATGTTCACGGGAAATCCCTCAGGAATAACGGATTGGGATTTATCTCAATGAGTGATGAAGCTTTTGTAAGTCAGTTTGTTAATCCTTCATTGTTTTCTTTGATCGACCTGATCTTTGGAGAAGAGAAGACCACCAGCCGGATGATTGGCTTTCCCGGCAGGGATTATACCGTTTTTACCCCGGAAATGAGAGCGGCAATCACAAAGATTTCGCAAACCGAAGGGACTAAAATTATTGTTTCCGGAGCATATATCGGAACTGACCTTCAATTGTGCGGCGATACCCTGGCGAAAAGATTTGCCGCTAGTGTGCTGCATTATTCACCCCGGACCAACCATGCCAGCAAATCCGGATTGATGTATACGGTCAACAGCCTGAAAAAAGACAATTCAGAACAATATCCTTATGTCAACGATTGGCATCCGGCGATTTACAAGGTTGAATCACCCGATGCCATAGAACCGGCAGGCAAAGAGGCATCCGTCCTTTTTCGCTATTTTGGCGACAACAAAAGCGCGGGAATCTGGTACAAAGGCAAATACCAAACCATCGTACTCGGAATTCCGATCGAAACCATTGCCACTGATGATGCAAGGGATGCATTGATGAGGCAGCTTTTGAATCTTATGGACTTAAAAAAATAAGAAATTTATGAAAATTACCTGTTTTATCCCGGTAGGGAGTGAAAAAGAGACCAAAGCCACCATACAGGAGCTCCTGAATTCCGGGTTGGTTGCCAAAATATACCTGACCGGATCGGAACAGCAGCTTTTTGTTACTGAAGGCGCTGAATGGCTGAATACCGGTAGCATAGCCGCCGGCGCCACCATCCAAACCATCTCCCTGATGAGCCAGACGGAATACACACTGATTTATACCAGACATAGTCCGCTGAAACTGGCCCAATATGCTTTGGAACGATTTATCAGGGTGGCTGAAGATACCGGCAGCGGACTGGTTTACTCCAACTACCTGGCGGTAAAAGCCGGAGCAGTGACAGCGCATCCGGTAATTGATTACCAGGAGGGAAGTTTGCGCGACGATTTTAATTTCGGTTCGCTGTTGTTTTACAGGAAAGAGACCTTGAGACTTGCTGCAGAGCATGTTGATTCAACCTTGTGCCACGGCGCATTGTATGCCCTGCGCCTTTTCGCTTCATGCACGGCACCGGTCTTCCGCATTCCTGAATATCTCTACACCGAAGAAGAGTCAGACCTGCGGTTGTCGGGCGAGAAAATTTTCGATTATGTGGATCCTAGAAACCGGGGCGTACAGATCGAGATGGAGAAAGTATGTACCCAATTCCTGAAAGAGGCAGGTGCCTACCTTGAACCCGGTTTCAAACCGGTTGACTTCGATAAGGAACATTTTCCGGTCGAGGCCTCGGTGATCATTCCGGTAAAAAACAGGGTGCGGACCATCGAAGATGCCATTAAGTCTGTTCTGTCGCAAAAGACAAATTTTTCTTTCAACCTGATCATCGCCGACAACTATTCGACCGACGGCACCACCGAGCTGATTGAAAAATATGCTGAAAAAGATGCACGGCTGATTCACCTGATTCCCGAAAGGAAAGACCTTGGCATCGGCGGCTGCTGGAACGCTGCCGCGGATCATCCATCCTGCGGAAAATTCGCGGTTCAGCTCGATAGTGATGACCTTTACCTCGACAATACGACCTTACAACAAGTAGTTGATACCTTTTATCAGGAAAAATGCGCCATGGTGGTCGGTTCCTACCGGATGGTCAATTTTGCGCTTGAGGAGATACCTCCCGGCATTATCGACCACAAGGAATGGACACCTGAAAACGGCAGGAATAATGCATTACGAATTAACGGACTAGGTGCGCCCAGAGCTTTTTACACGCCGGTTCTGCGCTGCATCAAAGTGCCCAACGTCAATTACGGGGAAGATTATGCACTGGGATTGGCCATATCCAGATACTACCAGATTGGCAGAATTTATAACCCGATTTACCTTTGCCGCAGGTGGGATGACAATTCCGATGCTTCGCTTAGTGTTGAGGTAATGAACGGCCATAATTTGTACAAAGACCGGATCCGGACGATTGAGTTTTTGGCAAGGAAGGCGATGAATTTAGCTTTGAAGCGCTGATCAGAGGACCAGGAGACTAAGGGACTGAGGGACTGGGAGACTGGGCGATCAGACGACGGAATGACCGAGAGACGCAATGAAGGAGAGAGCGAAACGAGAAACGGAGAAACGAGACAGGAAAAATGATCAGGAGACTTTGCGACGGGGAGAAAGAAACAGAGCCCTTCGACAAGCTCAGGGACCGGTGAACGCGCATTATAAAAGTAGATTCTGACCCTTCGACAAGCTCAGGGTTCACTGAACCGGTGGATAATTGAAAATGAGAGGCTCAGCCGCATAGCGGCGACCGATATTGTAGCCTCGGGTTTTAACCCGTGGGTTGTGAATGACCAATAACAACCGTCTGCGCTAAAATATTTGAAAATGAGAAATAGATCGTTTCAGACGGAAGGAACGAATATTGAAAATAACGAGGTGCAAATAATATGACGAACATTAAGAGCGATAAATTCAGCGATTTCCTTTTGACCCAAAACCAATCCTGGCAACTTTCGGCAGATAACTACCTTGGATTAGCTAAAGTCGAAGAAAGGGAATTTCAGATTGATGGCTGCCAAATCAAGGTTCAGTTCAATCCGGAAAGGATGAGGTCATCCAACGCCAGCGTCGACCAAAACTCTATCGCCGCAAGGAAATGTTTCCTATGCATTGAAAATCGCCCGAAAGAACAGAATAGCCTTGACCTGGGTAATAATTTTCTGCTGCTTGTCAACCCTTTCCCTATCTTTCACCGACATTTTACCATCGCCTCTGTTCTGCATACACCTCAACTTTTAACCGGCAACCTGAATGCCATGTTCGAAATTGCCCGGACGATGCAGGGCTATACCCTGTTTTACAACGGGCCGGAAAGCGGAGCATCTGCCCCTGATCACCTGCACTTCCAGGCAGGTGAAAACGGCTTCATGCCGGTAGAATCAGAATTTGAAACCATGAAGCAAAATCCTGAAGCCTTATTGTTACGGTCTGAGCAACTGAACGTTTGGGCCTTTGACAATTACCTGCGAAAAATGATCTCCCTTGAAACAGGCAACCCGGAGGAGGGAGTCAATTTATTAGAAAAAATTTATTCCCGGTTCCGGGAAATCCAACCCGAAAAACCGGAACCCATGATGAACCTGCTCTGCTATTTCAAAAATGGGAAGTGGGTCATCCATCTTTTCCCCCGCAAGCTACACCGGCCTCGGCAGTTTTTTGAGGAAGGAGATTTGCGCTTACTTATTAGTCCTGCATCGGTCGATTTCGGCGGCGTCTTTATCACCCCGCGCCGCGAAGATTTCGACAAAATTACCGCAGCAGACATCGCTGATATTTTCTCTCAGGTAAGTCTGGATGAAGCATCCTACGGAGAACTGAAAAAATCAATTGCCAATCACAAATTGAAATCTTAAAAAATGAAGCAGCCAAAACTGAAAATCGGGATTATGGCAGAAACGGAGATAAGTTTCTGCTTCAGGGATGAATATTTGTTAAATACGAATGGCGCCAAATACATTGGGGACCAATCTATTCGGATTACAAAAGGAAAATTTCTGCTGAACGGATTGCATGTAGGTAAAAATGATCTTTGTTTTGAACCTGTCAATGCAAAAATTGCCTCTTTCGAGTTGTATAATGTGACAATCGGGGTCCAATTTCACTGGGAACGGAAAGAAAATCAACTCTTCAAGGGCGCGCTGCAATTCATGTGCGATGACAACAATCTGGTTGCTATCAATATTTTGCCTTTGGAGGATTACCTGATAAGCGTAATCTCCTCGGAGATGAGTGCCACCAGCAGTCTGGAACTGCTGAAAGCACACGCCGTTATCTCCCGTTCCTGGCTGATAGCCCAGGTTGTCAAAGGGAAAGAATTACGGCAGGCAGGAGAGAAATACCAGACCATCTGGCAGACAGAAGAAGAATACATCCGGTGGTACGACCGCGAAGATCATACCCTTTTCGATGTGTGTGCCGATGACCATTGTCAGCGGTACCAGGGAATTACCAGGCAAACCAGCAGCCTGGTCGAAAAAGCAGTTTCTGAAACCAGCGGTGTAGTCCTGATGTTCAATAACCAGGTATGCGATGCCAGATACTCCAAAAGTTGCGGAGGCATTACCGAAACCTTCGAAAAAGTATGGGAGCCGGTTGTTCACCCCTATTTGCAAACGCTGTATGACGGGAGGGAAGGAGGATGCGATCCTTCTGTTGATTTAATCCTCGAACCTGCTGCAGACAAGTGGATACGGTTCTCTCCCGACGCTTTTTGCAACACAACGGATCACAAAGTTCTTTCTCAGGTGCTCAACGATTACGATCAGGAGACTGTCGATTTTTACCGGTGGAAAGTAACCTATACACAGGAAGAGATTTCCCAGCTTATCGCCAAAAAAACCGGTCAGGATTTCGGATCAATTATTGAACTAAATCCAATTGAAAGGGGGCATTCAGGAAGGATTATCCGGTTGGAAATTGTCGGGACCAAAAAGAGGAAAATAATTGGAAAAGAGCTGGAAATAAGAAAAGCATTATCCAAAACCCACCTTTACAGTTCGGCATTTGTTGTGGACCGGTATAATATTTCGGATGAAATACCCGGCAAGTTTGTTCTATCCGGCGCAGGCTGGGGTCACGGCGTCGGGCTCTGCCAGATCGGTGCAGCGATGATGGGCGAAAAAGGATATTCTCACGAAGAAATTCTGATGCACTATTTTGTGGGAGCAGAACTGAAGAAAACCTACTAATAAGACATTAGACATGAGATATGAGGCATGAGATACTGGAATTAAATTGAAATGAATAAATGAGATAATCAATTATTGAATGAATTGAGAATTTGCGTCTTCAATTTGCTTTAAAACAAGCGCATAGTATTCTCATGTCTCATGTCTTATATCTCATATCTTTGATATTTTAATAGCTAAACTGAATTTTATGAAAAAAACTACCCGCAACCCTTGGGCCTGGATCCCGACACTCTATTTCGCTGAGGGGATTCCATATGTAGTAGCCATGACAGTTGCCGTAATCATGTTCAAACGGTTCGGCATTTCAAATACAGATATCGCATTATATACCAGCTGGCTGTATCTGCCATGGGTCATCAAACCGTTGTGGAGTCCGGTAGTCGACCTTTTCAAGACCAAGCGTTGGTGGATCATTGTGATGCAGTTGTTTATCGGCGCCGGATTAGGAGGTGTGGCGCTTGCCATTCCGATGCCGGGGTTCTTCAAAATCACGCTGATCTTTCTCTGGCTGCTGGCATTCAGTTCCGCCACCCACGATATATCTGCCGACGGTTTCTACATGCTGGGACTGAACGAACACCAGCAGGCTTACTTTGTCGGGATCCGCAGCACGTTTTACCGAATTGCAATGATTACCGGACAAGGGCTCCTGATCATTCTCGCAGGTTATTTTGAAACAGCCACCGGTTTGCCCCCTTTGGAAATCAATGTAAAGGCAAATCCGGATTTTACGCAATCTGTTAACCTCCCTGAATTTACCAAAGATGCCGCCGCAGAGTCCGGCAACGCTTATTTCTCGACTTTCCCGCGTGAAATAAGCCTCTCCACCCAAAACATACCTTCCAGTCAAATGGATTCTGTCCGGAAATTGGTTGTCAGTCACAATCTTACCCTTGGCTTTGTCGGCAACGGACGTCAGTTGTCAGCTGCCGAAAAAGCCGCGAACACTTCCTGGTGGTCTGATTATTTCTCCTCACCCCTGAAAAAATTCCTGCAAAAACATTTTCAAAAAGCTGAAGTCATCCAATCCGGAGCGCATCTTGTCGGAAATATTTCGGTCGTGGCCGTCAAGCTGAACGGCAAACCGGAAGCCGGTAAAGAGATGATCCTGAACTTTAAGCAAAAGGGTGGCGACAACAGTTTGAAGCTGCTCGAAGGAGAGCGCCTCGCCTTTAACCTTGAAAACTGGGAACAGCCTGCTTACCTCCTGTTTCAGGCGGATCCAAAACTCAATTTTGCAACTGATGCACAATTCAAGGGAACATCCGGGAATATCCACCTGGCCTGGAGCATTACTTTCATCATTCTGGCCATCTTATTTATCATTTTCTCGTTCTATCACCGGTTTATACTACCTTACCCACCGTCAGACCGCAGGGTTATCAAAGGTGAAGAGAACCTCTTCGGTGCTTTTTTCAGGACATTTACCTCTTTTTTCAAGCGGAAAGAGATTTGGGTGATCCTCTCTTTTTTGTTGTTTTACCGGTTCGGGGAGGCTCAGTTAATCAAAATGGCTTCTCCTTTCATGCTGGATCCGAGGCAGCTGGGCGGACTTGGGCTCACTACGGGTGAAGTCGGACTGATCTACGGCACCTTCGGGATACTGGCTTTAACAGCTGGGGGTATACTCGGCGGATTTGCCGCATCCCGGAAGGGATTCAGGTACTGGCTCTGGTGGATGGTGCTGGCTATCAACATACCGCATATGGCTTATGTTTACATGGCTTATGCCCAGCCAACCAATTATTTGGTTATCAGCCTTTGTGCCGCCATCGAACAATTCAGTTACGGATTTGGATTCACTGCCTATATGCTCTACATGATCTATATCTCCGAAGGCGAGAACAAAACAGCGCATTTCGCCATCGCCACCGGATTTATGGCGCTTGGAATGATGCTTCCGGGCATGTTCTCCGGCTGGCTGCAGGAGATTATCGGGTACAAGAGCTTTTTCGTTTGGGTAATGCTTTGCATGATTCCGGGGATGATTCCTGTATTATTTTTGAAGGTGAAACCTGAGTTCGGGAAGAAGGTGAAGAATGACGGGGAGACGGGATGACTGGACGACGGGACGACTGGACGACGGGACGAGGGGAGGACTGGACGAGGGGAGGACGGGACGAGGGGAGGACGGGACGAGGGGAGGACGGAGAGACAGAGAGACTGGACTTGGACTGGACGACTGGACGACTGGACGACGGGACGACGAAAAGATGGGGAGACAGGGTCACTGGGCGAAACGAGAAACGGAGAAACGAGAAAGGAGGACTGAACAAGGGAGCAATGATCACTCTCGGTTTCGCCACGGAGTGGCAATATAACCTAGCCCAGGGCAAAGCGACGAAGGAGCATCGCCCTGGGTTTATGAAATGGCGAATGACCACCGTCCGTGGTAGCATTTTGAAAATTGAAATTAAATCGATTCGGACGGAGGGAACAAATATTGAAAAAAGAAAATCCAACAATGAAAAAACTTCTATTGCTGATCTTATGCTTGTATTTGGTGCAATTCTCCCAGGCCCAGATAAACCTGGAAAAATTACTGCATCATCCCTGGGTAGATTCTGTCTATCAATCGCTTACGCCCGAACAGCGGATCGGTCAGCTGGTATGGATCGACGTAACCGCCAAAAACAACCTTGCCAAACAACTGAAAGATGCCGAACTGATCAAAAAATATGGTTTTGGCGGAATCATCTATTTCGAAGGGGATCCTGTTACGCAGGCCAACCTGACTAACTTTTACCAATCCGTCTCCTCCACTCCGCTGCTGGTTGTGATGGATGCAGAATGGGGTATCGGGATGCGCCTGCCCGGAATCATGCCATTTCCCTACAACATGGCCATGGGAGCCACCGGAGATACTTCACTTATAAAAGAAGCGACCAAAGAGATGGCCCGGCAAATGAAGCGCATCGGCGTTAACATCACCCTAGGACCTGACTGCGACATCAACACGGAACCGATGAACCCGATCATCGGCATGCGTTCATTCGGCGAATCCCGCGATCAGGTGACAGATTTCAGCCTGGCTTACATGCGCGGCCTTCAGGAAAACGGCATCATGGCTGCCGCCAAACACTATCCCGGTCATGGAGATACCCAGACTGATTCACACCTGGTGCTGCCGCTGCTGCCTTACTCCAGGCAAAGGCTTGATTCACTCGAATTATTTCCTTTCCGTAAGTTGTCGGAGGCCGGCATCGGCTGTATCATGACCGCCCACCTGCATGTACCCGCCATGGATTCGTTGAAAGAACTGCCATCCAGTTTGTCGCCAAAAATTGTAGACCAAATTCTGCGCAAGGACTGGCATTTCAAGGGACTAGTCATCACCGATGCCATGAACATGAAGGGTGCCAAAGGATATGAGAATCCGGGGAGACTTGAAGTGCTGGCGCTGAAAGCAGGCAACGATGTGGTTGAATATCCGGCTGATCCTGAACTTTCGGTCAAAGCTATTGTTGAGGCATTGAAGAGCAAAGAACTTCTACCGTCAGATATCGAGCTTAAATGCCGGAAAGTCCTGGCAGCCAAGTTCTGGTGCGGATTGAACCATCCGGCAAAAATTGAAACTGCCAACCTGCTCAGGGAGATCAATACACCCACGGCAGAACTAATCAAACGCAAAATCATCGAATCTTCCCTGACTTTGCTTCAAAACAAGCAAGGAGTCATCCCGGTAGGGCATCTTGAAAACAACCGCATCGCAGCCCTTTCTATCGGAAGCGACAAGAATACCCCCTTCCAGAAGATGCTGGCAAAATATACCAAAATCGATTTCATCCAGCTGAAAAATGATTTTTCCGAACCGGAACGATTGGCCCTGCAGAAAAAATTAAAGGAGTATGATCTTGTGGTAGCGGGGATTCATTCGATGTACGAAAGCAAACTCCGTCACTCTATGCAGGTTGGATTGCTGCAGCAGGAGAAACCGTTAAGGCCTTACGGCGTAACATCCCAACTTGATTCGCTGCTTAATTTCCTTTCTGTAAAACAGAAAACCATTGCCGTAATCTTCGCCAACCCCTACGGATTGGGAGAAATCCAGGCTCCACTGCATACCGACGGATTGATCATGGCTTACCAAAACGATTCGCTGGTTCAGGAACTGGCGGCACAAATGATCTTTGGGGGTATCGGCGCAAAAGGGAAACTGCCTGTTTCCGTAACCGGGAAGTTCAATGCAGGAGAAGGCATCGAAATTGAAAAACCGATCCGGCTTAAATACACCATCCCGGAAGAGGTCGGGATTGGCTCGGACCGGTTAAACCGGCAAATCGACTCCATTGTCTCACTTGGGCTTGATGCGAAAGCTTTTCCCGGCTGCAACGTACTGGTTGCAAAAGCGGGAAAAGTCATCTTCCGCAAGGCATACGGTTTCCATACCTACTCAAAAATCATCCCCGACCGGGAAGAAGATTTGTTCGACCTGGCATCCGTAACAAAGACAACAGGCGGTCTTCCTGCCTGGCTGAAACTGTACGATGAGGGGAAGATCAATCCGGATGAAAAAGTTGCAACCTACTATCCTGAATGGAAAAACAGGCTCTTCCACCGTTCCAACAAGTCTGACATCACCGTGAGGGAATTGTTGTCGCATCAGTCCGGACTGACACCCTTCATGGCGTTCTACAAAAAAACAATGAAAGGGAAAAAAATCTCCCAAGCCTGGTACTCTTTCGAACCGGACGAAACGCACACACTGGAAGCTGCAAGGGGACTTTACATCGACAAAAAGTTCCCGGATTATGTCTACAAAAAAATACGGAAATCAGCGCTGAAATCAAGAGGTACCTATGTTTACAGTGATCTTCCTTTTGTACTTACGCCAAAAATTACGTCCGGCATTTCAGGTGAATCATTTATTTCCGGATTGGATAATAATTTTTACAAGCCTTTGGGAGCCTACCGGATCACCTACAACCCGCTCTCAAAATTTCAGGACTATGAGATAATTCCTACCGAAAAGGATAATTATTACCGCAAACAGCAGCTTTTGGGAACGGTACACGACGAATCTTCGGCGGTTTTGGGAGGCATTTCCGGCAATGCAGGATTATTCGCATCGGCCAACGATCTGGCCAAACTATACCAGATGTACCTGCAAATGGGAACTTACGGCGGGATAGCGTACCTGAAAGAATCAACCATGAAAGAGTTTACAAGGGTGCAGTTCCCGCAAAACAAGAACCGGCGCGGTTTGGGATTCGACAAACCATCGCTTAATAATGCCCAGCTAAGTGAAAAAAATGCCTACCCCATCAAGGCAGCATCCCCCGAAAGTTTTGGCCATTCAGGTTATACCGGCACTTTTGTGTGGGTTGATCCGAAATATCAGCTGGTCTACATTTTTTTGTCGAACAGAGTCTATCCCACAAGGGATAACAACAAGATAAGTGACCTGAATATGCGCACTGAAATTCAGCGGGTTATATACGAAAATTTGCCAAAATATTAAATTGGTATTATATCTTACAAAAACACATGCATAATGTAAATATTTGTTAAATTAGTGCCCGTTAAATATATCAATTATGATACGTCTCTTCATTTGTCTGGCATGTGTAGTGTTTTTTACTGCCTGTCATTCGAATGTTTCAGAACTAAAAAAGGCTGAGAAGATTTCCGGGGATATAGCTGCTCAGTTTATCCCGGATAGCCGGGAAGATACCTATCGGATTAATTTCATGGTCCGGGGTTCCGCACTCGTAGCTTCGGGTGAGACCACAAGCCCGGAAGCCAAACAAGCACTGCTGTCAAGTCTGAAAAAATCTTCCATTGCAATCACCGATAGTATCAGGGTATTGCCCGACCAGGCATTGGGTACCAGGAACTGGGGACTTGTGAATATCAGCGTATGCAATATCCGTACAACACCTGCCAATAGTGCCGAAATGGCATCACAGGCCATCCTGGGAACCCCGGTCAGGATTCTGAAGAAATCCGGAAGCTGGTTTCTGATACAAACGCCCGACCGTTATATTGGCTGGGTAGATGATGATACACTGGTGGTGTCCGATTCTGTAGGAATGGCCGGCTGGCGCGGCAATAAAAGAATCATTTATCTCCCGTTAACCGGAACAGGTTTTAATCCTGAAACCAAAGAAGCGGTAACTGACCTGGTAGCAGGCAGTATCCTTAAATTGGCCGAATCGACAAAAAGTACATGTGTTCTGGAGATGCCCGATGGCCGGCTATTGGCAATCCCTGCACGGGATGCTTTGGATTTTGACCAATGGAAAATGAATACCGAGCCTGTAGCTTCAGCTTTAAGCAGTACTGCAAAAAGCATGATGGGCCGCCCTTATTTGTGGGGCGGGACATCCACGAAAGGAATCGATTGCAGCGGTTTTGTGAAAACTGTCTATTTTTTGAACGGCCTTATATTGGCCCGCGATGCCTCCCTGCAGTTTCTGCATGGAGTTGTGACTGAACCTCAAACAGGGTATGAGCAACTGAAAGAGGGAGACCTTGTCTTCTTTGGCAGGAAAGCCGAAGGCGGCCATCCCGCAAAAGCAACACATGTGGGATTTTACCTGGGGAAAGGCGAATACATGCACGCTTCAGGATTCGTAAGACTTAACAGTTTTGATCCGGAGCAGAAGAATTACTCCAAATTCCGGGCAGCTGCCTGGCTCGGAGGCAGAACCATTATTGGTTCAGAGGGAACCAAAGGAATTGTAAGAGTGAGGGATCATCCGTGGTACTAGGGAAAGAGGGGGAGACTAGGGGACTGGGAGACGGTAAGACTTAATGACGGAATGACGGAGAGATATACAGATGGAAACGGGAAGCGGCGAAACGAGTCAAGGACCGGGAGATTTGGGGACAGGGAGTGTGCACTCTATCGTTCGCCACGAAGTGGCAGCATAACCTAGCCCAGGGCAACGCCCTGGGAAAATTAGTGGTATTAACCCACCGTCCGCATTAGAAGATAGAGTGTTGAAATTGAATCCGGTCCCTGAGCGAAGTCGAAGGGCGGACGGAAGAAAACAAAAAATGAAAAGAGTACGAACCAAAAGATGGAAACAAACCGCAGATCATTTATAGGAGCAACAACCTTGGCAGCCGGAATCGGATTGTTATCTTCATTTACGAAAGACAACAAATCTCTACCCCGGTACCTGCCTTCGGGTAAAGGGCTGAAATTAACCTTCCGGCCTTACGAACTGCAGCTCAAACATACCTTCACCATTGCTTCCAACTCCAGAACCACCACGGCGGTGATGCTGACTGAAATTGAATGGGAAGGAGTTACCGGTTACGGCGAAGGATCGATGCCGCCATACCTGGGTGAATCACATGCCACTGCCACAAAATTTCTCTCTTCCCTTAACCTTTCGCAATTCAAAGATCCTTTCCGGATGGAAGAGATTCTGGATTATGTGGATGGAGTAATGCCTGAAAACTGCGCGGCAAAGGCGTCGGTCGACATTGCGCTGCACGACCTTGTCGGGAAGTTGCTCAACCAGCCCTGGTACCGGATCTGGGGATATTCTGCAGAGAAAACACCCCTCACCACCTTTACCATCGGGATCGACAAGAAAGAAGAGGTGATTGCCAAAACCAAAGAGGCGGCACCTTTCAAAACATTAAAGGTCAAAATCGGCGGAGGAAACGACGAAGAGATGATTAACAGTGTCCGTTCTGTGACCAACGTCCCGCTTTCTGTGGATGTCAACCAGGGATGGAAAGACAGACAGGAAGCACTGGACAAGATACACTGGCTGAAAGAACAGGGAGTTGTCTTTATCGAGCAACCATTTGACAAACACAACTTCAATGACACTGCATGGCTGACACAAAACAGTCCGCTGCCGATCATTGCGGATGAAGCAATGCAACGGATCGGCGACCTGGACCGGCTGCACGGCGTCTATTCGGGAATCAACTGCAAGCTGATGAAGTGTACCGGTATGCGCGAAGCACACAAAATCATTGAAATGGCCCGCAGTTTAAAGATGAAAACCCTGATGGGGTGTATGACAGAGACCTCCTGCGGAACAAGCGCCGCGGCCCAGCTTTCACCCATAGTAGACTGGGCCGATTTGGATGGGAATCTGCTTATTTCCAACGATGTATTCGAAGGGATGAAGGTGGTTGAAGGCAAAATTGTATTAAGTGATTTACCGGGAATCGGGGCAAAAAAACTAAATGCCAAGTAATTAAAAACGATTATCGCAAAGAACAATTAACCTCCATTTGAAAAGTAACCGGACAACAATAAACAAGAATAATATATTAAATGAAAAACTACATGAATTACATTAAACCAAAATCCAGAATGAAATGAAAACAATCCTCTTATTGTGTTTGATGGGAATAGGGGTCATTTTTACCCATGACTCTTATGCGCAGTCTCCTGTCATTAAAGGTGTGGTAATCGATGCTAAATCGAATGAAACCATGCCGGGAGTCACTGTTGTCCTCCGGGGGGCCAATCAGGGTTCAATCACTGATGCCACCGGGATGTACAGCATCAAAGCAGATCCCGGACAGGTTCTCGTATTCTCTTTTGTCGGTTATAAAACCCAGGAGGTGACAGTCGGTTCTGCTTCCATTGTCAATGTCAAACTGGAATTGACCAGTATTTTTCTGGAAGAAACTGTTATCACCGCTGAATTTGGAATAAAAAGAACGGCACGTGCCGTTGGCGCGGCTACCCAAACCATCAAGGGTGCGGAAATAGCTGAATCCGGACGTGAGAATTTTGTTAATGCGCTGCAGGGCCGTGTTTCCGGTGTGCAGATTACCAATTCAGGAGGTACTCCGGGATCATCCAGCTCTATTATTATCCGCGGGGCCACTTCAATTTCAGGGAACAACCAACCGCTCTTTGTTATCGATGGTATTCCAATGAGCAACTCTACTTTCAATCCTATCGGAAGCCTTGCTTCAAAACAAGGTTCAGATCCTGTTGTGGGGAGCGCTCAGCTGGACTTCTCCAACCGTGGTTCTGATATCAATTCAGAAGACATTGAGAGTATGACTGTTTTGAAAGGGGCTGCTGCTGCTGCACTTTATGGAAGTGATGCTTCAAACGGCGCTATACTTATCACCACGAAAAAAGGCAAATCCGCTGGCGGGAGAGGAGTTATCAGATACAGTAACTCATTCGGTTTTGACAAGGCTTATCGTTACCCGGAAATACAGAACAAGTATGACAACGGTATGTATGGCAACACTAATTATTATACTTCACGGCACTTTGGTTCACTTTATGCCCCGGGAACTGTACTCTATAACAACCTGAAAAACCTGTTTCAAACCGGATCCAGCCAGTCGCACAACTTATCCTTCGAAGCCAGTAACGAGTCAATGACTTTTCGCGCTTCTGCAGGTACTGTAAGACAAACAGGTATTGTAGCTACTTCAGGATATACACGTGATAATATGACCGTCTCAGGGACTGCCAAACTCTCCAAATGGATGAATATTGAAGCCTCCCTTTCTTATGCCAATTCCTCCAATGCAAAAGTCGACCGCGGAACAGGCGGCGTTTTGTACCGGGCAATGAACTGGCCTTTGACCGATGATATGAGAGTTTATCTGAATCCGGCCGGAAATATCAGGTATCCTGACAGATATGTGGATGTTGACATTTTAAATCCGTTTTTTGATTTGTACAAAAACAAAAATCAGGATGAAACCCAGCGTTTCATTTCGAATATGGTCGTCAACCTTACTCCGGTAAAAGACCTGCTGATCCGTGCCCAGGTTGGATACGATGTAAGCAATACCATGATTACCATTGTACGCCACCCGCAGTGGTCTTCAACTGCAACTGGTACAGGTTCATACGACCAGGCCAGGGTGAATGAATCGATTCCGACAATCAACGTCATCTCAACCTATAAAAAAGAGTTCGGTAAGTTTAATGCTTCAGCACAGTTAGGTTACCGCCAGTGGGAAAACGGCTCAAAAACCCTTGCCGTGCATGGTGAAAAATTCATGGTTCCTGACTTTCAATCCATTAACAACTGTGATATCGCTACGCTGATCAATACCACAAGGACCGTTACGAGACGTGTTCAATCGGTCTCCGGTTCTTTTGAGTTCTCCTACAACAATTTAGCTTTTCTCACAGTTAGGGGTACCAATGACTGGGCATCTACTTTACCGGTAAATAACAACCGTTATTTTTATCCGGCTGCTGACTTAAGCATTATCCTGTCTGACTTTGAATTCTTGAAGCCTTATTCTGATACCTTCAGTTACATTAAGCTCAGGGGTTCTGCAACCCAGGTGGGTAAAGATGCTCCGGCCCTTTCTATCTATCCGGCTCTTGAGGCTGCCCCGTCTTCATTTGGCGGATACCGCTATGGTTTTACCGGGCCAAACCCCAACCTTCGGCCTGAAATGAACACTTCATGGGAGACCGGAATTGAGGCACGGCTGTTCAGAAACAAGGTTAATCTTGACATGTCCTATTACAATACATTTTCAAAAGACCAGATCATTACCGGTTTCCGTATGAGTTATGCTACCGGATTCGTTTTGAACAATATGAATGTGGGTTCATTTAAGACCAGTGGGGTAGAATTTAATGTCAATGGAGACATTGTAAAGAACCGCGACTGGACCATCAATGCAGGACTCAATTTAACCAAAAACTGGAGCAACGTAGTTACACTACCAATCAACGTAACTGAGTACTACAATGCCTATACCTGGGTTTCCGGAAACATCAGAAACGGTATTAAAGTTGGAAATCCTATTACTTCGCTGACAGGACTTGATTACCAAAAAAACGCAAATGGAGAGACCTTAATTGATCCTTCCTCAGGTTTGCCTCTGGTATCAGGTACCTGGACTTATTTAGCAGATCGTGAACCAAAAATGTTGTTTGGTTTCACCGCTTCGGTTAAATATAAAAACTGGTCTCTGACCACCCTGCTGGATGGCCGATTGGGCGCAACCGTCGTTAACGGAACAAAACGTTACATGCAGACATATGGTTACAGCCAGGAGTCAGTTACACAAAGAGAAGCTACCAATCCGGTCATTTTCAACGGAGTATTGAAAGATAATTATGAGAACAGTGCATCGCCTACCTCCAATACGATAGGTGTAAGATTGGGTGATCTACAATATGGTTACGCCGGTGCAGACCCCGACTGGATTGAACACGACATCAAATACCTGAAGATGGCTGAATTAGGCCTTTCCTACGCGCTCAACAGAGAATGGCTGGCAAAAACCACCAACAAAACAGTTACTGACGCCAAAATTTTTGCTTCAGGATCTGACCTCTTCGTATGGACCAACTATTCCGGCATTGATGTGGTTGGGAACTCAAACAATGCTTCACTGGGCGGAACAGGAGGAACCGGGTTTGACATGATGTCTATCGCCCCTCCCAGAAGAATATCATTTGGTATACGTGTAACATTTTAATTCATCAAAGAAATGAGAAAAATTATTATAGCCTTAAGTCTGCTTCTGGTCATTGGTTTCAGTTCTTGTACCAAAACCTGGCTGGATGTTAACAAGAATGTCGATGCCCCGGACTGGGTAAACCCTATTCTTAGGTTAGGTCCGGTACTGGCTTCTTATGAAGCTAATGCCTACGACCTCAGGGCAGTTGCGCCAATGGTTCAATATTTCAGCGGAGGTTCATCCTATGTTTCAACTTTTGGTGTTTCACACAGCTATTTTGTAGGAAGTGATGCCGGAGGTGAATCATGGAGAATGTCTTACTGGCTTCAGGGAATGAACCTGGAGAACATCATCAACGACGGAAGATCCATGGAACAGTTTACACTTGCCGGAATCGGGTTAACCATAAAAGCTTATTCATGGCACCAGTTGGCCTCTCTGCACGGTGATTTACCCGTAAAGGACGCCTATGTTCCCGGACTTCTCTCACACCGCTACGACAGCCAGGAGTATGCCTATGCAATGGTTCGTTCCTGGGCCAGACAAGCGATAGCAGAATTTGAAAAACCAGACAAAACTGTTTATCCTTCCACCCTTACGACGGCAGACCTGATTTACAAAGGAGACGTAGTAAAGTGGAAAAAATTCGCCTATGCCGTTCTTGCCAGAAACTACATTGCCATGTCAAAGAAGAACGTGGCTTACCTTGATTCTGCGATTATCTGTGCTGATAAATCATTTACCAGCGCTGCTGATGATCCGTCACTGACCTTCCAGGCAACCGGTGTATCTACCACTTCCAACTTCGACGGAATTTTAAGGGCAAATCTTATCAATAGCTATACCCAATCGGATTATATTGTCCAGGTTATGACAGGTAATATACCGAATTACGATGCTTCAGGCTCCATCTCAGGACTAAGCAACTACCAGATGGTTACCGATACTGCCACACTTGATCCAAGAACGATTTTGTTGTTGGGAACACGTGATACCATGCAGATTGACCCGAACAACATCAAGAAGGGAACCTATAACTTTGTCGGAACAAGAATGGACAATGCAGTCAGCTGCAATTTATGGGGACTTGCAGTAACTCCCACAGTAACTACATCAGGTACAGGAAGATGGCTGTACAGAGACGATGCACCATGGCCGCTTTCAAGCTTTGCGGAGATTCAGTTTATCAAAGCTGAAGCATTATTCCTTAAGGGTCAAAAGTCTGCGGCATTGGATGCTTTCAAATTAGCAGTCGCAGGGCATATGGATTTCGTTAAGAGACTGATTGTTCCGGGAACACTTGTTAAAGACTCCAAAAACAAACAAACATCTGTTATTGGTGATAAGATCACAGCTGCCAGATTTTCAACCCTGGCTACTGATTATCTCAACAGTAAATTCGTAAACAATCTGCCACTGGCTAACTTTACCCTTTCGCATATCATGATGCAGAAGTATGTGGCCTTGTTCCCCTGGAGTCTGGATACCTGGAATGATTTGCGACGATATCATTACGATCTTGTTCCCGGAACCGGCGGAATACCTGTTTCCGGTACATCATGGACTCCTACCGCCGTATATCACAAACCGGATTCTGACCCGGCAAGGGTTTACAAAGGATTCTACTTGCCTGCAGCAGACGTTGTTAACAGAAGAGCAAAATTTGCAACATCCAATCTGGGATCGCCATGTTACAGGCTTCGTCCACGCTATAACTCAGAGTACATGTGGAATCTTCCGTCCTTGAAGATACTACTGCCCATCCCGGGTGATGCTGATAATTATCAAACATCTATGCCTTGGTTTACAACACCTGGTAATTAATAACAATAATATAAAAACGACTGATAATGAAAACAATACTTGCATTAGTCTCCATTTCAATGGCGTTTTTTCTTGTCTCCTGTGAGAAGAATGTGATCACATTCGGAAACACGAATATGGATCAGGCAAAATCAGCTGAAGTGAGGTTAGTCTATGACATCCCCGTTGTTACAACCACAACGCTGAATATCACCAGGCTAAAATACAATGACCAAATGGTCTCTGAAATCTCGACTGCCCTGGGCAGTATTTTCCCAAACAGTGCAGCAAAATATCACGTAGTGCCACAGGGGCCGGTCAAAGTTGATGCCTACATGGGAACGACCAAAGATGTGCTGCAATACAGCAATACCTTCACCGTAGGTTCAGGAAAGTATACTGCTTTTATCCATGACCTGACAGCCGCACCATTTGTTATCAAGGATGCTGACGTGTTTCCTCCAAGCGCTGCCTGGGCCGATACTACTGCAAATATTCAATTTGTGAACCTTCTTTACAAGGCAGATGGTGTAACTCCTTATGGAACGCTCTTTTTAAAAGGCAGACGGGGTTCAGGAACGACTACCAGCCCGTATGTCTATATTGATATTGCTTCCTGTGGTTTCAAAGAAGCTTCTAAACTTGTCCCTTATAAATTGTTAAAAGGGACCATTACAATTTGGTCAGGGACTGAAAGCGGAATGGCGTTTGTTCTATTTGATGGAACAGGTGCCCTCCTTAAATATTATCCTTCATCAAGCGGAGCACTGACAGATTATGCGGCGACCGGATTCTCGCTCACCAAAGGAAGAAACTGGATTTTCCATTTGAACGGGAAATTGGGTACGAACTTTGCAACGCAGGCAATCAGATTAAGCACCATTGCATTAAACTAACCCGTTATGAAACGAATAATTTTATTGATTGGAATTTTTGGCCTGTTTTCAACAGTTTCATCGGCACAAAACAAAAAAGCCGAAAAAGAGGCAGTTGCACAGGCGCAATTTGAGAAAGCTGTCGCTGCCATTGATGCCAAGGATTTTGTGATTATTGTGGATACCTACGAAGCAGCTGACCGGACGATCCAGACCAATACGGACGATGGCAACTTCATCTCCTATGAGAAGGATTTCGTTTTTATTCAGGGAGGCATTCTGGTAGGCAGTGCTACGCACAAGACGGACGTGACAAATTACAATCAGATTGTCGATAAAAAAGGGAATATTAAGATCGATATGGGAGTTAAGGGTTCTTTGTTAACCGCAAAAGTTGAGATCTACCTGAAAAAAGGGGGCAATTATGCTGATGTCATTATTAGCCCGGCAAAAGGTGATGCCAAACGCTTTTCCGGCGAAATAGTTCCCAGGGCACAATCGAAATACATTAAAAGACCCGGGGTAGTCTGATTTTCTGGTAAATATTACGGGACAATTATTCCGTTACGCAATAAACAGGAGAGGGTGTTTCAGTGATGAAACCCCCTCTCTTGTTTTATACCTGGCTCCTAATTCTTATTAGCACGCCTGGTCCAGTCAATAATTCCCCGATGGATCTTTCTGGCAACATCCCGCTGAAAATGCGGATCATTGATCCGTTTTTCATCCTCTTCATTGCTCATAAAAGCCACTTCAACAAGGCAATTCGGATATTCGGTCGGACTGTTCAGTGAAAAATTGAAACTGCCGATGTTCCCAAAATTAGCCAAACCAAGTGGCAGCACCCTGTCTAAAATTGCCACCGAAAGCGGCTTAAACCCAATGTAACGGTAATAAGTACTTACTCCTTTGACATTAGGATTTGAAGATGCATTGTGGTGAATGCTGATCAGCAGATCCGGCTCTGCCACTTGAAGCATCAGGGTACGATCAACCATGCTGAGGGAATCGTCAGCAATGCGCGTCATGAAAACTTCTGCGCCCCGGCGTTTTAAGTATTTCTCCAGCTCTTTGGCAATCTCCAGGTTGCGGTCTTTTTCCTTGACACTGCTTTTGACGCCGATTGCCCCGCTGTTCGATCCACCGTGTCCCGCATCGACTGCAATTTTCAAATGCCTGATTGAAAGTCGTTCCGGTGGCCTTTTGATGGCCACAACAAGTGTCTTTTTTTTGTATTTAAGCGAATATCCCCATATCCGCGGATGTTTCAATTCTATCGTAACCCGGAAGATTCCATCTGCAACCTGCTCATGCCAGACATTCTTCACCTCTTTTGCAGATTTCAGCTGGGTAATCCAGTTGGTATTACCGGTTGCCCCGTAAATATCAACTACAATTCTCGACGGATCGATCATCTGCGTACTTTGGTAGGGAAGCCACTCCTCCAATCCAATAGAGACATAATCAAACTTGTCATCACCTGATACGGTACACGAAGAGGTGAGATAATAATCCTTTCTGACGAACCCTGTATCGAGCTTCACATTCTCCTTAGGAATGAATGCATGAAGGTCTTTGGCCAGGCGAACGATATAATCATCCTTTAAACTATCGACAACCTGTACAACTATGGCAGTATCAAGATAAGTCATCTTTGCTCCGCCGAGCCGGTCGGCACCCGGTCCATATTTCAGGAAAGGCAAAACTCCCTGTGTTCTACCTGTCAGCCTTTTTTCTGCCTTTTCCCTTTGAAAACTGTTGCTTTGTGAAAACGAAGCAGTAAAATATAAAATTCCCAAACTGAGCAAAATGGCTTTCATGAAGCCTATAAGTAAAAACTGCAACTGGTTTTTTGAAAACATATAGGCAATTTAAAAAAAATCCTTCACAATGACTGGGGACCTGAAAAGAATCTCCGGTAACAAAGACAGTCACTCAGTCATCCGGTCACTTCTGAAGTATAACAAAGGGAGGCCTCTCAAGTAGGTCCTCCCTTTGCATAAATTCCGTTTAATTACTTTTTATTTCGCACTCCATTACCATCCCGGATTTTGAGGAAAATTAACACCCTTTATCTGATACAATGTAAGTTGGCCTGTAGGGATGGGGTCCAGGTAGTTTCTGTTCAGTTGGTCTACTGGACGCGTACTCGTCTTATAAGGAGTGATGTAGTTGTTTGCATCCACAGTCGGTCCGCCGGAAGGCTTAGGAACAATCCTGGCTCCTTTGAAAATATCGGGTTTAATGTTAGGATCCAGGTAGGTAAGTTTTCCCCAACGGCGAAGATCCCATTGTCGGAAACCATCCATAACAAGCTCAATACGTCTTTCTCTTCTGACCTCCCATAAAAGGGCAGATACATTAGGATCACGCTTTGGGTCATTCGGAACATTGCTGACATTCAGAGGGGCAATACCTGCACGTGTTCTAAGCAGGTTTACAGTAATATTTATATCGGCCTGAGTTACCGCTCCCAATTCTGTGGCAGCCTCAGCATAGTTGAGCATTGTTTCCGCCAGCCAGAACAATGGACCATCCGTTGTATTGTTCGGGGCCAAGGTCTCAGAGGCAGGCATTGCCGGATTATCAAATTTCGTAATCTTATAACCTGTAGAAGAGGTATATCCTTTGCTATTAGGTGTACCAATATAGCACAGGACATTATCCACTGTCTTAAGCAGACGGTCGTCCCTGTTTGTCAATGTTTTACTTATGTCGGCGTCCCCCTGGTAAAGTGGAGAAAGAGCGATAGGAAGTCCGTCTTTACATAGATAGGCATCAACCATATCTTTTGTCAAACCACTGATCATTGTACTGCTGTTGGTGTACCCGACAACAGAATGTGTCATAATACCAGCAACATAGTTTTTGTACAAAATAACTTCCTTATTGCCGGATAAATCAAGCGAACTGTACACGTCTTTATAATTTGGGCTTAATGTATAGCCCTGATCAAGAACAAATTGTGCCGCATTTTTTGCCTTGGTAAACAGTGCATTGGCTCTCGTCAGATTATTGCCTTGATATTTGCAAACAGAGGCTTCGTATAACGCCACTCTTGCAATTAAAGCATTGACTACATTCCTGTTTACCATGTTCTTGTCAGATAAGGCATCCGCTACAGCTTTTGTCCTGACATTGGCAGCGGCAAAATCCAGGTCAGCCATAATATTATCCACCACAACATCTCTTGCTGTCCTGGGTTTGTAGATCTCATCGGTTTCAGATTGATCCAAATAATTATCTACCCACGGAACATCACCATATCGTTTTATTAGGTTTGCATACTCAAATGCCCTGAAGAATCTTGCGATTCCTCTATAGTGATTTTTTGCATCTTCGCTCATAGGAACCTGATCCACTCTTGCTAAAAGAAGATTGGTTTTACGAATATAGGAAAAAGTCCAGTTACCGCTCGAGGAGGGAGCTGTAGTCGCGAAGATATTCATTCCATTGGCTGCCTGGTCATCTGTAAAGGTGGTGAAATAGAAATCACCGTCAGTCCCGGTTGAGTATCCCACGAATCTGTTATAAAACTCCCAGCAAAAGATCTTAACATTGCCTTCGCTGGTCCAATAATTGCTGTCGTCGAATTTGATTTGAGACCCACGATTAAAGTAGTCATCGGAGCAAGATCCGGTTACCATTAATCCCAGTGTCAACACTATTGCATATTTAATTATCTTTTTCATGATAAATGATATTTTCGTTTTTAGAGGGAAATTTGGAATCCAAATGATATTGTCCTTGTAAATGGCGCCGTCCTGCCGTAGAAATTGGAGGTGGTAGATCCCTGTGTAATCTCTGCATCAATTGGTATCTTGTTCTGCGCGAACTCAAATAAGTTCTGACCACTAAAGTATAATCTTACTTTATCAATATTGATTTTTTGTTACTGTTCAGGTGTAAAATTATATAACAGGGAAATTTCTGACTATAGTTCATTTATCCTTGATTGAATAAGATAGGATTCCCATCGATGGCCATTTGTAAAGCTTCGAGTGTATTATAGCCCTGTTTTCTGATT
>JBBQHB010000068.1:0-29367 GCA_038323575.1 Bacteroidales bacterium | reverse complement strand
GATGGTATCCCGGATTTTTTAAGGCCCCAGGGGAGCACATTGCTAAGCCCGTGGTAAATATCTATTTTATAGTGCTTCAGTAATCCGGATACTTTGTACAGACGCCAGTATGGCCTGAACCGTTTAGAAAAACCAGTTTCCGGAGTAATTACTTCAACGCCAGCCGGCAATGTATAGAGATCCGTCAGTATTGGCGCAAACAGTACATATTTGTTATCAGGATAATACTTCGATAACAGATTTACCGTATTCCGGCTGTTGTTGCCAAGCCCGGAGAAGTTCTGAAATAACCTCTTGGCTTCAAATCCAATAATCATATGTTTTAGTTAATTTGGTTGGAACGGGGGTAAAATTAAAAATTGCGGAGATATATCCTCCACTATTTTTTTTATTTCCTCAAATGGCCCGTATTTTTTTGATGTATTCAAAATCGGCGTCGACCATTATTTTGATCAAATCCCGGAATTTTGTCATTTTTGGATTCCATCCCAACAATTTTTGGGCCTTGGAAGGGTCTCCGCAAAGCAGGTCGACTTCAGTAGGCCTGTAATAATTCGGATCAATCTGGATGATAACATTTCCGGTCTTTTTACAAATACCTTTCTCCGCTGCACCGGTGCCCCGGAATTCAATTTCTATCCCTGCCGCTTCAAAAGCCAGCGTACAAAATTCCCTGACCGAATGCATTTCTCCGGTAGCAATAACAAAATCTTCAGGGACAGGATGCTGAAGCATCAACCACATACATTCCACGTAATCTTTGGCATAGCCCCAATCCCTTAAGGCATTGAGGTTTCCGAGGTACAATACTTTCTGTTTGCCGGTTGCAATCCGGGCTGCGGCCAATGTTATTTTTCGCGTAACGAAGTTCTCGCCCCTGCGTTCACTTTCGTGGTTAAAAAGTATCCCGTTGACAGCATACATGCCATACGCTTCTCGGTAGTTTTTGGTCATCCAGAAGGCGAACTGCTTGGAAATACCATAAGGCGAACGCGGATAAAAAGGCGTTTTTTCCGTTTGAGGTGTTTCCTGTACCAATCCGAAAAGCTCTGAAGTTGAAGCCTGGTAGATGCGGATTTTTTGTTCCAGCTGAAGAATGCGCACAGCCTCCAGTATCCGCAGTGTCCCGATGGCATCGGTTTCCGCGGTATATTCCGGCACATCAAAGGAGACTTTGACATGCGACTGGGCGGCAAGATTATATATTTCGTCGGGTTGCACCAGTTGGATGATACGAACCAGTGAACTTGAATCGGTCATATCGCCGTAGTGAAGCGTCAGTCTGTTCTTTAGCTGCATATCCTCAATCAGCTCTTCAATGTAGAGATGTTCAATCCTTGACCTGTTGAACTGGGATGCACGACGAACAATCCCATGCACATCGTATCCTTTGTTAATCAGAAATTCAGCAAGGTAGGATCCGTCCTGACCGGTGATGCCCGTTATCAGCGCTGTTTTTTTTTCATTTTTCATTTTTCAATTCTCCCTAATATTTCGCTAAAAAGTTTCAGATAGGCTTTCAGGTTTTCCTCCCAGGTAAATTTCATGGAATGTTTCTTCAGTTGCCCTGGGAGGGTGGTATCTTTGTAAAACGCTTCAATCTTTTCTTGAAAATAACGTGCCATCCCACCCGGCTCAAAATTTTCCCAGTAATAGGCATGATTTTCACTTACTTCCGGAATCGAAGAATAAGTGGAGGCAAATACCGGTTTACCGAACCGCATTGCCTCAACGGGTGGGAATCCCATTCCTTCAAACCTTGAAGGGAAAAGAACCGCTTTGCAATTGTTGTACATCCAGAATTTATCTTCTTCCGAAATGATTCCGGGCAGCAATATCCGGTCGTGCAATCCCATTGAGTCAATCTTTTGCTGCAATTCACCTGCATAGGCGGACGATTTATTTCCTGCAATAATTAGTTTATACTTATCCGGCAGGTTCTGCATGAATCCGATCAGTACCTGGTAATTTTTCTTCATCTGGACTACTCCAACCGAGAAAAGCAGGTCTCCTTCCGGCGCGAATGCAGGCTTACCGGCATGCGCAAAGGTTTTCACTTTAACGCCGCAATAGATCACATGAATCGGAATTTCACCAACATTCAGATGCTCCCTGACCACACCTTCCGTAAATTTTGATATCACAGTGATGGCAGTTGCCCGATCTGCCTTTTTTTGCAGTTTTTGTAACCGGGTTTTTGCTTTCGCTGGTGATTTTTCTCCAAGAAAATTTAAATCGTTGATTGTCAGTATGTATGGGGTGCTAAAATCCGATGGGAAATAGGCTGAATCCTGGTGAATGGTGTACCACAAATCAAACTTCCTGCATAACGAAGGAAAATACCGGCGCTTTAAAGATACTACTTCATAATCAACAAGGTTACCAAAATATCCTTTAAATTTTTCGGGAACCAGCAGCGTGAATCTGAACCTGTTGTCCTCGGCTTTGCTTATTTCGTCCCCAAAAAACTCGGCGACCTGCCCCAAACCTGTGTTTAAATCTTTTAACCGGTCCAGATCGATCAAAACAGACAATTTATTCATTTCCATTAATGAATTTAACAACTTGTTTCGCAATGAAATTAACCTCATCATCACTCAAATCGGGATAACTGGGCAGATTGATCCCGCGTGAGCTGATATCGGCTGCAACAGGAAAATTGTCCTTTGTATAATTCGCATACATGGGCATGGAATGCACAGGAGGAAACAGCGGGCGGGTCTCAATGCCGGACAGGCGAAGAAAGGCTCTTAAATCATTCCGCTGTTCTGCTGCAGGGATCAACACAGAACACATCCAGTAGGAATTCAACACATTGCCGGCCTGTCCATGGAATATTATTTCCGTATTTTCGAATGCTTTTTTATAGACGGATGCTATCCGGAGTTTGGCTGCGATAATTTCATCTATCCGCTCTAATTGCGCAACACCCAGGGCAGCACAAATGTTGGTCATCCTGTAATTGTATCCAACAGTGTCATGCCAGTATTCGATATCGGAAAGCCCCTGGTTTTTCAATTTTTTGGCACGGTCGATTAACGCTTTGGAATTTGAGGTCAACATTCCGCCTTCTCCTGTCGTAATTGTTTTGTTACCGAAAAAGCTAAAAGCTGCAATATCACCAAAGGTGCCTAAATGCTTGTTATTGTATTTGCTTCCAATCGCTTCGGCACAATCTTCAACCAACAAAAGATTATTCCTGCGGCAAATTTCAAGCAAAGTTTCCATCTCACAGGGATGGCCGTAAATGTGTGGTGCCAGTATCGCTTTCGTTTTTTTTGTGATTTTCCGTTCAACATCTGCAGGATCCATTTGCCAGGTATTTGGCAGCGAATCCACAAAAACAGGAGTTGCCCCGACATACATTACAGCATTTACGGAGGCTACATAGGTAAATGTGGGAACAATGACCTCATCACCCTGTTTGATATCCAGGACAAGAAGCGCCAGGTGCAATGCAACCGTACCGTTGCATACAGATGTTGCATAGTCAGCGTTGATATAACCGGCAAATCTTTTCTCAAAAATCTCGGTGAATTTTCCTTTGGATGATATCCATGTTGATTCTATACATTCCGTGACATACCTTAATTCATTTCCTCTCAATGAAGGTTTATAAACAGGGTATTTGATATCCATAGTTATTGGTCTTTTTCATTTCATCGCAAAATAGTTAAAATAATGCAGAAATTTTTTGAAGCATGCAGATAATAATATATTTAAACGGAGCGTTTTCTCAGGATATTTGCCCTATTTTCGCCGGTAGAATTTAGCTGTCTACATTTGCAAACTATAATTGAATATTTCCGGCTATGAATATTTATACTTCACGGGTTTTCAGGGCGATAGTTCCAAAGTTTATAGGCAAGAAGATACTGGCCAAAGTGATGCGGGCCTCCATCCTGGATTATTACAATAACCTGGCCGAGCCTCCGTCCGAAGAAATTGAAACTGTACTAAAATACCTGAGAACTAAACCAATAACTGTTTTTCCTTATGATTTTAATGATCAATATGTAGCAAGTGAAATTGAGGTTCATGAGGACAGGGAGAAGGGGTTACGCTATGTTTTTTTGGACGGGAAAAAACTGTATTTCAAGAAAAAATGGAGCAAAAACCGAATCAGAAAGACGTTTAACGGATTGCTGAAAGAACAGGATAAACGATGTCCGCACTGTTACGAAAATGATACTTTTAAAGTTGAAGAGGGAGATGTTATCCTTGACATTGGGGCAGCAGAAGGAAATTTTGCCTTAAGTGTTGTTGAAAAAGCATCCCGGATCATCCTTTTTGAAAGCAACAACGATTGGATCGAGGCTTTGAACGCCACTTTTGAGCCATGGAAGAGTAAAATATTGATTGTCAATAAATTTGTCGGAGATGTAACCAATTCGGAATGTACAACACTTGACGATTTTATCCCGGTAGGCGAAAAAGTATCATTTTTAAAAATTGATGTAGAAGGGGCAGAGTATCAATTGCTTAATGGATGCAAAAGAATCTTTCAGGAGCATAAACAATTGAAAGTTGCTATCTGTACCTACCACAAACAGGAAGATGAGCGTGTATTCAAAGAGATACTTTCAGGAAATGGATTTGAAACGAATCATTCAGATGGTTTTATGTTTCTTTACCATGATAAGAAAATAGAAGCGCCGTTTCTGCGCAGAGGATTGATCAGGGCAGTCAAAAATGCCTGAAAGGATTTTGTTTCCCATCATTAAGGCAAAATCATTGGCCAATGAAAGGCCGATCCATGATCCTCCATAGATCCACTTAACTCGCTGGTCGATCTGGTAGAACCGATCGAATGTTTATTTGGGTTTTTCCCACTCTTCCCTGTCACGGTAAAACTGCTCAAGCTCTTTTTTTGAACTTTTCCGGATAAACCGCTCTGAAGGATTGAGATAATCCCCGTTGATTGGCAGATTGTTTTCAGTAATTGTTTTATTTCCGGCAGCATCTTTCCTGAGGGTAAAACCGTCAAAAAAGGTGCCGTCAAAGGTATAGGCGCGGAACCTGATGGAATCTCCGGTAACATCGAACAGTTGGTACATGGCGGTGTTGGTGGCCATTTTGTCCATTTTCTTGGAAAAACCGATGTCGTAAAATTTCGGACTTGTATGGGATACAACATAAACAGGCCCCTGTTCGCCTTTGAAAACATCATTGGGAATATGCGCTGCCCTTCCGTAAACATGATCGTGTCCGGAGAGTACGAGATCCACATGGTACTGATCGAAAAGGGGCTTAAACAAAGTGCGCAGGTAAAAATAGTCGTGGCCGCTGGTCGTTGAGTAGAGTGAATGGTGCATGATCACAACAATCCATTTTTGGCGGGTGTTGTCCAAAACGGATTTTAACCATCTCCGTTGTTCGAGCGCAGAAGGGATACCCTGTATGCCGTTGCTGTCGAGGCTTATGAACCGCGTGTTTTGATAATCCCAGTAACAGGCGCTGCCCAAAAAATTGGCAGGACCGTTTTGAGGGATCGAAAAATGTGCACTCCAACGATCGTCCAGTTTTTGAATGATCCCCTTGTAAAATTCATGGTTCCCGGGGGTAGCAATAACAGGTATGGTCCTGAACAGTTTCCCTCCTGACCTGAACCATTCGGCCCAGTAGGCATTGTGCGGCCGTTCAACGATGTCCCCTATAAAGACCATAAAAGCAGCATTGGGAGAACTTTCACTTGCCCGGTGAAAAACATCACCGGTTTTGCCGTTAATTGAATCCTGCACATCACCGAAATAGAGGAAGGAATAAAGACTGTCTGCACTGTTACCCATTTTAAAACTGCTCCATTCCGACCACCGGTTTTCCGTTGCTACCCGGTATTGGTAAGTATTACCGGGCTTGAGGTTTTTCATTCCGACCTTGAAAAAGGAGGATGCACCGCCTGAAGTTTTTATCATTCTTGATGCTGATTTGTACCTTACGGTATCACCCGGGTTTGAATTGTCTGTCAGTTCAAGAAAGCCGGATTTGGCGATCGTATCACCCTGCCAGGTTACATCACGGGAGTCGGATGCATTGCCCGACCAGGTAAGAAGTAGCTGATCCGGCATAGATGAGGGAGTGTAATTGGGCTCAGGCGGATTAAAAAACCAGGTATCCCATTTGACCCAGGTAAAAACCAGGATCAAAACCGGGAGAACCAGCCAGATAAGCTTCTTTATATTATTCTTCATTTCAGCGTGTTATTCTGATTATACTGTTGATACGCAGAAACTATTATCATGTAACAGTCGCTATCGATAAAAGTGTGGCGATCAATTTTTTCTATACAATCCTCAGTTGGTTGCTGCCTGCGTCATAGTGCAGTATAAATGAAAAACGCGAACCGACTCCCGGCGTTGATTCAACATTGATTTTGCCACCCAGCATCACAACGAATTCATTGGCCAGTGAAAGTCCGATTCCTGATCCTCCGTACTTCCGGGTCGTTCTCAGATCAATCTGATAAAACCGGTCAAAAATTTTCATAAAATGATCATCGGCAATTCCAATTCCGGTATCCCTGACAAAAAATTCAATACTTGTATTTCCTATCTGGTTGTATCCGAATTCAATTTCACCTTCATCGGTAAATTTAACGGCATTATCCAGCAGACTTTCCATGATGTCTCTGACTTTGCCGCCATCGCAAACAATTGAAAATTTCGGATGACTGTTCCCCATAACCGGGATAAGCCTGAGGTGGTCTTTTTCCAACTGCCCTTTTTCATACATGAACTGCCGGTGCAGATCATTTACCAAACCGTTGAGGTTGTAAAACTGTTTATTTACAGTCTCGATTCCGCTCTGGATCTTGGAAAGTTTAATGGCATCGCTGAAAACGTGAAGCAGAACCTGACAGTTCCTGGCGATAATTTGCAAATAGTTCAGCCGTTCCGGACGGGACACTTCGTCGGTCAGCAGTACATTCGAAAATCCTACTATGGCATTCAAAGGGGTGCGCACCTCGTGGGAAATATTTTGAAGGAAAGCAGCCTTGAGCATATCTGATTCCTCGGCTTTTTTCCTGGCCTCCTCAATGGCTTTTACGGCAAATTTTTGTTTTGAAATATCCCTTGATACGGCCATTACCGCATGGCTATTGAGTTTTACCATCCTCATCTCAAAGAAACAGGTTCCTCTGCCCTTAACTTCCAGGGCATATTCAATGGTTTCGATGGTATCTTCGGCGATGACGATTTTGATCGACTTGCTCACCTGCTTCACCATTCTTGGTGAAAATCCTACTTCAAAAATCGTACTGCCAATGATATCTCCGGCTAACAGGTCAATGCCGCTGTCCGATTTGGGTACATAATCGATGTAAGTCCCATCGTTGTCAATGACAAAAAACATATCCGGAATGGTTTCCAGCAGGAGTTTGTAGCGGTGTCTGCTGTTGTTCAGTTCGGAAAGGGTGCTTTTTATGGTTGTGATGTTTTCGAAAAAACAGATCAGATTGTCTTTGTCGACAGGAATGCAACTGACGCGATACCATTTTTCCGTATGGGGAACAAGAATCTCTTTCTTGACGCGCTTTGCAGGGTCAATCAGGGATTGCCAGTCGACTTCTCCCCGAAATAGTTTTTGAAACAAAAGATGTGCTGGCGACTCCTTAATTTCCGAGTTGCGTACCTCGAAATATTCTTCAAACGCAGGATTTGCGTAGGTAATTTTATAGCCTGTTTTTTCTCCTAATTCGTCCCGTTCGGCAGTTAGCCGCAAGATCCCTTCAAAATGCTGGTGAAAAATCCGTGATTGATTTTCCTGGAGCGATTGGATTTTTTGGATTTTTTCTTTCTCCCTGAGCGCTGAAATCATGTAAAACAAGAAGCCTGCAAGCCCCATCAGGAGATAAACAACTACCGGATGAAAGGTATTTGATTGATTCCAGTTGAGTTGAAACAGTAGATCTTTTCCGGCAAAAGTAATCACATGAGAAATTATCATACCTGTTGTCACAGCCAGGTAGGTCAGTATCTGAAGCGGTTTTTCCGACAGCAGCAGGAAAACAACAAATACGGATGAGAAAAGGTAGATCTCATAATTATAGGATGATTCAGGAGGGAAAATTGCAAAACGGGAAGATACCATCAGAAAATAAGCAGGAACCGGAATTATCAGGAATGCATTTAATGCAGCGGTTTTTTTACCTTCCCGGAGGAAAAGGCCAAATAGAATAAATATTCCCATGAATGACAATACGTGCGGAGCATACGTGGCGTTGAAATAATTGGTAAGGTCCAGGAAAAGTACAATGACAGCACTTGCCAAAAGAAGGAGATTGGCATAATAGAACAGCCTGATAAGCAACAATTCCTGTTTAGGCAAATGGGAGTATTTGCTCTTTATCCCTCTTTCGAATTTTTTTGGCATTTAATCCAAACGTATACTTGATGATGTTTGACAAATATAAATACTGCCTCAATTTAGTAAAGGTGACATTTATTAGCAATTATAAGGCAGAGATCTCATAAATTTGTAAGATCAATAATGATATTGATCAGTTCAATCTAATGCAATAATACAAAAAATCAGCAATATGTCAACCGGATTCTACCATGTACCAGTACCAAAAAATGAGCCTGTAAAAAGCTATGCACCCGGATCAGTCGAAAGAACTGATTTACAGAATGTTCTGCATGAACTCCGCACTACTTTGGCCGATTTGCCCATGATCATCGACGGAAAAGAGGTCAGATCCGGTAAAAAAGTGGAGATGCACCCGCCGCACGATTTGGCACATAAGTTGGGAAGCTACCATCAGGGGGACAAGTCCCACGTGGAGTTGGCGATAGAAGCCGCATTAAGGGCAAAAGCAGCCTGGGCCGTTACGCCCTGGCAGCACCGTGCTGCTATTTTTCTGAAAGCTGCCGAGTTGATTGCCGGTCCATACAGAGCCAGGCTAAATGCCGCGACGATGCTGGGGCAGTCGAAAAATGCATACCAGGCTGAGATAGATGCTGCCTGTGAACTTGCCGATTTTTACCGTTTCGGCGTTAAATGCATGACTGACATCTATTCCATGCAGCCTGAGTCGAATCCCGGGATGTGGAATTACAATGAATTCCGGCCACTGGAAGGCTTCGTGTTTGCGCTAACACCGTTCAATTTCACCTCAATAGCCGGAAACCTTCCGGTTGCACCGGTCATGCTTGGCAATGTGTCCGTATGGAAACCCGCCAAAACCGCCGTCTATTCTGCCAGTGTGATCATGGAGATCCTGATGGAGGCCGGCTTGCCTGCCGGTGTCATCAACCTGGTTTTTGTCTCGGGACCTGCGGCGGGAGATGTGATTTTCAGCCATCCCGATTTTGCCGGCATCCATTTTACCGGTTCTACCGGCGTATTTCAGGATATCTGGAAGACTATCGGGGCCAATATCTCCAGGTACAAATCTTATCCGCGTATTGTGGGAGAAACGGGAGGGAAGGACTTTATTTTTGCAGACCCGACTGCTGATACAACCGCTCTGGCTACCGCAATTGTACGCGGCTCTTTTGAGTACCAGGGGCAAAAATGTTCGGCCGCATCCCGTGTATATATTCCGCGGTCCATTTGGGAAGAGACCTGGTCGCAAGCCGAAGGTCAGCTTCGCAGGATGAAGATGGGACCACCGGAGGATTTCACCAATTTTGTCAATGCCGTCATCGACGAAGCCGCTTTCGATAAACTAAAAGGATTCATTGACCGTGCACGTACAGCTAAAGAAGCAGCGGTAATCTACGGTGGAAATTGTGACAAATCGAAGGGTTATTTTATCGAGCCCACTGTCATCCTGGCGAAAGACCCGCATTACATCACCATGGAGGAAGAGCTTTTTGGACCGGTTGTAACGATTTACGTCTATGAGGATAATCAGTTGGATCAAACCCTGACACTGCTGGATGAAACCTCCTTGTATGCGCTGACTGGTGCTATTTTCTCGCAGGACCGCTATTCAATTGATCATATGACGAGGAGACTGGCAAATGCCGCTGGAAATTTCTACATCAACGACAAACCCACCGGTGCTGTTGTCGGTCAGCAGCCCTTTGGCGGTGCCAGAGGATCGGGAACCAACGACAAAGCAGGTTCAGTTTTTAACATGCTGCGCTGGGTTTCTATCCGGACGGTGAAGGAAACCTTTGTCCCTGCAAGAGACTTTGGTTACCCTAATTTCCTGCCTGATAAATAATTTGCTGAAAAATTCAATTTTTGGCTCGCATATTTTCAAACTTTAATAAAACAATATTCGCACAGCAAGTTGTTGCTTGCAAGTTCGTTTTATTAACTTTGCATTCAATATATGCCTGCCAAAATGAAGCCGCTGATCTCGAAGAAATTTTTCGGAACCATTGCAAACAAATATTTGGTTGCATTCATGGTTTTCAGTGTCTGGATGTTGTTTATTGATGACAACAACATTTTTTTTCTGCGCAAAAATGTGAACAAACTGAAAGCATACCGGGTGGAAAAGGCCAGGTATCTCGAAAAAATCCACAACGACAGTATCCATCTTCAAGAGATGAAGGACAATGCCAAAAATCTCGAAAAATTTGCGCGGGAAGAATTCCTGATGAAAAAGAAAGATGAAGATATTTTTCTTATCATTGAAAAATAATTTGTCATATGCTACTGGATCTGGACATATTTAAAATTGAGAACAAACTGTTGCCCAGTATAGGGAGAGTTCTCGTTGCGGAACCCTTTCTGCCGGGAGACTATTTCAGTCGTTCTGCTGTTCTTCTGGTTCAATGCACAGAGGATGGTGATGTTGGATTTATCCTCAATAAACCCACAGATCTGATGGTTAAAGATCTTTTCAAAGGATTTCCCGATTTTGAGGTCAATGCTTTTCTGGGAGGGCCCGTCAGCAACGACAAACTCTTTTTTCTGCATACGTTGGGTGAAAAAATTCCTGACAGCCTCCAAATCAGCGGGAAACTTTACTGGAGCGGAGATTTTGACCACCTGACTTCCTTGATTCGTGCCGGTTTGGTAAATGAAGAGGAGGTACGTTTCTTCCTGGGCTACTCAGGTTGGAGCGCCGGACAGCTGGCGGCTGAAATTTCCGGCCATTCATGGGTTGTTACCGAGCCAACCGTCGAAAGTATCCTCTCGAGTGACGAAAATTTCTGGAACGAAAGCATCAAAACAATCGGAGGCAATGCCTTGCTGTGGCAGAATTTTCCTGAAAATCCGGAACTCAACTAAAAGTAAGGATAAAGGATAAAGGATAAAGGATTGGGAGGGAAAGGATAAAGGATAAAGGATAAAGGATAAAGGATAAAGGATAAAGTTGGGACTCCGATCATTTATGTTATTGATAGAATGTTCTTTAGGGATATGTTTTGACATGAATGCTCCCGAAAATGTTCATTAGTTCAAATGATTCTTTCTATTTTAGGTGAGGTAACAGACGTGATTAGAGAAATTCAATTTTAGGCTAAATATTCTCAATTTGCCTACCGGGAATGCCACTTTATCCTTTATCCTTTATCCTTTATCCTTTATCCCTTATCCTTTATCCTTTATCCTTTTCTTCCCTGTCTTTCCTGGCCAGCTCACTGAATTTTTCTGCAATAAGGTGCGTTTTTGTACTGAAGTAGCGCCGGTCCTCCAAGCCAAGGACTTTTTGAATGCCGTTACAGGAATCGAACAGAAACAGTTCTTCTGCTTGCAACAGGTCATCCTGACTGATTTTTTCTTTCTCCAGCGGAACAAAACCGGCTTCTTTCACACTCTGCATAACCTGCTCCCGGATAGCGCACCTGTAACCACCTGAACTTTTAGCAGGGAAGATAACATTTTCGTTCTCCAGGCAGGCAAACGAACCATCGATGGTTTCGCAGGCAGATCCTTCCATGTTCAGTATAACAAGATTTGGTTTGTTTAATTCTTCCGCACAGCGCCTTGCTGCCTGCCGGATAAAACCACATGAAGCGGAATAGGCTGAAAACGGTTGAACAGCTTTTAGTTGTTCCAGGTAAAAAGAGAGGAGTAATCCGGGTTCTTGAATAGGATAAAACCCCCTTTCTGTTTCCTGTGCGCTCAGGAGCATATTGATTTGGTTGTCAGACTGATAAATTTGAATGTCAATTTTGGCAGCCAGGTAGAGTTTGTTCTTGTTCAGCAAACGGGAAACATCCTTCCTCAGCAACTTTCCTTCAGGATCCACCAAACCTGTCAGATCAATCCCGATTGTGCCGGCCGTTGCTATCAGGTGGGCAGACACTGCCGCTGCAAAGAGGACTTCATTGCTCTCTGCCCTGAAGAATTCACTGAATCCCTCACTGCATTGTTGCAGGTCAGCAAGGGTAAAAACGGATTCATTTTCTTTGTAAAACCGGCCGTTGAATAAGAAATATCCTCCTTTCATGTGATCCTGGTGTTAAAACTGTCCGGATGGCGAAAAAAGCATACTGATGAAATCCCAAAAGAGCGATGGGTTAATAATCATTGGGGTCAGAAATCCGATCACAGCACCCAGGAAGTGGGCGTCATGCCCAATATTGTCGAGTTTTTTCCGGCTCATGTAGAAGGAGTAATAAAGATAAAGGACGCCGAAAATTATACCGGGTATCGGAAGAATGCCGAAGAAGTAAATAGGATTCCAGGGATTGAAAAATATGGCGGCAAAAAGAACTGCGGATACTGCCCCGGATGCTCCGACGGCGTTGTAGTAAACGTTGTTCCGTTCCTTGATCAGTGACCACAAACTTGAGAAAATCACAGCGCCAATAAAAAGTGCAAGGTAATACCAGCGTGAATTTCCACCGAAATTAATTTCAAAATAGTGTTCAACTACAGTTCCGAACGACCACAAAACGATCATGTTAACGAGCAGGTGTTCCCAGTTGGCATGCACCAATGCATGGGTTACCATCCTGTAATACTGTTTCTTGTGGTAGATCTGGAAAGCATTGAACTGAAATTGTCTGATCACCTCTTTATTTGAGAAAGCCATGATGGAAACCATGGAGATGATAATAACCAACATTATTGTAATAGATGCCATGTGTCAGAGGTGTAATATTTTGTATGTTAATTCACGTAAAAGTTCTCCGTTATCGGTTGTACCTCCCCTGGCGCCTTTCGACCGAAGGTCGTACTCCCGGAGCAGGGATATTACCAAAATCGCTTTTTGCAGCGGGTAATTTTTCCCGGCATTGAGGTAATCATTCACAAAAAAAGGACTGACCCCCAGATTTCTGGCGACTTCACCGGGGTTGGTCTTGTTTGCCAGGGTGTGATAGGTCAGTATTCTTCTGAAATAGGAAACCAATACACTGATAATCATTTGTATCGAATTTGATTTCTCATTCTCGGTGAAGTAGTTGACTATCCTGTTGGCCTTGTATATGTCTTTGCTGCTCAATGCTTTCTGAAATTCGAATACATTGTACTCCTTGCTGATCCCGATATTTTTCTCCACATCATCAACTGTGATGCTTGTTCCCGGAATGGCGGCGAAAATCACCTTGTCCAGCTCGTTCACAATTCGCTGCAAATTGTTTCCCACATGATCAGTAATCATCTGGACAGCTTTGGCTTCGATACCGAGTTGCCGGGTTTTCAGGTAATCTGTGATCCAGCCTGGCACCTGATTCTCGTAAAGCGGTTTGGATTCCAGGTAGACTGCGTTTCTCTGGATGGCCTTGTATAATTTCTTGCGCTTGTCGATGGTCTTGTATTTGTAACAGAGAACCAGCAGGGTAGAGGGTGCGGGTTTTTCGACGTAGGAAGCAAGTTCATCAATGTCGCGGATATTCTGTGCTTCCCTGACTACCACAACCTGACGCTCTGCCATCATCGGGTAACGACGGGCGGCGGTCATGATGGTGTCCAGCGTTATATCCTTTCCATAGAGCAATGTCTGGTTGAATGATTTCTCACTGTCTGTCAGCACATTTTCAAGAATGTAATCACTTACAACGTCGATGTAATAGGGTTCTTCGCCTTCCAAAAAATAGACGGTGCCGTATTTTTCATTTTTTAAATCAGTCAGAATCTTCTGGTACTCCATTCAATCAGAATTTCAGGTGTTTGACCGACCTGCCGTCGTTGATAATTTCCATCAGGGCATTGATGCCGACTTCCAGGTGTGTATCGACAAACAAACGGGTAACCTCTTTGTCGCTCTCCTGGGTTTTAACTCCTGTCGAAATCATCGGCTGGTCGGAGACCAAAAGAAGCGCTCCTGTTGGTATTGAGTTACAAAAGCCCACCGTGAATATGGTGGCGGTTTCCATGTCGATGGCCATGGCTCGTGTCTTGGTAAGGTATTTTTTGAAACGTTCGTCATACTCCCAAACCCGCTTGTTGGTGGTGAAAACGGTGCCGGTCCAATAGTCCAAACCCATGTCGCGGATGGTGGAGGATACTGCACGCTGCAGGCTGAATGCCGGCAGGGCGGGGACTTCAGGAGGAAGGTAGTCGTTGGATGTACCGTCGCTACGGATGGCGGCAATGGGCAGGATCAGGTTTCCCAGTTCACTCTTGCGTTTCAGTCCGCCGCATTTGCCCAAAAACAATACTGCATCCGGCATTGAGGCACTCAGCAGGTCCATGATGGTTGCCGCGTTTGGACTGCCCATCCCGAAATTGATGATGGTTATGCCGTTGGCGCTGGCGTTGGGCATTGTTTTCCCTTCCCCGACAACAGGCACTCCAAACTTCTCGGCAAAATTTTCGACATAACCCTGAAAATTGGTCAGTAGGACATGTTTGGTAAATTGATCCAGGGCTCTTCCTGTATATCGTGGTAACCAGTTCTTACAAATTTCTTCTTTCGTCTTCATGAAAATAGCTTAATTGTTATGCATGGGCTCTTTCTGCAAAATTACCTGCTTTTTGCATTATGTTGGCTGAATTGGAAATAAAAATTTAGTTTTAAACAGATTTTCAATAAATATGCAACTTAATCTGCCTGTTTACGCTTTCCGGACGACCCAAAAAGAAGGGAAGTCCTTTATTTTTGACAGTTACCGTCGCAGATGGGTCAAACTTACGCCGGAAGAGTGGGTAAGGCAGCATTTTGTCCGATACCTGGCTGAGGAAAAACATTTTCCGGCTTCTTTGATGGCGCTTGAACGCTCACTCCGGTTCAACCAACAGGATTTCCGGGCCGATGTGGTGGTCTTCTCCACTTCAGGCAAACCCTTGCTGGTGGTTGAGTGCAAAGCCCCGGAGGTGAAGATCACCCAAAAAGTCTTTGACCAGATCGTACGGTACAACTTTGAATTTCAGGTGGATTACCTGATTGTAACCAACGGATTGGCTCACTTCTGCTGTAATATTGACAAAACCAATCTAACGTATGAATTTCTGAAGGAGATTCCGGACTTCAGAGAGATCAATCTCTGAAGAAGGATAAGGGATAAAGGGGGAAAGAAAAAGGATAAAGGAAAAAGGATAAAGGAAAAAGGATAAAGGATAAAGGATAAAGGATAAAGGATAAAGGAGAAAAAGAAGGATAAAGGATAAAGTTGGGACTCAGGTCATTTGAATTATTGATGAAATTTTCTTTGGGGAGATGTTTTGACATGTATGCTCCCAAAAATATTCATTAGTTCAAGTGATTCTTTCTTATGTTTGATCCAGTTTGCTTTATTTTCAGTTACAGCGATAGTTAATCTTATCCAATAATTTGATTCCCTGATTTCCTTTTTTACGATGGTAATTTTATTTTAGGCTAAATGTTCTCAATTAGCTTATGGGGAATCCCACTTTATCCTTTATCCTTTATCCTTTATCCTTTTTCCTTTTGTAGTAACTGAAGGAGATACTCGTCCTTCCAAATTCCGCCTTCACGTATCCATTCTTTTTTCGTTCCTACGAGTCCGAAGCCCGCTTTGGTGAATAATTTCATGCTCACTTCATTGTCGGTGAGGATATTGGCGAAAATCTGGTGCAGGTTCAGTTTTTCAAAACAGTACCGGATCATCAGGTTCAGGGCGGCGAAGGCAAATCCTTTGGTGCGGTCTTCCGTCCTGTGGACAAGGATCCCGATCCCGACCCGTGCATTTACCGGGTCAAAATCAAACAGGTCTATCGCGCCGACAGTTTTGCCGTCAACAGTATCGATCATCATCCGGAGCTGTTTGGCTTCGAAGATATCTTTGTCGGCATTTTGAATAAAGAGGGCCAGTGTATGTTTCGAAAAAGGTGCCAGGGTATTGCTTACTGCCCAGTTTTCCTCGGAATTTTCCCAAATAAACAGCAGGTCGATATCTTCAGGTTCCGGGGCCCGCAGGGAAATAAGGTCGTCTTTCAGGTATGGCTTCATGGTAATAATCGTATCAGGAGATAATTTGTTCGTACAAAAGCCGGTTAACAATGGAACGACCCAGGGTAACTTCATCGGTAAATTCCAGTTCATCGCCTACGGAGACCCCCCTGGCAAGTGTGGTGATACGGATATTGCTGTTTTTCAGTTTTTTAAAAAGGAAGAAATTGGTGCTGTCACCTTCCATGGTGGTACTAAGGGCAAAGATTACCTCCCTGACTCCTCCCTCTTCCACTCTTTTAAGCAGCGTTTCGATTTCGAGGTCGGAAGGGCCGATCCCGTCCATGGGAGAAATTATTCCGCCAAGAACATGGTAAACTCCGCGGTACTGCTGCGTATTTTCGATCGACATTACATCACGGATATTTTCAACCACACAAACTACTCCATGGTCGCGGGAACCGTTGCTGCAAATGTTGCAGGTATCCGTATCGGAAATATTGTGACAAAGCAGGCAGTGCCTGACCTCATCTTTGAGCCGGGTTAATGCCTCACTGAAGCGGTGTACCTCCTCCTGGTCCCTTTTGAGGAGATGCAATACTAGCCTTAAAGCCGTTTTTTTCCCGATTCCGGGCAGCCTGGCAAATTCTGTAACTGCGTTCTCCAGCAATTTAGAGGGAAAGTGGTCGATGTTCATCTGTTGGATATAATGAGACAAAAATAGTAACTGTTACGGATTAAACTATATTAATCCGGATGTGTCAAATGGTGGTACTTAAAAAAAAGCGATATGATAAAAAAACTTTTACTTGTAACATCTATCCTCTGGATGATGGTTATCACAACCAATGGCCAACAAAGGGGTGGAACTCCTGAAGAGAGAGCCAAACGTACAACCGAAATGATCAAGGAAGCAACAGGAATTGATGCTGCTAAGGCTGCAAAAGTTGAGGCAATTGTCTTAAAGTATGCAAAAGAGATGGTTGCGCTGCGGGAGAAATTCACCGACCGTGAGGCAAGGCGCGAGCCCCAGAAAGCGTTGAATGACAAACAAGATGCTGAATTAAAAGCTGTTTTGACTGCAGATCAGTTTGCCAAATGGACTGCTAAACAGGAAGAGATGCGTAAAGCAAGAGCTGGCGGTGGTGGACAGTAATTGCTGAAAAATAAATAAAAACCCCTGAATTTATTGAAATTCAGGGGTTTTTATTTATAACTCATAACTCATAACTCATAACTCATAACTCATAACTTTTTTCTGAGGTCTTCTTTTTTAAACCTGAACGGCAGGAGTGTATCAATACCATCCACTACCGTGATGGTTGAACTCCCGTCCAGGATGATCCCAATGGGCTTTCCTGACAGATCTTCGTATTCGGCGATCACCTGCCGGCAGCTGCCGCAGGGTTTTGCAAAATCATCGGCAGACAATCCGTTCGATAAGGTTGAAACAGCAATAGCAATTACAGCTACTCCCGGATATCTTGAGGAAGCATAAAACAAGGCTGTTCTTTCGGCGCAAAGACCGGAGGGATAAGCAGCATTTTCCTGGTTATTTCCTGTAACCTGTTCGCCATTTTCCAGCAGTACCGCGGCTCCCACACGGTAACCTGAATAGGGTGCATAGGCACGGCCGGCCGCTTCCCGGGCAAGGAGGATTAATTCCCGGGTTTTGACGGGTAATTCTTCGGGCGAATGATAAGTTTTGACCTTAAATTCCAGTGTTATCTCCTTCATTCTTATCAGTTTTTTTCAAACTCAAAAGTAAACATATTCCTTTACTTTATTAGCGGCGGCATTTATCTCTAAATTTTTATCTTTGGGCAAACAAAAGCTGATGGGGAAAGTGTCTCGACTGTTTGTATCCGTATATTTATTCTTGGTTTGTGTCACTGACATTAATGCGGCTTCTCCTCAGAAAATGAGCAGGCAGGAATACATCGACAAGTATGCCCGGATTGCGGTGCAGGAGATGATCGACTTCCATATTCCGGCGAGTATCACGATGGCGCAGGCCTGCCTTGAATCGGCGGACGGCAATTCGGAACTGACCAGGCAGTCCAACAACCACTTTGGTATCAAATGCAAAAGCAACTGGACCGGCCCAACCGTCCGCCACACCGATGACGAAGCAAACGAGTGCTTCAGGAAATACAAAACTGCTGAAGAGTCCTTCAAGGATCATTCCCAATTTATTAAGTCAAGTATCAGGTACAGTTTTCTTTTTGCTTACGACATCAGGGATTTCAGAAAATGGGCCAATGGTCTGAAGCAGGCAGGTTATGCCACCGATCAGGGGTATCCGGCCAAACTCATCAAAATAATAGAAGATTTTCGTCTTTACGAACTGGATCAGCTGGATTGGAAATATGTTAAAGAGCCTGAAACAGCGCACAAACATTTTTCGCTCTTCGGTTTCCTGAAGAAAAAACCTGCCGGTCAGAAATTGGGTATTGCAACCGGATTCCTTCCGCGTACAGTAGAGAGAAGAAATTGGAGAAAAGCCTTCATTGCCATCGATGGAGATGATTATACCCGTATCGCCGATGAATTTGGAAAGAAAGACTGGCAGATTTACCAGTACAATGATGCTTATACCGGTGATGTCCCTAAGGCAGGAGAACCGGTTTTCCTTCAGACCAAGCGGTCAAAGGCGCCGCGCGGCAATAATTTCCATGTGATGCAGTATGGCGAGACGATCCGCTCTGTTGCACAATGGTACGGTGTCACAGTCCGTTCTTTGAGAAAAATGAACAAACTGGATGAATTTCAGGAACTGCAAGCAGGCGAAGTATTGTCGCTCAGGAAGAAAATTAAATGAAAAATTAAACAGCTCTATAGGATACGATACCCTGAAATCCCCGCAGAAACTCTTCTATTCCCATTCTTTTTTTACCTGCCAGCTGAAGGTCAGTGACTGATAAAAAGCCATTGGAACAGGCAATTTTCATGAATTTTTTATGATCCGAAAGTATGGTTCCAGGCGGGTGGGGGTGCGCACAATTTTCCAGTGTCGTCTTGAAGATCTTCAGGGAAATATTTTCTTTTGACGGTGCGGCTAATTCTGTCCATGCGGTAGGATAGGGGCTTAAGCCCCTGATTTTGTTGTGGTTTTTTGCGGCATCCTGATTCCAGTCGATCCGGCAGTCTTCCTTGTAGATCTTGGGTGCATGCAACCGATCGGGATCTGTTTCCAGATTTTCCTGGGGGATAGGAATCGCGGTGCCTTCTGCCAGCGCATCAACGGTTTTTACTACAAGGTCAGCACCGATTACCATAAGCTGATCATGCAGTTCGCCAACCGTTTCATCCGGAGATACGGATACCTTCTCCTTAAACAGGATGTTGCCGGTATCGATCTCCTGTTTCAACAAAAAAGTTGTGACACCGCTTTCCGTATCACCGTTCATGATGGCCCAATTAAGCGGGGCAGCGCCACGGTACCTGGGTAAAAGTGAACCGTGAAGGTTGAAAGTTCCCAGCGGAGGCAAACTCCATACTACCTCAGGCAACATCCGAAACGCAACAATTACCTGTAGGTCTGGATTCAGTGATTTTAATTCGGAAAGGAAATTTTCGTCTTTCAGTTTTTCAGGCTGCAAAATCGGGATATGACGGGCCAGGGCATAGGTTTTGACTGCCGGCTGCTGCAATTTCTGTCCGCGACCGGCGGGTTTATCAGGGGCAGTGACTACACCCACAACATTGTATCCTCTTTCAACGAGGGCAGCCAGACTTGCTACCGCAAAATCCGGGGTGCCCATTAAGACGATGCGCAATTTCTTTGCATTCATACCGTATAAAATTACCTCAAATTGGTGTTCCCCTTGGTAGCTTTGGGAAAGTACGGGCAATTTCTGCATCCGTTTCCGCAGCAATATCCCCTGTCTGTCAGGTATTTTTCGGTCATGATCCGGTAACCTTCAGGCGACAGTTCATAGTCAACACCATTGACCAGTCCGTCACTAAATTTGATATCCTCTTCCATCCCTTCTTATTGAAATTTTCAATTTTCAATTTTCGATTTTGGAATTGCCGCCATCAAAAACCGGTTATTTTTTATTTTGCCGATTTACCCCAGTCCTCAGTCCCCAGTCCCCAGTCCTTAGTCCCCAGTCCTACCAGTCTTCCAGTCTTCCCGTCGTCCCGTCGTTCCCTCGTCCAGTCTTCCCGTCGTCCCGTCGTTCCCTCGTCCCGTCGTCCTGTCCTTCCCTCCTAAAGCGTAGAGTCCAGCGAGTGCCCCATCCTGTCCCGTTTGGTTTTCAGGTAAAACTCGTTAAACGGATTTGATTTTACTTCTATCGGAACCGATTCGACAACCTGGAGGCCGAACGACTCCAGCCCAACGCGTTTTACCGGATTGTTGGTGATCAGTTTCATTTTGCTGATTCCTAAGGAGCAAAGAATCTGGGCACCCACGCCGTATTCCCGCTGATCGGGGTCAAATCCGAGGTGGATATTGGCGTCTACGGTATCCATTCCCTCTTCCTGAAGTTTATAGGCCTTGATCTTGTTCATCAATCCGATTCCGCGGCCTTCCTGCTGCATGTAGACAATTACCCCTTTCCCCTCTTTTTCGATCAATTCCATGGCTTTGTGCAGCTGTTCACCGCATTCGCACCTGAGTGAACCGAAGATGTCGCCTGTGGCGCAAGAGGAGTGCACTCTTACCAGGATTGGCTCGTCGGGTTCCCATTGCCCTTTGATCAGGGCAATGTGCTCAATGCCGTTCGATTTCTGAAGAAAAGGAATCAGCCTGAAATGGCCGAATTCGGTGGGAAGTTTCACCTCCTCACCTCTTTCGATCAGGGTCTCTTTGTCCAGCTTGTAGGCAATCAGATCGGCGATGGTGACCAGTTTCAGGTTGAATTTCAGGGCTATTTCATAGAGTTGAGGCAAACGGGCCATAGTACCGTCCGGGTTCATGATTTCGACCAAAACACCGGCCGGCTGCAATCCTGCCAATCTTGCCAGATCGACCGTTGCTTCGGTATGGCCGGCACGCCTGAGTACACCCCTGGTTTTGGCGCGAAGGGGAAATATATGTCCGGGACGGCCTAATTCAGCCGGTTTCGTGTTGGGAGAGGCGAGTTTCTGAATGGTAATTGCGCGGTCGTGAGCAGAGATACCGGTTGCAACATTTTCCCCAACGGCATCAACCGATACTGTAAACGGGGTGTCGTGAATGGAAGTATTCCTGCCAACCATCATCTCCAGTTCGAGTTCTTCGCAGCGTTCTTCCGTTATGGCTACGCAAATCAGTCCACGCCCTTCAGTTGCCATAAAGTTGACCATTTCGGGCGTAATCTTTTCGGCAGCAGCAATGAAGTCGCCTTCGTTCTCGCGGTCTTCATCATCCACAACAATGATAAACCGGCCGTCGCGAATCTCCGTAATGGCCTCTTCAATTGTATTTAATATTATATCATTCATATTTTTGAGGAATCTTTTTTGTCCCAGAAACGTAATTTTTTAAAGAAAGCGGTATAAGCGTCAACGTTCAGTACCGTGGAATCTGTAACTGCTTTCCAGGTAAGGAATACACCGGCAGGAAGAAAGATGATGGTGGAGAACCAGACTCCGAACCACAAACCTGAAGCAGCCTCGCGCACATATTTCTCTCCTGTTGTCGAAGTGACCCAGTAAAAGATAAAAAGCATTACTGATACGACCAAAGGCATACCCAATCCGCCTTTCCGGATGATTGCGCCCAAGGGTGCCCCGATAAAAAAGAAGATCAGGCAGGCGATGGAATAGGTAAATTTTTTGTGCCATTCTGTATCAAAGCGGTTCAGCATTCTCAGATTGGCAATGTTCTGTTCATCAATTTGCTGTAAAGCACGTACGTTGTTCCTTGCACTGGTTAGTGCCTCACTTATCAGTTGCCTGCGAACAGTCTGGATAGAATTTTGTACCGTGCTGTCAATGTCGATATATTTGTGCAGTCTCATCCCGGGTATCGCTCCGGGATCTTTGCGCGCAATGGCCCGCATCGACAGGGAGAGAGGAAGCGGATAAGTAAGCGCCAGCGAAGACTCGGTGGTCATTATTTCGATTTGTTTGGAAATGGAATCCACAAAGTACTGTAACTGCTTGTTATTTAGTGCCTTGTACTGATTCCGGAAGATGCTTTCATCTTTCCTTTCCAGTTCCATCCCCTGGAGATTGGAGTAGATGGTCTGTTTCTTAAACTTATCTGTCCTGGTAGGATAACCCTTTGTCTCTTTGCTATCGGTCTGAATCTCCTCGTGCGTTTCGCCTGAATAGAGGGTGAGAATCATATAGCGCTTGTCTTTGGTGATTTTCATGGTACCTGAATCAGCCAACGTGACAGCTTCGTTTCCGCGGTCGTGCTGATGATTGTAAATCATGATATCATAGAGCATCGACCCGTCTTTGGTTTTGTGCCCTACCTTGATGGAGAAATTGTCAATGTCATTGGAGAATACGCCTTCTTTTACCACTATCTCAGGACGCATCTGCCGAATACTTGCCATCAGGGCTATCAGTTTCTTGTAGGAGACGGGTATCACCCGGTTGGAGAAGTAGAAAGCGCCGATGCTGACAAGAATGCTTAAAACGATCACCGGTTTCATGATCCTGAAAAGGGAGATTCCGGCTGCCTTCATGGCAAGTAATTCGTTGTTTTCTCCCAGGTCGCCGAAGGTCATGATGGAAGCCAGCAGCATGGAAAGCGGCAGGGCCATCGGCATAAGCATAGCAAGAGTGTAAATCAGGAATTCAACGATAATATTCAGCTCCAGTCCTTTACCTACCAGATCGTCGAGATAAACCCATAAAAACTGCATCAGGAGTACAAACAAACTGATGAGCAGGGTGACGACCAGGGGACCGATAAAACGCTTGACTATATATAAATGTAATCGCTTCATGAATTAAATGAAGATTCACCTGCAAAGCTAATGCTTTTTTGTGATTTACCGGGAACTTCAGGAGCCAATGGCTTTCCGCAGGCGGTTGATGGCTGCGTCCCACATTTTGATCACATCCGTTTCATCTTCATCATCAACATGGTCGACAACTATCAGTGAGAGGTCTTCGATGATTTCGCCCATCACAATGTTGAATTCAAATTCGGAGGGTTCGTCGTTTTCGAGCCATTTGAATTTAACCGATTCCAGCGGCCGGATCGAGAGTAATTCGGCGCTCTGACTGGTTTTTCCCCACACGAAAGTATACTTCGAACCATCCACAAGTACATTGTCGGAAAACCATTCAGCCAATCCGGAAGCAGTAGAAAGCCGGCTGAATAAAACAGAGGAAGAAGACCTTATTTGATATTCGAGTTCAATTTTTTTCATGTAGACACAGATACCTCAGATGAAAATAATAGGATTAGTTTCTTTTGCAAAGTACCATTTTTTTCATCCAATTCAAAAAAAAATGAGGAAGGACAAATAATTTGCTATTTTTTTAAATCGCCCTTGTCCGAAAAGAGAAAGGTATTATATTTGCAGGCTCAAAGTTTGGAGATTTGGCGAGGTAGCTCAGTTGGTTAGAGCGTCCCGATTTTATCGGGAAGGTCTCGGGATCAGTCCCCCTTAGTTAGTATCGGGGAAGTTATCATTCAGTTCTTAAAAATTAATGGCGAGGTAGCTCAGTTGGTTAGAGCGCATGATTCATAATCATGAGGTCGCGGGATCATGCCCCGCCCTCGCTACAGTGAAAAGTCGTTTCTGCAATTGAGACGGCTTTTTTATTCTAAGGTATTTGGTAGGTCAGACTATCTGACAATCATGTCTCCAAGTTACAATGTTTGGAAGTTATATTAATAATTCATATCTTTGAAATTAAGAAAGGGAAGTGCGACCTTCCCTTTCCCGGCATCTAAACTTGGATTAGTCTGCGGTTTTGGTTAATGAGACCAGTTCTACAAACACAGGACTATTTCACCAAACACCAAGTTCTTCTGTCTATAAGCGGTAAATGAACCGCTTCCTTTTCAACACTAAAAGAGCCTATTGGCTCTTTTTCACTTTATATGTAAATCCATCCTTTTTATGTACTCCTTTTTCAGCATCAATCTTTCCGGCTATCTGAAGTTTTGATAGTTTCGAGGAAATAGCATTTCGTATAGTATCAGGTTCAATCCCTGGATTAGCTTCAATAGCAAGATCTGCAACAGCTGATGCTTTAGCTTCTTCCAATAAAGAAAGCATATTTAATGCATAGTCTTCCCAATTAGTAGATTTTGTTTTACTAGGATATCTTGTCCTAACCATCTTCCCATCATCAGCAGTATTTGCAGCATAAACGCTAATCAAAGTTCTAATAGCACCAAGTTCTGCATTTATAACTTCAATCTTAGCTTTAAGTTCATCTTCTCTTAGCTTTAATTCTTTTATTAGTTCTATCTGTGCCATTATCTATAGTTTTATTTATTCCAAAGATACGCAAAAAATATAAACAAAACAAGCGAGAACATAAAAAAGTTATCAACTTCTTTTGTTTATATTTGTTTCTGTAAAAAGAATATGATGGAATATAAAAAAAATAAGCAGATGGCTAATTATTGGCTATTTAGCGTGTATTTATCTTTTGCGTTATTATATGTTCTAATTATTTATCAACTTTATTTCCAAAGACTCAACAAATTATTTGTTATTTGTTTTATTGCCTTGATTATAAATTGGAATAATTTCTTAGAGTGTGCTGATTATCTAATTTATATGCTTTACTGATTGTGGGTAATATTGCAACGCTTCACTATTCGGTCTTTTCTATAAGATAGATGTTTTTTATTTTTTGTATTAGTTCAGTTGGTTAGAGCGTCCCGATTTCATCGGGAAGGTCGCGGGATCATGCCCCGCCCTCGCTACGAATTGAAAATAAAGCACTTGGGATTAATTTCTTAGGTACTTTTTTAATGTCATTTGCACACAATTTGCACAACCATTGCATCGTTAGAGCGTCCCGATTTCATCGGGAAGGTCGCGGGATCATGCCCCGCCCTCGCTACGCAGATTATCAGGGAGTTACGAAGGTCAAAATCATGATTCCCTTTTTTCTTGCCTAAATCTTGCCTAAGTTCCGGTCAAAATCCTATTTTTCATGTACAAACATATCAATAACCGTAAATTTGCAAGATAAAATATCAGGGTAGAAATATTTACCTTTGAAAAAAATAGGGAATGGCAAATCTATATATAATAGCAGGTTGCAATGGGGCGGGGAAGACAACAGCTTCTTATTCTGTTCTCCCGGATATGCTTCAATGTAAAGAATTTGTCAATGCGGATGAAATTGCCAGAGGATTATCACCATTTCAGCCTGATAAAGTTGCTATAGAATCAGGCCGGATCATGTTGAGACGGATCAAGGAGTTGCTTAAAAACGAAGAAGACTTCGCTTTTGAGACAACTTTGTCCTCAAAGACCTACGCTAATTTTGTTCGTGAGGCTCAAGCTAAAGGATATTATGTAACCTTGGTGTTTTTTTGGTTGAATTCTCCGGAGCTTGCTATTGAGCGGGTTAAAACACGTGTGAATTCTGGCGGACATGACATACCTGAAGATACAATTCGACGCAGATATAAATCAGGTGTTGATAATCTGGTTAGGCACTTTCAATCAAATCATAAAATGATGACAAAAGTGGATGTTAAGGATTTGAGATCCAAAATATTACAAGGTATTAGTTTATCTTCCAAAAGATTAGTGATTGCTAAGCAAAAAGAAGATTACATTTTTCAGCATAAAAACAATATATATCCTATCGAGGTAAAAGCAGGAAAAACAGGAACCTTAAAATCAATGCATATGTATTTACACGATAAAAAGCTTAAAGACGGAATAAGGTTCAACATGGATCTTCCCAGTATTGGTAGTTTTTATACGAAGATAAATGTACCCGATGAAAATAAGGTGATCCCCTGGACCCTATTGTCATTACCACTTTACATGGTGTCTGAACTAAGAAGATTGATTGATGTGGGAATTTTTTCTTCTCATTGAATAATACCGGAATAGTCGCGGGATCATGTTGACCCTCGCTGCATTTAAAATCAAGGAGTTAAGAAGATGAAATCTCTTAATTACTTTTTTCTTGCGTGAATCTTGCCTGTCTTCAGGGTAAAAAACAGTTTTTAACGGGGGAATTTGTTTGGAAATAGACAAATTCTATAGCTCAGGTTCCTTAATCTTCTTGGATTCTGCGAATGTTTATTATTTCGTTAAAAGCAATATTGTATGCTTCACCGTAAAGGACTTTGTAGTCCCTTGCAAATTTGGTGTAAATATTGGAAGCAATGCTGTGTTTGCCAAGGAATGTAAGTGCTTTGCATTTTAAAATCAAAGCCTGTTCATTCACCATATCAAAATTGAAAATTGAATCAGCCAATTCCAAAATAAATTCTGCGTCTTCCTCAATTTTCTGCACCGAAGCAAATTTAGCCAGGACATCAATTATTCTGTTTGAAATATCGGCTTTAAACTCATCAATCCATTCATAACCGGTGTTCATCAGGAAAGATCCTTTTTGAGTCAGGGCAATAAGTCTCCTGATTTTTTCATTTGTCAGGGTCTTATTATGGTTTAAGATCTTGATGCATTCATGGTAATCATTGAAAATAACCGTGTCATCTGTCTCAATCTTCCAATAGGAAGTTTTATGGGACAGACAACAGAAATCAAGTTCTGCCAGTATTTGTTTCAACTTGGCAATATTTACCGCACGGTTGTTTTTTGCACTATGCTCATCTTTATCGAACCAAAGTAATTCGGTGAGCTTTTCTGATGATACTCCCTGATTATTTTTGATTGAAAACAACCAGATCATCAAAAAGAGCTCCTTCAGAAGAGGCGAAAATTTGACTGTGATATCATTCCCAATCCTGTCAAAGACCTGGAATCCCCCAAAGAAAAAAATGGAATTAACCGGTAATTCTTTATTGTCAGAATCTGGTTCATCAGAAATAACGATTTGCCCTTTTCCGCGTTTATAACCAATGGGTCCAACAGAAATAGCTTTCCCGGATCTTTTGAACCGTACAAACAGAAACAATAAAACCAAAAATAAGATGATGCCAAACGCCGCCAGGTATTTAAAAAATGATTGTGAAGATTTTGCAGAATTGAGTTCAATACTGTTTTCGTTAGGCGGAAATGCAATGGAATAGAGGTTTATTTCAGTCTGGTTCTGGTCATCCAGCAATAACGTCGCAGCAACAAGCTTTTTCCCCGATTCACAATAATAAAGTGAGGAAAATGACTTAATATCATAGAACAAAAAGGGTATTTTACTTGCTATTGGTTTTATATCCGGGCTTTGTAAAGAACCCTTTATTAATTGCAGGGAAGTATCATATTTCAGAATTGGAAATGAAAGCGCATAAAAAGTTCTGGTCTCCGGATCAATTACCATTGAATTTGAAAAGCAAATATCCTCGAACGGCGGAACAAATTCGTATATTTTAGTGAACTTTTTGTCCTTTAATGAAAAAGCCATTAAGTCGAAAAAATATTGGGGATTAAGTATTTGTTTCCCTGAAATACTTCCGTAGCCACCCAGGATATATACGGTGTCATTTAATGCTCCTGATGAAGCAAGGTAGCGGGGATTGAAAACATCACCGCCAGGTTTCAAAATCTCCCAGGACCCATTCAAAAGACTTATTTTTTGAACTGTATTTTTGTATTCGTGCTGGCCATAACCGGCAAAAACGATCAATGATTTTTCTGATGCTGAATAAAATTGGTTGTGATGTAAAAAAACAGTTTCATTGGTATTGGCAGGATTTTCCTCTTTCCAAACCATTGTGTTGGGATCGAACTCAGCAACCATTTTATGATCTATGTCATAGCTGAAGATTGTTTTGGTGTCAGGGTTATATATGGCCTGTCTTCCCGGCAATAAATGAATGAATTTATTCTTGTAGGTTATCGTTTCCTGCAAACCATTTTTTGCTGAATAAATGATCATTTGATCAGCCCCGATAAGATAAATCTTCTCATCCTTGGAATTGAAAGCCAACTGACATTTCCCTATTAATTTAGAAGAGAATATTTGTCGCCAGTTCGTATCCTCTTGTTTTAACCACATGGGATTTTTAATATCCGCAATTTTCCCAGAACGGGTATCTTTGGCATGGGTACCATCAATTTCGTCCAACGGCCAGTTGTATTTAAGCTTACCCTTTTCGAAAATTGAGATATCTTTGATTTTCATCCCAGGCAAATCAGAAGTTTTGAACCGGCTGAAATCGTTTACACCAAAAAGAATTTTAATCTTTCCGGACATGTTCATCCCTGATCCTTGTGATTGAAAATTCGTTTCCGGCAACAGCAGGCTGACCGTATTGCTTATAAAGTTGAGTCTCAACCGAAACTCCGTCCATTTATTGCACATCTGATTAATATCAGTTTTTACTGATATTCCGGTATGTTTTTGACCGCTGATAATGTCAATAGAACTCGAATCAATTGATCTGTAGTTGAAAATTAAATCAATATTCTGATCATGGTCATCAATTATCCTGACAATATATCCAAAATACATATTCACATTGGGCCGAAGAGACATCTTGAACCTTAATTCAACTTCACCGTCAAAGGAAAAGTAGTCTTTGGGCGAGAGATCAATACCGGTGCGCAGGTCCTTTGAAAAATCCTTTCCGTTGAATCCAAGACCGTATGACTGGGCATACGATTGAAGCGACAGAAGAAAAGAGATGCTGAAAACAGCAATTATCAATAGTCTGCTGCTTTTTGTCCTAAAAGTCATTTTCAATTGCTTCTTGAAATTACAGAGATTTAAATGATTGTATACAAATGTATAATTAATTGGGTTTATAGATACTGTGAAAAAATCAGTATGGGAATTTTTATCTAATGCTAATATCTGACCGGCTGAAAAAATAGAATCAATATAAATAATAAGTATAACACAAAGATAATCATTTAGTAGCAAATACTAACAGTGTGGCGTTAATCATGTTAATCATTTATTAATTGAAAATTTATCGCTTCTAAATACATTTGGTTAAAACTACATTAAAATAATACCTAAATTGAGCGATTCATAATTTCAGTTAGTCCCTATTTCCACTTTTGCACAATTTTCAGTGAGTTGTGCTTCTGATTTTCTGGTTTAGTATAGCTTTCGTGCCAAAATTAACCCCGGGTGCAGCCGGATAGACAAAT
>JBBQHB010000067.1:0-30062 GCA_038323575.1 Bacteroidales bacterium | reverse complement strand
GAACACTATACTGAAAACCAGTAACTTGGGGCTCAGCCCCTTCGGCTCCCGCCCTACAAAATTAGCCGGAAAAATTATTTTTCCAACATATTGCAACTATTTAGTTTTCAACAATATTATTTTTGAGCTGAATCGCTGGGCATTTTGAATTTGGAATGTTAAATTTTATTGATAATATATAATTGGTTTGTTTGCCGGACAATATTTTGTAACTTAGTATTCTTATTAAAATTCGGGATTGAACAAACAAATGATAAGTGAGGATAAAATTACCCTGACAGCTGAACTTCAAAAATATTTTGGTTTTGACCGTTTCAAGGGACAACAGGAAGACGTAATTAAAAGTGTATTGGCCGGGCATGACACATTCGTTCTGATGCCGACCGGAGGAGGGAAATCACTTTGCTATCAGTTACCAGCATTATTGCAGGAGGGTACAGCTATAGTTATCTCTCCTTTGATTGCATTGATGAAAAACCAGGTGGATGCCATCAGAAGTTTCAGCGTCCACGACGGAATCGCCCACTTTCTCAACTCCAGTTTGACAAAATCAGCCATTCAGAAGGTGAAGGAAGATATCGGCAAAGGGCAGACCAAACTGCTCTATGTCGCACCGGAATCCCTAACCAAACAGGAGAATATTGATTTTCTGAAATCAATCAAAATATCCTTTTACGCCATCGATGAGGCGCACTGTATTTCAGAGTGGGGACACGACTTCCGGCCAGAATACCGCCGGATCAGGCCGATAGTCAACGAGATAGGACAGGCTCCCATCATTGCGCTAACTGCTACCGCGACACCAAAGGTACAGAGTGATATCCAGAAAAACCTGGGGATGCTCAATGCAAACGTATTTAAATCATCTTTCAACAGGCCCAATCTATTTTACGAAGTGAGGCCCAAGGTGAAAGCCAAAGATCAGATTATCCGTCTTTTCAGGTCCAATGTCGGTAAGTCGTCCATCGTTTACTGCCTCAGCCGCAAAAAGGTCGAAGAGATCACCGAACTGCTTCAGGTCAACGGTATCAAGGCTCTTGCCTACCATGCAGGGATGGATTCCACAACCCGCTCCAACAACCAGGACAAATTCCTGATGGAAGAGGTCGATGTCATCGTCGCAACCATTGCTTTCGGTATGGGAATAGACAAACCGGACGTCCGTTTTGTCGTCCATTACGACATTCCAAAATCGCTGGAAGGCTTCTACCAGGAGACTGGCCGGGCCGGCCGCGACGGAGGAGACGGACGCTGCATCACTTTTTACAGCTATAAAGACATCCAGAAACTTGAGAAATTCATGCAGGGAAAACCGGTTGCCGAACAGGAAATCGGGAAACAACTTCTGCTGGATACCGTTTCATTTGCAGAATCGTCCCTTTGCCGCAGGACCATCCTGCTGCACTATTTCGGAGAAAAATACATCACCGAAAATTGCGAACACTGCGACAACTGCCTGAATCCGAAAGAGCTTGTCGAAGGAAAAGAGATGGTTACGCTTGCGCTGCAGGCCGTAATTGATGTCAAGGAACAGTGCAAAGGTGAACATCTGGTAAGCATCCTTACCGGAAACGAAACGGCTCAGGTTAAATCTTTTATGCACAACCAACTCGACATTTTCGGTGAGGGGGATGAGCACAAGGATAAATTGTGGAACGCCGTATACCGTCAATGCATCATTGCCGGGTTCCTGACAAAGGACATCGAAAACTACGGCGTATTAAAAATGGCCGACAAAGGCAGGGAATACCTGAAAAATCCCAAGCCGTTCACCATTGTCAAAAACCATGATTACGAAGCAGAAGAGGAGCCTGACGAAGTTCCGTCCGGCGCCGGCGCCGTCGGAGATCCTGAACTTTTTTCCATGCTGAAGGACTTGCGGAAAAAAGTGGCGGTTAAAAACAATCTCCCGCCTTTTGTCATTTTCCAGGATCCCTCTCTGGCTGATATGTCTATCCAATATCCCTGTACCCTTGATGAACTTCAAAATATCATCGGTGTCGGGCAGGGCAAGGCACAGCGCTATGGCAAGCCATTCGTCGAACTGATCAAAAAACATGTCGAGGACAACGGGATTGAGCGGGCCCAGGATTTTGTCGTACGCTCTGTCGCAAACAAATCGAAGAACAAAGTATTTATCATCCAGAGTATCGACCGGAAACTGCCTCTCGACGAGATTGCCGCCGGCAAGGACATGGACATGGACACTTTACTGACGGAAATTGAAGCCATTGTGAACTCCGGCACCAAAGTCAACCTGGACTACTATATCTATGATCTCATGGATGAGGAACAGGTGGAGGATATCTTCAACTATTTCAAGGATGATGCCGAATCAGATTCCATGGAGGAGGCCATCACCGAACTGGGGGATGACTATGAAACTGCCGAAATCAGACTGATACGCATCAAGTTTCTGGCCGAAATGGGGAACTAAAGAAGGGTCCTTCTTCAGAGATTGGAAGGTCCAGAAAGAAAGTTGTCTCGCCCGGTTTGCTCTGAAAGCTTATCTCTCCTTTGTAATTTTCCAGAATACTCCTGGTAATGGCCAGTCCAAGTCCCATCCCCCCGCTTTTCGTGGTGAAGTTTGGTTCAAAAAGCCGAGTGCGGTCACTTTCTGCTATTCCCGGACCATTGTCGCTGACAGACAACCTCAGTTTTAGGCCAAAATGCTCAAGCCTTACCAGGATTGCACCATCGGCCTGATTCTGAATCGCCTGGGTCGCATTTCTGATTATATTTACAAGCGCCCTTCGGAGTTGATCCCGGTCACCCGATACAAAAAGATGTTCCGCCGGACATATTACCTTTAGGGCATACAACTGCGGAGCATCAAAAAGCATGGCAACTTCCCTGGTAAGTCCAACCATTTCAACCGGCACAATGCGCGAGGAGGGCATCCTGGCAAAATCCGAAAAAGCAGAGGCAATGGAGGATAAATCATCGATCTGTGCAACCAGCATCCGGGTTACCCGGTTAAAATAATCATTAAAATTGGGAGCTCCCTCATCTTTTATCTTTTGGAGATACTGTATGTTAAGTTTCATCGGGGTAAGCGGATTGTTGATTTCATGCGCAATCTGCCGGGCCATCTCCTTCCATGCAGATTCGCGTTCAGAACGGGCCAGCAACGCAGCACTCTCGGCAAGTTCTACCACTTTTTTGTTGTAAGCACCGACCAACCGGCCGATTTCATCTTCACCCCGGTATTCAATCATCGCATTATGCTTCCCAAGGGCAATTCCTTTTAACTTTTGTTCAATCTGCAGCAATGGAACAGTTAGTTTTGTGCTGATAATCAAAGCAATAACAGTCGCCAACAGCACCAGTAAAATATAAAGGTTGATAAATGCCACAATGAACCCCGAAACCTGACGGGTAAAGTCATCCTGCCTGCTGAAATAAGGCAGATTGACATATCCTACCAATTCATCTGACTTGTTGAAAAGCGGGGCATAAACCGAGAAAAACTCCATTTTGCCAAGATTTTCATTGTGCAGAAATGCAGCGCCTCCCTGGATGCTCATAGCCAGGTAAGCCTGCGGATTCATTCGGTCGGAAGTAAGTCCCTGTGCAAAAATTTCAACCCGCGAACTGGCCACTACTTTCCCTTTCAGATTGTAGATATTGATGTCTGTCCAGGTAACATCTGAAATCTCTATCAGTTGATCGCCCAGGTAATTATGGATGGAATCGAGCTTTTCCGCATTTCCTATCCTGAACCCTAATTCTGAGGATATGGCCCTTACCTTCTGGTCAAGGGTCTCCTTCATCGATCGTTGAAATTCCTGGTAATTGTACTGAATCAGTCCGAGACCTATCAATAGCAGCGACACGAGCAAAGTGGAAACCAACGTGAATTGAATCTTCCCCCTTAATTCAAGCCGGTTTACCGTAATCAGCTTCATCCATTGGTTTAACAATATCCAGACAAATCCCAAAAGGTAAATGAACAGGAAAAGCGGGGGGAAACCTCGTCCTTTCTCAATCCAGGAGGGAATCGGGTAACTCACCACAACATAATTTTCGCCACTCCGCTTGTAGACACAATGCGAAAACCCATCCTTTTCATAAAAGGTATACTCTTTGTCGAATTTTATTCCGCTGAAAATCATCGGGTCATACAAATAACTGCCTCCCCTGTCTACCAGTTTTTTATCGTAATATTTGGCATAGCTGAAACCATCGTCCCTGTTTCTCTTTGCAGCCTGTTGATCCAGCAGCAACTGAGGATAGCCTTTCCCTTCGGGAATTATTTTGGAATTTAAGTCGATAAATGCGATCAGATGTTTATTATTTATTAAATCAGTCAGATGCAACTCGCCCAAATAGGAGATCCTTCCGTTGAGACGGTCCATAAAATAAAAATCTGATCCGGGAAGGAGAACACCTTTCTCATCCTTCAACAGTTTGAAAAATTCGAGACACGGGAATCGTTTTTTTTCATCTGTAAGGTATACACTGTCTAATTCTGCACAAACAGTGATCTGTAACTCATAATTATTCCAAAACCCCGTGAAATAATTTTCCTTCAGATACTTTTCCAAATTTTGGTAAGGAGGAACTAAACAAGTACGGATCATCGAATCATTGAGCACCTTTGTCTCGAAATCCGAGAAAAAAATTTCTGCGGCAGGATCACGTTCAGTTGCCAGATTAACGGTCATGACCTGCTGAATACGTGCTTTTCTTTCTGAAATTTCTTTTTGGGCAACGATATTCAGCCCGAACGCGAGAATCAACCCATAAACCAGCAAGACTGTCAGTTTGTATTTTGACAGAAGGTCCAGGCCGGTCCTGTCCAGTAAAAAGGCTGTCAGCAGGTATAAACCTATTACGGCAAAAGGTATCTCGATACCAAACAGCATCAAGGCCAGAACGGGGATAAACAAAGCTGAAAGCATCAGCAGGAAAAATATAATGTGCTTTTTATCCTGTTTAACGGTACATCTCACTCTGATCAGAATAATGCCAAAACCAATCATTTGCAAGGCAATGCAACCGGATGCCAGGATATTAGGGATAGAAATAGTAAAATTACTGAAGAGTTCCAGCGAGATGTCAGAATTATTCAGCAGGATTAAAAACAAGTGGATGGACAGGATAAAATAGCCCGATGCAAAAAAGTACAATAAAATATTTTCGATGGACAAAGGGCGGTAACTGCGCTCTTTCCGGAAATGGGCAAAAAACGCCTGCGCCAGAAAAAAAAGGAAGAAAGACAGCAGCAGGTAATCTCCCAAAGAAGGCAGCAGTCGCCCCCAGGCAAAATGAGCCGGCATAAACAATTTATCAGCATAAACTTCACCGGGGAGCCTGTAATAATTCAGCAACAGGTAAAACAATCCGGCAAACATGGCTGATAGTCCAAGTTTTTTCCAAGGGTTCAGCTTTTGATTGTTGATCAGTCCTGCTACATGGGAAGAAACAAGAACAACAAAAAGAAGGAACAAAAGCAGGGCAGGAATTTCTGCCCTGGGCAATCCGCTTTGCATCTCATGGTACCGGATGCCGAAATGAAATTTCCCCTCACTGCAAAATACCTGAATGTTACCGGGTTTCTGCTCAGCCGCTACCTCACATTGGTCTGAGAGATGAAAATCACGCTGAAAAGACGACTGGACATACTTGTTTTGATAGGGGAAATCACGCTTAATCAGCATATAGCCGGTTACGGCAAACTTACCGGACTGCCTGGCAAAAAGATAGAACCATCCGGTAGGCATTTTTTTGAGCAGGCCCTCGGGCTTCACCGTTAATGCGTTGTTGTCAAATGCTACAAGCGAAGAGCTCCAGAAGACCAGTGAATCCGAAGTTGAAACAGTAAAATAAAGTCCGGCATTTCCCAGGTCACTTTCAGGGGCAGCCAACCAGACTTCTTTCACATTTTTTTCAGTTATTATTCCGGCAATCCGTTCCATTTCACTCCGGATTAACTTCTCTTTAGACTCAAATACCCTGAAGATTCGCTCTCCTTCGGCTTTTTGATCTGAACCAGCAAAGAAAAGTGGCCCCCAGGCAAAAGAGAGGCAAAGCGCAAACAGCCCGGCGATCAGCAGGGAATTCCGCTTCATGATATTTCCTGTCAGTTTAAGCATGGTGATATGGTTCTCCCCTGATGATGGTCATGGCACGGTACAATTGTTCGACAAATAGCAGGCGAACCAGCTGGTGCGGAAAAGTTAACCTGGAAAGCGACATCTTTGAATCTGCTCTTTTGTAGACTGCTTCCGAAAAGCCGTAAGGTCCCCCGACGACAAAAATCACCTGGCGGGTCCCTGCAATCATTCTTTTTTCTATCCAGCCGGCAAACCCGGGAGATGAAAGCTCAGTGCCATCCACATCCAGCAAAACCAGCTCGTCGCCCGGCGAAACCATATCCAGCAGGGCTTTCCCTTCCCGCTCCTTTTGCTGATCTGCAGTTAGATTGCGGCTGTTTTTGACATCTGCAATAACCCTTATATCGAAAGGAAGGTAATGGATCAACCTCTTCTGGTAATCCGATATCCCTTCGTTCAGATAATTTTTGTCGGTAGCTCCTATCAGCAGTAAGGTAATTCGCACGGCACAATTATTGTAACAAAACCTACAAAGTAATGTTATTTTTGCATACTGTATTAAATCCAGCGTTAAATTTGCAGAAGTTGGTTATAATTGATAGTTTAACTGAAATTTTGAATGTTTTATACTATTCAAACAAGTACCATGAAGAAATTCCTTTTCTCTTTCACTGCCGTTGTAATTCTGTTATTTCAGGCAAACAGTGTTTACAGCCAGATACCCTCCCAGATAGCATCCGGACTCAAATCCGGTAATGCAAAAATGGTGGCCTCCTGTTTCAACAACAATGTTGAATTGGTTATCCTTGACAAGGAAAATGTCTGTTCAAAAGAACAGGGCGAAATGATTCTCAATGATTTTTTCAGTAAAAACAAACCCACGGATTTCAAACTAACCCGCCAGGGAGGAACTGATTCTGTTTATGGAATCGGTAAAATGGAAACCGCCGGAGCAAATTTCCGCATCTATTTTATGCTGAAAACTTTTGCAGGGAAACCTCTCGTTGTTCAGTTACGAATCGAGAAAGACCAGTAAATCAATAAGCGCTGATGACATTTCTAAATTCAACAAAGCTTTGGGTAAGATGGATTCTCACCCGGATCATCCAGAAGGCTAAAAAAATCACATTACCTTTTTTTGATGGATTGCCTTTGTATAATGTAGCTCTTTTTTTCTGGAAAGGGTTATACGATGGAGCCATCACAATGAGGGCATCAGCCATTGCTTTTAATTTTATCCTGGCAGTGTTTCCGACCATCATTTTTCTTTTCACGCTGATTCCTTATATCCCCATCGATAATTTTCAGGTACAACTGATGGCGCTGATCCAGAGTGTTCTTCCCAACGTGGCTTTTCTGGCTATCAAAGGAACCATCCAGGATATAGTAACACAACCCCGCGGAAGTCTGCTCTCGGTTGGATTTCTGATGGCCTTTATCTTTTCTACCAATGGTCTGGTCTCCATCATAGTAGCCTTTAACGCGACCATCCATACCATTGAGACAAGGGGAATCGTAAGCCTGTATGCAATCGCCTTCGGCTTGTCTGTGATTTTAACAACGCTGACTACGTTCAGTGTCGGACTGATCACGGTCAGCGGGTATGTCATGGATTTATTACTGGCCAAACAGCTAATTCGTTCCGACTACCTTTACTACCTGGTGATCGGCGGCAAATGGCTGGTGATCCTCCTGCTTTTCTTTTTTGCATTCGCTTTCCTGTATTACTATGGCCCCGCCCGCAAAATGAAATTCCGGTTTATCTCGGCTGGCGGCACCCTGGCAACGGTGCTTTCGGTCATTACTTCGATTGGTTTTTCCTTCTACATCAACAATTTCGGAAAGTACAACACTCTTTACGGTTCAATCGGTACACTGGTCGTGGTGATGTTGTGGTTCTATTTTATGGCCCTGAGCCTGCTGATCGGTTTCGAACTGAATGCCAGCATCTGGAGCGCCCAGTCCAAAGCGAATGCTGATCTGGCGCTGCTGACACCAGTGGATCAGGAGATGATGAACATGGAGAAATGACGGAGAGACGGGTCGACGGGGGGACTTGGGGACGGAAAGACGGGACGACGGGACGACGGGAGGACTGGACGACTTGGGGACTTGAAAATATGTGACAGGATTAAACCCTGTCGCGAACCAACTAAGCTTCAAGTTGATGGCTGCAAATTTCAATACAAAAAATACTTCTCCGCTTTTTTTCTGAATGCAGGGATGTCATTTGTCCACAAATCCAGGATCGAGTCCACGGTAAAAGTCTTTGAAAATTCCAGCCTTACTCTGTCCGTTCCGCAAACCTTATCAAACATATCAAAACGCGCTTTTGCGCCGGCAAAAACATCTTTCCCCGGCCATAGTTTATGGGCTTCCTGCAATAGGTAAAACTGGATCAGTGACAAGGATGCCTTTTGGTCATTTGTAAAATGGATCTGAACACCATGAACTATTTTTCCCTGGGAAACACTGTAGTAGGGCTTATAATGGATAAGCCTGAATATTACGCCGGCCAGACGGAGGGAGTTCATGCTATTTGCCAGTGAATCCGCATTGAACCATTCTGTTGCAAAAAGCTGAAAGGGCAAAGTGTATCCTACTCCAATGCTCACCACGCTCAGTTCACCAATGATGCCGGTAGCCGGATAAAAAAGAGGTGATTTCGCATGTGGAATATTTGGAGATGAAGGCACCCAGGGCAGACCTGTATCTTCAAAACCCATCTTTCGCTTCCAGCCCTTCATCCTGACAACTTCAAGCTGGCACCTCACTCCGTTTTTCAAAAGTCCTTCTTCATTAAGAAACCGCGCAAGTTCCCCTACGGTCATTCCATGTATATACGGAATAGGAAATTGACTTACAAAAGAGGTGTATCCGGGTTGTGTCACCGGACCTTCCATTCGTACGCCACCCAGCGGATTAGGCCTGTCGAGCACAACAAAAGGGATATTGTTCTCTGCAGCAGCCTCCATCGCCAGTCCCAAAGTGCTGATATAGGTGTACGACCTGGAGCCAATATCCTGAATATCATACACAAGGATATCTATTCCTTTAAGCATCTCGCTGGTGGGCTTTCGGGTCTTTCCATATAAACTGAAAACCGGCAGCCCGGTGGAAGAATCGACCGTTGAGCCAATGGTCTCTCCTGCGGTAAATTCACCTCTGACTCCGTGTTCAGGTCCATAGAGCGCAACAAGTTTAATTCCGGGCGTATTGAATATAATATCAACACCTGACCTTAAGTTTCTGTCTACACCGGTAGGGTTAGTGATGAGACCAACCTTTTTACCCTTCAATATTTCAAATTTGTTTTTGACCAGAATTTCCAATCCGGTTTTAACCCGCTGCCCTTTCAGACTAATGCCAGGTAAAAACAAAAGAGCCAAACACAGAAAGAATGGAACAATTAATAGCTTGATTTTCATGTTGATAAAAATTAATCTTAAAACTCAAACGATTTTTAAAAAAAGTAAATTCAATTTTTTCCGGGACGTTGGAACCGGAAAGAATAAAGGTGCCTTCGTATTGCCTTCAGGCCGCTGTATCAGCGCATCAACTAATCGGCTAATCAGCTAATCACCACATCACTCTTCTTTTCGGTAGTAAATCCGCATCAGACTGTCATCCAGAGGCTCTTCCCTATCCAGTATCCAGTCGGTCTCCGGGGCTTTGATACCGGAGCCGAACCTTGCACTTCCGATGTAGACCCTGGCTTCATCCCAAAGGCCTTCCCGCATGTATGATTCCAGCAAAGACTTTCCGCCCTCAACCAGCAGCGATTGGATTCCTCTGCCGCTCAGAAAGGCATTGATTTCGTAAAGTATGCCATGGTTGAAACTGATCCGGATGTACTCCAGATTAGGCCTGGATTCCATCACCGTTTCGGTAAAAACGATGGTCTCGGTAGATTGATCAAGCATTGCACATGTTTCCGGCAAGATACCCCTCCTGTCAAGAACCATTCTCAGCGGGTGGTTTCCGCTCCACTCACGCACTGTAAGCGAAGGATTGTCTTTCAGTGCCGTTTTGGTACCGACCAGGATGGCCGATTCGTCCGACCGCATCTTGTGGACGGCAATCCTGGAAAGATCGTTGGTAATCCAGGTCGGCTGACCAAATTCAGCTTCCTCACGAGACCTGTCGATAAAACCATCCTCTGTTTGCGCCCATTTCAATATAATATAAGGCCTTTTCTTTTGGTGAAAGGTCATAAAACGGCGGTTCATACGGATACATTCTTCTTCCAGCATCCCAACCACAACTTCGCAACCTGCATCCTTTAACCTTTGGATACCTCTTCCGGAAACCTTTTCATTTGGATCCATGCTACCAACCACTACTTTCGGTATTTTGAGCTGAACGACAAGATCGGCACAAGGCGGCGTTTTACCGAAATGGGAACAGGGTTCCAGCGTTACATACATTGTTGATTCACAAAGCAAATCAGGGTTCTTAACCGACCTGACGGCATTCACCTCAGCATGCGCTTCACCGTATTTTCGGTGGTATCCCTCCCCGATGATCAATCCTTCATGCACAATGACACAGCCAACCATCGGATTGGGGGCAACCTGCCCCATCCCAAGTTTGGCCAGTTCGATGGCACGCACCATGAATTTTTCTTCGGCCTGCATAGTATCAGCTTTGCTGTCTTTCCTTATTTTTGCACTACTCATCATGTTAAATACCAAAAAAATAATCAGGGAGAAACTTTCTCCAATTTACTCCGCGACAGAGGTGGAGAGCATGACCCGGCTCATCCTGGAGCATGTCACCGGTTTCAGCCGGCTGCAGTTGCATTTGCACCAGACCGATACGCTGCCCGAATCAAAGATAATGCAAATCGGGGAGATCGTAAACCGGCTCCTCAACCACGAACCGATCCAGTATATTTTCGGTGAAACTGATTTCTACGGTTTGAAATTTTCAGTATCCCCCGGTGTGCTGATCCCGCGGGCTGAGACGGAAGAGCTGGTCGACTGGATCATCCGTGAAGAGAAGGACACCTGCAGAAGCCTGCTGGATATAGGTACCGGCAGCGGCTGCATACCGATCACAATTGATAAACATACCGGTTTTGAACGCATAGAAGGGTGGGATATATCTGAAGAAGCGCTGAACATTGCCCGGGAAAATGCTGCAAGAAATGAATCCGCAGTTCTGTTCTCAAATCAAAATATCTTCGACACTTCTGCCATCCCTGAATCAGTGAAATGGGATGTCATCGTCAGCAATCCGCCTTATGTCCTGATGGAAGAATCTGCCCAAATGGAACAAAATGTGGTTGGTTTTGAACCCCACCTGGCACTCTTTGTCCCTGACCACGATCCGCTGGTGTTTTACAGGGCCATCGTTCAATTTGCTGCTATCCATCTGCAACTTCACGGTAGTTTATACTTCGAAATCAACGAAAAACAGGGTGAGCAAATAGCAACACTGCTGGTGGAAAATGGTTTCAACAAAATTCTTACCAGGAAGGATCTTCAGGGAAAAACGCGAATGATCAGGGCAAGAAAATGAAAATGGGGGCCTCAACCTGAAAGGAGAAACGAGACGGGGAGAGGGGGAGACGGGGAAATGGGACGACCCGAACGACTTATTATTTAATGGGAAAATTGGCAAGAAAAATATTTAATGAACAAATAATGTAATAAGGTTATATTCAATTTATTACACTCTCTCTATTAAGGTTTTTAAAATAAATAAGGTTTTATATAATCCTGATTAGCTGCGGACTGTGGACTGCCGACTGCCAACTTTCCTCAGAACGGAAACTCCCCCTCTTTCAGGTTACTTTTGGCTTTCTCGGTTTTGGGTTTCTCGGCAGCCAGGTGGATGGGATTTCCGTCTACGAAGATGGCCTTGAAAGGCGTCGTCGGACAGGCATACTCACAGGCGCCGCATCCCACACAGATTTTCTGGTCGACTTCGGGGATAAACAGCTTTCCGTAAGGAACCATGTGCACAGCTTTGGTTGGGCAATGTTCTGAACAGGCGCCGCAATCGGTCTTTTCGGTTTCAACGATGCAGTTCTTCTTCTCAAAATGAACCTGACCTATCTGCAGCAAATGCTTTGCCTCCATGGTGATTGGAACAATCGCACCGGTCGGACAAACATCGCTGCACAAAGTACAGTCAAATTCACACAATCCTTTGCGGTAGGCCATATGGGGCTGCATCACCCCTATCAGGCCGTATTCCAGAAAAGCAGGTTGCAAAACCTTTGTCGGACAAGCCGAAACACAGAGCGAACAGCCGGTACATATTTTGTTAAAACGTTCGACAGATCTTGATCCGGGCGGAGATACCGGCGAAGTTTTTTTCTCCGGGACGGTGCTCTGTCCTTTGGGTACAGGTACGATCAGTTTGGCTTTTTTCTGTCCCGGAATGGAGTCCTGGGCCTTGAAACCATATAGTGCGGCAACGCCGATTACGCTTGTAATCAGGAAATTTCTTTTGGAGGGATCAGAAACTGCTCTTTTGGGCTTAACTTCCTCTTTTGGCGCAATGCTTACCGGCATTGAAAATGGCTTCCTGCCTGCAGGTTTGTAACTCAAGGCGTGATCGCTGCAAACTGTCAGGCAATTGTAACAGGCCACACACCGGCTGTAATCTATCTTTTGGGTCTTGATTTCAATGCACTCGGCTTTGCACACTCTGGCACACTTGCTGCATTTGGTGCAGTTATTTTTGTCGAGAACGATTTTAAAGACGGCAAATTTGGATAAAAATCCCAGAAAGGTGCCAACAGGACAAACCGTGTTGCAGTAAAGCCGGCCGCGATAGAAGGCCGCCAGGATAATACCTGCGAAAAAAATCGTGGTAACAATCAGGATACCGGGCAGAACCGCCACCAGATCGTACCGGTAAAGCCAGTAAATATCAGCCTTGGCCAATCCTCCGGCAAAAATGTTGTTGACTACAACAACAACCGGCTTAAACAATGTGGTGGAGATCCTTCCGAAAAGGCTGTAAGGATCCAGCAATGTAACCAAGGTAATGCTTCCGAAAATAAGCGGGATTAAAACCAATGCTAAAAGGGAGTACCTGACGATGGTCCAGGCTTTGTGGTATTTGTACCTGCGTTTCTTTTTTGTCTTCCCGGAAAGCCAGGAGACAAAATCCTGGAATATCCCGAGCGGACAAAGCACTGAGCAGTAAACCCTTCCGAAAAAGATAGTCAGCAGCAACACCACAATAAACCCGAAAGAGGCTGCTCCCGTAACTGTGATCGTTTTCAGGAGTGTGGGCACAAACTGCAAAGAGACGGCCCACTGGTAAACCTCTTTGGAAAAACTCTTCCTGAAATCGACAAAAAGCAAAACCAGCAAAACAAGGAAGAAGATGGATAGACCAACCCTTAACCTTTTCAACAGAAGAAAATTCATCAGAGGTTTATGCGGTTGATGTTTATTTTGGAGAGATCCATCTGGCCCAGTCCTGCTGCGGCGGCAATCTGGATGTGGTTGATCTCCGCCGGATCTTTCCCGAAGAATTTGGTCGCAGCCGCATCAGCGGCCACAATATCTTTCGAAATAATCAGGCTCTTCATGGTGATCACATCATCGAGCGAAACACCCATCGGGCCGTTTGTCTTCATCACATAGTAGGCATCCACTACATTCAGGTCCGGTTTTTTGTAATGCAGGAAATCGGCCATACACTGGTGCAGGTCGTTTTTGTGCCAAAAACCGCGGTCCCACACACATCCCATCATGTTCTTCATCGAGATGGAAAGTTTGGAGGAGCTGTGATTCTTCAGGATCGGTACATTGATGAAAACATCGCTGCTCAGCAGCAACTCGTGCACCTTCATATCTTTGAGCTTTGAGCCGCCGGATACGTCCACCTGCTTGTAATATCGCTCGCTGTCGCCAGGCACCATTTTGCCGCCTGCGGCTGTTACTGCAGCCTCAATGCCGGAATTCTTATAACATTTGGTCCACTCGTGACAGGTATGATCGAAGACAAACACCTCTTTGGCGCCTGCTTTAAGACACTGCTCAACAATACGTTTAACCAGAATCGGATTGGTATTGGCGCCTCGTTCCGGAACCCTGTCCCAGCCGATGTTCGGTTTGATCACAACTTTCTGACCTGGTTTCACAAACTGTGACATGCCGCCCAGTGATTCTATTCCCTTGTCGAACATGACATCCGGTTCGCCGCCACGTACAGCGACCAGGTCATATGGCAATGCTGCATTTCCTGCCATGAGGTTGTCGATGCCTCCGAAAGTTATCGCAGCTCCCGTTGCAATGCCTGCCCCAATACCCGATGTGATGAATTTTCTGCGTTCCATATATTTTTTAGATTTGAGCTTTTTACCGGCCCAAATTTAAAGAAAATTATAGGTGATCCGTTAGTACACAGGCGTATCTCACCCTCAGATGTTTCCCGGTTTTTTCGAAGAGCAAAATATCCAGGATGTATATTCCCGGCTGAACTATTTGATAATCACTGCCTAAACCATCCCAGGCAACTTGATCGGAACTGCCTGCCAGATAGTTGTTGGCCAGTTTTCTTACCGCCCTTCCGGCATAATTCAGAATCGTTATATTTAATATCCATCCGGGTTCACCTGTATTTATGTAGATATTTAACTGATCGTTGATGCCGTCACCGTTAGGAGAAAAGATTTCAGGGTTGATGGATATCAGTTTCCCAGCTAAATCTGCTTTTGCACAAGCCGAATTCTGATATCCCGGTGTGGCAAAGCCGGCACTTTTGCCAGCCGAGTGCCAGTTCTCCTTCCGGGAAGCCGGTTCTGAAAAGCTGATCCGCTCGAGTGAGATTCCCTCCGTTTTGGAGATAAACGGATGATGCATCCCGTCGGTGTATTCCATTTCATCGATCACTTCCTGATTTTCATTCAACAAACCAACATATCCGGAGAGGTCCGTCAGTGTCGGGAATTTCTCCGTCTGAAGAATGCACTCTTCACACTTCGACCAGTAAAAATCGAGGACGCCCTTCCGGGATTTGGTCACAGCCAAATAGGAACCAACTGGCATATATTGCTGACAAACGGATAATTGCGAAATCTGTTTCAGCGCTTTCGCATTATCACGGGTTGCAAGGTAAAGTCCGGAAAGATCAACCTCATGGCCGCTGTTGTTGTAAATCTCGACAAAATCAGAGCCATCCGGGTACGGATTGAACAACACTTCACTAATCAGCAGATCTGATTTTACGGGAATGTAGTAGCTAAACTTTAGAGTCTTATCAGGCATAGTGTTGCCGCATTCGTCAGTTAGACCATAGAGCACCACAGAATAGTTTTCGCCGTTCCGGATAGTTGATGGCCGGAAATAAACATTTATCAGAAATACATTTTGGTCTGTTCTGACAGAGTCAATTACCACTCCTGCCGTGATATTTTTCAGCAAGTCCACCGGATTGACCGGAATTAGAAAGCTCTCCGACAACTGTACCACCAATTTGGAATGACCGGCAAAGGTTGTCGAAAGGATTTTCGGAGGATCGCGGTCAGGATTGGCCGCCCGGACAGTATTTTCACTTCCGGGCGTGCCGCCTTTTGGGGAAAGGGTTGTCGCCCAATTGAAGCGCTGCCCGCACAATCGGTCAGGATCGATTCTTTCGAGGGAATAACCCCCATTCTCATACCCTTTTTTGTGCAGTGCGGGTGTATATACTACCTGATCAGCTAAACGTTTGTCCGTATCGTACAAGGAGATCGTAAGCCCGTCGTTGTTGACCAGAAATCCGGATATTTCGACAACTTTCCCGTATTGTTGAAGATCTTTGGCCCCGCCGGGAGCCGTAATAAGCAGATACCCGCCGGATAAAACAGTTACATCCGGGAATATTTTCAGTTTGCTGCCCAGGGCAAGGGTCCAGCCTTTCAGATTGACAACTGTGGTCCCGGGGTTGTACAACTCAAGGTATTCGCGGTCGGGCAGGCCTGCAACCGGCGTCGGATCGGCCATGATTTCGTTGATTACAACCGCCCCCACCAGCTGCTGAGCCGATTCAGAAACTTCAGCACTTAACCGGTATGGTTTGGTAACATCGGCCATATTACGCTCATTGAAAAAAAGTTGCTCATTATCCGAAACTGGTTTTTCACCGGAATTCCGGTCAGAAATGGCCCTATTGCTTTCGATTGGACCAAAATGAACCAGCAAAAAAATAAATATGTAAATTTTTACTACCATTTTTTTGAAAATAATAAGAATAATCTATAATTTTGTCCGGTCGGGCTTACAGTTTTTCAGACCAGGAGTTGTTTTATCTTAAAGTTAACCCATCTCCGGATCAAAAACGAATAACGCGAGGGAATTTTCGATTTTCGATTTTGGAATAAGGGACTCCCGAGTTTGGCTTCTTTGATCTATCGATATTTAGAACCAATGATTCAACGAGAATGAATCAGGGGTTTAGCCGGGTACAAGCGGAAAATTGGTAGCTCCGGGTGGAGTCCCGATGTATCGGGAGAGCCTGGGGGAAGGAAATGCCGAATAAAAGCCGTCCGCGTGTTAATAAAGGCAAAAGTTCATTTTTGACTTCGGATGGAAGGGTGAATATTTGTATAAACTAATATAAAGAGTCATGAGAGTAGCAATCGTTGGAACCAGCGGCGCGGTAGGCCAGGAGTTTTTGAGGGTATTGGCGGAACGTAATTTCCCCATGGATGAACTGATTCTGTTCGGATCGGCCAGAAGTGCCGGAACTACCTATAACTTTAAAGGGAAAACCCTTACAGTAAAAGAGTTGCAGCACAACGACGATTTCAAAGGAATCGACATTGCCCTGGTATCTGCGGGTGCCGGTATCTCCAAAGATTTTGCAGGAACGATCACCAAATTCGGCACCATCATGATCGACAACTCCAGCGCCTTCAGGATGGAACCTGATATTCCGCTGGTAGTGCCTGAAGTCAATGCCGCAGATGCCAAAAACATGCCCCGCCGCATCATCGCCAACCCAAACTGCACAACCATCCAGATGGTTGTTGCCTTGAAACCTATAGAAGAACTCTCCCATATCAAACGGGTACGCATCGCAACCTACCAGAGTGCCAGCGGTGCCGGCGCTTCGGGAATGGATGAACTGCAGGCTCAAACCTTGCAGATAGCCAACAGCGAGGAACCTACCGTGAAGAAATTTGCCTACCAGATCGTTCAGAACCTGATCCCGCACATCGATGTCTTCACCGACAACGACTACACAAAAGAGGAGATGAAAATGTTCCACGAAACGCGCAAAATCATGCACTCCGATATCCTGGTAAGTGCTACCGCAGTGCGGGTTCCGGTAATGCGCGCCCACTCCGAAGCCGTTTGGGTTGAGACAGAAGCAGAAATCTCAACAGAACAGGCACGTGCAGCATTCGAAAAAGCCGAAGGGGTGATTGTCATCGATAATCCTGCGGAGAAACAATATCCTATGCCGCTTCCCCTGGCAGGCCGCGACGAAGTTTTTGTAGGAAGAATCCGCAAGGACCTTACCACTCCCAACGGGCTCACTTTCTGGACTGTCTCCGACCAGATCAAAAAAGGCGCCGCGCTGAATGCGGTTCAGATTGCAGAATACCTTGTGAAAGAAGGAGTTGTAAAATAGCTGACAATGGACAGTTGACAGTTGACAATTTCTGATTCGATTAATAAATAAGGTAATAAGGTTGGGTTTCGTGGTTTATTGGGTTTTATACTAAGGTAATTTACTGAAAATAAGGTTTATATAATCATTGCCCGGAGTCCTGTTTTAGACCTTCAGACACTAAACGGATTATATAAACCTTATTTTATTTGGCCACCTTAGTGGAATTGTAAACCTACATTTTCCACAACCTTATCACCTTATTACATTTTTAAATCTGTGAAATTTGTGTAATCAGTGGTTGACACGGGGTTTATTTGTGCGAATTTGTGAAATTTGTGGTCCGGGCTTTTAATCTGTGTAATTTGTGTAATCTGTGGTTGAGTGGGGTTTATTTGTGCCAATTTGTGAAATTTGAGGTTGGAATCTGAGGTTTTAGTCCTCAAAGTTCGGGAACAAAAAATCATTGAACGGAAACCTTGTCACGTGGATCTTTTTCACCTCTTCGTAAAGCACCCTTTTGAAATCCGGAATATTCTGCTTCTGTTTGGCTGAGATAAAAACCGCATTCATGTTCTCTTTGGCCATCCATGAACTTTTCCACTCCTCCAGGCTCTTGTTCTCCCTTGTCGACGGGGTAAGGTCGTCCTCCTCTTTTTCAACGTGCGTAAAGGCATCGATTTTGTTGAACAGATAAATCATTGGCTTATCAGTCGCACCGATATCGGCCAGGGTTTTATTAACCACTTCAATCTGATCCTCAAATCCGGGATGGGCGATGTCTACAACATGAATGAGAATGTCTGCCTCGCGGGTCTCATCGAGTGTCGACTTGAACGACTCGACCAGGTGATGGGGTAATTTACGGATAAAGCCGACCGTATCGCTCAGCAGAAAGGGAAGATTGCCTATAACCACTTTGCGGACAGTTGTATCCAGTGTTGCAAAAAGTTTGTCCTCGGCAAAAACCTCCGACTTACTGATCAGGTTCATGATGGTAGATTTGCCCACATTGGTATAACCAACCAAAGCTACCCGAACCATGTTTCCACGGTTCTTCCGCTGCACCGACATCTGTTTGTCGATTTTTGCCAGATCGCTCTTTAGCAGTGAGATTTTATCCAGGATAATCCGTTTGTCCGTTTCAATCTGTGATTCGCCGGGACCGCGCATTCCGATTCCCCCCTGCTGCCTTTCGAGGTGGGTCCACATGCGGGTCAGTCTGGGAAGAAGATATTGGTACTGAGCCAGTTCTACCTGCGTCTTGGCATGTGCCGTTTGGGCCCTCTTGGCAAAAATATCCAGGATCAGGTTGGTGCGGTCGAGAATCTTGCAGTCAATGATCTTTTCTATGTTCCGTAATTGGGTAGCAGACAGTTCGTCGTCAAAAATGACGGAATCTATCTCATGAACTGTCACGAAATCAAGTATCTCCTGAAGCTTGCCCGATCCTACAAAGGTCGCGGGATGAGGATTGACCAGTTTCTGGGTAAAGCGCTCCCATATCTCGGCCCCTGCAGTTTCAGCAAGGAATTCGAGTTCATCGAGATACTCCCTGACCACCTTTTCATCCTGTTTTCCGTAAATTAATCCAACCAGGATTACTTTCTCCTTCTTCACGGAGGTATCATAGGTTTTTACCATAGCGCAAAAATACGAAAAAAATCGCGGAAGCCATTCCGGAGTGCGAGAGTAACATTTTTATATTCAAAACCTTCTTTTTTTTGAGATAAGCCGACTTCCAAAATATTCAGGATGGCGGGTTTTAATGAATTATCAAAAATGACCTGAATGGGCTATGTTTCATTAATTCCCAATCACTAAATTTGAGGATGTTATAACTATTCTTATACCGAGTCGAACTAATAATGAAAATCATGAAACTTCCATCTAAACCGGGCTCCCTACTTTTGCTAATTTCCCTGATAGTTCTGCTTTCATGTAAAAAAAATGAAGTGGGTAATACAGAAGACCCTGCTCCAGTAACAACTGACAATACGCAAAGTCTGACAAATATGGTAACCGGAGCGCCTGTTCAGGTTGCCACGGTACCCATAGGGTCAACCGGAGGAAGCATTAAGATTGCCAAACCGGGAACTCCGGTTGACGGGATGGAAATCGCCATTCCGGCCAAAGCATATGCATCTGGTCAAAACTTCAAGGTTTCCTATTCAGAAATCAAGAGCCACAATTTGGGAACCAATTTCAATCCGGTCTCTCCCATGATTACTGTCACCAGTGATTTGGGATATTCAAGTGAGCTAATGAGTATTACAATTCCGATAAAGATCACAACCGGACAAATTCCGCTTGGTTTTTATCTGGATGATACGACTGGCAAGCTCGAAGGAATACCCGTTTTAAGCTATACGGCAAATTCCGTTACCCTTCTCACCAGACATTTTCTATCTGCGAATAAATTAAAAAAAGGGGAGCTCAACCTGAAAGCCGGAACAACATCGACCGGTGGGGCAAATATCGTTATCAGCTCCATTTCAGAAAGCATCCTGAACGGTATGCCGATCATTGCTTCCGGATTTAAACCGGGCACCGACGATTGGGAATTTGTCAACTACGGCTCATACATTGCACCCGGTGGACATTGTGCAGGACAAAACATGGCAGCCATGTGGTACTATTATGAAAAAAAGGCCAGCGAGGGGAAACTGTTCAATAAATTCAGCGACAATCCAAAACTTTGGCACGATAATGCCCGGGGATACAGGTTTTGTTCAGTCATTCACCAGGATTTGGTAGGGAACGGATTAGTTACCACCCTTTTCGATAAATACATCGATAGAAATCAGGAATTTGATAAACTGAAGTTGCTGACCATTGCAGGCGCAATGCTTGTTACTGGTGAACCACAAGGTATAGGAATTTACTACCAGGATGGGACTAAAGCGGATGGTACACCTACTTATGCCGGACATGATTTAATTTGCTACCAGGCGTCTGTAAGTGCAGGGAAATTGTACATCTCAGATCCAAATACTCCGGGAACGGAACAGTTCATTGAATTTGCCAACAATAAATTCAAGCCATACCTGGCCAAACTTAAGGGAGGCGCCCCGGCAACTCCTTTCCCGTATGTTACTTATTACGCCAAAACCGCTTACATCGAATGGAATAAGATTGGGAAGCGCTGGGATGAGGTTTTAAACAACACCATTGGAACGGTGGCTCCCAATCTATTTCCTGCTTATACAATCTGGGCCAAAAGCGGTGCGGGGTTTGAACTCAAGGACGGCACTGTGATGACGAAAGATTCCCTGTTAACAAATGTGGTTTGTCCCACTGCCGAAGTATTCTACAACATTCAAAACCAAAAACTGATCGGAATGTATGTTTTCAATCAGAACGGTATCAGAATTGACAAAGCACTCAACAAATATACTTCGCTGGTCAAATTGACTCCGGGACTTAATAAACTGGGTTATTGTGTGATAGGATGGAGGTCAATCAGCAAAGACATCAACGGAAATTACGATGATTTATTTGTTGATTTCAAATGGATTACAGTCAATTATGTCCCGCTGTCAATCATAACCGACCAGCCAAAAGGACAACCGGCCAAGGAGGTTAAATTCACGGCATTGACAAATGGGGCAGCGCCCAAATCAGCAAAATTCGTATGGAATTTCGGGGATGGTTCTGCTGCAGTTACCAAGGTTAATGACAGCACTGCTGTACATACCTTTGACAAAGCTGGAATCTACACTATAAAGACTGAGCTGTTTGACAATTCGAATGGTACTAAAATTACGGAGATTTCAACTACATATGAAGTTGCTGTCCAGGCAGTTTCAGGTAATTTCACCTTCACTTATGACCTCCCCAGCAAAAATTATTACAGTGACTTTACTTTCAGGGTAACGGTAACCGGCAGTATTGAAAGTAAAACCTATACAATAATAGGGATAGCCATATTAAACGGCTTTGTTTTCATTGATCTGGACCGGAATGCCGGTATAACCAAACCGGATTTCAAATTGACTTTCAGCTTTAAAATTGCTGCTGTAAATTCGTCGAACAAGATAGTTCAGCCCAGCTATACAATAGATAACATTTTGAATGTTAACTCATTCAAAATGACTTCTCATTCAGAAAATAATTCAAACGCCCCAAAATATGAATATGCCGGTGCAAGTGGAATTTTTCAACTATCCCCAATCCCTCCGCAACGATTTTTAGGTACGGTTTATTCTAGATTCAGCTACGATTACAATGAGGTAATAACCTATTCCAATACACCAAACCCGTCTACAAAAATATATGGGGTAGAATTGGATTTAGGAGCAATATACATTGAACAGAAAAATAATTGGTAGAAAAGTGAACCAGAGAAGCTAGTTTTTCAGACAACTGACTTATAGACCGCTATTCTTTATTTCAGCGTTGATTTTCCACTTGAAAAAAACTAATTTTAGAGGGCTAAGAAAGTTATTATGATAAAACATTTAAAGAATCATGGAATACATTAAATTTGGAAATACCGGAATGAAAGTTTCCAGGATATGTCTGGGTACGATGACCTATGGAAAACCTACTGACCGGTGGCCATGGGCTTTGGATGAAACACAGAGCAGGCCGTTTATCCAAAAAGCACTGGAACTGGGCATTAATTTTTTTGACACGGCAGATATGTACTCATACGGCGCCAGTGAAGAGGTTGTTGGCACCCTGCTCAAAGAATCTGCAAAACGCGATGAGGTAGTTATTGCCACCAAGGTATTCCAGCCCATGAGCCAGGATCCCAATGACGGGGGACTCTCCAGGAAACACATCATGAGTTCTATCGACAACAGTCTAAGGCGGCTGAAGACCGATTATGTGGATTTATACCAGATACACCGCTGGGATTACGATACTTCGATTGAAGAGACCATGGAAGCGCTGCACGATGTGGTAAAAGCAGGCAAAGTGCGTTACATTGGCGCATCTTCCATGCACAGCTGGCAGTTTGCCAAAGCCTTGTATACTGCAGATCTCCACGGATGGACCAGGTTCGTTTCTATGCAGCCCCACTACAACCTGATCTACCGGGAAGAAGAACGTGAAATGATTCCATTGTGCCGGGATCAGAATATTGCCGTAATTCCCTGGTCTCCCTTGGCCCGTGGACTATTAACCGGGAACAGGTCCAAAGAAAGGAATGAAACCTTGCGGGCCAAAACGGATGAATTCGGGAAAAAATTGTACCATTCGGATTCGGATTTTGAAATCGTTTCCATGCTGTCCGAAATTGCCGCGCAACGCAGACTGCCTGCTGCACAGATCGCCCTGGCCTGGATGCTTGGGAAACCCGGTATCACTTCCCCTATTATCGGTGCGAGTAAACCAGGACATCTGGAAGATGCTGTTGCCTCATTATCAGTTAAATTAACACCGGAAGAGGTCATTCAACTGGAAGAATTGTACCAACCGCATCCGGTACTCGGACATGTGTAAAATATAACTTAACCAACTAAATCCAAAATTGTATGTTAAACGAACACTTGGTTGACTACATCAGTACCAGCCTGAAACAAAACAGCAAAATAACGGCACTTACCGATTACAATGGCGAAAGTTTTACCTATTCGGAGGTTGCAGAACAGATGATCAAATTCCATCTTCTATTCGAAAATTCCGGCATCAAACAAGGAGATAAAATAGCTTTGCTTGGGAAAAATTCAGGCCGCTGGTGCATCAGCTATCTTGCAGTTATTACTTACGGAGCCGTCATCGTACCTATATTGCCGGATTTTAAACCTGAAGATCTACTGCATATTATCAACCACTCCGATTCGGTCTTGCTGATGAGTGCGGATAACCTGTACCAGGATCTGGATATCAAAAAAATGCCCCAGGTAAAAACCGTAGTTTCTCTGAATAACTATCAGGTATTGTTCTCATCCAACGGAGAAACAAAGGATATCGTAAAGCTGGCAGATAAATTGTTTCATGAAAAATACCCCGGCGGAATTGCCACCTGGAATTATAATTTCCCTGAAATCACCAATGACCAGCTGGCTGTCATCAGCTATACATCCGGCACTACCGGCTTCTCCAAAGGTGTAATGCTTTCGCACAACAGCCTGACTGCCAATATCAGGTATGCCCAGAACAACATGCCGCTTCAGCCCGGAGATTCCATTGTTTCCTTCCTTCCGCTTGCCCATGCTTACGGTTGTGCTTTTGAATTCCTTTTCCCTTTCAGCATAGGGTGCAAAATCATTATCCTGACAAAAACACCTTCTCCGGCAATCATCATGCAGGCCTTCCATGAGATAAAGCCTGCTTTGGTGCTATCCGTGCCCCTGGTCATTGAGAAAATTTACAAGAAAAGGGTCCTTCCCTCGGTCAGTAAAACCTCCATGAAAATTTTACTCCTGATTCCTGGAATCCAAAATATCCTCTTTGCAAAGATAAAAGCTAAACTGGTTGAATCGTTTGGCGGAAAATTCCACGAGATAGTCATCGGAGGCGCGCCTTTCAACAACGAGGCAGAGCTTTTCTTCAGAAAAATAAAATTTCCCTATACCGTAGGATACGGGATGACCGAGTGCGGCCCGCTCATCAGTTATGCCCCTTCAGCAGAAATAAAATTCGGATCCTCCGGCAAAGCTGTCGATACACTTGAAGTGAAAATTGATTCGCCGGATCCGCAGCATATCGTTGGTGAAATCCTTATGCGCGGCGACAATGTGATGTCGGGCTATTATAAAAACGAAAAAGCTACCGCTGAAATCATTGACAAAGATGGCTGGCTCCACTCGGGTGACATGGGCGTCATTGACAGCGAGGGCAATATATTCATCAAGGGCCGCAGCAAAAATTTGCTGCTCGGTGCAAGCGGCCAGAATATTTATCCCGACGAATTGGAGGCTCATTTCAACAATAAATTTGGTGTGGCAGAATCTTTGATCGTCCAACGTGGCGGGGATAAACTGGTTGCCCTTATTTATCCCGATGCCGAAGTGGTGACATCCAACAAACTGATGGAAGAAGACTTGCAAAACATGTTCAAACTGTACCTGAAAGAGATCAACGCTTCGGTTCCGGCCTACATGAATATTTCCAAATTTGAAATCCATCCCGAAGAATTCGCCAAAACACCCAAACGCAGTATCAGGAGGTATCTTTATTCATAAAATTTGATTGAACGGGGAAATCACAATTTTCTACAAACTTGCTGACTAAATTTGCCGCTTAATATATTAAAAACTCAATATCATGAAGCAATTATCGATGGCATTTGCTTGTTTGGTTGTAGGGACCCTATTGATCTCCACTTCAGGTCTGAATGCCCAAACCAAAACAACAGACTACAAAATTGCAAACAGGATACAACTTCCGGGTGACGGGGGCTGGGATTACCTGGCAGCGGACGAAACTGGCGGACGCGTTTTTGTCTCCCATGGCACTATGGTTCAGGTAGTTGACATGAAAACAAAAACCTTGGCCGGCACAATTGACAATACACCCGGTGTTCATGGTATTGCAATTGCCGACGACCTGAACAAAGGATACATCAGCAATGGCAGGGATACTTCGGTGACCGTGTTTGACCTTAAAACGCTGAAATTTATTTCCAGGATCAAAATTACAGGAATGAATCCTGATGCCATTTTATATGACCAGTTTTCTCACCATGTATTTACTTTCAACGGCAGGACCAGCAATTCTACTGTCATCGATGCAAATACGGACAAAGTTGTCGGGACAATTGCCTTAGACGGAAAACCTGAATTCTCGCAAACAGACGGGAAAGGTAGAGTTTATGTCAACATTGAAGACAAAAGCGAAGTCAGTGTTATCGATTCAAAAGCGCTCAAAGTAGAAAAATCCTGGTCGATTGCCCCTGGCGAAGAACCAAGCGGTCTTGCTCTGGATAACGAGAATCACCGGCTATTTTCGGTTTGCAGCAATAAACTGATGGTCGTATCTGATGCTGAGAGCGGGAAAGTGATTACTACGCTTCCAATCGGTGACCGCTGTGACGGCGTCGCGTTCGATCCGGGGAAAAAACGAATTTACAGCTCAAACGGTGAAGGAACCATGACCATCGTTCAGCAAAAATCAAAAGATAGCTACGAGGTGATTGGTACTTTTGAAACACAAAAAGGTGCAAAAACCATTTGTGTCGATAAAAAGAGTCACAACCTGTACCTCACAACTGCAGAATATGAAGAAGCCAAACCTTCTCAAGATAATAATCCAAGACAACGCCAGGCTGTGAAGCCCAATTCTTTCGTTGTCCTGGAGATTCAATGCCTCAAATAATTCCAATCTTTAAATCAGCATAAAAAGTTCCGGCACTTTCGTGTCGGAACATTTATTTTTTAGCCATTTAACCTGAAAGCAGCAAAGGAGTCTGATGTTTAAAATCCTTTATTATTCAATCCGTAGCGCTTAATTAGACCATAATGCCCGGTTGCTCCATTGCTCCGGATGCCGGATCCGTTTTTTGGGAAAAACCATTTCCAAACCAGATGAACCTACCTTTTTGAAACCGCTTTCCATAACTGAACGTAAAATGCTAATATTCATCGATTGTGAAATCATTTCACAGTTATCAGATAACATACTATAAAACAATAAAGTAATTCTATGCATTTACCAAATTTATTCTCAAAATACACCCTGGGAACACTGGAACTTAACAACAGGATTGTTATGGCGCCGATGACCCGTTGCCGGGCAATCAACAACATGCCGAATGAATTGATGGCAACCTATTACAAGCAGCGTTCAGGTGCCGGACTTATTGTCACTGAAGGGACTTCTCCCTCACCGAACGGATTGGGATATATCCGGATTCCCGGCCTTTTCAACGAGGAACAGGCAGAAGCGTGGAAAAAAGTAACGAATGCCGTTCATGGGAGCGGAGGAAAAATTTTCGTACAGTTAATGCACTCCGGCCGTATCGGGCATATGCTGAATTTGCCGGCCGGCGCAAAACTGCTTGCACCTTCGGCCATAAAAGCGGCCGGACAAATGTGGACCGATAAGGAAGGCATGCTGGATAATTCTGAACCGGAGGCAATGACAACAGAGGATTTGAAAATGACCCTGAGGGAATTTGAAAACTCAGCGCTGCTTGCAGTAAAAGCAGATTTTGACGGAGTTGAGCTGCATGGAGCCAACGGATATTTGCTCGAACAGTTTATCTCACCTGTAAGTAACCAACGTACCGATAATTATGGCGGAAACATTCATAACCGCTGCCGTTTTGTATTGGAAGCCGTGGATATTGTCAGCAAAGCGATAGGTGCAGACAAGACTGCTATCAGACTTTCGCCGTTCGGCGTTGCCAGCGATATGCCGCACTATCCTGAGATCGAAGAGACCTACACTTATCTTGCAGAACAGTTGGACAAAAGGGGAATCGTATACATTCACCTGGTCGATCACAGTGCAATGGGCGCTCCTGAAGTGCCATTTAAAATCAAGGAGACCATTCATAAAAAATTCCGGAATACCCTGATCCTGACCGGCGGTTACACCGGTGAAACCGCTGAGGCAGCTATCAAAAGGGGATTTACTGACCTGACAGGATTCGGACGTCAGTTTATCAATAATCCCGACCTGGCAAAAAGGTTCCTGAATGGCTCGCCGCTTTCAGACAAACTGGATATGGATACTTTCTATTCTCCGGGTGTTGAAGGCTATACGGATTACCCTGCTTTTGCCGGATAAACCGGATTACCGCATTCCGGCTATTATTTCATCCAGCGTACGTTTCGGTACGTGATGAACCTGGTTTTCATCACGCCAGTACTTTATTTCGCCGTTTTTCATCTCATCAAGCACCACTGTTTCCTTCGGTTTGCCAAGTGCCAGCACCTGGACAATCTCTAGATTTTCAGGCAATTCAAGCAATACGCGGAGGTTGTTGCGGTTTACATTGTGAATGATACAGCCTCCGAACCCGGCTTCTGTTGCCCCGAGCAAAATACTTTGTGATGCAATACCGTCATCGCAAAGATAATTTCCCGGTATCAGGGTGTCACGCAGCATGACGACATAGGCCGACGGCCTTTCTCCCTCGTCCGGCCCCGGCCAGTCGGTAAGATATCCGGCCCAGGCAAGGTTTTCAAATATTCCGGCATTGAGGGAGGCATCAGTACTGAGCCAATATTTTAACGGTTGGGCATTGCGGGCCGAGGCCGAATTCCGGGCAAAGTCAATCCATTCACGCAGTTGCGATTGGCTTATGGGTTCCGACTGGTAAAAACGACGGTAACTTCTGTTTTTAAGTACAAGATCTCGTAGCATGGCTTTTCATCTAAATTTGAATAAAAATAGAAATTAAAATATCTTTGTACAAAGCGCGCCCTGACAAAAGAACTGTTTCCTCCTATTTTTGCCAAAAACGTAAACGCTTCAAGCCTGATAAACTGCATACTCATGAACCGCTGCCACACTTTTTCGCTGATTTTAGCCCTTTTTACCCTATCTTGTAACTCCTACAAAATGAAAGTTGACCTGATCGTAACCAATGCACGGGTTTACACCGTAAACGATTCTTTTGCTGTTGCTGAGAGTTTTGCTGTTCAGGATGGTAAATTCATTGGTGTCGGAACTGACCTTGAAATCAAATCAAAATATTTTTCCGACCATACCATTGACTGCGGGGGAAAACCGGTTTACCCCGGATTCAACGATGCACACTGCCATTTTTCCGGTTACGGCATGGATTTGATCCAATATGCTGATCTTTCAGGTTCCGTGAACAAGGAAAGTGTTTACAGGATTATTCAGGAGCACTATGCCGGGTCCGGAGGGAAGTGGCTGCTTGGCCGTGGCTGGGATCAGAATTTGTGGCCCGAAAAAGAGTTCCCTGACAACAAAAGACTGAATGAATTGTTCCCGGATGTGCCTGTTTATCTCGTCAGGATCGACGGACATGCAGCCTGGTGCAATGACAAAGCGCTCGCTTTAGCCGGAATTACATCGAAATCCAAAGTCAACGGTGGCGAAATCGTATTAAAAAACAATCAGCCAACAGGAGTACTGATAGATAATGCGAAAGAGCTGGTATACGATATCATACCGGAACCGGGCATAGCATTACAGACAAAAGCGCTGCTGGCAGCACAGAAAGATTGTCAGGCAGCAGGACTCACTTCGGTAACCGATTGCGGCCTTCCGAAGAAAACCATTCTCCTGATCGACTCCCTTCAAAAACAGGGCTCATTAAAGATGCGCATCAATGCCATGATCGATCCCAGCAAGGAGAACCTGGCGTATTTTCTGCAAAAAGGTCCCTGGCTCACCGGCCTTTTACAGGTAAATACCGTAAAGCTGTATGCCGACGGGGCACTGGGTTCACGCGGGGCTTATCTGCTTGCCGATTATTCCGACGATCCGGGCAACCGTGGTTTACTGATGAATCAGGAAGCTTATTTTGATTCTGTTTGCTTCAAAGCTTACGCCGCTAACTTTCAGGTAGCCACCCATTGCATCGGCGACGGAGCCAACCACCTCATGCTTACTATCTATGGCAAAATACTTAAAGGGAAGAATGACCGCCGTTGGCGCATCGAGCATGCACAGGTGGTTCAAAAAGAGGACCTGAAGCTTTTTGCCGATTATTCTGTCGTGCCTTCTGTCCAGGCTACACACGCTACCTCTGACATGTTCTGGGCCATTACGCGACTCGGGGCTGAACGGGTGAAGACTGCCTACACTTACCAGGATCTGCTTAAACAAAACGGCTGGCTGCCAAACGGAACCGATTTTCCTATCGAGAAGATCAATCCTGTGCTGACCTTCTATGCATCGGTTTTCCGAAAAAATCAGGAAGCGCTACCTAAAGATGGTTTTCAGACTGAGAACGCGCTGACCCGGGAGCAGGCGCTGCGTTCCATAACTATCTGGGCTGCAAAAGCAAGTTTTGAGGAGACAAAAAAAGGAAGTATCGAGGTTGGGAAATCCGCCGATTTCGTGGTACTTGACACCGACCTGTTGAATTGCCGGGAAGAGGCGGTTCAAAAGGCAAATGTGCTCAAAACCATCTTAGGCGGTGAAGTAGTTTACCAAAACGAACCTGCTATACAACAATAAGATTGCCGCCCGTCAATTCAAATATCCGGCCGTCCGGACAATTTACAAAAGTCCGGCGAGTTGTTTTACTCTGGCCCAGACGCCGTCGTCAACGGGAATGCCCAGTTCCATATTTTCCGATCTTGTTTTCAGGGATTGTTCTCCCGGATAAAAGATCTCTCCCCCTTCATTGGCACGATCCGATGATTTGATTTGCCCGATGGTTGCTTCAAGCGCATGGTCGATGAATTCCTGCGTGTTAATTTTTAACCCAACTTGCAGTTAATCCGAACGGAATTGTTGTTTATCAATGAATTGGCAGTTTTCGAGTTCGGATTTGTGTACTACAGATTTTCGTTTTACGAATGGAGCATATTTATATTTTAGTGCATCGTAAAGGTTACG
>JBBQHB010000066.1:0-30168 GCA_038323575.1 Bacteroidales bacterium | reverse complement strand
ACTGGTAATGTAAGTCGGTGTCAGCGAAGCCCGCCGGTCATTGAACCAAATCTGACGGGCATCCTGCAGATTCCATCCCATAATGGCGATCAGGTTACCCTGATAAGCTCCCACCAGCAAGGAGTCAGATTTTATCGGCTCGGTAACCCTGATGTAATTGATGCCGGGAATCCCGCCGTTGGGGCCGGAATCTTCTTTTTGGCAGGATGAAAAACTCCCCGATAGAAGGACTGCAATCAGCAGAAGGGGAATAAGTTTATATATTTTTTTCATTTCTCTGTTTTTAATAATGCGTTTGAGTTACTTGCTATAATAATCTACTGCAGGTTTCCTTAAATTGGGCGCCTGACTCATTTCTGCAGCCGGAATAGGAAGCAGGAAATTACCATCGTTGGCATTAATCGTTCTGTTGGTAGTGGCCCATACCGTTTTACGGATGGTCCATTGAGTCGAATTTGGGAAAACATCAGGAATTGCCCTGAATAATCCCCGGTCCTGTTTATTCAATATGGCATACGCTTTGGCCGGATTGTAATAATGAAGACTTACCAGATCGTACCAACCCATACCTTCCATGGCAAACTCAACAATTCTTTCCTTGAAAATAATATCCTGGGTAAGTGGAACTATGATAGAGGCCAAACCTGCCCTGTTGTGCACCAGGTTAAAATAGGCCAGGGCCGTTACATCGCTTGTAGAAGCATTGTTTCCAAGAACGGCTTCAGCATAAGTGAGGTACATTTCAGCAAGTCGCATCATATAAGTATCCTGCGGGTAGCGCTGCGAAGCGGCTTGTCCGCCCATATCCACTGCCTTTCCGCAGACATATTTTTTGATGGAAGAGAAACTTACATCTCCGGTACTATTGGGGAAAATCAATTTTTGATTCACTCCGTTCAGGGTTTGGGTTATTTCAGGATAATAAGCTCCCGGTAACATAAATGTCGCCTTTAGTCGTTGATCCAAAGTTCTTCCCTTAAGGGTGGTGTCACCTGAAGCAACAAACCCCTCGTATTGGCTCAGCATCCACCAGGTAGCGCCTTTGTCGCCTCCCCAACCGTCGCCTTCTGAAATATCTGCGCTGTAGGCAAGATAGGCTTGCGATGAATTTTGGGTTCCCCAAACTCCCGGAAGGAAAATCCACTGTAGTTCAAACAATGATTCGGAGTTGTTATCATAGGGATAAGTGAAGAGCTTGGCATAATCACTCAACAATGCGGCCCCGCTCAATTTGATGACCCTGTCAGAATAATATTTGGCGCTGTCAAGGAAATTTTGATTTCTCACTCCTCCGGCCGATTCGACTCCAGCCCTGGTCAGGTAAAACCTGGCAAGCATCGCCTCAGCTGACCATTTGGTAACCCTTCCCACTGCTATTGGTGTTTCCGGTAAGTCATTGGCTGCAGCACGCATTTCGTTCGTGATAAATTTCCATACACTCTTCGTTGTATTTCTTTGAATGGTTGTGTCAGAAAGCAGGGTCAAATTGTTCGTGATAATCGGAACATCTCCCCAGTTCGAAACCAGAAACCGGTAGGCTACAGCCCGCATAAACCTGGCTTCCGCAAGGGCGAAATTCTTCACTTTAGCTGAAACACCGGCGCCGGCATAAGTATTGATGTTGTTTATGGCTAAGTTTGACTGGCCAACCACAATAAAGAACGCTCTCCAGGAGGCGCTGTTTTCGCCGTTTTCAGCAGTTGTGTTGAACAACACATTGCCCCTGTCGTTGTAAGCAGAGTATGCTGTGCCGCTCCTGAAATCGCCCAGGTTGTAGGAGGCTTTGTCGTTGTAATCAAACCATACTTTGTTGTAAAGTAAGGTTGTTGAGGCTAATACTTCCTGATCTGTTTGATAGAAATTTGCATCAACAATTGAATCCTTGGGCGGCCTGTTCAGAAAATCTTTGGAACAACCAAAAAGAAGCAGGATTGAAAGAAATGGTGCAATCCTTAAATATATAGGTTTTAAATTTTTCATGTTCCGAATTATTTAAAAGTTTATCAGTAAATTAAATGTATAAACAGGGGTAAGCGGATACCTTCCGTAATCCATGCCCTGTGCCTGGTTACCTGAACTTGCGTCCCTTCCTACATAGGCGCCGACTTCAGGGTCATAGCCTTTGTAACCGGTAATGGTACCGACATTCTGTGCACTCAGCATAACCTTGACCTTGTTTACCACTTTTTGTCTGGAAAGAATAGCGGACGGCAGATTATACGCCAGAGAAATGTTTTTAACCCTTAAAAACGATCCGTCTTCTACCCATTTTGTCGTAAATCTCGCCTGATTTCCGTTTGGACCATAAGAAAGCCTTGGAACATTGGTGTCCGGATTTGATAATCCAACCGATCCATCCGCCAAAGTTGTAGGCTTGGCATAATCCATCACCGAAATCAGCATGTTACGGCTCAGGTTAATGTTATTGGGATTGGAATTTACCATAGCTAAATAGTTGTAGATGTCATTCCCGTAGGTGAAAGTTAACAGAACACTACATTCTATACCTTTGTAGGTGAATGTATTCGTGAAACCACCGTAGAATTTAGGCCATGGGTTTCCGATAAATGTTTGGTCATTTATATCAATTTTACCGTCAGGAACACCGTCCGGACCGCTAAGATCCTTGTATTTAACATCACCGACCCAAATGTTGTCGACATTGGTAGGCAGCCTTTTGCCGTTGTTGTCAACAGGTACGGCACTGTTGTTGATCTCGTCAACAGTCTTGAATAATCCTTCTTCAACGTAGCCCAGGAATTGCCAGGGGGCCAAACCAACGACCGACCTTTGTGTCCAGCTATTCATCCACCATGAGGTACGGTCGACTATTGCCGCATCGGAATAGAATTTCGTAATTTTTGTTTTTACGCCTGAAATATTAAAATTCGAATCCCACTTGAAATTTTTGGTATTGACATTGGTGGTAATTAAAGTAAAACCCCATCCATTGTTTTGTAAAGCACCAATATTTACTGTTGGAGAAGAAACTGCCCCCTGACCATTGGTTCCCATATAATAGGGCAATGGGTTAGACATTAACAGATTGCTGGTTTTTTTCTGGAAATAGTCAAATTCCAGCTGGATTCTGCTTTTCAGGAGCGAAAGGTTAAAGCCGGCATCCACGGTTGTGGTTTCTTCCCATTTTAACCCGGGGTTGCCGTACTGGGAGGGTAAAAATCCTGTACCCCATTGTGTGGCGCCCGTGGCCATTGGGGAATATATACCGCCACCTCCTTGGTTACCTGTAGTACCAACTTCAAGTCGTAACTTTAACTCATTGACTGCGTCCACTTTAAAAAATTCTTCTTTGGAAATTCTCCATGCAGCTGACAAAGCAGGGAAAGTTCCCCAACGGTTCTCCGGGCCAAAATTGGAGGACCCGTCCCGACGTATAGATCCGGCGACGATGTATCGGTCTTTGTAATTGTAGTTCAGCATTCCGAGATAGGATTCCATCGCCCATACGCCCTGTCCGCCCGAATTGGAGGCAGTTGTCGGATCACCTGCATTTAGGTCTAATATATCGCTGGTAAGAAAACCTGACCTGCCTGCGCTCGTGTTTTTCCACATGGAGGATTGTGATTCGTGGATCATTTTCACGTTGACGGAATGACTACCAAACATTTTGTTGTATTCAAGCATTTGATTCCAGTTCCAGTAACTATTCATTCCGTGGAAGTCAGATAAAGTGGCGATCGTATTTTTTGCCCATCCGATAGCGTAGGTCGGCACGTAATAGATACCGTTGGAGTATCCGACATTGGTATTAACGGCAGTTCTGAATGTCAGGTTTTTGTGCAGGATAAAATCCAGGTTTAAACTTCCGACAAATTGCCTTCTTAAATTATTGTTTGTCACTAAATTGGAGATTGCAATCGGGTTGACCGGGGCATACAGGTTGGCGCCGTTGGTAAGGTCTCCTCCTCCCCATGATCCATCCAGGTTCTTAACCGGAATCTGGGGAGTCAGTTGCAAAGCATTTGAAATAAGGTTCTCCTGACTGGTGGTGAGGTTTTCTTTGGTTTGGTTGAAGTTCAGGCTTGTAGCAACTTTAAACCAGTCCCTAGGTTTGTTGTCGAGGTTCAGCCTGAAACTGTACCTGTCAAAACCTGAGCCGGCAGCCACACCATCCTGGGTCAAATATTCGCCCGATAAATAATAAGTTGTTTGATCCTTTCCCCCGCTGATAGCTACCTGATGTTTTTTCATGGCGGAGTTGTTGAATAATTCAGTCTGCCAGTTGGTTCCGGGACCTAAAAGAGAAGGATCAAGAAATTCAGAAGGTGTTGCCCCTCCTTGTATGGCATGAAATTCCTTGACCATTTGGGCATATTCAGGTAAATCCATGACTTTCAAATGCTTGGGCGGCGTCTGAACATTGTATTGGAAGTTATAGGATATGTTTGTAATACCCACTTTCCCGCGTTTGGTTGTTATCAGAATAACACCGTTGGTAGCCCGTGAACCAAATAGTGCAGTTGCCGACGGACCTTGTAATACCTGGAAATCTTCGATATCTGAAGGGTTTAATCCTGAAAGCGGATTTGACGAACTTGTTGCGCCAAATGATATTGATTGTCCGGGAATTTGTACGCCGTCAATGACATAAAGTGGTTCATTGGTTCCGTTGATTGAGTTGACACCCCTGATATTTACGGATATAGAACCACCCGGCTGACCGGTATTCTGTGTAACGTAAACACCGGCCGTCCTTCCCTGCAACGCTTGTTCGATGGTCGTGTTAACAGTTTTTTCAATTTCTTTGGCAGTTATCGTTGTCTGTGCCGTAGTAAGATTGGACCGTTTGGTTGTTCCGTAACCGATAACAACTACCTCATCCAATCCTTTCACCATCAATTTTAGTTGAATATTTAAGAAAGTTTGTTTCCCTACCACAACCTCCTGTGGCAAAAAACCTATAAAGGAGAAGACAAGCGTGCTCTGTTCGTTGGGAACCGTAATGGAAAAAAGGCCCTCTGCATCGGTGACAGTACCTGTAGCAGTAGCTCTGTCGCCTTTAACAAGTATGTTTACCCCTGGTAAAGTCTCTGAATTGCCAGAATCAGTTACTCTCCCGGTGATTTTTATCTGTGCCCATGCTCCCATGGACAAGAAAATTAATAGGTGAAGAAAAATCAGTTTAATTTTCATAGATTTTAGATAAATTGTTAATACTTCGTCTTTGGGAAATTGGTGCTTTGTTAGTCATATTAAAGAATAAATTCATAAGTTACTGATTAATACTAGAATAATAGCGATTATTAAGATATAAATAATTGTTTCGATGATAAGATATGTGCGTTTTTTGTTCTTCATGAATTAATAATGAGGTTGGAGGTTCCTTCGCTGCAAATTGTTAATAAATGTACTCAAATGTACAAATTGCTTAAATAACAGAGGGATGGCGTTTGTTCATCAAATAGGTTTAATTGAGTCGGCAGGGGTGTTGTTTGTTTCAGGAAGGGAGGTCAATTGTAAACAGGGTCTATTTTTGTCCAATAATGATCACCAATTTTGTATCTTTACTTAGATTTCAGATTTTTGTAGAAAAGGGTACATTAATGACCTGACAATTCAATTGATTTACCAGTCCAACTTGTGAAAAAAAATGACGAACGGGTCGCTCTTACCGGTCCGGAAAATATTTCGGCGGCATCTCCAATGTTTTGCCTGATCAAATTGATCCTGATAGTCTTGTTTGGATTTTTGAATTTGCCTCAGACTTCCGGGCAGGAAAGCCGTTATGTCTTTTCCCATTTAAATGTCAATGACGGTTTGTCCCAGAATCAAATTAACTGCATTTTCCGGGATTCCAAGGGATTTGTATGGTTTGGCACGAATGCCGGACTTAACAGGTTTGATGGTTTGAATTTTGAGGTATTCAGTGAGGAGAAATCTGAAAACGGATCCATAAAAAACAATACGATCAATGCCTTTGCTGAAGATAAAAATGGTGACCTCTGGATTGGTACCGGAAACGGAGTAAGTGTTCTGAACAGAAACACCTATAAATTTACAGACTTTGATTACCGGGCACTTTCTCCCTATAGTTGCGGTGATATTTACTATATCAATACGCTGACGGCCGATGATGACGGTAATATCTGGATCGGCACCAACAACGGTATGTTTTATCATGATATCCTGCACGGATCAATTGAACGGATACTGATCGATGAAACGAACTGCAACTTACCATTGAATAGTATTACTTCGATCGTCCACGATCATTCCGGGAATATATGGCTGAGCACAAAAAACGGTTTTATTGTCAATTATGACCCAAAGAAGAAAAAGATAGAGAAATTCAGGATACCTGATGAATCAGATAAAGTAAGCAATTCCCTTACCAGGTTATTTATAGACCGGGACAATGATTTGTGGGTTGGCAACCTGTTTGGCCTGTATATCTTTAAACCTGTTGAACATAAGTGGGAAATCCGGTTAAGTGAAAATAATGACGGGCTGGACGGACTTAAAAGGATAGGTGCAATTTCACAGAATACCGATGGACTTATTTGGGTCGCTTCAGATGGGGGAGGGGCATTTGTCATCGATAAAGCCACCCGGAAAATAAAAAATATCAGGCATAAGCCGTTTATGGACCAGGAAATTTCATCCGACGGCTTGTCATTTGTTTATTGCGATACGCAGGGTATTGTATGGCTTGGGACTACAAAAAAGGGCGTAAATTTCTACAAAAAGGATGTAAATAAATTCAGAATCTATAAGAACCTGGCTGGTGATCTCAACAGTCTCAGCCACAATGATGCCAATGCACTTGTGGAGGACCCGAAAGGAAATATATGGATCGGTACAGACGGCGGCGGACTGAATTATCTTGACAGGAATACGCAAAAAATAACCCGGTTCAAACATAACAATCAGTCAGATAATTCGTTGAGCAGCAATATCATTGTTTCCCTCTACGTTGATCACCTGAGTAAATTATGGATTGGCACTTATTTCGGAGGACTTGATCTCTATGATCCTTCTACCGGTAAATTCACTGTTTTCCGCCATAAATTCGGAGATACAACTTCTGTTTCCGATGACAGGATTTACGGGATTCGTGAAGATTCGCAGAACAACCTGTGGGTCGGAACCTGGGGAAACGGGATCAATCGGCTTGATCAAAGAACCGGGAAATTTAAGCGGTTCAATACACAAAACAGCGCTATTTGTTTTGATATGATAACTTCTATCTACCGCGACAAATCTAATCTTTTATGGTTCTCGACGGAATATGGGCTTTCCTCTTTTGATTCTTCGGACATGATCTTCAAAACTTTTCACAAACAGGATAGCAGCAAGAATTCCATCAGTGATAATAATGTGATGAATTGTTTCGAGGACAGCCGGGGGTTTTTCTGGATCTGCACCAAAAACGGGTTGAATCTGCTTGACAGGAAAAACGGCGCCTTCAGACACTTTTCGATGACTGATGGTTTACCATCCAACAGTTTGCACGGAATTGTGGAGGATAAAAACCGGAATTTGTGGATCAGTTCGAAAAACGGAATCACAAGACTGGAATTAAAAAATGTGAAGAACATCAACAATTTTGATTTCAAATTCACCAATTTCAATGTTACAGACGGTCTGCAGGGGAAGGAGTTTAACCGGTCATCCGCTCTTTGCACTTCCGATGGTGAGATTTTCTTCGGAGGACCAGACGGGCTTAATGCCTTCTTTCCCGACGAAATAAAGGAAGACACCACTGTTGCTAAAATGATTTTCAGGGACTTTCGTATTTTCAACAAGAGTGTTCAGTACGGACAAGAATATGACAACAGGATTCTGCTTGAAAAACCCATATTTAACACGGATAAAATTAAGTTGAAATACACGGAAAATTCATTTACCATTGAATTTATTGCCCTTAACTTCTTTTACCCGGATAAAAATATATATGAATATAAACTTGAAGGGTTTGACAACCAATGGATTATTACTGACGGGGAAAAGAATTCCGCTACCTACACCAATTTAAATAACGGCACCTACACGTTCAGGGTAAAAGAACTGAAAGGGAAAAACAGCGGCAATGAGATAGCATTGGTGGTTGTTGTACTTCCTCCGTTCTGGAAAAGTTGGCTGGCATATATCAGCTATATTATTTTGATCTCTTTGGTTTTTCTTCTCCTCCGACGGCTGATCCTCGTACGTGAAAGAATTAATATACGTATCGAACAGGAACGTATTGAAGCCCAGCATATTCACGAAATTGATTCGCTGAAACTAAAACTGTTCACCAACATTTCCCATGAATTCAGGACCCCCCTGACGCTAATTATGGCGCCCGCAGAGAAACTCCATTCCATCTTGAAAGAAAAACCCGAGGAGAAATATGTCAGGTTGATTGAGCAGAATGCCAAAAGATTGCTTTTAATGGTGAATCAGTTACTTGATTTCAGGAAAATGGAGGTTCAGGGATTCAATTACAATCCTTCATTCGGTGACATTGTTGCTTTTATCCGTGAGGCTGTTTCCTCCTTCAATAACCTGAGCGAGCAGAAACACGTTAAATTGGTGTTTGTCACCCAAATCAAAGCGTTTAATACCTATTTTGACAAAGACAAACTGGAAAAAATCATCTTTAACCTGCTCTCCAATTCTTTTAAATTTACTTTGGGTAACGGTCAGGTTACTGTTTCACTTTACCTTGATCCGGCTACTGCGGCGTTGAATAACAATGATATTGAATCAAAGCTTTTCATTGAAGTGGAGGATACAGGTATCGGTATCCCGGAGGATAAGATAGACAAGATTTTCATCCGATTCTTTCAGGTCGATAATTCTAACCAGGTTGGAAAAGGCACCGGAATTGGCCTTTCGCTTGCTTCGGAATTTGTAAAACTGCATGGCGGGGATATTGTCGTCAGGAGTGAGATCGGTAAAGGAAGTTGTTTTACTGTAATGCTGCCGGTCAACCAATCAGGGCAGACTGTTGAACAGTTTGGTCAACCCGCGGAAGAGGTTAGTTATAAACCATTAATTATTTCAGAAAATGGAGGGAAAGTTGTTCTTCCTGACAGACCTGTTTTGCTGATTGCTGAGGACAATGATGATCTCCGTTTTTACTTAAAGGACAATCTGCTGAGGCAGTTTGAAATCCTGGAAGCATCGAACGGAGAGGATGCGTTGAAAATTATCCGGATGATTGTTCCTGATTTGATTATCAGTGATATTATGATGCCCGGAATGGACGGGATTGAACTGTGCAGGCGGGTAAAAACGGACAGGTCCATCTGTCACATTCCGTTGATTCTGCTTACAGCCAGGTCTTCAGAGCAGCAACAGTTGGAAGGGTTTGAAACAGGTGCAGATGATTACCTCACAAAACCGTTTAATTTTCAAATACTTGAAGCGAAAATTGCCAATATCATCAATTTGCGGAGAAATATGCGGCAGGTGTTTAAAAATAAACTTCAAATTGAGCCGCAGGATATCACGGTTACGTCGCTGGATGAACAGTTCATGAAAAAGGTCCTCGATCTCGTTGAAAAAAACATTTCGAGTTCGGAATATTCCATTGAAACAATGAGCCACGATATGGGCATGAGCAGGACCCTGCTGTATAAAAAAATCCTTGCCTTAACAGGAAAATCACCACTTGAGTTTGTCAGGCTGCTTAAACTGAAAAGGGCTGCCATCCTGCTCTCCCGGAGTCAGATGAATGTGTCTGAAATTGCCTTCCAGGTCGGTTTTAATGACCCGAAATATTTCAGCAAACACTTTAGGAATGAATTTGGGGTACTTCCGTCGAAGTATATCGGGAAAGATTAATTGGAGAACGGAGGACGGGACGAGGGGAGGACCAGACGATGGGACGACGGGAGGACTGGACGAGGGGATGACGGGACGATGGGACGACGGGAGGACTGGACGAGGGGATGACGGGAGGACTGGACGAGGGGATGACGGGACGAATGCAAGACTGGGGTCAGGGACTTGACGACTGCACGACCACACGACAGCGGACTGAAGACTGCGGACTGAAGACCGGCGACCTGATGAAGAGAGCCGCATAGCGGCGACCGATTTTGTAGCCCTCGGTTTTAACCGGGGGTTAAGGAATGCCGATCGAACAGCCGTCCGCGGCAGTAAGTCAGGAAAAGCGCTTAGATGGTATCGGACGGAAAGGCACGAATTGAGACTTCAAGACTGGAGGACTGGAGGACTGGACGACTGGACGACGGGAGGACTGGACGACTGGATGACTGGAGGCCGGAGGGACTTGACGACTAGGAGACCGGAGACTCTAGACCGGAAATAGAGGAGACTGTTTAAATTTCGTTTTCCCTAATCCCGGAGGGATTGAATGTTTATAGAAACAAGATAATGGGAGAACATTCGACCCCGGGGTCGTATTTTGAACCTCTGTAACCCTTCTATAAACATGTGATGCCTCCGGCATCATATTATGAAGTAAATTTAAACAGTCTCTAAACATTAATAAGCAAAAGTAATACCATGAAAACATTTGTTCTCATATTAGCTCTTTATTTCGCTGTTGGCCAATTAGGTGCGCAACATGCATACCGACCTTCAGATTTAAACGGCGCTCTGCGGGTTGCCGGGAACCAAATGGTTAATAAAGCAGGTATTCCGCCGCAATTAAGGGGGATCTCTTTATCGTGGAGCGTTTGGGGAGGAAAAAAATACTACAACCAGGAAGTTGTTGGCTGGCTTACGAAAGACTTTAGGATATCCCTGCTTCGTGCATCGATGGCAGTACAGCCCGAAGGAGGCTACCTGAGCAACAGGGAGGAGCAGATGAAGCTAATGGTTACCGTGATTGACAAAGCCATCAGTGAGGGAATTTACGTGCTGATCGACTGGCATGACCACAATGCCGAGCAGCATCTCGAAGAGTCAAAAGCTTTCTTTGCGGTTATGGCTCAAAAGTATGCAGGTGTGCCGAACGTGATCTATGAGATTTTCAATGAACCTGCCCGGCAAAGCTGGGAAGTGGTCAAAAGCTATTCGACAGAGGTAATTAAAACGATCCGGCAGTATGATACAAAAAACATCATTGTGGTAGGAAGTTCGAAGTGGGACCAGGATGTCGATGTAGCCGCTGCTGATCCGATCACGGGATTTGGGAACCTGGTTTATTCCTTCCATTTCTATGCTTCCGATCCCAACCACCAGGAGAAGCTGCGTGCCAAGGCAGAAACGGCGATGAGCAGGGGATTGGCCCTTTTTGTGACAGAATGGGGCGTTGGTGAATCCAACGGCAACGGGATTTTTGACCGCCAAAAAACCGCTGTATGGATGGACTGGATGGAGAAAAACCGTTTGAGCTGGGCGCTTTGGAATGTAACGGACAAAAAGGAAACAACTGCGGTGCTTTTGCCGGGCGCGCCGGTGGAGGGCGGCTGGACCTCGGACCAACTGACTGAATCAGGGAATTATATTCGGGAACAATTACTTAAGTTGAACAAATAGGATTAGTTGGTACTTGTTAGCGCAAAGAATGGATTATGGAATAAATGCGAAATGCAAGATACATCTTGCAAATAATGCATATATTTGCAAAAATCATCTGACAAAATGGAAAGATTATTTCAGTTTTCAGCATCAAGGATCAATTCAGTTGATACCACTTTTAAGCGATACCTATGGAATAAGATCAACTGGGACAATAGATTAATTGCGATAACCGGTGCGAGAGGTGTTGGTAAAACAACGCTTTTGCTTCAGTACATCAGGGAAATACTAAATGACAAGCCAGATGAAGTCATTTATGTAAATATGGATGATTTATATTTCTCTAAAAATACACTTGTTGATTTTGCTGACGGGTTTGTAAAAAAAGGTGGAAAGTACCTCTTTGTGGATGAAGTTCATAAATACAAAAACTGGTCACAGGAGATCAAAAATAGTTATGACTATTTTCCTGAGCTTAAAATTGTTGTTACCGGTTCTTCGGCATTGGATATTTACAAAGGTAAAGCCGATTTGAGTAGGCGGGCAATTCATTATCAACTTCAGGGATTGTCTTTCAGGGAGTTTATTCTATTAAAATACGATATTAATTTTCCGGTTCTTGATTTAAATGAACTTTTGAGCGATGCACCAAAAATAATTTCCTCCATTCTGACAAAAATTAAACCTTTAAAATTTTTTACTGAATACCTGCAATTGGGATATTACCCATTTTTCATGGAGGGAGAAGCTGATTTTCAAAGCAGGTTGAAACAATCAGTTAACAATATATTAGACAGCGATTTACCGTCTGTTGAAAATATTGACTTTAATGCGGTCCATTATTTGAGAAAGCTAATCGCCATTTTAGCAGAAATTGTTCCCTATAAGCCAAACATCGTGAAATTGAGTCAACAAGTTGGAGTAAGCCGCGAGACGCTCTTACGCTATTTATATTTATTGGAAAAGGCTGATTTGCTAATACTTTTACAAACAAGCACAAAAGGTATCAGTAAAATGAACAAACCTGAAAAAATATACCTGAATAACCCTAATCTTGTTCATTCTCTTTCAGATATCCAATCAAATCAGGGAACATTAAGAGAAACCTTCTTTTTAAACCAAGTTCAGGTAGTGCATTCAATTACCTCGGCGGAAAAAGGTGATTTTAAGGTTGATGATAAATATACCTTTGAGATTGGCGGCAAAAACAAAAACCGCAAACAAGTAATTGGGATTGAAAATTCCTATGTGGCTGCCGATCATATTGAATACTCTCTGCAAAATAAGATTCCTTTGTGGCTTTTTGGATTCTTGTACTAGGCTCGGACCCTAAAAAGAATAAGGTGGATACCCGAAGTTGTCCACCCTATTCTTAGAATAAATCCAGTTTATCTGTAGTTGGCCGGATTTTCGTCCTGCCACTCGTTCACGCCATCGCGGACCCTGTTGCGGAAGGTAAGCGTATCCTGTGCATAACAGGTGTTACCGGCTGCATTGACGTATTTGTAATTCAGCAGGATCTTTCTGTTCTGCAGTAACTTGGCCTTGTTGTAGGTACTTACCCCATTCGCGACAACCGGGAAGGTAGAACCAACATTGGTGCTGACGGAAATATTTGTTCCGTCGAAAGTTAGCTTCATCTCATCCTTGGATGTTGTTTGGTCGCTGTATCCATTGGTAACCAGTGCATTGGGAGCTACCGTTGTCAGATTCCATACTTTGTTTTCAGGCTGGTTTACAGCTGTGTAATAAAGAATAGTCTGGATTGTATTCCCGCTTGCATCCTTCACGGTAGTGATACCGCCATGCCAGTAGTTTCCGAACAGCATGTTTTCATATTTCAATCCGATTACAGCAGTTCTTTTGGCCTGTAATATGGTATCTGCATCAGCGCTGACCATGTACAATGGAATTGCATAATTGGCAAAGAGGGAATTCGGATCGGACAAAAATTTGGTTGAATCAATTTTCATCACGATCGTTCCGTTGTGCTGTCCGGCCTTAATTACGATCTTGCTGTTGTCGCTCAGGGTATAATAACTGGTTGGAATCTGAAGCAAGGTGTTAACAGGAGCAACTGCATCTTTGATGTATTGGGCGCCGCCTTTCATAGCTGTCAGGGTTGTAGCGTTGATGAGTGTGTTGTCAACGGAGAAGGTGATGTTGCGGTCTCTGTCATTGGCACGAACTCCGCCCAAAACAGCCCCGATCTCAATCTTCATTCCTTCCCCGACCACAAATGTACGGACGTCCACCTGATAGGGGAAGTAAATTCCATCGTAGTCAAAATCCTTGATGTAATCACTGTAGCAGGAAACCATGGCTGCAGCTAGCATTAAAACAATCAATATTTTTTTCATAACTATCTGTTTTTTAGTATTATTTCCAACCATCCCAGCCTTCGTTCTGCTCCAGTTTGCTCATTCTTAGTATTTCGACATAAGGAATAGGCAAATAGGCTGATTTATAGGCTCGTGATTCAGCTTCTTTGGTGAAGTCATAAGTAAACGTTCCATCTGAATTCTTCGTGATGTCGACCTTGTGAACCGGTTTATTCAGTTCAGTAAGGGTTTTAGTCCAGCGGCGGATATCGTAGAAACGCATCCCTTCGAAACAGGTCTCTATCCTGCGTTCATCCATTAGAAATGTATCGAATTTTACCTTGTCAGTTGAAACTTCATTCAGGTAAAGATCATTTGTTGTTGTGTACAGCGCGGCACCGTCATAGGTTTTCCGGGTTCTCAAATACTGTATCGCTGTTTTTGCTGAAATACCGTATTTCGCAGCGTCAGAAGGTCCGACGACCTTGTTGGCAGCCTCTGCGAAATTAAGAACCATATGCGTCCATCGGATATACATATTGGTGTGCGCAATCCTCGAAACGGAGGCATCCGACCAGTTCAGTCCCATGTAAACATTCTTCTTTACATGGTAGTTCGTCAAACTATTTGCCTGGCTAACTCCGGCAGCATCTTTGCCTCCATTACTCCAGTTTTCGAAAGTGTACATAACGGCACCGGTATTGTTCTTCTTCGTCTGGAGCGTGTTGTAAAAAATATTGCTGTAAAACCTTGGATCACGTCCCTCATAAGGATTGGCCGCATTGTAACCACTCCTTGGGTCAGTGATAGGATAGCCGTTGGCCATCGGGAAGGTGTTGACCAGTTCCTGTGTCGCTCCGACGGCTCCGTTGCCCTGAAATCCTCCGGGGTAAAAGATCCGTTCCATTGCATCATTATTGTTACTATAGCGTGCTGAAAACACTATTTCAGGTGAATTCGGATCGAACCAGTTAACAGCATTGGCTGGTTTAAAACCATTGCTCACATTATCGACTGTCAATTTGAAATCCATTACCTTTTTAGCATTTGCTGCTGCACTGTCCCAACGCGAGACATCGTTGGCAGGATTAAATCGTGGACTGGCCCAGGTCAGATAAACATTCGATTTTATTGCTTTCATAGAAATACCATCGAGTTTACCCCAATATCTTCCTCCGGCATAAACCCGGTCACCAGCATTGGGAACCAGAAAATCGCGGTGTGCGATGGGAAGATATTTGATTGCAGAGTCGCAATCGGCCACGATTTGCTTGACACATTCGTCGAAGGTATTACGTGGGAGATTTATCTCTTTGGTAATATCTATCGGCTCAAGAACCAGCGGAATACCTAACATCTTACCGCTTTGCAGTCCTTTACCTGCAAATTTCTGCAACAAGTCCCAGTGGAACCATGCACGCAATGCAAAAGCTTCCCCCTGTAAACGGTAACGTACCAAACTGTCCCATCGGGCGGTTACGATGAAATGGGTATTGAATCCGCGACGGTCTTTCAGGAAAATATTCACCAGTTTAATCGAGTTGTAATCACGCGTCCAATAGGTTGAGAACGGATCGCTACCGGTTGTCAATGAACCAACCGCCATACGTCTGGTGTTTCGGGTCGGGCTGGTTGATACTGCATCATCTGAGGCGCAGTCAAAGTAAACCCCTTCGTCGTTGTCGTAGTTTCTGGACATGTTATCGTAACATTGGCCAACAAGTCCCTGGACCATATCCTGGTATTGAAAGATATCTTCAGATGACTTGTCCCCATTTGGATAAGCATCCAGGTATTTGGTGCATCCACTGTAACTGAACATCGCCAGAATACCTCCTAATATTAATATTATCTTCGTCTTCATAATTTTTTTCAATTAAAAGGTTAATTTAATCCCGGCAGTAATGGTGGAGAACAATGGGTAGTAATCAACACCTGAACTGACCGACTCCGGATCAACATCTTTTAGTTTTGATATAGTCAGCAGATTTGCTCCCCTTATAAAGAAACGTGTTCCATGTGAACCAATTATCTTGAGCGAATTGGCCGGCAGTGTGTAGGATAATTCTACATTCTGTACCTTGAAAAAGCCACCTTTCACCAACCAGAAACTTGAACCAATGAAATTGTTGTTTACTTTGTTGTAAGTAAGCCTTGGATAAGCGCCTCCTATATTGTCCTTTACAAAATTCGAGTAGTTGTTGTCGCCCCAGCCATTCCAGAAATATTGGTTCGTTAGAGCGATATCGTAGAAAGCACGTCCGGTGCCCATTGCATACAGTTCGAACCCTTTGTAATTGAGTTTTAAATTGACGGCATAGAATAACATTGGGGTAGTATTACCAACTGGCGACTGATCACTGTCATCAATGTATCCATCACCATTCATATCCTTATATTTCAAATCCCCGGCGTGTAGTACCTGGTCAAAGAGTTGAGGAACTACCAACGTTTCAGCATCAGTAGCAAACTTACCTGCATAGGTTTGTCCGAAATAAGTGTCTGTTGATTTTCCTGTCCGAATTTGATAATCGTTACGATATTGGGGCTCATCGTATTTTACTAATATTGAATTCTGAATTGCCCCATTCCCTCCAAGCGAGTATATAAATTTACCTGTTTTATTCGTGTACTGCATCCCAAACTCAAGGCCAGTGTACCTGACTTTATTGAAATTAAAACGGGGAAGGGCGCTTGAAACACCTGCAATATTCGGAACGCGGCTCGAAACCTGAGAGATCATCCCGTCACGCAAATTGTTGTAATAGGTCAATTGAAGCGACAATTTTTCATTAAAGAACAATCCGTCCAGTCCGGCGCTAAACTCTTTTCGTTTTTCCCAGGAGATACCAGGGTTTCCTGTACGGCTTGGAGAGGTTCTGTATACAAGCGTTTCAGTAGTATTTCCAAACCATTGATTGGAAGTGAACGGTCCAAAAAGGGTGCCGCTGCTGTTGTTATTCCAATCGTCACGGTAGGAAAAAGGTGACATAAAACTCTCATAACCAATCACTCCGCCTTCAGCACGAAGCTTGAGGTAGTCGATGCATTTTATATTTTTCAGGAAGCTTTCCTCGGAGATCACCCATCCCAAACCTGCAGATGGGAATATTCCGTAGCGGTTGCCCTTATCAAAGGCCGACGTACCACCATAATTTATTACCCCGTTAAAAATATATTTATCATCATAGGAATAAGTCCCGGTCAAAACACCGTTTTGAGTCCTTTGGGGCTCATCCGATTGGTTACGGGCAATTTTGTTGATAAAATAGGATAAAGATGCCTGAACATCATTTTTTCCAAACTTTTTGGAATAACTTAGACTTTCGTAAAAAGAAATCCTTTGGAAATAATAGTCATTCAGGAGTACCTGATCTGCCATCTGGGTTCCATCATGTCTTTTTGTGGCAATAATGGTATCTGCGCCTGCTGAAGTTTTAGCCGGTGTAGCGATATAGGCAAAATAATCCTGAGCTTTCCCGATTCGTAATTCATTGTATGCATTGAAGCCGATGAATGATTTGGATTTCAATCCGTCCAGGATGCTTTTCATATCGAATTCAAGGGCTGTGTTTGCTGTTCCTGTACGGCCTGTTTCGGTATAATAACCATTCGAGGAAAGGTTTGCAACCGGATTTTGTGTATAACTGGAACTTACCCCGTAGTATGGAGGAATTCCGGAAGCAGGATCATATGGAACCGCATAAACAGGAAAAGCAATTGGCGGAATATTGGTAATATCATTTATTAAACTGTTTATTTCCAGTCCTGTTAAGGCGGTATTTGTAGCCGCATCCTGGTTGGTATAATTCGAGTTGTAGCCATAATTGGCTGATCGGCGAAAGGAAAGGCCTCCAAAGAAATCGAATTGCACCTTGATAAAATCATTGATTTTAATGTCAATATTAGAACGCGCATTCAGACGGTTATAGTCGGCCGTTGGCCCAATTTTAGCAATATCACCTTCTCCTGCATATCCGACATAAGCAAAATATTGAACCTTGTCATTTCCTCCCGAAGAAGAAACGTTCAGTTTTGTGAAAGACATAGAATTCTTGATCAGCATATCCCTGAAATTGATACTCGGGTGATAGTAATCGTAAGGATCATTTTTGGCATACATGTCAATGTCAGTCTGGGTATACCTGGGAGGTAATTCATCGTTTGTATGGGCAAGATTGTTCAAAGTGGCATATTGACCACCATCAACCCACCCCGGCATCCGGTCAATGACAGACACACCCCTTTCAACATTTGCATTGAGGATTCTTTCGTTCTTCTTGCCCCTTTTGGTTTTGATAAAAATAATACCGTTTGCAGCGGATGGTCCGAACATCGCTTTCCCAGCGATATCTTTTATGAAGGTAACCGATTCGACCTCGTTTGGATCAAGCGGCATTTCGGTAATATCTGTCGGCACATCATCGATAATATACATCATGTTTTGTCCACGGGCCGATACATTCAATTTGGAAGAGAAACCGTAACGACCGGTAGTCTCTTGTGCGCTCATTCCGGGTTGTCCGTTAAGTTCTCTGACTTCAACCCCGGCGGCCAGGCCGGTAAAGGCATTTCTAATGTCAGAGGATGGATACTTATCCAATTGTGAAGAATGCAACACAACAGGAGCACCTGTAAGTTCACGATTCTTTAACTTAATGAAGGGTAATGGGACGACATCATCGTCGGTCATCATGATTTTCGACCTGACTAATTTAACGTTGTTATCCTTTAACAATTCTTCAACAAGTACGACACTCTTTTCAAACCCTTTTGCCCATATCGTCACAAAATCATCAGGATAACCTTTGAAAGAAAAGGACCCTTTCTCATCAGTTTCTGCATGGATAACTCCTTCGCCAATAACAACCTTAGCTTTGGGTAGGGCGTTTCCGTTTTCGTCGGTAACTTTCAGGATTACAGCGATCGTTTTTACTTTCTTAGTTGTTTTATTCTGAGCAGAAAGCGATCCTGCCAATAAAACACAGATCAGCATCATTCCGATTGTTCCGTATTTTAAAAATATATGATGAAATCTCATAATTCTCATTTTTATAGGATTAGTTACCAAACTTCGTTTGATACAAATTTTTTCATTTTATAGGTATCCTCCGTATTGAAAGGCAGGTAATACATGGCCTCTTTCCAGTTGCTCTGGCGGTCTGAGGAGAGCGGGTAGCGGGTATATTTGTAACCTGTAGGATAAGTAGCGTTTGAAGTCACTTTTTCGACATCTACGCCCATCAATGGGCCTGCATAACATACAGGGGCATCTTTCCAGCGACGGATATCAAAATAATAGTGGCCCTCAAAACTAAGCTCGACATTTCGCTCGTTTTTTACGCGTAGCCTGAATACATCTTTGGAAGCGGAATATTGTGCCAGAACATTAGGCTGTCCTATACGATTACGAATTAAGTTAACGGCACCAAGCGCTGTCATTGAAGCGCCCGGAGCCGATCCATTCGGACCGTAAGCTTCGTTGGCAGCCTCTGCATAATTGAGATAAAGCTCCCCAAGTCGGATGATGGGATCTGTAACGTTTTTGTTTGTCTTATTTTTAACGCTGTTCTCCGGCCACCTTTTTCTGGAATAATAACCTGTTCTGGTAATTCCCAGATAGGATTGGTCGACAAGTTCCCCATATATAGCAACACCATTGACCATCTGGTACCATATTTGGGCCTTTGAATTGCTCCAGCCAATAATATTACTGGCCTGGTTGTGAATGATGTCAATGTAGAAACGGGGATCACGGTTGGCATAAGGATCCTGTTCTTTAAACTTACCTGCTGCAATTGCTGCATCCCGGTCGGCTTGGGTATTCAGTGCATATCCGTCTTTAGTCTCAAATTTATCAACGAAATTTTGTGTCGGGCACTCCCCTGACCAACTGGATTTGCTATTGCCAAAAACGCCATTTACCAATGCTGCCTGGTTACCGTTGTTGTAAGCCCAGCTTCCATGGTTATAGCCCCAAAGTTGTTCGTTGGTATAGGTAACCCCAACATAGTTGTCTTTGTAATTTGCTGCTGTCAACAAATCGTATCCAAACTGTTTGGCTATGGTAATAGCTTCCCAGGCGGCGATGGCAGCATTTTCCCAATCTTTGGTTCCCAGTTGATTGTTCAGGGGACTTGCGGCATAGAGCAGCGCGCGGGATTTAAATGCTTTCGCTGCTACTCCGTTTGGACGGGCTTGGTCAACATTTGTAAGGTGGCCTGGCGCTCCCGGAATTGGATTGTCCCGACGCATTAATCCGGCTTTTGCAAAAAAGGTGGCAGCTGAATCCATGTCGGCTGCAACACGTATCATGGTCTCATGTTTTGACAGTCTTGGAATATCCCATTGGTCATCCGGACCCAATGCTTTGGTTAGATACGGCATAGGTCCCCAGATCCTGAAAAGCTCGAAATGAGCAAAGGCCCTGACGAAATGTGCCTGTGCAGTATAATCGTCGATGGTTACCTGATCTGCCTTTAACAGTTTAATATTCTGAAGTGTCAGGTTACAGATCCTGATTGCGGTGAACATAGATCCCAAAATGGGCCTTCGGGCTCTGTCGTAAGTAAATTTGTTCACGAATGCAGATACTTGTCCGCTCTTGAATGTCTGACCTTCCATGTAACGGCCCTGATCAGCGCAATCAGTCAAGGCTTCCCATGTGTATTTTTGGTCCCAAAAGTCAAAATAGAAAGGCATTCCTGTTTTGATGTTCCAGTCCCTCCATGTGGAACCATCCAATTGTCGTCCTTCGTAGACAGCCAGAAAGAATTTTTTGAAGTTGTCCAGGTTCTTAAAAACATCATCAGTAGTCAAACCCGATTCAGGTGACTTATCCAGGTAGCTCTCAAGGCAAGAAGACAAGAGAACCGGGAGGAGCATGATGGTTATCAGTGTAATGAAATATTTTTTCATATTTTTCATATTTTAGCGTTAAAAAGCGATTTGAACACCAAATTTAAGGGAAGTCATCTGAGGATAGAATCCTTGCTGGAAATCTTTCCTTTCCGGGTCTCCTTCGATCAGGTTGGTCAATGTCCATAGGTTGTTGCCTGTGGCGTAAATTTTAATATTCGAAACACCAGCCAAACGGCTCAGCGATTTTGAGGTCATGTTGTAGCCAAGATAAACCTCTTTTAAACGCAGGTAGTCTGCTTTGCGCCAAAAGCGGTTTTCGACTGATATCTGATAGCCCCTGTCGGCTTCCCCGCCTCCCCAAAACAAAATATCGGCGCTTGAACTACCGCTGTAATGTAATGTAGAGTGGTTGGAATTAGGATTGTTGGGAGCCCAGTAATCGAGTTGTGCAGCGTGAACACGCCAGTCACCTTTGATAAATTCGACTTCATAAGTCTGGTTGTATTCCACATATTTCCCTTGGTTCCCCTGAAACATAAAATTGAATTCAAACTTCTTGTAGGAAAATCCGCTGGAGAGTGAATAGGTAATTGGTGGAAAGGTCGATCCTGCAATCGGATACTTATCAAGACTCGTAATCTTTCCGTCAACCATATAATCAAGGAACTTATAATCTCCGACATTTAACTTGTAAAGATCGATTGGCGATGGATTGTTGTGTATGTCATCTACAGAAGTGTAATAGCCGGTTCCCGTAAGAAGAACGCCATTTAATTGAGAACCAAGTGATTTGCCTGCAGCTTTAGTATAATCCGGTGAATATGGTGGATCGTCTTTGAAAATAATCCTGTTTTCGTTGTATCCGAAGATGCCTTTGATAAAATAATTAAATTGCGAAGCCGTGGTTTTGTTGTATTCAATTTCAAGTTCCACACCATGTTTTTTCAATGAACCAAGGTTCAGATCTTTGAAAGAGTTCCCAACGAACATAGTAACGCTTCGGGGGGTCAGTAACATTTTGTCGCGTTGCTCATCGAACAGGTCTACACCTACTGTCAAAGCGTTTTTAAACAATCCAAATTCAAATCCCAGGTCTCTTTTACGGGCCTCTTCCCATTGGGCAGTTTTATTTGCACCAAGATCTTCGTGGAGGTATGGCCCCGGACTACCGGCATTATCTGAGTAGTAATCGCTCATGTAAAGCCATCTGTTATCTGCATTGTCACTACCGGTTAAACCATCCGAATAACGCAGTTTCAATTTATTCATCCATGGTAATGCATTTTTAAAGAATTTCTCTTCTGAAATAACCCATCCAATAGCTCCTGACGGAAAGAATCCAAAACGGTTACCCGGGGCAAAACGCTCAGATCCGGTATATCCCACATTTACCTCAAGCAGGTACCTGTGATCATAATCATAGGTAGCCCTTCCAACCAGGGCTTCGTTGTAGAAAGGAAAATCGGTCCCGCCATTTTTCTGTTGACGGTTCAGGAGCGCCAAACCGGACACCGAGTGTTTTCCTGATGTTCGGGCATAATTAAATCCAAATTCATAATAAAGGTCACGGTAATAGCCACCCTGCATGGATCCGACATTGATATCAAGCGGTTGCTGTTTGTAATATTCATTACCGGCCGAGGTGATCCTGTTCCAGGGATTCTCCCCGGGTACGCCAATTTTTTCGTAATCCAGCTGATATTCTGGAAATGTCCAGTTTGCAGTTAGTATCCTGTTTACATAATAAGTACTTAAAGCGACCTTGCCTCCGAAGGACAATCCTTTGGTTATAAAATCAAGTTTTTGGTCAAATACAAGGTCGGTGAACAATTTGGTGTTCAGATCCTGGTTGAACTGACCCGTATTTAAGCTGTTATATGGATTACCGGTGTATTCGCCAAAGTTGGCCGCTAAACGAATTCCGGAGTCTTCAGGATATGCCGGATCAGGGACCTGTTTTATGACCCAATCCGGGAAATAAGCGGGATAACGGGCCGGCCCGGTAGAATAAAGGTTTCTCCATGGTGAGCTGTTAGGTGAATTTTTAATACCGGTTTGGCCACCCAGGTTGAATGACAAGGTAGTTGTCGGCGTTAACTGGAAGTCAACATTGGTACGGTAGTTAAACCTATTGTAACGATAACTCAGGTCATAAAATCCATCCTGCTTTGCATTGAAAAAGTCGCCTTCGTTGAAATATCCCAGCGAACAGAAATACTTGACAAAGTTAGTCCCACCGGATACGTTGAAGTTGGCATTGATAGTTGGGGCAAAGGGCCTTGTAACTTCATCAAACCAATTAACATTTGGATAACGCAATGCATTCAACGGTGTAGAAGGGTGGGCATATTGGTCAAGGGTCGACTGGGGCAGTAAACTCTGAAATTTTGCTCCGTTCATTAGTCCCACATTGTACATCGACATGGTAGTATATGAACTGATATGGTCGGGAATCCTCGTCGCTTTTTGTATCCCGTAAGAGGCTGAGAAATCCAGAGATGGTTTTCCTATTTTACCGCGTTTGGTGGTAACAATGATTACCCCGTTAGCGCCTTTAGCCCCGAAAACAGCAGTTGCAGATGCATCTTTAAGTACAGAAATGGTATTGATCTCGTTTGGATCCAATGTATTGAAATCACGTTCAACACCGTCCACCAATACCAAAGGAGAAGATCCGTTCCAGCTGGATAGTCCGCGAATTACGATCTCTGAGTTATTAGCTCCGGGCTCCCCAGTCTGCTGAATGGTCAATACCCCGGAAAGTTTACCGGTAATGGCATTGGTCACGTTGGAAGAACCTGAACGCATCAGTGACTGGTTGTTTACCTGGGTGATGGCTCCGACCACACTTTCCTTCTTTTGGGTACCGTAACCTACGATGACAACCTCTTCCACGCCAATGGTGGATTCGGAAAGTACTACCCTGAAACTGGTGTTGTTTCCGATCGGAACATCCTTGGCGATCATCCCGACGAAACTAACCATCAGGGTTTTGGCGTTGGCAGGAATGGCTAAAGTGAAATTTCCGTCCATGTCAGCGATGGTCCCTACCGTTGTGCCAACTACGACAACCGTGGCGCCGGGAATGGGAGCTCCTGAGATATCGCTCACTTTACCTGTTATTTTTTTCTGCTGTTCGGCAGGAATTGCTGCCTGACCGGGATTTGTTGCCGGCAAGTTCCCCTCTGCTGCCAGAGAAGCAAATGCTGTCAACAAAACGACAGAAAGCAATTTGATCTTCAAAAGAATTTGTGTACCACATCCGGAGGGGAAGCAGTTCAATCTTCGATTTTTTTTCATAGTTGTTCTGTTTGAAATTTATTATGGTTTGATGAATTCGCTTAATAATAAGCTGATTGATGTGCAGACAAAGGCACGGAAAACGCATTACAATCGATTGCATTTCCTTCTATACTATCGAATTTAATCCATGCGATGAATTTTAGTTAAAGAATTTTAGTTATTCAGGTAATGTGAACTACCTTGTGGTGACATTTTTTTTCCGATGTAAAAGTAATTAAAATATTACATTGGTTATTAAAAAAGCTTAATTTTTTTTGGGTACAATTAAACCTTTTTGCCTTTGTGTTGTCAAAGCTAATTGTTTTCAAGAAAAAGAAAATGATAATTTGAACAGATGACCTGAACTAATCTCCTGAGAGCGAATGAATCAGATTATCTTTCAATGCATAACGGATGGCCAAAACACCCGAAATACTTCCACTGATTAAAACCAGAAACGAAACTGCAGGCAGCCAGATCCATAATCCTGAATGTTGGGTGGAAATCAAAAACGGAAGTGCACTCCAGGCAGCAGGGATTGTGCCAATTATAACCGCAAGGCAAATTATAATCAGTTTTTCAGTCAGCAACATCCGGTAAATTTTGGATTTCAGGAAACCAACTGATTGCAGCAAAGCGTATTCCGGAATTTGTTCAAAGGTGATCCTGAAAAAAAGGATTCCGAGACCCATCGTACCGATAAGCAAACCCAATGCGCCCAGCATCAGGAAAATATTCAGGTAGGTAGTTTCGATCCGGTTGAAACTGATCAGCCTATCCGTAGTAAGGGTGATTTCGGCTCCGAATTGCCTCCAACCCTCCTGAATGTCAGTGGCTTGAATTGGAATTTTTGCTGATTTTACCAGAAACATGTTTGCTCCGCTTACCGATGGAAATGCCTCTACAAAAAAATCTTCGCTGATAATTACATTCCCCTGAAAAACGGAATTTTCAAGACCACCGATTAATTTAAGCTGCAGTAGGGCTCCTGATTCGTCCCTGTATATCAATGTGTCTCCGACACTTTTTCCGAGACCCCACTGGATTACGGTCTGATCGGCGAATGCCGGAATTACATTGTCCGACAGTTTCCTGCTAAGTGAATTCCATGGGTGAAGCGCATCAAGATCAGCGGTGTGCGTAGCAAAGCTGAAAGCTCCGACCTTGTTGAACTGAGCAGGATTGCAGGCAATGATCCGGGGCCTTGAAATCCGGTTCAAATTCAGGCAACTGGCATCATCACCCGGTTGTACATGAAAAGAAACTGTCTGTGCATCGGCAGGTAATCCCAATTCATTTTTTCCCTGTTCGCTGTTTGCATCAAAAAGGAGGGGCAGGGTGGTTTCGATAAAATAATTGTAACCGCCGGTACCTGATGACGGCAGCTCTGCATGAAACGTCACATCCTTGCGGTACAGTCCGGTCGTTACTACCAGGAAAATACCTATGGAAAGGAAACTTACGGCCAGCAAAGTACGCTTCCTTTCGCCCGAAAGACGTTTAAGCATGAGTGACCGGAAAGTAAACGCATGATTCGGTTCCACCACAGCCATCCTTCTGAGGACCCAATCCAATAAAAGGATAAGTCCCGGCAACAGGCAGAATCCACCCATGTAAAATAATTCAGGATTAATTCCGCCTCCCGAGAATCCGTTCAGCAACAAACCGATTAAAGAGAGCAGTACAAGCAACACTCCGGCAACAAGCGACCGGATTCCTTTTCTTGCTTCTTTATTGGGGGTTTTTTTCTGAACGGTGGTTATTTCTTTTTTGAGAAAACGATGCAGCATAATAAAGAATGCCAGCATGGAAAATGCCGCGATTACCAGTACTCCCACCAAAATGGAAACCGGCTGTAGGTGAATCTGTGCAATCGAAGTACGGACAATATCATACCAGATGGTGTTTATTGCCTTTAAAATCAAGTAATTGTATATTATTCCGAATGGAATTCCTGCAAGAATGCCGGTAAATACCAGCAGCGAAGCTTCGGCAAGCAACAACTTTCTGATTTTTTTGAATGAAAAGCCAAGCGCCGCCAAGGTACGGGATTCGTTTCTCCTGAATCCGAGGAAGAGCATAAATAACAACCAGGCGAGCAAAAATGCGGCCAGCAATACAAAGAAACTAAGGCCGATAAACAGCTGGCCGAAATCAACACCGTTGGATGCAGCCGTGAGCCCCTCAGATTTAGCGTTAACTACCGTGAAATCGGCCTGTGCGGGCAGGATTCCGGACAGAACATTACGGGTCATTGCGGCGCCCTGGGTCCCGTTAACACGGATGGCGGTGGACTGGCCAAAACGGTTTCCCCATAGTTTTTTAGCTGTCTGAAGGGAAATAAACGCCTTGGGTGTGCCCTTGTATTGCTTCCAGTAGGATTCATCCTGCGGCCTGATTTTGCTGAGATCAACGGGAACACCCGTTTTCCAGTCACGGCAGTTACCGGCATCGGAAAGACCGGGAATGACAGGCATCAGATCCGGATCGGCCCGGTTACCTTCTGTTTGATAGATGCTTTTTACAATTAAACTTGTATCCTTTTGAATTAATCTCCGCAGAGGGCCCACCTCGAAATAGCTCAAACGGAGGCTGTCCATGACTTTCAGCTTTAAATCGTCGGCCAGCCACTGGCTTACAATTATTTGCCGGTCGGAGAGAGATTCGTCGGTAGAAACAAATGAATAAGGCGTATTTTTCCCCCCGAATGCGAAATCGTTGATAAAATAGCTGAAGACCGGATAAGAACCGGATAGGCCCGACAGGCAGTATTTTTCAATGGAAGATTCTATGAATACTCTGTCTGAGAGCAGTTCAGTATAGTTCAGGGATTGATTTTCGCGGATTTTTAAATTCAGGTCTTCAAGGTTCCAGCATTGCTGCAGGCTGAGATTCAGATCTGATTCCTTCATGCCTTCACCGACAAGTATGACATTGGCTTTTTGCTGCAATTTCATCTGCTCATTCAGCCAGTTCAGGTTCAGGAAAACATTGCGTGGCGCCGACTGGATATTTTGAAGGCTGAAATTGCCCAGTTCTTCCGTTTTAAGCACCCTGACAATCTTAATCAGGAAAGCCGTCGAAGTTTCTGATGCCGCAACGAACGGGGTATTGGCAGGAAATGTATTCAGTTTATTTGCGCGGAGCAAAAATTCATCCCCGATTTTCAGCCCTGCCAGCTTTGCAAGGTTTTCATTGATGGCAGCTTCATTCCCGGTTAGAATAAATGATTCAGGATGGCCGGAAAAATAACCCAGGGTACTATCAACACCCCAGACTGCGAGTTGGTTCAAACGGAATTTACCGCCGTCAACCACGCCGATTCCGTTCGAGCGAAGCAACGAAGAAGTTCTAATGCCGGTTTTGAGGGAAATATCTTCGGCCAACTGTTTTCTGAATAGTCTTTCGCCTGCCGTGATGACCTGCGAGGTGCGGCCCAGCCGCTGGTAGGTAATCTGTTGAAGGCTGAATTTTACCGAATCGCCGATTATCAGTGCCCCCAGCAGGATGGCTGTACTTAATGCCACGCCAAAGACGACCGTCAGGTTGAGCTTCCTGTAATGCCAGATGGATTTGAGTACTAATTTGGTGAAGGACATGGAGTAGGAGGATAAAGGATAAAGGATAAAGGAGAAAGGAGAAAGGGGAAAGGGGAAAGGAGAAAGGATAAAGGAGAAAGGAGAAAGGATAAAGTGGGATCAGTGGTTGAATAGGACTGATTATTTATACCGGATCAACTTTCCGTCTGATATAGACCAGACTACCTCCATTTTATTGGCAACCTCCATGGAGTGGGTCACAACAATCAGTGTTGTGCCATCTTCCATGTTCAGTTCAATCAACAGATCTACCAGGTTTAGGGCCGACAGGTGATCGAGCGCACCGGTCGGTTCATCTGCGAGAATAAGATCAGGTTGATTGATCAGCGCCCTGGCAACGGCAGTCCGCTGACACTCTCCGCCTGAAAGTTCAGCCGGTTTTTGGTGCATTACCGCCGAGAGTCCAAGTCGCTCTATCAAACGTTTTGAACGCGCTATGGTGTCACTGCCCTGAAGTTTTTTAGCTGCGAGTGTCGGCAGGAGAATGTTTTCGATCAGCGAAAGCTGTGGCAGCAAATGGTGAAGCTGAAATACAAAACCAATTTTTGTGCTGCGGAAATTGGCCAGTTCACTTTCGCTGAGCAGCGTGATATTCTTCCCGCCGAAGGTGATTTTCCCGGTATCGGGCTTGTCCAGCGCACCGATCAGGTTCAGAAGGGTTGTTTTGCCGGAACCTGACGGCCCGACAATGGCAACGCGCTCACCCTTTTTTATCTGCAGATCAAGCTGATCCAGAATGATTCTGCTTTTTGACCCGCTATCATTGAAATAAGATTTGGAGATTTGCTCCAGCTGTAAAATCATCTTGTTTAATTTAAGTGCTAAATACCTGATGCAAGGTTTTTCTGTATGTCAGATTTTGATTTTTGGATTTTCGACACATGTTCATAAACCCTGACCATTTTTTTGGCTTGTTCGTGAATGTCGAAATGTTGTTGAACACCGGCAAGCCCGGCAACACTTAACTCCTGCAGTTTTTCGGTGTCAAGGATGACCGAACCAAGTGCCTGTGCCAGTGATGCCGCATCGTTGGGCGAATAGACCAGGCCTCCTCCGCTCAGTCCTATCACTTCAGGGAAAGCCCCGAGGGAAGGCTGCACCATCGGTATTCCGGAAGCCATTGCTTCGAGCTGGTAAAGTCCGAAGGCTTCGCCGTTCAGTACGGGAACCGAAATCACAGTTACTGAATCGAAAAAGGCCTGCCTTTCCTCGCCTTCAAATTCGTCGACCCACAGGACCATTTTTTCGAGTCCGGCATTTATTATTTTGGATTTTTGCTCTTTGATAAAATGTACATCATCCGCCGTATTTCCACCGGTTAATTTCAGCTTAACCTCTCCGTAAACTTCGTTTTGCTTTAACAGGATGAAGGCATCCACCAGGACGGCCAGCCCGTTTTCTTCGCAAAGGCGTGAAAGGAATCCTATTACCGGTTCTTTCCTGGTTATTTCTTCAGGAAAATAGTCAGCAGCATCAACGCCGATATGAACCGTAAACAGCTGTTCGCCCCGGACGGTCATTTTTTGCCTGATTTCTGCTGCGTAATAATCGCTGACGGAGATAAACGCGTCCACTTCCCGGCCGCGTTCACTCATCAAATCCCATACTTCCGAGCGGTATTTATCCGTCATCACATCCACCCAGACATCTTCATCCTGCAGTGAACATACAACCGGAATGTCCATTTTCTGCTTGATGCGCCGGACGAGACCCAGGAGCAGGGCGTTGGAGAGATGTATCACATCAGGTTTTGATTCGTGGACAAGCCAGTCGACCATCCGTTCCAGTTCTTCTTTTTGCTGGCCTTCTTCGCCGAGCAGCATTGAAACGGTCATCTCCTCGAGTCCTTTAGCCCGTGTAGAACCTGCTTTCCGGGCTGCCATGTGCAGCACGCTTTTTGAATCCAGGGCATGTTCGACAAAGGCGGGCATATGCCTGAAAAACGGAAATCGTTGTTTCAGGTACAGATTGACGGCACCGTAGAAAACAGGTACATCGTTCAGGTCATGTGCATCATCAAACAAGGGCAGGTACATGGGGACTTTGACCACCTGATGCCCCAGGTCTTTCAAGGCTTTGACATATTTGCTGTCGCGCAGGCAGTTTCCGCAGTAAAAACTACCGCCGGAGCCGGGAATAATGTGAACTATCTTCATTTTATCAGCAATGTTTTTGTTGAGGCTATTAGCAATAAGAAATTATCAAATTATCGTTTTCATCTACCAAACTATGATATTCATTTATCTAATATTAATTATTCTTTATTTTCAATACCCATTTTGTGAGCAGCATTACCGAATTGGTTCATTGTTCAAATCTCACAACGCTCTTTTCTAAATTTGTTACTTCCGTCCGATACCATCCAAGGGCTATTCCTGACATACTACCGCGGACGGTTGTTCGATCGGCATTCCTTGACCCCCGGTTAAAACCGAGGGCTACAAAATCGGCCGCCGCTATGCGGCTCCCAATCCAACAGTCCACAGTCTCCAGTCCGCAGTCTCCAGTCCGCAGTCTCCAGTCCGTCAGTCTCCAGTCCACAGTCTCCAGTCCGCAGTCTCCAGTCTGACATTCCGTCGTCCCGTCGTCCAGTCGTCCAGTCATCCAGTCATCCAGTCGTCCCGTCGTCCAGTCGTCCCGTCATCCAGTCGTCCCGTCATCCAGTC
>JBBQHB010000065.1:0-30222 GCA_038323575.1 Bacteroidales bacterium | reverse complement strand
TATAATAAGCCGGTTCAAAATCAGGGAATGGACTATGCACACCTGGCACTAACAGGTTTAAGGTTGCAGGCAAAAGCGTTTTCATACAGCCAGGATACCATCTCAGGTCAAATTTCCGAAGGAAGTGTAAGGAATAAAGACGGCTTTGTTTTATCCGCACTCAGAACCGATTTTTTATACTGCAATACAGGGGTTGTCCTCAAAGATCTGAATCTTGAAACACCCGGAACAACTTTAGGTAATTATTTCCGTATCAGCTATCCATCCTTAGATTCCATGGCAATAGATCCCGGAACGATCAGCATTGAGGCAAATCTGAAGAACAATAGATTAAGCTTTAAGGACATTTTAACTTTTGCACCTCAATTATCTAATGTTGAGGCGTTTAAGAATAATCCTGATGCCATCTTAAATATAACGGCAAATGTAAAGGGAAGTATGGGCAGATTGAACATTCCAGATTTACTCATAACCGGTTTCGGGAATACCCGGATGAATTTATCCGGAAATATTTCAGGATTGCCCGATATGAACCATGCAAAACTCGATCTGACCATTCACGAATTTAAATCAGGAAGTAAAGATATGAATCAGCTTATTCCTTCCGGTATGGTTCCTGCAACTATACGCCTGCCCGAAGATTTCAAAATATCAGGCAGGTTTAACGGAGGGTTAAGCAGTTTTACAACCAAATTGGATATGAATTCCAGTTACGGTGTTGCACTAATTTCAGCTGATTTGCAAAATGGAAATCAAAAAGGGAACGAAGCAATTATGGCAAGTATTGATTTGGTTGATTTTAATGTGGGTCATTTACTAAATCAGGATTCAATACTGGGCAGGATTAGCGGCCATGCCCGGGTCACAGGCAAAAGCGCTAACCCGAAAACTATGAATGCACGGTTTAACGTGGTTGCCACGAGTGCCGAAGTAAAAGGATATACATACAAAAACATGACTATAGACGGGAATGTTACAAATCAGCACCTCATGCTGACTGCTAAAATGATTGACCAGAATCTTCGGTTCAATCTGGATGCAAATGCAAATATTGAAAACAAATACCCTGCGGTTGATTTTACGCTGAAGATTGACACGCTAAATCTTCAAAAATTAAATCTGTCTGATTCTGATCTTCGCATCCATGGAAAAATTGTGGCTAACCTGCCATCTACCAATCCTGACAGCCTGATCGGCGCCCTGACCGCCAGCGGATTATCGGTACATACGAACAAAAAGGGTTACCAACTTGATACCATAAAAATTTCTTCTACCATTATTGGTAATGAGAAAGACCTTGAAATTCATTCGGAATTCTTAACCGCAAGTCTGAAAGGACAATATAATTTAACCCAAATCAGCCCCGCTGTAACCAACGAGGTCGGCAAATATTTTAAAATTGGCAACGGCGAGAAAAAGCCCGTAAGCAAAGATCAGGTATTCAACTTTACTTTAAATGTTACCAATCGCCCGATTTTGCAGGAGTTTGATCCGCTTTTAACCCATCTGGAGCCGGTTCAGGTGAAAGGTAGTTTTAACAGCAAAGACGGTGTTTTAAAAATAGAAGCTGCGGCTTCAAAAATTATGTATTCAGGTACTTCCGTTGATCAAGTCAAGTTGACAATAGATAGTGACGGAAAGGCATTGAATTACAATCTCCATCTCGATAAAATTTCAAGTGGTTCATTATTGATTTACAAAACTGACCTTTTTGGCAGGGCTCAGGATAACCGGGTGAATGTAACTCTGAATGTTAAAGACAAAAATGATAAAAATAAATATCACCTCCCCGGACAGTTTTCAGTCAGTGATGGTCAGTATCGTTTCAGTTTTAACAGGGATGGTTTAATGCTTAATTACGATTCATGGATCGTTACACCCGAAAATCTTGTACAGTTTGGATCAAAAGGAATCTTGGCAGACAATTTAAAACTTTCAGTAAACGATCAGATCATTTCGGTAAACTCCAATCCACATCTGGTTAATTCCCCTTTAAAAATTGATTTTACTAATTTCAAAATATCCACTATAACAGCATTTGTTGCATCTGATAAGTTTAGGGCAGACGGGACTATCAACGGCAATATTGACCTTAGCAACCTTGAAAGCAATCCGATTTTTGCCAGCAACCTAACCGTTCGAAATTTTTCTTTTCAGGCTGACACACTTGGAGATATCAACTTGAAGGTCAATAATCAGACGGCAAATACCTATGCAGCCAATATTACTATTAGTGGCAAGGGAAATGATGTCGTGCTTGGAGGCGAATATTATCTCAAACCTCAGAATCAAAGCAGTTTTAAATTTGATTTGGATATCCGCAAACTCAACCTTGCTACAATAGAAGGTTTTAGCATGGGCAATCTGAAAAATGCATCAGGAAATATAAATGGAAAATTTGCCATTACCGGCACCACAAAGGCTCCGGCTATTCTTGGCGACCTTCGATTCAACCAGGTAGCATTTAACATTGTCAAGTTTAACTCCTATTACACCATTGCGGATGAAAAAGTGAGTTTTACCGGGGATGGCATCCACTTAGATACATTTACCCTGGTTGATTCTATAGGGAATAAGGCCATAGTAGACGGTTCGCTATATACAGTCAATTACCGGGATTACCGTTTCGGGCTCACTGTTAACAGCAAAAATTTTAAAGTTTTAAGCAGCACTAAAAAAGACAACAAGCTCTTCTATGGCAAGTTGCTTTTAGACAGTGAATTGAAAATTGGCGGGAATTTGGGTAGCCCTGTGGTTGAAGGCAGCCTGCGTATTAACAAGGGAACAGACCTTACTGTTGTTATGCCTCAAAGTGATCTGGGAATTGTTGAAAGGGAGGGAGTAGTTGAGTTTGTTAACATGAAGGATCTTGCTGGTGTAACAGATACCAGTGCTGGATTAGATTCGTTAAACAATCAATCCATCACCGGCATGAATGTATCTGTGAATTTGGTGGCCGACAGCAGCGCTGTTTTTAACCTTATTATCGACGAGGCCAATGGAGATTTCGTGAGGATGCAGGGCGATATGCAGTTAGCAGCAGGAATTGATCCAAGTGGAAAAATGAATCTCACAGGTACTTTTGAGGTTACAAAAGGGACCTATGAACTTTCATTCAATTTCATGAAAAGGCGTTTTTCCTTGCAAAGGGGCAGCACGATAACCTGGCAAGGCGAACCGACCAAGGCCGATGTGAATGTTACCGCTGTTTATGTTGCCAACACGGCACCCTATGATCTGGTTGAAAGCAAACTGGACGAACCAAAGGCATCCTTAAACCGCTACAAGCAGAAACTTCCCTTCGAAGTGACATTAAACATGCGTGGCGAATTAATGAAACCGTTGCTTACTTTTGATATTGCACTGCCCAACCGCAACTACAACGTAGCACGAGATGTAGTGGATAACGTGCAGTACCAGCTCACGCAGCTAAAAACCCAGCCTTCAGAATTAAACAAACAGGTTTTTGCCTTGTTGCTACTCAACCGTTTTGTGGCCGAGAACCCCTTCGCAAACGGTGCAGGAGGGGGTGGTATCGCATCAATGGCCCGTAGCAGTGCGAGCAAAATATTATCTGAACAGATGAATCAGTTAGCCGGAAATTTAATAGATGGCGTTGATCTGAATTTCGACTTGGTTTCGAGTGACGATTATACCACCGGAACATTACAAAACCACACCGAACTTAATTTGGGTATATCCAAACAGCTTCTAAGCGACCGGTTGAAAGTAACTATCGGTAGTAATTTTGAGTTGGAAGGTCCCAGAAACGCCAACCAGAATGCCAGCAATATTGCAGGAAATGTGGCGCTGGATTACCAGCTTTCGAAGGATGGCAGGTATATGCTCAGGGCTTACCGTAAAAACGAGTACCAGGGTGTGGCCGAAGGTTACTTGGTTGAAACCGGCGTGGGTTTTATTTTCACCATCGATTATACGGTGTTTAAGGAAATCTTTGTCCGTAAAGATCAAATGAAAAAGATCGCAAACGAAACAAAAAAGAAAATCGATGAATAAGATAAGATATTACTTTTTTGTTTGCAGCTTACTTGTTCTGGCAGCTTGCAGCAATACCAGATACCTGCCCAAAGGCGAAAAACTGTACGTTGGAGCGGAGGTTAAAGTTGTATGTGACAGTATTACCAGGAGTGAGAAAAAAGCCCTCCTGGCCGACCTGAAAACATTGACGCGGCCAAAACCCAACAGCTCTTTTTTGGGTTTAAGACTAAAGCTGTTTGCTTTCAATATCGCCGGAACACCTAAAAAGCCTAAAGGTCTGCGCAATTGGTTAAAATACAAGATCGGTGAACCACCAGTTCTGGCCAGCGCTGTTGATTTGCAGTTGAATCAAAAGATATTGCAAAATCGACTGGAAAACAAAGGATTCTTCAATGCTGCTGTGTCTTCGGATACCGTCTCAGGAAAATTGAGGGTAAAAGCAAATTACCTTACAGTACCCGGAAGTCAATACCTGATCAAAACAATTGCTTTTACTAAAGATAGTACACAATTGGGAAAAGCCGTGACAGCCACTCATTCCAAATCTCTGCTAATACCGAACGACCCCTTCAACCTGGACGTTATCAAAGGCGAACGAACCCGAATTGACCAAACTTTAAAGGAAGAAGGATTTTACTATTTCAGCCCTGAATATTTGCTGGTTAAGGTCGACAGCACCATTGGCAATCACCAGGTAAACCTTTATCTGACGATAAAACGGGAAACACCACATTTGGCCAAAAATCCCTATGTTATCGGCGATATTAGCATATACCCGAATTTCAGTCTTACGCAAGCCCGGGCCGATAGTACCAAAAACAATGCTGTTTTCTTCGATGGATTTTATGTGATAGATAAAGACAATACCTTTAAACCAAGTGTTTTCAGTCGGTCTATATTCTTTAAGAGCGGAGAACAATACAATCGAAAAGCACACAACCTCTCCTTAAATCGCCTGATGTCTATCGGCTCATTCAAATTGGTCACCAACCGATTCGAGCGTGTTGAGAATGCTCCCCGACCTACATTGGATGCATTTTATTACCTCACACCGCTATCACGAAAATCAATTCGTTTCGAAGTTGTAGGAACAACAAAATCAAATAACTTAACGGGTTCAGAGCTATCTGTAAACTGGCGCAACCGGAACACCTTTCGTGGAGCTGAACAATTGATCATAAAAGCATATGGCGGATTTGAGTTCCAGATAAGCGGCTCACAACCCGGTAATAACACCTACAGATTGGGGGCAGAATCGACACTTTCCCTTCCGCAGTTTTTGGTGCCATTTTTTCATTTCAATACATCCAATGCATTTGTGCCACATACGAAATTCACACTTGGCTATGAAATTCTTAATAAACCTCTCCTTTATACACTGACATCCTCCCGAATCCTTGCCGGATACAATTGGAAAGAAAATATCCATAAAGAACACGAGCTGAATATAATCAGCATCAATTTGGTTCAGCCAGCAAATATCACTTCCAAATACCAGGATAGTATCATTAAAATGCCCAGCCTGGCGAGAACCATCGAGCGACAATTTATCATCGGTTCCACCTATTCATTTACGTATACCAATCAATTGGAAGTTACACACAGAAATAACATTTATTTTAACGGGAACATTGACGTTGCCGGAAACATCCTTGGATTGGTGCAGCAGACCTATTACAGAGCAGGAGATAGCGCCACCATTTTTGGGATGCGATATTCGCAATATGTTAAGATTGACGGTGATTTAAGGTACTACTTAAAAACCGGCCCGGAATCGAAACTGGCGAGCCGCATCTTCGTTGGAGTAGGTATTCCCACCGGCGATTCATCAGAACTGCCGTTTATTAAACAGTATTTTGCCGGCGGAACCAACAGCATACGGGCATTCATGGCACGCTCAGTGGGTCCCGGCACTTACAGGTTAAACAAGTCAAACCTTAACAGCTTTATTCCAGACCAATCAGGAGATATTAAGCTGGAAATCAATACGGAATATCGAAAAAAGCTGTACAGATTTATCCATGGTGCCGTATTTATTGATGCCGGGAATGTTTGGCTTTACAACGACGACGCCAATAAACCAGGAGCAAAGTTGAGCAAAGCGTTTTTGAAAGAACTGGCAGTGGGTACTGGTCTCGGTCTGCGTTTTGACCTTTCCTTCCTGATATTACGCACTGATCTGGCTTTCCCAATCCGTAAACCCTGGCTCGCGAGTGGAGATCGCTGGGTATTTGACCAGATTGACTTTGCCAATAAGCAATGGCGAAGAGAAAATCTGGTTCTTAATCTGGCCATAGGATATCCGTTCTAAAAATGCTTTGTCCCTGAGAATGTGTGAATCATGTAACTCATTTCCAGAATTGTGTAACACATTTCGATGTATGTTAATCACCTTTGGAATTCCAAAAGAAAAATATGCCTTGGGTCAATTAGGCTATGAAGAATTTAAAAATTTATAAAATAGTTACCTTGTTTAAAACCACAATTATAAAGTGGTTTGAGCGTGATCCATTTCGTCAGGGTGCTGTAATAGGTTACAATGCCATTTTTGCCTTACCCGGATTATTGGTGATTGTGATAACTCTTGCAGGATATTTTTTTGGAGCCGAAGCAGTGAGTGGTCATTTGCACAGCCAGATTGCTGAAGCAATGGGAACTAATACTGCAGATGAGATTCAGCAAATGATAATTATGTCATTGAAAATAAAAGATTCCATGTGGGCAACTATTATTGGCATTGCAACAATAATTATTGGAGCAACTGCTGTATTTGTTGAACTTCAAAAATCATTGAATACAATTTGGGAAGTAAAAGCCTCCACTACCAAATCCGGTATTTTTACCTTCATTAAATCAAGGCTTCTTTCATTGGGTCTGATATTATCAATTGCCTTTCTGTTACTTATATCATTGGCAATATCTTCCTTATTATCAGCTTTGAGTTCATGGATACAACAATATTGGTCTGAATCTCTGTTGGTATTTTTAAAAATTTTCAATTTCGTATTATCCCTGGGTGTTATTACAATTTTATTTGCATTGATTTTTAAAATTATTCCGGATGCTAAAGTAAAATGGAAATCTGTCTGGCTTGGGGCATTTCTTACTTCAATATTATTTGTAATAGGAAAAACAGCGCTTGGATTCTACTTCGGCAATGCTAACCCGGGATCATTGTATGGCGCCGCAGGTTCTATCATTCTTATTTTATTGTGGACTTCCTATTCTTCAATGATTGTATTTTTTGGTGCCGAGTTTACCAAGGTATTTTCGGATCATTTCTATGGAGAAATTGCAGCTTCCGAAAATGCAGTGAAAAAATAATCGCATTAATTCATTATCAAATAACTGAATTACAAACAGATGAAGTCTGAAAAGAAAAAAAATAGAAAACTCACTACTGCATCGGGCAAACCGTATGCAGAGCATGAGAATACGATGAGTGCAGGTGCCAGAGGTCCATTGCTTTTGCAGGATTTCATTTTGCACGAAAAAATGGCCCATTTCAACCGTGAACGCATTCCTGAAAGAGTCGTTCATGCAAAAGGTTCGGGAGCATTCGGAACATTTACGGTAACCCACGATATCAGACAGTACACCAAAGCGAAAATCTTCAATAAGATTGGGAAACAGACCAAAATGTTTGCTCGTTTTTCATTGGTTGGCGGCGAAAAAGGAGGTGCTGACACCGAAAGAGACCCAAGAGGTTTTGCACTAAAATTCTACACCGAGGATGGTATATGGGATTTAGTGGGCAACAATACGCCTGTCTTTTTTATCAAAGATCCGAAGAAATTCAGCGACTTTATTCATACACAAAAGCGCGATCCCCGTACCAATTGTAAAAGTCCAACCATGATGTGGGATTTTTATAGTTTGAATCCTGAATCCCTCCATCAGGTACTGATATTAATGAGTGACAGGGGAACTCCTTATGGATACAGGCACATGCATGGGTTCGGTTCCCACACTTTTAGTATGATTAATGCCAAAAATGAAAGTGTATGGGTGAAATTCCATTTTATAACCTTGCAGGGAGTTAAAAACTTCACAAATGACGAAGCCAATGAAATGAAAGGGAAAGACCTTGACTTTGCTCAACGGGATTTGGTGGATGCAATTGACAAAAAAGATTTCCCCAAGTGGAAATTATGCATCCAGGCAATGACAAAAGAACAGGCAAAAGATTTCCCTTTCAATCCGTTTGATTTAACCAAGGTATGGCCTCACAAAGATTTTCCATTGATTGATGTCGGAACGATGGAACTCAATCAGATTCCGAAAAACTATTTTGCCGATGTGGAACAAAGCGCCTTCTCGCCAGCCAATGTGGTAGATGGGATTGGTTATTCACCCGATAAAATGCTGCAGGGTCGGATACTCTCCTATCCCGATGCGCACCGGTATCGCTTAGGCGTAAATTACGAACAGATTCCGGTGAATAAATGTCCGTACATGGTTGCCAATTACGAAAGAGATGGCGCCATGCGTGTGGATGGAAACGGCGAAGACAGTCCGAACTATTCTCCGAACAGCTTCGATGACATTTACATTGATGAGACGTACAAAGAACCACCAATGGTTTTGGAAAGTAATGTAGCCGACTGGTATGACCGAAACGGGCAGGGTGAAGATGACCACTTTACACAGTCCGGTTGGCTGTTTAACAAAGCACTGAATGATTACGACCAGCACAACCTGGTTGATAACATCGTTACATCGATGAGTGGAATTAATGGCGAGAAAAAAGACCTGATTATCAATCGTCAGCTTTGTCACTTTTTTCGTGCAGACACAAAACTCGGAATGGCTGTAGCCAAAGGGTTAGGGATAGATGTCGACAAAATATTGAATGAAATGGATCATAAGCAAAGTGAGAAGAAATAAATAATAAATCAAAATCCTATGAATAATTTTTTTAGAACAATACTAGCCGGATATGGTGCAGCAAAATTAGGTGGTGGTTGCCTTGGTACTATTATACTTTTTGTTGTATTCTATTTTTTGCTCGGAAAATGCAGTTAAAGTAAGAAATCATCAAAAAACTATCAACATGAAAATTGAATTACCAGTATTACCTTATGAAATGAATGCGCTCGAGCCAAACATTTCTGCCAAAACCCTTGAATTTCACCATGGAAAACATCATCAGGCGTATGTGACAAATTTGAACAATTTGATTCCGGGAACAAAATTTGAAAATGCAAGCCTTGAGACTATGATTAAGGAAGCAGACGGTCCTATTTTCAATAATGCAGCCCAGGTATGGAATCATACTTTCTACTTTTCAGGTTTAAAACAAGCCTATACCAGTGAACCTCACAAACAAGTCGCTGCTGCAATAAAAAGCAGTTTTGGCTCATATGCAGAATTTAAAGATGCGTTCACAAAAGCTGCTGCAACCTTGTTTGGTGCGGGGTGGGTTTGGTTAGTTAAAAACTCAGCAGGAACGTTTGAAATCATGCAGGAAAGCAATGCGGGAAATCCACTTCGAAAAGGATTAAAACCTATTCTTACCTGCGATGTTTGGGAACATGCCTATTATCTCGACTATCAAAATAGAAGACCAGATTATGTAAATGCTTTCTGGGATCTGATAGATTGGAATGTTGTTGAAAATAGATTTTGAAATCATAAACACACAACAAATTGTACGCTCATCAAGACCAAAAGGCATACCTACAGGATGTAATTGCCCAATTATGCCCCAATGGAGTGGATACAGGTAAAATGATTGTTAAAATAGAAGTGAAATGATAAAATTCAATTTGAAGGATGCAAAAGAAATCGGTGACGGTCTCGGCATCGATTGGAATAAAGTTAATGCAGATGAATTTACATTAGGACTAAACGTCGAATTGGAACATGGTAAAATCTCCGCTGAAACAAATGTCACAAATGACGACCGCGAAAAGACCGGTAAAATTGCTTGGGCTCATCTGAATGAGTTCCCCGATTACTATACAAGACTCGCAAAATTAGAGAAAGAAGCAAAAAAATTCTGGAAAAAATAGAAAAGATGAAAAAGGAATATGTGAGGATCCAATCCATAGATAAAATCACACACGATGTGATAAAAATTGTTACGGAAAAACCTGATGGTTATAAGTTTAATCCCGGGCAGGCGACTTTGGTTACCATAAATAAACCCGGCTGGCTCGAAGAAAAAAGACCATTTACCTTTTCCTGTCTGCCAGAGGATGATTATCTGGAATTTACCATTAAAACGTACCCTGACCGCAAAGGTGTGACCAATGAATTGCTGAAGCTGAAGCAAGAAGATGAACTGATTTTGCATGATGTTTACGGCGCCATTGCATACAAAAAAGAAGGTATTTTCATCGCAGGCGGAGCAGGAGTTACTCCTTTCATTTCTATTTTAAGGAACCTCCATAAAAAAAATGAAATCGGAAACAATGTGCTTGTTTTTGCCAACAAAACTTCAGCAGATATTATTCTTGAAAAAGAGTTCAAAAAAATCCTTGGAAATGCATTCGTCAATATTTTATCGGATGAAAAGTTGGCCGGTTATCACAACGGAAGAATCAGCGAAGAATTCCTGAAAGAAAATATTACAGACTTCGATCAGCAGTTTTACATATGCGGTCCACTACCCATGATTGAGGCGATGGTCAAACAATTAACCAATTTGGGTGTAGATAAGAATGCAATAACAAAAGAAAAATTATAGCTATAATATTCTGTTAACCAGGGTAATGTCTTCATAATAAAAAAAACAAAAGATAAAATTATGCCTTTTATTGCAACCGTATCCAAAATAGAATTTCCATATAAAGTTGATCAGCAAAAAGTTAAAGAACATGCAAAAGAGTTTTTTTTGCCTCATTTTCCTCAGGCAGAAAAACTGATGAGTGTTTTTGATAATACGGAGATTAAATTCAGAAATTTTTGCAAACCATTAGAATCGTATGCATTACACAACAGCTTTCAAAAAAAGAACAATGAAGTCAATCCGAAATATCATGCTGAAAAGTAAAAAATTAATAAAAATCTTAGTCTCGATTTGTCTGCTTGTATTGGTGTTCCTATTTCTAATACCGGTTATTGCTGAGCCTTGGATGAAGCGAAAAATACAGGCAAAATTGAATGAAAAGTTCAAGGATTACCAAATTGAAATTGGCAAGGTTAATTTTTCGATGATTTCATCAGGTTTAGAACTTGAAAAGATAACAATCTCTTCAAAACACCAGTATCTGGACAAACCAGATTTAAGCGGTGAAATGGCATTTATAAAATTAAAAAGGATCAGATTAGCAAAAGCGCTTTTCAAGAAGGAATTTGTCATGGATGAAGTATCCGTTTCCGATTTTAGTATAACCGGGAAAGTTCCATTTCCAAAGAAAACAAAAGCACCCACGATTTTAAATTCCAACATCCATATCGGCACCCTGCTTTTTGAAAAAATTGAACTGGCACTGTCAGATTCCTTAACCTTCAGAAAGATTTCGGTAAATGAAGGTAATTTGAAACTGACCAACTTCAGGGCAGAAGAAAAAGATACTTTAACTGCCAGTTTAATAGAGAAGTTTGATTTCTCCGCCGGCCAGGTCTCATACGTTTCAGCTGACAGCATGTACACCAGTAAAGCCAATGGTTTTAGCTATGCTGATGCGCCAAAGACCCTAGCTTTAGACGACTTATTGATTCAGCCCAATTACTCGGAATACGGTTTCAATGTCAGGCATAAATACCAGAAGGATTATATTGAAGCCTCATTTAAAGGTATTAATATACATGATTTCCCGTTTGAAGCTTTTGTCAAATCAGAAAGTATTGTGAGCTCTTATATCGAAATCGGGAAAATGGATTTACGCGTTTTCCGTGATAAACGAAAAGAATTTGAACATACGAAAAAGCCATCATTTCAGAAATTAATGTACGATTATACCGGGGCCCTCTCCATTGATTCTCTCTGTGTAAAAAACGGAAATATTACTTATGTCGAACATGCCGAAAAGGCCAATGAGCCCGGAACTATCAGTTTCAATGAACTTTCTGCCAGGATATACAAAATAACAAACGATACTATATACAAAAGAAAGAATGCTTCATTTGAATTAAAAGCCGATGCTTTGATTATGGGCAAAGGCAGGATATCTGTATTATTAGAAGCCAAATTATTCGATAAAAATGATGCATTTTCAATGGAAGGCCGACTTTCAGGATTGGAAGCAAAAGAATTGAACCCGATGCTGGAAAAAAGTGCTTTCATATCTGCAACTTCAGGAAAAATTGATACCATGAGCTTCAATTTTATTGCAGACAACACCATAGCAAAGGGCAGGATGATCCTTCGCTACCACGGATTGAAACTGGCAGTTATAAACAAAAAGACAGATGAAACCACAGCCATGAAAGAACAGTTTTTGTCATTTGTTGTCAATAAAAAAGTACTGGATTCCAACCCGCTGCCGGGTGAAAATATCAGAGTGGGAAAGATTAATTATCAAAGAGATGCAGAAAAATTTATTTTCGGTTATTGGTTCAAATCTGCACTTTCAGGTATTAAATCCAGTATAGAAAAAAATACTAATACAGAAAAGACAATGACCAGAACAAAGAGTTTTCTTGAGAAAATTTTCACTAAACCGGCCAACGATGAGAAAAAACAGTGAAACATTGAACAATCAAAAATAAAATCTTGTACATATTATGATAAATTCAATTGAATTACCCGGCTGGCTCCCGGGAATGGGATGGGGCTGGCTTACTGCAATTGCGCTAATTGTAATTGTAATTGGTATCTATTTGAAGCTGAGGAGAAAAAAATGAAACAAAAGTGAATTAATGTTGTAGAAATAGTATTCGGAAATTGAAAGTCATGGCATCAACTGTTAAATTGAATTTCCCCGTTACCGGTTTAAGTTGCGCTTCGTGCGCCATTCATGTTGAAAAAGAGCTGAAAGGACACAAGGGAGTTGTCAGTGCTGTTGTCAACTATGCCAACGCATCTGCCACCGTAGAATTTACCGGAAAAGAAACAAATCCTGAAGATTTAAAATCAGCTATCCAATCCATTGGATATGACCTGATTATTGAATCTGAAGGTGAAAGCAACCAGGAGGAGATCAAACAATCTCATTTTAAGAAACTGGTAAACAACACGATCGGGGCATCACTCCTGGCACTTCCGGTAGTTGTAATAGGAATGTTTCTGATGGATCTTCCTTATGCCAACTGGATTATGTTTATACTTGCCACTCCGGTTGTCGGCTGGTTTGGCCGTAGTTTTTTCATCAATGCCTTTAACCAGGCAAAACACGGTTCAGCCAACATGGATACCCTGGTAGCATTAAGCACGGGAATCTCCTGGCTTTTCAGCAGTTTTAATACTATTTTTCCGGAAATCTGGCACAGCAGGGGGGTCCATCCGCCAGTTTATTTTGAAGCTTCGGCCGTTGTTATTGCTTTTATTTTATTGGGTAAAGTACTGGAAGAAAGGGCCAAATCAAATACCTCCTCTGCCATTAAAAAACTGATAGGTCTTCAACCAAAATCAGTAACAATCATTCAAGCTGACGGTACAGAAATTGAAATAAACATCTCACAGGTAAAAAAGGACGATCAGTTGGTGGTCAAACCGGGAGATAAAATTCCGGTGGATGGCGAAGTATTATCAGGTTCCTCCTTTGTGGATGAAAGCACCATCACCGGCGAGTCAATGCCTGTTGAAAAAGAACAAGGAGCAAAAGTTTTCGCCGGCACCCTCAACCAAAAAGGGAGTTTTGTCCTTACTGCACAAAAAGTAGGAGGTACAACAGTCCTGGCACAGATTATAAAGATGGTTCAGGAGGCTCAGGGCAGCAAACCACCTGTTCAAAAACTGGTCGACAAAATAGCCGGAATTTTTGTACCTGTGGTGATGGGGATCGCGCTGCTGACGTTTGCAGTATGGATGATATTTGGGGGAGAAAATGCCCTTACCCATGCTTTGCTGGCTATGGTTTCAGTACTTGTTATTGCCTGTCCATGTGCACTGGGACTGGCAACTCCGACGGCTGTCATGGTCGGAATCGGGAAAGGTGCAGAAAACGGCATCCTGATCAAAGATGCCGAAAGTCTTGAAATAGCGCACAAAGTAAACGCCATCGTTCTGGATAAGACAGGCACCATTACTGAAGGCAAACCTGTTGTAACCAATGTTCTCTGGAATATTCCTGTAGCTGAAAAACCACAAATCAAACAACTGCTCTTTACCATTGAGGCATTGTCTGAGCATCCGTTGGCCGAAGCGGTCGTCAAATCCCTAAACATAACTTCAGAACAAAGATTAACACCCGACCATTTCGAAAGCGTTACCGGGAAAGGTGTGAAAGCAGATTTCAGTGGAATAACATACCTGGTCGGAAACAGTAAACTGATGGCCGACTATCTTGTCAAAATACCTGAAAATTTCGAAATCACCATCAGTGAATGGGAAGCTGAAGCAAATACCGTAGTCTGTTTTGCAGTTGGCACTGAGCTGGCGGCTATCCTTGCAATTGCAGACAAAATCAAGGATAGTTCAGCCAAAGCCATTGCAGATTTGCAGCTTCAGGGCATTGAAGTATATATGCTTACGGGCGACAATTTCCAAACTGCAGCAGCAGTAGCTGCAAAGGTCGGATTGAAAAATTTCAAAGCAGAAGTAATGCCTTCCGACAAGGCCGACTTCGTCAGATTACTACAGCAACAGGGTAAAGTCGTAGCCATGGTTGGTGATGGCATCAATGATTCCCAGGCACTTGCACAGGCAGACATCAGTATCGCCATGGGAAAGGGTTCTGATATTGCCATGGATGTGGCAAAAATGACCATCATCTCCTCAGATCTCCAGCTAATCTTCAAGGCCATCCGTTTGTCAAAACTTACCGTTAACGCAATCCATCAGAATCTTTTCTGGGCCTTTATCTACAACTTAATTGGTATTCCTATCGCAGCAGGGATTCTGTATCCTTTCTGGGGATTCATGTTAAACCCGATGATTGCCGGGGCAGCGATGGCATTGAGTTCAGTTTCAGTGGTAACCAACAGTTTACGTTTGAAAGGCAAGAAACTTTCCTGATTCGATGATTCGATGATGTGATAATTACAAAGAGGAAAGTGCCTGAAGTGAACTAAAGTGACTAAAGTGACTAAAGTACTTACGTTTTGATCAATATTCAGGCGCTAAGCGCTTATCTTCCTATACAGCAGGCCTGATATTCGTTTTGGGTACAATCTGTGTCAATTTGTGCAATCTGTGGTTGAAGGGGTTTTATTTGTGTCAATTTGTGAAATTTGTGGTAAAGGGGAAAGGAATCCTGATAGAACATCACTTCTTATTTCATTTTTTTTTCTCTGAGTTCTCGCGCGAGAAGCCCAGCGCCATATTATTGGCGAGTGAAGATTGCGCCAGTGACTGTATGGTCTCGCCTGTAACCAAATTGTTGATTTCATTCCGGATCAGTTCGTATTGGTGATGGAGCGGACAGGGATTGTTCTCATCGCAGTTTTTTAAGCCAAACCCGCATCCGATAAAAAGCTCCTCCCCTTCGATGGCGATGATAATCTCTTTCAATGGCAAATCTTTCTTGACCGGATCAAGGAAAAATCCTCCTCCCTTTCCTTTCAATGATCTTACAAAACCCTTTTTGGCAAGGCGTTGGAAAATTTTAGCCGTAAAAAAAAATGGCGCCTCAATCTCCTGGGCTATCTCAGCAACCCCGGGCCTTCTCTCTTTCAGGTTCTGTATCTGGATGTACACCATCCCTCGTAAGGCATATTCTGTCTCTTTTTTAAACACAATCGGCAGGTTTCGTTTTTGAATCTACCCTCAAAAGTAAAAAAAAATCAATTTACTTGTAAATATTAAAAGACTTTTTTGTCTTTTAATATAAAAACAATATATTTGTCGGGTATAATCATCCTAAAATTCTCTTTTATGACACCAAAGAAACTATGGTTGGGTTTTATCGCCGTCATGACAATCTCTTTCGCTGTTTTAATTTATTACGGTGTTGAGATATACCGGGAAGCGCCGCCGATTCCTGATAAAGTTGTAACAACCGACGGGACACTTGTTTTTACCGGACAGGAGATCAGGGATGGTCAGAATGTCTGGCAATCCATGGGCGGACAGGAAATGGGTACCGTATGGGGACACGGAGCATACCAGGCACCGGATTGGAGTGCCGATTGGCTGCACAGGGAGGCATTGTTTATCCTGAACAATCTGGCGCTCAAAACAACAGGAAAAACTTACGATGAACAAACCGACGAAAACAAAGCTGCACTGAAAGTTACACTTCAGCGTGAACTCCGGAAAAACAGCTATGATCCCCGGAACAAAACTATCACGATCTCCGCCGACAGGGCACAGGCAATCGCAGACAACGGGAAATTTTATGGTGGTTTATTTACCAACAATCCTGAAATGCTCAAACTCAGGCAGGCCTACAGTATTCCTGAAAATGCCCTCAAAGCGCCTGAACGGTTAAAACCACTGAACGCATTTTTCTTCTGGACAGCGTGGGCCTGCGTAACCCAGCGTGTCGGACAGGATATTACCTACACCAACAACTGGCCGGCAGAAGAGCTGGTCGGCAATCACCCGACAGGTGCTCTTCTCCTTTGGACAGGTTTCAGTGTCATTATGCTGTTGGCAGGTATCGGAATGATGGTCTTCTATTATGCCCGCAGAAGAGAAGAGAGTGCGGATGAAATTCCGGCTAAATTTCCACTGGCAGATTATGTACAAACTCCATCTCAGAAAGCGACAGTCAAATATTTCTGGATCGTTTCAGCTTTATTCCTGGTGCAAATCGTTGCAGGTATAATTACAGCCCACTATACAGTAGAAGGACAGGCATTCTTCGGCTTTCCGCTTTCAGAATGGCTGCCCTATTCAATATCCCGTACCTGGCACGTACAAATTGGTATTTTCTGGATTGCTACATCGTGGTTGGCAACCGGTTTATATTATGCACCTGCCATTTCAGGAGTTGAACCTAAGTATCAGAAACTGGGAGTTAACTTCCTCTTTCTGGCATTACTGGTCATTGTTGTGGGATCGCTTGCAGGTCAGTGGTTTGGCATAATGCAAAAACTGGGTTATATTCAGAACTTCTGGTTTGGTCACCAGGGATATGAATACGTAGATCTAGGCCGATTCTGGCAGATTTTCCTTTTACTCGGACTTTTTATCTGGTTGTTTTTAATGGGAAGAGCCATCTGGCCAGCCTTGAAAGTAAAATCAGAAAGCCGCAATTTGCTGATATTGTTCCTGGTTTCTTCTGTTGCTATTGCCGCTTTTTATGGCGCCGGACTGATGTGGGGCCGTCAAACCAATCTGGCAATTGCCGAATACTGGCGTTGGTGGGTCGTTCACCTTTGGGTGGAGGGATTTTTTGAAGTCTTTGCAGCAGTGGTAGTCGCATTCCTTTTTGTTCGTATGCAAATCATCAAAGCAGCTACTGCAACTACTGCTGTGCTTTTTTCTACAGTCGTATTCTTATCAGGCGGTATTTTGGGTACCTTCCATCACCTCTATTTTACCGGTACCCCGACAGCCGTCATGGCGCTTGGCGCTACCTTCAGTGCACTGGAAGTAGTGCCGCTGGTATTGATGGGATTTGAAGCCTTTGACAACCTCAAATTACATGGGAGCAACGACTGGATCGCAAAATACCGCTGGGCTATTAACTGCTTTATCGCAGTCGCATTCTGGAACCTGGTCGGAGCCGGTATATTCGGATTCCTGATCAATCCGCCCATCGCACTTTATTACATGCAGGGACTCAACACTACCGCCGTTCACGCCCATACCGCACTCTTCGGCGTTTACGGTATGCTGGGAATAGGATTGATGCTTTTTGTCCTGAGAGACATGGACAAAAACGCAATCTGGAATGAAAAAATATTGAAATTTGCCTTCTGGTCTATCAACATTGGTCTGGTAGCCATGGTATTGTTCAGCCTTCTCCCGGTAGGACTGGCACAAACACTGGCCAGTGTGAAAAATGGTTTGTGGTATGCCCGCTCTGCAGAATTCATGCAGCAGCCCTATATTTTAACCTTCAAATGGCTTAGGATGATCGGCGACACCATGTTTGCGCTTGGAACGGTTTCCCTGGCCTGGTTTATTTTCGGGCTTAAAGGGGGATGGTCCCTTAAGAAAAGTGCCTAAAGTGAACTTCTTTAATAACAATAATTTCACATAAATACCTCAAACCTGTTAATTTTTTACTTATCATTGCACAAAGATTAAAAACATGACAAAGATCAACTTTCATCCGGGACATCATAACAACTTGCCATAAGGTAAGCCGGAGTTGGTCATTCTAAAAATATGCAACAATTCATTGGCAGGCTTACCACTAAAAGGTAAGCCTGCTCTCATTTAAAAAACATGGAAACAACTTTACGAATTGCTGTTCAAACCAAAGGAAGGTTAAACGAAGATTCAATTCTCCTATTCGAAGAAGCCGGAATCAAACTGATCGAGGGAAAAAGGAGACTGATATCATCGGCTAAAAATTTTCCGTTAGAGGTGCTTTACCTGAGGGATGACGATATTCCGCAGTGTGTTGCCGACGGGGTTGCCGACGTTGGAATTGTGGGTAAAAACGAAGTGGAAGAGCAGCAAAAAAGGGTGGATATCATCAAGCACCTGGGTTTCAGCAAATGCAGGCTCTCCCTGGCAATTCCGAAAGATGAAAATTATGCGGATCTTACATGGTTTGGAGGCAAAAAAATTGCCACCTCCTACCCTGCTGTTCTGAAAGCATTCCTGGCAAAAAACAAAATCAAATCTGACATCCACTTTATTGCAGGCTCCGTTGAAATTGCACCCGGTATCGGACTTGCTGATGCAATTTTCGACATCGTCAGTTCAGGCGGTACCCTGGTCAGCAACAGGCTGAAAGAGGTCGAGGTGGTGATGAAGTCTGAGGCAGTGCTGATTGCAGATCCGGCATTATCGAAAGAAAAACAGGCCATTCTCGACGAGCTGATTTTCCGCATCGAATCTGTCGAAAACGGTAAAGGGAAAAAATATATCCTGCTCAATGCCCCGAACGAAAAAATGGAGCAAATCATCAAAGTACTTCCGGGTATGACCTCTCCTACCCTCATGCCCCTGGCCAAACCGGGCTGGAGTTCGCTGCACTCGGTTATTACCGAAACTGAATTCTGGGAAGTGATTGGCAACCTCAAAAGAAACGGAGCTGAAGGTATTCTCGTATTACCAATTGAAAAGATGATCTATTAATTTTCGACATGCAAATCTATCGTTATCCTCCAAAAGAGAGTTGGGATAAGCTAATTACAAGGGCTACAACCGACTATTCCTACAAACTTCCCGTCGTGGAAGAGGTAATGCAAAATATCCGGATGCGGGGCGATGCTGCTGTCAGGGAATTTACGGAAAGATTCGACAAAGCCATCATCAATAAGCTTCAGGTATCTGAAAGGGAAATGCACCAGGCAGAGAAGGAAATCACCCCTGATCTTGCCCATGCTATACGCACTGCAGCTGAAAACATACATAATTTCCATGAATCCCAAAAAACACATTCCAGGATTGTGGAAACCCAACCGGGAGTTAAATGCTGGCAAAAAAACCTGCCCATCGAAACAGTCGGTTTGTACATCCCGGGCGGTTCGGCACCCCTCTTCTCGACTGTGCTGATGCTGGCACTTCCCGCACAAATTGCAGGCTGCAGGGAGGTCGTTCTATGTACGCCACCCGATCCCGCCGGAAAAATTCATCCGGCTATTCTATTTGCCGCGAGACTCTGTAAGGTTTCTAAAATTTTTAAAATAGGTGGTATTCAAGCTATTGGAGCCATGGCATACGGAACCGAATCAGTCCCGAAAGTGCACAAAATCTTCGGTCCCGGAAACTCATGGGTCACCGCGGCCAAACAATATGTATCGCTCAACACCTGTTCCATCGATATGCCTGCCGGCCCTTCTGAACTGGCAGTTGTTGCTGATGACTCGGCGAACCCGGCATTTGTGGCATCCGACCTGCTTTCGCAGGCCGAACATGGCCCCGACAGCCAGGTAATACTGGTTACCACAGATGAACCGATGCTGGAGAAAGTATTGGCTGAGATTAAAATTCAGCTGGAAAAACTGCCCAGGAAAGCGATTGCCACTGCTTCCCTCACCCACAGCCGACTGGTGTTGCTTCAGGATATGGATGAGGTGATGGACCTGGTCAACCTTTACGCACCGGAACACCTGATTCTTCAAACTGATCAGGCTGCCGGACTGGCAGAAAAAGTGACCAATGCAGGATCTGTCTTTATCGGTCACTGGACCCCTGAAAGCGCCGGCGATTATGCATCAGGCACCAACCACACACTGCCTACCAACGGCTGGGCGCGGTCGGTCAGCGGACTTAACCTGGACAGCTTTTGCAAGAAAATCACTTACCAGGAAATCTCCAGAACAGGTTTAGAGCAACTGGGACCTGTCATCGAAACGATGGCTGCTGCTGAACTGTTAGATGCACATAAGAACGCTGTGACTATCAGGTTAAAGCACCCTTGGTGACCCTTTGGGCAAACCTTTGAGTCCTTTGTGGTAAAAAAAAACTTAACCACGAAGGACACAAAGGATATCACGAAGGAACACCAAGTAAATTTTATATATTTGATTATTAAACGGTATGACCTTTTCACTTCAAAATATTACCAGGAAAAACATCCTTGACTTGCAACCCTATTCAAGTGCCAGGGATGAATTTACCGGCGAAGCATCGGTCTTTCTGGATGCCAACGAAAATCCTTTCAATGCACCTTACAACCGTTATCCGGATCCCCGGCAGCAGAACCTAAAGAACAGGATCAGTCAGCTGAAAAATATTCCCACCGGTCAAATCTTTCTGGGCAATGGCAGCGATGAACCGATCGACCTGCTTCTCAGGGCTTTCTGTGAGCCTGGCACCGACAATGTAGTTGCCATCGCTCCTACCTACGGCATGTATCGGGTTGCAGCTGATATCAACAATGTCTCCTACCGTGAGGTTTTACTTGGGGAAGATTTCAGTTTGAATTCCGAAAATATTCTTTCAGCTACTGATCCTTCTACCAAATTAATTTTCCTCTGTTCTCCGAATAACCCGACAGGCAACGCACTGGACATCAACGAAATACTTAATATTATTTTGAATTTCGCCGGAATAGTAGTATTGGATGAAGCCTACATAGATTTTTGTCCGGAGAAAACGTTGCTTGCCGGGCTTTCAAATTACCCAAATCTTGTAATCCTTCAAACCCTTTCCAAAGCCTGGGGACTGGCCGGAATCCGTCTTGGAATGGCTTTCGCCTCTGCCGAAATAATTTCTATTCTCAATAAAATTAAATACCCTTACAATATCAACCTTCTCACCCAAACCAAAGCATCGGAGATGCTTCAATCGGCAGAACAGAAGGACAAATGGGTTGAAACCATCCTGCATCAAAAAACGATCCTTGAAAAAGAACTGGTTAAACTACCCAATGTGGTAAAACTCTTCCCAAGTGATGCCAACTTTATACTCGTTAAAACCCTGGCTGCCAAAATGATATATGATGAACTGGTAAAAATGCATATCATCGTCCGCGACCGTTCGCGGGTTGCCCTATGTGGCGAATGCCTGCGAATCACGGTAGGAACGGAAGAGGAGAACAAATTGCTCATTGAAGCTCTTAAAAAATGTGCTGATGTGCTAATTAGCTAAAGTGCTATTTATTTGAAAGATTGATTTTTATATCTCATGTCTCATATCTCATATCTTCATAATTCATAACTCATAATTCATAACTCTATGAAGAAAGCCCTTTTTATAGACCGCGACGGCACATTAATCGTCGAACCGCCTGAAGATTTCCAGGTCGACAGTCTGGAGAAACTTGAGTTCCTCCCTGGGGTCTTCCGGAATTTGTATGCCATTGCGAACCATCTGGATTACGAGTTGGTGATGGTATCAAACCAGGATGGCATGGGCAGCGAAGCCTATCCCGAAGCGGTTTTTCACCTGATCCAGGGGAAAGTGCTGAAGGCTTTTGAGAACGAAGGAGTCACATTCAAACGTATATTTATTGACTGTTCATTCCCCGAAGACAATGCACCGACACGGAAACCGGAAATAGGCCTGCTGCAGGAATACCTGGATGGTTCCTATGATCTCGCCAACTCATTTGTGATCGGCGATCGGCTGACTGATGTTCAGATGGCGAAAAACCTTGGAGCCAAAGCCATATACTATGCACCGGAGGAACGCGCCAACGATCTGATCGACAGCAACCTCTCCTCCTGTTGTGCCATGGTAACCGATAATTGGGAAGAGATATTTATTTTCCTGTCAGAGATTGAACGCAAAGCCTCTGTCAAACGGGAAACCAAGGAGACCAATATCTTTGTCGAGATCAACCTGGCCGGGAAAGGAATCGGCCGGATATCAACAGGCCTGCACTTTTTCGATCACATGTTACAACAGATATCGACTCATTCTGGCTGTGACCTTACAATACAGGTAATTGGTGACCTGGAAGTGGACGAACACCACACAGTCGAAGATACCGCGATTGCGTTGGGTGAAGTGATCCACAAGGCGCTCGGCAACAAGCACGGTATTGAACGGTACGGTTTCTGTTTGCCGATGGATGACTGTCTGGCCCAGGTCGCCCTCGATTTCGGCGGCAGACCCTGGCTGGTCTGGGAAGCAGAATTTCAACGCGAATATGTCGGCGATATGCCAACCGAGCTTTTTCACCATTTCTTCAAATCGTTTTCAGATGCTGCCCTCTGCAACCTGAATATCTGGGCCGAAGGCACCAACGAACACCATAAAATAGAGGGAATCTTCAAGGCATTTGCCCGTTCCATCAAGATGGCCGTGCGAAAAGATCCTTTCCAGGATACGCTTCCCAGTTCGAAGGGAACGCTTTGAAAGAGGGAGGACGGAGAAACGGTGAAACGGTGAAACGGAGAAAAGACTTGGTGTGCGAACCCGAAACCTGAAACCCGAAACAACTGAAAAGTAGAATTTCGATACAATGAACAACGTTAAACATATGACTTCAACCTCAAACAAAGAAACTGCGATCCTGCTGATCCATTGTCCTGATCAGCAGGGCATACTGGCTGCCGTGACACAGTTTTTGAACGAAAACAACGGAAACATCATTTACCTGGATCAAAATGTAGATCGGGCAGAATCCATTTTTTTCATGCGGGCTGAGTGGGAGCTTGAATTTTTCGCTATCCCGAAAGAGAAGATTGCAGATTACTTTGAAACACTGATTGCCAAAAGGTACAACCTCCGCTTTACCCTCCATTTTTCAGCCGAGCGCCCGCGTATGGCCCTTTTTGTATCTAAAATGTCTCATTGTCTTTTCGACATCCTTGCCCGCAACATGGCCGGTGAATGGATTGTAGATATTCCGCTGATCGTCAGCAACCATAATGATTTGAAACCTGTTGCCGACCGCTTCGGAATTGAATTCTTCTGTTTTCCAAAGAATAGCATCAACAAAGAGGAGCAGGAGGAAAAAGAGGTTGCCCTGCTGAAAGAAAAAAATATAGATCTGATCGTGCTTGGCCGGTATATGCAGGTGCTGAGCGACAAATTTGTATCACAGTTCCCGAATCAGATTATCAATATCCACCACTCCTTTTTACCCGCATTTGCAGGAGCAAAACCCTACCATGCGGCGCATGAGCGCGGTGTGAAAATCATCGGGGCAACCAGCCATTATGTGACTGCCGAACTCGATGCCGGTCCGATCATCGCACAGGATGTGGTGCGGATTTCGCATGTCGACAGCATCGAAAGCCTGGTTCGCAAGGGCCGCGACCTCGAGAAAATCGTGTTAAGCGAAGCCGTCTACAAACACCTCCAGCGTAAAATCCTGGTCTTTAACAACCGGACGATCATCTTCAATTAGTTTGTGAAATCTGTGGTTGGTCAGTTTTTATCTGTGTCAATTTGTGAAATTTGTGGTTGAGTAATACACAAGAAAATCATATGAAAAATTTTATTCTACGTTCAATCTTCTCCGTTTCATTTCTTTTTGTGGTCCTGTCTGTTTACGCCCAAATCCCGGTTAAGGAGATCCCTGCAGACTACGGTTTTGTGGTTAAAATTGGCGACCAGGTACCGGCATTTTCAACATCTTTGGTCAACGGCAAAGCAATCTCCACAACCGACTTCAAAGGCAGGGTGGTCATGCTGCAGTTTACGGCGAGCTGGTGCATTGTCTGCCGGAAAGAGATGCCTTTTATCGAAAAAGATATCTGGCAGAAGCAGAAGAACAATAAAAATTTTGTACTGATTGGGGTAGATCTGGATGAACCGGTTGATAAAGTCAAAAAATTCCAGGAAGACATCAAGGTGACTTACCCGTTGGCCCTGGATCCCGGCGGTAAAATATTCGGCCTTTTTGCAGAGAAAAAAGCAGGTGTTACCCGCAATGTGATCCTCGACAAAACCGGAAAAATTGTCTATCTGACAAGGCTTTACAAAGAAGATGAATTTGCTGAAATGGTGAAAGTCATTGAATTTTTGTTAAAATGAAAGTCGCCATCATCAAATACAACGCCGGAAACATCCAGTCTGTGGATTATGCTCTGAAACGGCTGGGCGTGGAAGCCTCTGTTACAGCGGACCAGGATGAAATCCGTGCAGCCGACCGGGTCATCTTTCCCGGCGTCGGCGAAGCCTCCACTACTATGGCCTACCTTAGGAAGCATAAGCTTGACCGGCTCATTATCGACCTTAAACAGCCGGTCCTTGGTATTTGCCTCGGACTGCAGCTGATGTGCCGTCATTCTGAGGAGAATGATGTTGAATGTCTCGGCATTTTTGAGGAGACAGTCAGGCGATTCGAACTGAAACAGGATATTCTTCCATCCATGAAGATTCCCCACATGGGCTGGAACACCATCACCGGATTGAAAAGCAATCTGTTCAATCCGTCTTTAGAGGGTGAATACTGTTACTTTGTACACTCCTATTACGCAACCACAGGGGCCGATACAGCTGCAATCTGCAGTTATCCGGAGCCTTTCAGCGCAGCCCTTCAAAAAAACAACTTCTATGCCGTACAGTTCCATCCCGAAAAAAGCGGATCTGTCGGGGCGAAAATCCTGGAGAACTTTCTCCATCTTAAAATCTGAAAATGAGCATTGAAATTATACCTGCCATAGATATTATCGACGGCAAATGTGTTCGGCTAAGCCAGGGCGACTACCACCGCAAAACCATCTACAACGAAGATCCGCTTGAAGTCGCCAAAATGTTTGAAGCCGTCGGCATCCAGCGGTTACATCTTGTGGATCTCGACGGCGCAAAGGCACACCATATCGTCAATTACAAAGTACTGGAGCGGATCGCTTCCAATACCAGCCTGATCATCGATTTTGGCGGCGGACTAAAAAGCGACAAAGACCTTGAGATCGCCTTCGAAGCAGGGGCAGCCATGATTACCGGCGGAAGCATTGCTGTCAAATCACCCGAAACAATGATAAGCTGGATCGAAGATTTCGGTCCTGAGCGGATTATCCTTGGCGCAGATGTTTCAGACAGAAAGATCGCAGTTGCCGGATGGACAGAAGACAGCGGGCTCGATATCTTCGATTTTATCTCAGGCTGGAAGGGAAAAGGAATCGACAAAGTAATCAGCACCGACATCAGCCGGGACGGAATGCTAACTGGTCCAGCGATTGAGCTGTACAAGAAAATCATGCTAATGAATCCTGATATCTATCTGATTGCCAGTGGCGGAGTAGGTTCTGGACAAGATATAATGGATTTGGAAAAGATCGGTGTACCTGCCGTTATCATCGGCAAAGCCATCTACGAAGGAAAAATTTCGATGGAAGAAATCCGCAATTTAAACACAGTCAAATATTAGCAATCTTTCAAAGCATGCTGAGTAAACGCATCATTCCCTGTCTCGACATTCGCAACGGCCAGACCGTCAAAGGAATCAATTTCGTCAATATCCGCGAAGTCGGCGATCCTGTCGAGTTGGGGAAAACCTATTCCGAACAGGGGGCCGATGAATTGGTCTTTCTCGATATTACAGCTACCCACGAAGGACGCAAAACCTTTGTGGAACTGGTCAAACGCATCGCAGCCAACCTCAATATTCCTTTCACGGTCGGAGGCGGTATCAGCGAGATCAAAGATGCGGATGCACTCCTGGCCGCAGGAGCCGACAAAATCTCCATCAACTCTTCTGCGATCAAAAATCCAAAACTGATCGATGATCTGGCTCTCCATTTCGGCAGTCAGTTTGTCGTAGTGGCCATCGATGCCAGGGAAGAAAACAACCACTGGGAAGCTACTATGCACGGAGGACGTATCCCTACCGGGAAAGAGCTCTTCTCATGGGCCAAAGAGGCAGAAAACAGGGGCGCGGGGGAAATCCTTTTTACCTCGATGAACCACGACGGCACCAAGAAAGGGTTTGCCAATGAAGCGCTGGCCCATCTTTCCGGATTGCTCACCATCCCGCTGATCGCTTCCGGCGGAGCCGGCACCATGGAGCATTTCGCCGAACTTTTCAAATTTGGCAAAGCCGATGCCGGACTGGCAGCCAGCATTTTCCATTTCGGCGAGATCGCCATTCCGGATTTAAAGCAGTATCTTCGCACCAATGGAATTGAGGTCCGGTAGAGACGAGGCATACCTTAATTTATGAGTTATGAGACATGAGACATGAGAGTTGAGAGATTAGATAATTTTGATCAGAATGTAAGTACTTTAGTTCACTTTAGTTCACTTTAGGCACTTTTACAATAACTACAATAGCACATTAATGAATATCGATTTTAATAAAGACGGGAGTGGCTTGGTTCCCGCAATCATCCAGGACCAGCATTCAAACAAAGTTTTGATGCTGGGTTTTATGAACCGGGAGGCATATGAAAAAACAGTTCAGATTGGTCAGGTTACCTTTTACAGCCGTACCCGGAAACGCCTCTGGACCAAGGGTGAAGAATCGGGAAACTTCCTGAATGTCGTCTCCGTTTCGGCCGACTGCGATCAGGATTCCCTGCTGATTAAGGCGATCCCGGTAGGTCCGGTTTGCCATACGGGAGCAGATACATGCTGGGATGAGTCCAATGCTGCCGATAATTTCTATTTTTTGAAGACACTGCAGGATTTCATCGCCAAACGAAAGGAGGAGCTGCCCAAAGGCTCATACACCACCTCGCTTTTTGAATCGGGAACCGCAAAGATTGCCCAAAAAGTTGGCGAAGAAGCCGTTGAAACTGTCATCGAAGCCATGGCCAACAACGACGAACGACTCCTCTACGAAGCCTCCGACCTGCTGTACCACCTAATGGTGCTGCTTTCACACAAAGGGTTATCCATTTCCGACCTGGCGACTGAATTGAAAAAAAGGCACAAGTGAATATAGAAACAGGAAACGGAGAAACGGAGAAACGGAGAAACGGGAAACGAGGGAGGGAAATATAAAATCTGCAAACCGGAAAATAACTTCTTAAAAACTTATTATTTTGCGACCTTAGTGTAAACCTTTGTGCCCTTTGTGGTTACAAATCCAAATTTAAAAATCATGAAATCAAAAATAACTCTTTTACTGATTGCTTCTTTAGCCATTGCCTGGCAAACATTTGCATCCGATCCGGAAATATCGAAAATGGACCAGGCAATTTTAAAAAATAAGTTGGAACGATTCGCCAAGGATGGCGCTCTGCCAATAGGCGATCTGGTGCTGAAAATCGGCCTGGACTTCCTTAATACTCCTTATGTAGCCAAAACCCTCGATAAATCCAAAGAGGAAAAACTGGTGGTCAATCTTCACCAGCTCGACTGCACCACTTTTGCCGAAAATTGCCTTGCATTGGCAAGAACTGTAAAGAGCGGGCATCCTGACACCAAACAATTTTGCTCAGAGTTGGAAAATATCCGTTACAGGGGCGGAAAAATGGATGGCTATGCCAGCCGTTTGCACTATTTCAGCGAATGGATCCTTGACAATGAAAAAAGGCACAATGTTCAGTCGATGGCTGCCACAATGGGAGGAAAAGAACTAACAATAACCCTTAACTACATGAGCCTCCATCCAAAGGAATACCCGCAGTTAATCAATGATCCAGCAACAACCGCGCTAATCAAAGCAATTGAGGATAAGGTTTCTGCACAAAAATTCTTTTACATTCCTTCCGACCGCTTTGAAAGCATCGAAGGCCAGGTTAAGGATGGCGACATCGTTACCCTTACCACCACGATCCCCGGTATTGATGTTTCCCATGTAGGCATCCTGCTCAAAAAGGAAGGACGCGTTTTCCTGCTTCACGCCTCCTCCACCATTCAGAAAGTGGTGGTCAGCAGTGAACCCTTTGCGCAGTACCTGGCCAGAAGCAAAAAAACCACAGGCGTTATGATCGCAAGACCTGAAGAGTGATGTGGGGATGTGCTGATGTTATGATCTGATTTGGAGACCATAGTGAACGCATGCAAACAAAAGGTGGCTGCTACCCCAAAAGTAAGCTGCCACCTTTTTAAGGGTCTGATGAAGTGTTCTTCTGTCTGCCTTAACCTGCCCGGCTTTTCAGCTTCAAACTATTTTACAATTTTAATAAGCGGTTGGGTTGAAGCTGTTTGTTGGTCACATACAAGTGTTCCGTTGTGCCAGACCTTCAAAAGATAGATCATTCCCGGTTTGTTGTAGAATTGACAACGAAAATTGTTCATTGAATTGTTCCCGAGTTTCACGTAAGTCGTGGATGAGTTTTCGTTGTTCAGGTAATCACTGGGGAAAAAATCGACGCACAATTCGTCGGGATTATTCGGAGAAATAATCCGCATACTTTTAATAGTATACCCATATGGGACGTCGAGATTGGGCCGTTGAACGAACTGGGCAATTCCGTCTTTTTCATAAAACACCGCAACCTGGCTGTTGTTTTGTACGATGTTTGCGCCGGTCGAATCAAGATATCAATGTAAATATGCATGTTTCCAACGAAATTATTCAATCCATTGACTTCCTGAAAAAGATTTTTATCACTACAGGAACTCATCAACAGCAAGCATGGGAAAGTTAACATTTTAAACCAAAATAATAATTTTTTCATGTCAATTCAATTATTTGAAGTCCCCAGCTCCCATGCGATTGCATCGCGCGGGAATGAAGGCACCAGCCGGATTTAATGTCTATCAATTATTTTTACCGAATTTATATGCTATACCAAAGTTGACAGATTTATCGATAAAACGAGAATTGTTATAGTACCACGCATCCTGTGTATTTGAATCAACGTAGGCATGATTATCGGCTGAATTTGATAAATCGTAGCTATATCTGAATTCTGCCAATAAATCAATATTCTGAGAAATACAATAACTTAAACCGATACTTCCAACAATACCAATTGTCATTTTATTAAAATCTGATTTTAGATTTCTACTATAGTCATAAGACGCGGGGATAGCGTCATGGTATCGGTGATAATTATATTCGCCACCGCCAATCAATAAATTAATTGATGTTCCTGTGTTAATGAAGCCTTTAAACTTATTTCCGTAACAGTATTTAACTAATAAGGGAATCTCTATATAATCTACATTGGCTTTCCCCGATGCGCCAAGACCGACTAAATCCTGTTTCGTATTATATTCAAAGCCCTTTGATTTATAATTAATTTCTGATTGGAAAGAAAAATTATTTTTGATGCAGTAATTTATGAACAATCCATAATTGAAATTATTGACCGCAACATAATCAATGAATGAATTTAGGTTTTTAATTTCATAATGCTCCAGTTTTGATACATTACCGCCAATTTTCAATCCCAGAGATAAATTTTGAGAATATCCCAAATTTGAAAGGCAGAGTAGCAGGGACGCTACAATAATTTTATTTTTCATTTTTTTTGTATCTCGTTTTTATGTTATTCAAATTTTATCTTGCTTATCTTTATTTAGATTTTGCTTTTGTTATCATCATTAACCCACACACATTCCTAAATTCATTCTCATTTCTACCTCCAATGATTCCTAAAAAAGTAATTTTTGCTTTCATTCGAACATTATTAAGATAAATCACTGGCCTCATAGCCTGTCCCGATTTATCAGCGATTTTTTCGGGGGTATTCATTTTAGTAAATTTTATTTGAACCTGAAATCTAATTTGTAATCATAAAGCCATGGCATCTTGGGATTAATTCCCTCAGATATCAATTTAGCCGGTAAGCCTTGGTAATTATTTTGTA
>JBBQHB010000064.1:0-31168 GCA_038323575.1 Bacteroidales bacterium | reverse complement strand
GAACACTATACTGAAAACCAGTAACTTGGGGCTCAGCCCCTTCGGCTCCCGCCCTACAAAATTAGCCGGAAAAATTATTTTTCCAACATATTGCAACTATTTAGTTTTCAACAATATTATTTTTGAGCTGAATCGCTGGGCGAGTAGCATTCAACAATGCAGTCATCCGTTGTATACTAATCCAAAATTTTTACCTTTGGTTTGATCTTGAAGGAGGTATTCAATCTGCAATTTCCCGGTAGGGTCCAGAATGAAGCGCAATCCGGATAAGAAAGTCGATCCCAAACTTGATACTCAAAACAAACTATAATGAAACTCAAACTGATTTTAATTTTTTTAGTTTTAATTTTCTCCTACCAATTTATTAAGGCTCAAAATACTGCACCTGTTAGTCCAGCCACTTTCTTTGGATTTGAGCCCGGAAGCGACAGAAACCTATTCGATTATGAACAGCTGACCGACTACCTCAAAAAGCTGGATAACAGCAGCGATCGGGTTGAAATGCGTGAGATTGGCAAGTCGCCAATGGGAAAACCCATGTACATCGTGTTTATTTCCTCGGCAGATAACATTAAAAAACTGGATGAACTGGGTCAGATCAACAAAAAACTGGCGCTTGATCCGGATTTAAAGGCTGAAGAGGTCAATACGCTTACTAAAAACGGGAAGGTCTTCTTTCTGGCCACTTTGTCGATGCACTCTGAAGAGGTGGGGCCGTCCCAAAGTGCACCTTTGATTGCTTATGACCTGGCTACCACAAGTGATCCGGCAAAACTGAAATGGCTGGATGATGTGGTATACATGATGGTCCCCAACCATAATCCCGACGGTATGGATATGGTCGTTGCCCATTACCGGAAATACAAAGGCACCAAATACGAGGACAGCGATATGCCGGGGGTTTACCACAAGTATGTCGGCCACGACAACAACCGCGATTTTATCATCCTGTCGCAAAGCGATACCAAGGCCATTTCGGCTATTACCAGCAAAACCTGGTTCCCGCAGATCATGGTTGAAAAACACCAGATGGGCGGCGGCAGCGTCCGCTATTTTGTTCCGCCGAACCATGACCCGATTGCAGAAAATATTGATGAAGGACTTTGGAACTGGGCCGGAATATTTGGCAGCAACATGATCAAAGACCTTACCAGGGAAGGCTGTTCGGGTGTTGCCCAACATTATGCTTTTGACAATTACTGGCCGGGATCAACGGAAACCAGCCTCTGGAAAAATGTGACATCTTTTCTGACTGAAGCGGCAAGCTGCAGCATGGCAACACCGGTCTATATCGAGCCAACCGAGTTGAAGGCAAGCGGGAAAGGGCTTGCAGAGTACAAAAAGAGTACCAATATGCCTATGCCATGGCCGGGAGGTTGGTGGCGCCTGTCCGACATTGTAAAACTGGAGTTGGTATCTACCAATTCCATTTTAAGCACCTGTTCGGTCAACAAGGAAGAAATCCTGAAATTCAGGAATGCACTGTGTAAAAAGGAGGTAGAAAAAGGGAAGACGAAAGCTCCCTATTATTACATCCTGCCTGCCGGACAACACGATAAAAGTGAATGGATTGACCTTGCCCGCCTGCTGACCGAGCATGGAATCAATGTCTGCAAACTGGACAAAAAACTGGTTATCAACGAAAAAAATTACGAACCGGGATCATTTGTAGTTCCGCTTTCCCAGCCTTTCCGGCCATTCATCAAGGAGGTGATGGAGGTCCAGGAATATCCGGTACGACATTACAGCGCTGCCGGCGACATTATCAAGCCTTATGATATCGCAACCTGGTCGCTTCCGTTGCACAAAGGCGTTATCTGTGATGAAATCAAGGTGCGGAATACAGCACTGGAAAAAAGTCTGGTGGCTTGGACGCCTGATAAGGAAATCGGGCTGACTGTTCCTGAAAAAACTACTGCCGTGCTCTTCGATGTCAACAACAACGCCTCTTTCAAGGCTGCCTTTATGGCTTCGGCGGCCGGGTTAAAGGTTCAGCGACTGACAGAAGATATAGCTGTTGGCAAGGATTCGGTTAAAAAAGGGAGTTTTCTGGTTTCAACCGACGGTGGGAAAAATTCAAAAGTGCTGAATGAAATAATTAAAAACAGCAGCAGCCTGCCGCTCTTTCTGACGGATACCAAAGAGTACAAGCTGGAAGACTGTAAATTGCCAAGGATAGGCCTGGTGGAATCCTGGTTTCACGATATGGACGCCGGTTGGACGCGTTTCGTCTTCGACAGTTATGGCATCCCTTTCAAGGTATTGCATCCCGAAGATTTTGAAAAGGCAGAACTTGATAAAAACTTCGACGTACTTGTGTTTCCCGACAAAGATCCCGATATCCTGATGAAAGGGAAAATCAAGTCAGGTGAAGGCGTTTATTCCGTCACAACCTATCCGCCCGAATTCACCAAAGGGATTGGCGAAAAAGGGTTCGAGAAAATCCTGAAGTTTCTTGGGAACGGCGGAACCATCCTCTCATGGGGTGAGTCAACAGGTTTGTTTACCGCCCCGTTGAAGATAAAGTTCACCGAAGAGAATATTGAGGAGTTTTCCCTTCCGGTTACGGATATTTCCAAATCACTTGCCGCCAAAGGTTTGTATTGCCCCGGATCTTTGGTAAACATCAAACTGAAAGCAGGTCATCCGCTCACTTTAGGTATGGAAGAAAGTATCGGGGTTTTCTACCGCGGGAAACCGGTCTTTGCAACCAGCGAACCTTACTTTGACATGGACAGGAGGATCATTGCCTCGTTCCCTGAAAAAGACTTTTTAAAATCGGGTTACATCGAAAAGGGGGAACTTTTGGATAGCAAGACAGCCATGGTCTGGATTAAAAAAGGGAAGGGACAAATGGTCTTATTTGCCTTCGGTCCGCAGTTCAGGGCATCTACACCCGTTTCTTACAAGTTGCTGCTGAATGCTTTGCTGCTGCCGGCATTGAAGTAATGCCGGTGCATTTTTTTCCTTTGTGAACCTTTATTTTGTCCTTTGTGGTTAAGTTTATTCACCACTAAGGACGCGAAGGTAAAAAATAAGGGGTTCAATGACCATCCCACTCTTTAATTGGATGCGCTAAATTACTTTACTTTCAGGTGCACATATTTGATTTTCACCCTGTTGTAGGTGTATGTAATGTGAACGGTTCCGTCTTTGGCCTGGATGATTGCCGGATAACTGAACTCGCCCTGTGGCAGGTCTTCCAGCACGATTAAATTTTCCCAGTTTTTCCCGTCGGGGGAGGCCAATACTGCAAGTTTATTTCTCCCTTTCTCTGCCGGATTGCAAATCAGCAGTTGGATGCCGTTTTTCAGCGTAACGGCATCGATCCCTGAATTGTTGTTCGGGAGGTTTATTGCCTGAACGGGCGACCAGGTTTTCCCCAGGTCTTTCGACCATGTTTCTACGATCTTTTTTTCTTTGCTCCTGCAAAGCATTTGAAGCGATCCGTCTTTGTGAAACAGGATGGTTGGCTGAATGGCGTTGAATCCGTTGTTGTCAATCTTTATCTCCTGCCAACTGTTCAAATCCTGACCTGTAGTTTCCAGGTGGATGTTCCAGCTTTTACCGGTCTCAATACTGGATGGGCAGAGGATCGTTCCATCCTGTAACCGCACGGGTTTATCCTTGATGGGTCCCAGCATATTCTCCGGGATCGTTACTGCTGCCGACCATGTGTTGCCCCGGTCCTTTGAAACCTTGTACATCCCCCACCATTCACGCGGATTGACGCCCACCTTGTAAAAAAGCACGATATCACCGTTGTCCAGGTTGAAAAGGACCGGGTTCCAGCAGGGATAGCGCAGCGTGTCGTTCACAATGCCGTCGGCGACCAACACCGGAGCGCTCCAAATCCCTTTGGTGCAGGCTGAAGTATAGATACAAACATCCGGGTGGTTTTCGTGGGTGCCGCCAAACCAGGCCGCCAGCAGTCCCTCCCTGGTTTCCACTACCGTGGAGGCGTGGCAGGAGGGGAAAGTGGCTTTTTCATAGATAAATCCTGCAGATAATACCTCTGCTTTCATCTTTCCGGGCAGGGATGCAACGGCAAATGTTGATAACGTGATTGCGAAAATCAGTATTAACGAGCGTTTGTTTAGTAGTTTCATGTTGACCTTATTTGTTAGTTGAATTATTTTGGAATAAATTAATAATCAATTACATAGTGATCCTTCGTGTTAAACCTTGGTGTCCATTGTGGTTAATTCTTTTTTTACCACGATCCCGCATGTGCGGGACACAAAGTACAAATATAAGAATCACAAAGGGGAATGCTTCTCAAACATCTATCCTTTTTCTACTATAAAATTCACCCAAACGTCGTTAAAAACTGCCCGAACGTCTATTCTATTTTCAACAGGATTGAATCCGTTGTTTTTTTGAATCAAAATTGAAACAAAAAGTCATGAAGACCATTCGAACAAATTTACTGATTACCGGATTACTGATCATCTTTTCGGCATTTTCTGTCCAGGCGCAAGGGCAAGCCTGGAAACTTGAAGATTGCATTAACTATGCTTTGGGCAAAAATATCCAGGTTCAGAAGGCAAACCTTTCAGTCAACCAAAGCCTGCTTACTTCCGAACAGGCAAAAAACAATCGTCTCCCTAACCTTGGCGCTTCTGTTAATCAGAATTTTAACTGGTCGAAGGGGTTTGATTCCTATACCGGTCAGACAGTAAACGGCAAAGGTACCAACAGTGCCAATTATTCGCTGAATTCAAATGTAATGCTCTTTAACGGAGGAAAACTCTCTACCAAAATGAAGCAGGCAGAACTCGATTTGCAGAATGGTCATTTTTATACCGAAGCTGTCAAAGAATCAGTTGGCCTGAATATACTGAACGCTTACCTTCAGGTCTTGTATGCCAATGAAAGTGTCAGCAACGCCAAAAAGCAGATTGAATCAACCAGCGAGCAGCTGGACCTGGCCAAAGAACGGATGAATACCGGTCTTATCTCAATGGCTGATTACCTGCAGATCAAATCAGAGCTGGCTACGGAGAAATCTACGCTGGCATCAGCGCAGAGCCAGTTGTCCATCACCAAGGTAACCCTGATGCAGCTGATGGAATTGCCTGTTGATCCGAATTTTGAAATCAGTACACCCAACCTCGACAGCATGTTGGTAACGGCAGAAACGCCTGAAGCACAGACAATCTATAACCTGGCACTTGGCTTCAAACCCGAAATAAAAAATGCCGGGCTGACGAAAGAAAGTACCATGCTGAATGTGAAAATTGCCAAAGCCGATTTTTTGCCAACACTTCAGATGGGCGCCGGACTGACAAGCGGTTATACCAGTCTTACCACCAGTGCGGATTATACCGGTCAGTTGAAGGATAAGGTTAGTCCGTCGGTAGGTCTTTCGCTCTCCATCCCGATTTTCCAGAAGAAACAGGTAAAAACGAATGTTGGCCTGGCAAACATTGCCGTTTCCAATGCAGAACTCGATGAGCTCAACACCAAAAACACACTGCGCAAGGAAATTGAACAGGCCTGTGTGGATGCGGAAACAGCAAAATCTGAATATGCCGCAGGTTTGGAACAAAACCAGTCTAGCAATGAATCCTACAATGTGACAGACGAAAAATACAAAGTCGGATTGCTCAATTCAGTTGACTTCCTGGTTCAGAAAAACAACCTGATAACATCGGAAAGCAAATTGCTCCAATCAAAATTCAGGCTGATTTTCAGTTACAAGATACTCGATTTTTACAAAGGTATATCACTGGTTCTCTAGCGGAGATCCAGTTCAAAATAATTGCATAAACAATAAAAACAGATCATCATGAAAAAGAAATATTTGAACAGCGGATTGGCTCTCTTACTGATCGCTTTAAGCTTTTTGGCTTTCACTTTCTTCAGTAGCGCCGAACAAACCTACTCGTTTGAAACTGCGAAAGTAGGGAAAGGGACCATCAGTAACACCATCACGGCAACCGGAACCCTGGAAGCCATCAAGACTGTTTCGGTAGGGACACAGGTCTCAGGCGTTATTGAGAAAATCACCATAGATTTTAATTCACAGGTAAAAAAGGGACAATTGTTGGCACTACTGGACGAAACACCTTTACTTGCACAATTGGATCAATCCAAATCTTCCGTCGACCAGGCCGAGGCGCAGGTCAAATACCAGAAGGCAACATTCGAGCGCTACCAATCATTGATTTCAAAAAAATTGATTGCTCAATCCGATTATGACCTCGCGGAGTACAACTACAACAATTCGCTGGCTTTGCTAAAAAATGCCAAATCGGTTTACGACAAAAACAGAATCAATTTATCGTATGCCCGGATTTATTCACCGATAGACGGAGTGATCCTCAACCGTGCCGTCGACGAGGGCCAGACTGTGGCCGCAAGTTTCAACACCCCAACCCTGTTTACGATTGCCAACGACCTTACCCGGATGCGGGTGGAAGCCAAGATCGACGAAGCCGATATCGGCCAGATCAGGATGAACCAGCGTGTCCAGTTTACCGTAGATGCCTATCCTGAGATGAAATTTGACGGATCGGTCTCCGAGATAAGGATGCAGCCGGTGGTGACCAGCAATGTGGTAACTTATACTGTGATTATTAATGCTCCCAATCCGGATATCAAGCTGATGCCGGGCATGACGGCCAGCACCACCATTTTTGTGAATGAGAAAACAGATATCCCGGTTGTTCCCGGCAAAGCGCTTCGTTTTACTCCTGATCAGACGGTTTTCAACTCCTATCTCAAATCTTTACCCGGTGAAATCTCTCAAAAGATGTCAAAAACCGCGTTGAAAAGCGATACAAAAGATCCAAAGGTCAATTTCATCTGGGTAAAGAACGGACCGGAAATTGAACAACGCGAAGTGAAAATCGGTCAAAATGATGGAATCAACTACGAGTTGGTTTCCGGTCTGAACCTGGGGGATGAAATTGTCCTCGCCATGACTGCCGAAAAGGCTGACGGTGCAACAAAAACTGTCGCCAAAAGCCCGTTTATGCCAACCCGTCCCGGACAAAAGAAATAATACTTAATAAAATGAACAACACTATCATAGAAGTAAGTAACCTGAAAAAGGATTTTCAGGTGGGCGACATGACGGTCCGCGCACTGAAAGGAATCAATATCCTGATTCAGAAAGGGGAGTTTGTCGCCATCATGGGAGCCAGCGGTTCGGGTAAATCAACGATGCTCAACATCCTGGGATGCCTCGACAAACCAACTTCCGGTGAATACAAGCTCGACGGGGTCAGCATCTCGGAACTGAATAAAAATGAGCTGGCTGAACTGAGAAACTCGAAACTGGGCTTTGTGTTCCAGTCTTACAATCTGTTGTCACGCACCACGGCCCTCGAAAATGTAGAACTGCCACTCTTTTACAACGACCGGATCAAATCCCGGGAAAGAAAAGAAAGGGCAATCGCCGCACTCGAATCAGTTGGCCTGGCAGACCGGATGCACCACATGCCCAATCAACTTTCAGGCGGACAGCAGCAACGCGTAGCCATTGCACGCTCACTGGTTAATGATCCGGTGGTGATCCTGGCAGACGAAGCTACCGGTAACCTCGATTCCCGGACTTCTTACGAAATCATGGAGCTCTTTCAGCGGCTGAATGCCGACAAAGGAAAAACCATCGTTTTCGTTACGCATGAACCTGATATCGCCCGGCTTACCTCTCGGAACATTATTTTCCGCGATGGTTGGGTAACAAAGGAACAGCTGGTCGGCGACAGGGTTCTGGCGTCTGCCATGCTGAAAGCGCTTCCGCTTGTTGAACTTGATGCTTAAAAACACACTCAAATGAATTACTCAAATCTGATAAAAATTGCAAAAAATGCACTGATGCGCAACAAATTCAGGGCATTTCTCACGATGTTAGGCATCATCATCGGTGTAGCTTCAGTCATTGCCATGCTTGCCATCGGTCAGGGGTCGAAAAAGAGCATCCAGGACCAAATGTCTAGCATGGGTTCCAACCTGGTTTTCATCATGCCCGGCTCACAGCAGCGTGGTGGCGTTATGATGGGAAATTCTGGTAGCCAATCGCTTAAACTAACTGATGTTGAGGCAATTAGACTGCAATGTCGGGATATTTCGGCAGTTTCTCCTGAAGTGAGAACCGGTGGTCAGGCAGTTTTTGGAAACTCCAACTGGCCATCTACCATCTATGGCTCCAACATTCAATATTTCGGCATCAAAAAGATTGAGGTGGAAAGTGGCCGCATTTTTACAGACCAGGAAATAACCAGTCTGGCCAAGGTTTGCCTGGTAGGCAAAACTGTTGTCAAAAACATTATCCCGAAGGGAACTGACCCTATCGGACAAACTATCCGGTTCAAAAATATTCCGATGAAAGTGATCGGGGTTTTGGGCGAAAAGGGTGAAAACTCTTTTGGACAGGACCAGGATGACCTGCTGATCGCCCCATACACCACGGTTCAGCGCCGTTTCCTGGCCATCGACTACATCCAGGGAATATTCACTTCAGCCGTCAGCGAAGAAAAAACCCAGGATGCGATTGCCGAGCTACAAACAGTGATGCGCAGGCAGCACAAAATCTCCAAACCGACCGACGATGATTTCAGGGTGATGTCGCAATCAGAACTAGTGAAAACATTCACCTCCATCAGCGACATCCTGACGACCCTTTTGGGGGCAATCGCCGGAATATCCCTGCTTGTGGGTGGAATCGGGATCATGAACATCATGTACGTATCCGTTACCGAACGGACCCGCGAAATTGGATTGAGGATGTCGATCGGTGGCAAAGGCCGCGACATCCTGATGCAGTTCCTGATCGAATCAACCATGTTGAGTGTGGTTGGCGGTTTAATCGGAATAGGATTCGGATACCTGATCAGTGCCGTAGTCGGCTCCATGATGGGCTGGCCGGTAGTTATCATGACCCAATCGGTCGTGTTGTCCTTCCTGGTTTGCGCAGCAATTGGCATTTTCTTTGGGTGGTATCCGGCCAAGAAAGCATCCAACCTGAATCCGATAGATGCGTTGCGTTATGAGTAAGATAATAGCTAACAGCTCTTTCTAAATTACTATCTTTGATAAAAAAGAGATCAAATGTTTAAAACTTTATCGAACCGCGAAAAATGGATTAAAATTACACTGCACGCAATAGTGTGGATGATCATCATCCTTATTCCGCTCTATTTGAACAGCGTATTTGGCAGCGGTAACCTCCGCCGGCTATATGAATCCTATCTGTATACTTTTTCGGCCGGAGTCATTTTTTATACCAGTTACCTTTGGCTGGTACCAAAATATTTTCTTCAGGAAAGAAAATTAATCTATGTGCTCTTTTTATTCGGGTTAATCCTTGTGTCATTCTTCTTTGTCAGCTTTGTCAAGGAATACTTTATTTTCGATCCTGCTGATGAAGCAAAACTCAGGGAGAGTTTGAAAAGGCTCCCCGGACAGGCAGAGCATTCCCGGGCTCCGAAAATGGTGTTTGATTTTATGGGGCATAGTTTCTCCTCTTTGCTGGTTGCCGGTTTTGCAGTTGTGCTTGGATTGATGGAGAAGCTGAAATTGAACGAGAAGAAACAGAAAGAGATGGAGAAGGAAAAACTTCATTCTGAACTGGCATTTCTAAAAAATCAGATTAGTCCGCACTTTTTCTTTAATACCCTTAACAATATTTATTCACTCATTGGGATAGACGGTCCTGCGGCGCAGGATTCAGTCCTGAAACTGTCTAAGATGATGCGTTACCTGCTGTATGAATCTGATCATGGCGAGACAATGATGAGCCATGAACTTGAATTCATGAACAATTACATCGACCTGATGAAATTGCGGCAGAGTAAAAGAGTCGATCTGCAGGTTGACTTTCCAAATGATTTTTCTGATTTCTCCGTTCCGCCGCTTCTCTTCATTCCATTCATTGAGAATTCTTTCAAACATGGAGTCTGCCACAGGGAAACATCGGTCATCAAGCTCAGGATGGAAATTGACAGCCAACAAATCCGTTTTACATCCGAAAACAGCATTGGCAAAGGCGCTCAATCAGAAGACATGAAACAACATTCAGGGATAGGCCTTGAAAATGTGAAGAAACGGCTCGGACTCTTGTTCCCGGGAAAGCACGAACTGAAAATTGAAAAGGATGATACTGCCTTTAAGGTTGAATTGATCATCCAAAAAGTGAAAATTAACACATGAAGCTGAGAACAATTTGTATCGATGATGAACCGCTTGCCCTTCAGCTGGTAAGCGATTATATCCGGAAAACGCCTTTTCTCGAGCTGGTCGGATCATTCGATAATCCGCTGGATGCCTTCGATTTCCTTTCTGAAACGGATGTGGAACTCATCTTTGTGGATATCCAGATGCCCGATTTAACCGGCATTGAATTTACCCGCAGTTTGCAGGAAGATCACAAAATCATCTTTACCACCGCCTACGAAAAATATGCCCTCGAAGGATTCAAACTGAATGCTGTCGACTATTTGTTGAAACCATTCAGTTACGAAGAATTCCTGAAAGCAGCCGGGAAAGCACACAAACTGTCTGAACTGGAGGCCAGCTCGCAACCGACCATCGAGACCAACAACCAGTTTTTATTCCTGAAATCGGAATACAAAATCCGCCGCATCAATTTCAATGATATCCTCTACATCGAAGGATTGAAAGACTACGTCAAAGTTTACACCAAAGGTGAAGATAAGCCGATTCTATCGCTTAATTCCATCAAATCGCTGGAACAAAAGCTTCCGGAGGAGAAGTTTATGCGGGTGCACCGCTCCTACATCGTTAACCTGGATAAAATTGAAACCATTGAGCGCAGCCGCATCATCTTTGGAAAGGCCTACATCCCGGTAAGCGACCAGTACAAGGAGAAGTTTCAGGAGTATTTGGATAAGAATTTTTTGTGAATCCTTCGATTTTTTGAAGGCCAATTTCACATGTTGTATGGATACTTATTATAAATCTCAGAACTTTCATTCAATAAGCAAAGCTTTATTACCAGGTGGTTGATACTTGTTGCCAAAAGAATTTATAACTTTGTAATCAACTACCTGAACGTGTAAATAAACAACGGAATATCCAAACATTAATTTATGGAAACTCCAGTAAACTCAATAAGACTTTGTGGAATAGTTTTCTTATTTTATGTCGCTGCTTTTGGAGGATATGGACAATCCCGAATCAATTATGCGGAAACGCTGAGGGTCTACAGATCGGAAATTGAGCATTGGTTGTTACCCACCAATAGTGAGGTAAATCAAACACCTTACTTAGCCGCATTTTTGGTACATCCCGAACTCGACCCTGATTATTCTGTTTGTCTGAAAGATAGCGCCCGACAATTATTTCTTGAACTGCGGGTACTTGATAAAAATCTTTGGCATGAATTATTTACAAGGGTTATTCAGAGACAGAGTCTGGTATTATCCTTTAAAACAACTGTTTATTCAACTTCGGTTAGCAAGCGCTTTAAAAAGAAAATGATTTCGGCATTTGCCAAAATAAGTCCGAATAGAGAATCTCTCTTTTTTGATGATACAACTTATGAAGTCTTTACGGTTAAGAACGGGGAGATGAAGAATATTCGTATTCCTCTTGTACGTAAACCTGAAAGTTATGAATCGGGGATAGTTAAACTTTTTACTCAGATTTCCGGTGATTTGAAAAACAACTCATTTAAAGAATCAAATTACAGGAACAAACTCAAATGATTTCGCCGGGATGTTTTCTCATCAAAACTGCACGACAATGAGAATAATAGTGGAATTTAATTTGCCCGTGTCAGAACATGTGCCTGCCTGAGGTCTCAAAATCCACAGGCAAGCATAAGGAGACATCCCGTTTTTTCTTAATTTTAGACACCTCCGGGATAGCCTGAATAAGCCGGACGGTCTGTCCATTTCAAAACAACCGAAATGAAACCAACATTTTTGTACTTCGCTCTCATCCTTCTATTCGCCACGACAACGGTGACCCGCGCCCAAACCACCGACCGCCCCCGGACTGCCGAATGGAACAACCTTATTTTTGGCGGTCGGTTTATGGACAGGTTTCTGCCCATTCCCAACCAGCAGCAATTAACCCGGGATACCTGGGGTGCCGATAATGTGTTGCCCCGATTTATTGACAATGGGATCGAAAACAGGAAGTGGTCCTTCTGGGGCGCAACATTAAATTAGGGGAAGATGGCAAATACAACCTGTATGTTTGCGGTTGGCTGGAAAGTTCTCCCAAAGGACATAACGAATGGTCCAATTCCATTGTCTTTCATGCTGTTTCCAATTATTCTTATGGACCGTTTGTAGTCAAAGACACCATCGGAAAAGGGCTGGAATATAAAATTGTAGTATTGATTAATCCACTTGAAAAACAACCATCCATGCTGCACGGAAAGGTGACGCCCTTAAAATAAGAGGACAGCATTTTGCCTTTACACACCCTGATATTATTCTGAGTTGCAAATTCAAGTTTTCACCACAACAGGCACATAGGTCACAATAGATCCTAATGTGACCTATGTGCCTATTGTGGTGAATTTGAAAATCGAAAATTGCCGGAGGGTCAACTCAGAATGCTTCCTTCCCTGGTTTTGAAAACCTTGTACATTTCAAACCAGATAATGCTTGAGAATCCGGCAACGACACAGACCAATGCTTCGGTCAGGCTAATCTTCTCGAATTGAAACAGGTTCACGAGGAATGGGACATTAAGTACCAGTATCAGGAAAAATGCTGCCCCGCCGACTACCCACTTGACGGTTTTATTTCGTGTGGCAAGAATCTGGAAGATGTTCCGTGTCCAGGAACGGTTGGAGAGGATGATGGCAATGTTGGCTGCAATCAGGGTGGTAAACGACATAGCCCGTACTTCCCTTTCTGAGTAATTCATTTTGAGGCAGATAAGATAAACTGCAAAAACGATGACCAGTATTCCGATTCCCTGGGAGCAGCTCAGCCATATCTTTTTAGCGCCGAAAAAAGGTTCATTGATATCTTTTGGCGGACGGCTCATCACGTTTTTCTCCTCTTTTTCAGCCTCAAAAATAATGGAGCAGGCAGGGTCGATAATCAGTTCCAGGAAAACAATGTGAACCGGCCACAACAACAAAGGAAGTTGGGAAAAAAATACCGGGATTAACGAAAGTCCGGCAATCGGGACGTGAATAGCAAATATATAACCCAATGCTTTCTGCAGGTTGTCGAAGATACGCCGGCCCATTTTTACGGCACCGACTATAGAGGCAAAATTATCATCCATCAACACCAGGGAGGAGGCTTCTCGGGCCACATCGGTACCTTTTTCGCCCATAGCAATACCGATATGGGAAGCCTTCAGGGCAGGTGCATCGTTCACCCCGTCGCCGGTCATGGCCACAATTTCGTGGTTACGCTTCAGTGCGTTTACAATCTTCAGTTTCTGTTCCGGAACGACCCTGGCAAATACATTCACCTCTTTGATACGATTGCAGAGTTCTTCTTCAGTCATCTCCTGCAGTTCCGGTCCGCTGATGGCAACCTGGTAGTTTTCCAGGCCGATCTCCTTCGCAATATTGATGGCCGTAACCGGATAGTCACCCGTGATCATGATCACCCTGATGCCGGCCTTGTAACATTCGCGGACAGCCTCCGGAACGGATTCACGAATCGGATCAGAAAGGGCTATCAATCCAACAAATTCAAATTCGAAATCATGCTGAATATCCGGGAGGTTGGATTTGCCGATCATGGCTTTGGCAACACCTAATACCCTCAATCCTACAGATGCCAACTCTTCAACAGCCACTTCGAAGGCAGCTTTCATTTCAGCAGAAAGATGGCACAGGTCGAAGATGGCCTCCGGTGCACCTTTGGCTGCGATGGTTTGCCGGCGGCTTTCGGAATTGGTAAAAACACGCGACATGGCCAGCAAATCTTTCGATAAAGGATACTCTTTCACCATTTGCCAGTCAGTATGAATGTGTTCGGTATTTTTCAGGAATTTGTCGCCCATGTTGGTAATTGCCTTTTCCATCGGATCGAACGGATTGGTCTGGCTCGATAAAATCCCGTATTCAATTATTTCATGGAATTCTTCCGGAAACCCGTTTTTATCATGGATGGTATGGAAATTTTTTCCATTGTACAGCCGGGTGACAGTCATTTTATTTTGGGTGAGCGTTCCTGTTTTATCGGTGCACAAAACTGTTGCAGAACCAAGTGTTTCGACTGCCGAAGGCTTTCGGGTCAGCACATTTTTCTTTGACATTCTCCAGGCGCCCAAAGCCATAAAAATCGTCAGAACAACCGGAAATTCCTCCGGCAGCATGGCCATTGCCAGGGTGATCCCGGCAAGGAAACCCTGCAGTAAATTTCCGCGGGTCAAAGTATATACCAGGATAACCACAAGGCACAGCGACACCCCTATTATGGCCAGCCGCTTTACCAGAACACCCATCTCCGTCTTGAGTTTGGTCGGTTCTTCCACAACCGATTCCAATGCTTTCCCGATTTTCCCGATTTCAGTATCAGAGGCGATTGCTGTTACTTTTACCACACCATTCCCCTGTACAATCATTGATCCGGAATAGACAAAAGGAAGATCATCTCCTCCTGGCTGGACACTTTTGTCGGTCCCGTTCCATTCAGATTTGCTGACAGGGACCGATTCTCCGGTGAGCAATGATTCGTCGGCACTCAAATTGACGGAATACAGCACCGTTGCATCGGCCGGTACGCGGTCGCCCTCCTGCAGTACTACCAGGTCATCGGTAACAACTTCCCGTCCTGCGATCCGCTTTTCGACACCTTCGCGGATCACCAACGCACGTGGACTGGCCAGGTCTTTCAGTGCGTCCAGCGCTTTTTCAGTCTTCTTCTCCTGGTAAAACTCAATACCCATAATCACAAATACGAATCCCAGCAGCATCAGCCCTTCCTGAACATCTCCCAGAATGAGGTACAGCGACCCGCAGGCCACCAGCAGCAAAAACATTGGTTCCTTCACAACGCCCCAGGCCAGTGAAAACAGGCTCTTTGGCTTGGATGAGGGCAATTCGTTGAAACCCTCCTTAGTCTGTTTCTCCAGCACCTGTGCCTGGCTCAAACCCTGAAATTCTTTTGCTTTTAAGTCGATTGCCATTTGATTATCTCTTGCTTATTGATTTTTAATTAGATTATTCTAACTAAATATGTGACTATCTATTCTTTGTTGAATATTTTATCCAGAAGAATCACCAATTCTTCCCGTTCCGAAGTGGTCAGATTTTTTATCATTAATTCAGCGAGACGACGGTGTGCGTAATCATGCATCTGATTGATAAGTTTCCCTTTTTCAGTCAGGTGCAGGTGTGTACTCCGTCTGTCTTCATCTGATCTGACCCGGTAAATCAAATCCTTTTCTATCAGTCTGTCAATGGCAATTTTGACGGTTGGTTTGGTCAAACTCATTTCTGAAGACAACTCGGTAAGATTTGGATTACGCAACTGACTGATGGTTTCGAGGTAATGCATCTGGGTAAGTGTGAGTTCTTTGAAGTTGAACTGTTCCCTGGCGGCCTCTTCCATCAGTACGATTTCGCGTGACATTTTTACTATGACTCCAATCATTTTCTCCATGCATTAAATATAGTTAGAATAAGCTAACTAATTACCAAAATCATTGTAAATATTCAGGTTATTAATATTTCTGATCATGATCAACAATGCCGGGATTACAGAAAATAGAAGAAGGCAGCAACAGAAATTATTGAAAAGAGCAGAGCAACAGGCAGGTTCATTTACCTCGGGATGCTTATACCTGGAAAGCCCCCCTCCTTACCCGCATAACGGGCAAATCCCGCAATATTGTTTAAAGAATTTCTGAAATGTATTTTGATCTCCCCAAATTTTTTTTAGCTTTGAAGGAATATACAGAATTCTGCATATGATCAGATTTTAATCAAACTAAAATTGATGATAGGAAAAACCAAGTTATTTTATGCCATCCACTTAAAATTGAAATATATGAAGAGAATTGCCATTATTTTATTGTTGTGTCTCAGTATCGGGACACTTTTTGCCCAGGAATCTGCAAAATTGTTCAATGCGGGAAATGATGCCCTGAATGCCAAAGATTATGCCAAAGCCCTTGAGAATTATGAAAAGGCAGCTGCCGTTTGGGGTACTGCTCCTCAAGATTATAATATGTATTATAATTGTGGAATTTGTGCCATTCAAATAAAGAATTACGAAAAGGCGATCAAATACTTCGACCTGTGTTATACCAATAATTTCAAACCGGAAGATGCACTATACTACAAAGCAGTGCTTAATAAAATGCTGAAAAAAAATGATGTCTACCTGAAAATTCTGGACGAAGGTATTGCCAAATTCCCCGAGAATGCCAGGTTTAAAGGCGAAATTTCCAAGAACCATTTTGCAGCAGGCGTCGGTCATTACAACGCCGGGAATACCATTCTCAAAGGTGCCATTGACAAGATTAATGCAAAAAAATACAAGGATGCCAACGACCCTGGTTACAAAGCTGAAGTAGAAAAAGCAAAGCAAGAATTCAGCGATGCAATCCCCTCATTTGACAAGGCAATTGAGCTGAATCCTGCCGACGAAAAGTCAAAAGAGATCAAAGCGGCCTGTGAAAAACAGGTGACAGCTTTGTAGTTTTAAGATCGGTTTATCCCGGAAACCCATCCGTATCGGAATCTGTAAAAGGGGCTGAAATCTTGAGATTTCGGCCCCTTCTGCTTTTTTTCAACCAAAGGATTAATTATTCCGGTTGAAAATTGTAACCTTTACTTAAGACAAGGATCAAAAGGACAAAACTTAAAAATTCATTCTTATGGAAGATTTTTCTCTTGCCCTTATCTGGCTGGGTTTCTTTGCCAGTATTTTTTTCGGATGGTACTATTACCTGCAGGCTCGTAACAAAGAGCGAATGGCCTTGATTGAAAAGAATACCGATGTTACTGAGATTTTTAAAGTACGTCAATTCCGGTTCCGGTTCCCCTGGTTGAAATTGGGAATGATCATAACCGGAGTGGGATTTGGATTTTGCGTGGCATTGGCCGTAAGAAAGAGCATCGGCATACAAAATCTTGGTGGTGAAATGGAATTAGCGATCTTCGGTTTTATGATGTTTTTTGGCGGGCTCGGCGCAGTAATTGGCCACTTTATTGAGAAACCAAAAGACAGTTAAACAGCAAATGGATTCGGTATACATTCGGAAAGTTTTAAACGGCAGCACAGATGATTTCAGGTATTTTATACGGAAGTACAAGGACCTGGCATTTTCTGTTGCTGTTTCTGTGGTTAAAAACGAATTTGATGCCGAAGAAGTGGTGCAGGAGGCCTTCATAAATGCATTTCAAAACCTCAGCTCTTTTCGGGGGAAATCGGAATTTAAAACCTGGTTTTACCGGATACTGATCAATGAAGCATTCAAAAGAATCCGGACATTAAAAAATGAAATTGTGCTACCGTCCAGCGGAAACATCCCTGATATAGAAGATATTGGGGAGACTTTCAGAGGATTGAACGAGGAAGAACAAAAATTGCTTGTCAGTGAATCGCTCAAAAAAATTCCTTCCAAAGAAAGCCTGACTTTACAGTTGTTTTATTTTGAAGGGAACAATATTGAAGAAATATCCAACCTTACCGGATGGTCGGAAGGAAATGTAAAAGTAATCATGCACCGGGCACGTGGGCATCTTTTGGATGCAGTAAACGCCTCGATGGAAAGTGAATTTTTAACAAAAACAAAATGAGTTCAGATAAGGAAGAAAAATTAATCCGCGAGTTAATGGGGAAATCAGTGGCAAAGATGCCATTCTCTGATTTTGAAGATAAGCTGATGGAGCAAATTCACAGGGGAAAAGAAAGTTCCCGTTCTTTACTGAAGGATATTAAATTATCCTGGTTTTTCTTTGTTGTCGGGACTGTATTCGGTTTGGTAATTAGTATTGTTGTCGGACAAATGCAAGGGACTATTTTTGGATATCCGGCCCAAAGGGTCTTAATTATTGCCCAGGCCGTTTTTGTCGTCTTTGCATTAAGCCAGTTTGACAGATTAATCGGATTGGCCGGAAATAATTCAGGTAAACAGCGCAACATACCGTTAGAAACGGAAGAGTCTTGGCACGAATGAAGCGGATTGTTTCTGGTTTGACTTTCGTTTCAGGTTTCAGAGAAAAGAAAACCTTCAGAAGCCAATTTTCGTACTAATCAGAAAACATACCAATAAATCCGATCATGAGGAATCACCTGATTAATATAAAAAGTGCGGCAATCTTGTTTTTGATGACTTTATTGCTGGTAGGCTGTCAGCTTAAATCACAGAAAAAAACCGGCAAATCCGAACAAACAGTTCTAGATACGTTACATAAAGACAGTTTAAGCTGCTGTTCTTCGGTTATTCCTTCACGGTTTTCAGCGCTTAAACCGGATACCGCCCCAAATTATACCGAAGCAGGAGTTTCATCTTCGAAAGAAGCGATGGTTTTGATTAATGGCGGTCAATTTTTAATGGGCGGTGATTCAATCTGGGGAAGACCGGATGAATTCCCGCGTCACCAGGTTCATGTTTCCTCATTTTATATGGACAAACACGAAGTTACCAATGCGCAGTTTCGTGCTTTCATCAAAGCAACCGGATATGTTACCACCGCAGAACGAAAGCCCGATTGGGAGGAGATAAAGAAGCAGGTTCCTCCCGGGACTCCAAAACCCGCAGATAGTATATTGGTTGCGGCATCGTTGGTATTTTCCCCGCCAAATCATCCCGTATCGCTTCAAAACCCTACCATCTGGTGGAGTTGGGCAGCCGGTGCCGACTGGCGTCATCCGACCGGTCCTGCAAGTACCATTGAAGGTAAAGACAATCATCCTGTCGTACAGGTCTCCTGGGAGGATGTTGAGGCTTATGCGGCATGGGCGGGAAAACGTCTGCCTACAGAGGCCGAATGGGAATTTGCGGCCCGTGGGGGCATTTCCTCAGGAATCTATCCCTGGGGGGATGAACCGATAAACCAGGGCAAATTAAAAGCAAACAGCTGGCAGGGACATTTCCCTGATCTGAATACCGAAACTGACAATTTCTACAGGACTGCACCGGTGATGACCTTTCCCCCGAACGGATACGGCCTGTATGATATGGCAGGGAATGTATGGGAATGGTGCAATGACTGGTATCGCCCTGATTATTACGCTTCATGCGCAAAACAGGGAACAGTGAAGAATCCGCAGGGACCGGCCCAATCATTTGATCCGGATGAACCCTATACGCCCAAGCGGGTGGTGAGAGGCGGATCCTTTCTGTGCAACGATCAGTATTGTTCCGGATTTCGTGTGGCAGCCCGCATGAAAACCAGTTTCGATACCAGCCTGGAGCATACCGGCTTCAGGTGTGTGGTTTCTGCAAAATAAAGGATCAAACTGCGGCTTAATTTTTCGATTTATGTTTAATCAATAATCTGAGCGCCTGGTCATAGGTAATGTATTTCCAGGTCCAGTCAAGCAAAATGAAAATTTTGTTTTTAACTCCGACAATGGAAAGCAGATGGACCACAGACCACAACAACCAGGCAAAGTATCCCTTGAACTTTCCCACAGGTAAATCTGCCACTGCAAGATGCCTGCCTACGGTCGCCAGGGAACCCTTGTCACGGTAGTGAAATTGTTTGAGCGGTTTGTTTTTTATAATTCTCAAAATATTGCCGGATAGTAATTTAGCTTGCTGGAGGGCAACCTGTGCTACCTGAGGATGCCCGTGGGGATACTCAGCTTCTGTCATTAGGCTATTGTCTCCAATTGCAAAAATATTTTCATACCATGCTATCTGGTTGTATCTGTTGACCAAAAGCCGGTTGTTCCTGCCATAGGAGAGATCAGCTATACCATCAACTTTATTGGAAGTGATTCCGGCTGCCCAGATAACGTTTTTTACATCTATCGTCTCGCCTTCAGGCAGTGAGAGAATATGTCCGTCATAATTTATAACTGCAGTATTTGTTCTTACCTCTACGCCCAGTTCCTCTAGGTATTCTTTTGCTGCTGTTGAGGCATGGGCCGACATTCCGGCCAACACCCTGGGTGATGCTTCGAATAGCATTATTTTCATATTTGACATGTTAAGTTCGGGATAATCCTTCGGCAAAACATATTTTTTCATCTCAGCAACAGCGCCGGCCAACTCAACACCGGTGGGACCGCCTCCGATGATTGCGACGTTTAAATAGGACCTGATTTCTTCTTCTTTGGCCTTGTTGAGCGCTTTTTCAAAATTCTTAAGTATTCTGTTCCGGATGAAAAGGGCATCCGGTGCAGATTTCATTTGTAAAGAATTCTTTTCGATGGCCTCATTGCCAAAAAAATTGGTCTTGGCACCCGTAGCAAGTATCAAAAAATCATAACTCAACCAGCCTATATCAGTATGTATTTCATTTTCATCGGGATGAACGGCTTCCAGTTCCGCCATGCGAAAATGGATGTTGGTATTTTGAAGTACTTTACGCAGGGGAAATGAGATGGCACTGGGTTCCAGTCCGGACATCGCAACCTGGTACAACAACGGCTGAAACAAATGGTAGTTGTTTCGGTCAATCAAGACTACCTGAAAATTAAGCTTTACCAGCCTCAGTGCTAATTTGAGTCCCCCAAAACCACCTCCTACGATCACTACTCGTTTTGAAACAGGTTCAGGGATATATAAAATGTAAGATTTTGACGACATACAATTTCTGTTTACTATAACTTAAAACGAGGCATCCAATAAAAAGGTTTGCTGTTCTAAGTTATGAAAATGTAATCAAATCGATTATCCTGTCTTATTAAACTTTTTTAGGATGATCCCGGATTGTTTTTCTCAAATCTTTTTAAAGCCTTTTTGACAGCAAAGAACGAAAGAACGATGAGTAAAGGCCAGCTGAGAAGCCATATTATTTGTGTGATCATAGGTCGATTATTTAGTGATGAAACCGGAAAACTTAATATACATGAGATTCCTTATTCAGTTCATCCATATCAATTTTCTTATTGTCGATTGAACGCCAGGCAATCCAGATGTAAGCGATTACAAAAGGAACCATTAATGATACATAGCTCATTGCCATCAGTGAATATTGGCTCGATGAACTGTTTTCAATTGTAAGTGAACTCTGGAGGTCATAGGTTGAAGGATAGTAGGCGGTATGGTTAAACCCGGCCAACAGAAACAAGGCAAAAACAGTCAGTATTGTCCCGAAACCGGTTGACCAAATCCCTTTAGAGCCGTATTTCCCGAAGTTGGTAAGCGGCAGAATGATCCCGAGCAGGACCAACGCAACACCCATCACAAACAACAACGCTACGACAGGCATTTGCAGCAGGTTGTGCAGGTATTTATAAGATTCCATAAATATTTCACCGGTTTTTGGATTCACTGCAAAACCCTTTGACAGGATTGTCCGGATGACAAAAGCGAGAAAGAATACCACAAATGGAATTGCATTCACGACAAGTTGTTTTTTGATCCTTTCCATCATATCAGCATGGCTGATCCTGTTCATAAAATAGAGTAAAGCAAGAACCCTCGATAAGAACAATACAGTCAAACCAAGCAGCAGGTTATGCGGATTCAGGGCTGCCTCCAGACCATGTGCGGGACCTGTCCATTCTGATATGACCGGCATTTTATCACCTGTGATCCTGGTAATATTCATTAAATTAACAGAAAACTGAGAGCCGGTGAAAAAAGTGGCCACTGCTGTACCAATAAGCAACGGAGCAACTATTCCATTCACCAGCAAAAAAGTTTCGTAAGTTCTTTTGCCCAGGAAATTGCTTGCCTTGCTTCGGTATTCATACGAAACAGCCTGGATGATAAATGCAAAAAGGATCAGGATCCAAACCCAGTAGGCTCCGCCGAAACTTGTTGAGTAGAACAAAGGGAAGGAGGCGAAGAAAGCTCCGCCGAAGGTTACCAGCGTGGTAAAGGTAAACTCCCATTTACGACCAAGAAGATTAACCAGTATGGTCCGTTCATCATTGGTTTTGCCGATGGTGTATATCAGTGTTTGTCCCCCCTGGACAAACATCAGGAATACCAGTATTGCGCCTAAAAGTGAGACAATCATCCACCAATAATGCTGCAATGTGCTGTATGATAATACTTCTAACATAATTTCGCAATTTTTACAGATTTGTTATTTTGTTCATTTTAATGGGAATCAGTCTCTGTCGATGGTCCCTTTTTGATTTGGGTAACCATAATTTTAATTTCGGCAATCAGCAACCCGGTGAAAAGGATAAAAAACATCCAGAAAGTTATCTGAACTGAAGTTGACTTCAGTTGCGAAACGGCGGCTATTGTCGGTAAAATATCCTGTATAACCCAGGGCTGCCGCCCAACTTCTGCAACTACCCATCCCAGTTCGGAGGCAATATAGGCCAATGGGATGGACCAAAGTGCTGTATACAAGATAAATCTCTTCTTTTCGATTTTGTTTTTCAGTGTCAGCATGAGTACAACCAGGAAAAGCGCACCAAAATGGACGCCTAATCCGACCATAATCCTAAATGAGTAAAAGGTTGTCGGAACACTCGGTACCAATTCGTGCATGTCCCTGCCTGCATAATAACCGTATCCAAAGTGGGGGTAATTTTGCTCGAACAACACCAGCGATGCCTTCGCCAAGCTGTCATTACCCGCTTTTTTGGCATTTTTATAGGCAGCAAGCGATTGAATGGCAACCCTGCCTTTCTCACTTCTTTCCTGGTAAGACATGATGTTGTGTTCCTTGTTTCCCCGGACAATATCCTGAATTCCCGGAACATAGGCGTTTGGGTCGAGGAAAGCCATGTAGGAAAGCATATTGGGGATTTCTATTTCAAACCTGAAATCCTGTTTCCTGTTGGCTTTCTCTGAATTATTTTCCTTCAGGATTCCGATGGCTACCAGCGGTGCATTCTGCTGACCAACATTGAGGTTTTCCATGGCCGCAAATTTCATTGGTTGATATTTCGCCATGTTCCGGGCAGACCCGTCACCGGTTAGAACAACAAATGCGGTGGTTAGCAATCCGAAAACGGATGCAACGATGATACTCTTTTTAGCCAACTGATGCTCCCTGTTTTTCAGTAAATACCAGGCGCTTATACCCATCACAAATATGGAAGCCAGAACGTATCCCGAAGAAATTGTATGCAGGAATTTGTTGATGGCAACGGGTGAAAACAGTACCTCCCAAAAATTGACCATTTCGTTGCGGGCCGTATCCGGGTTAAATCTCATCCCGGCAGGATATTGCATCCAGCCATTGGCGACCAAAATCCATAAGGCTGATAAGTTGGCTCCGAATGCTACAAGCCAGGTGGAAAGCAGGTGAAATTTTTTGCTCACCTTGTTCCAGCCAAAGAACATAACAGCAATAAAAGTGCTTTCAAGGAAGAAAGCCATGATACCTTCAATAGCCAGCGGAGCTCCGAAAATGTCACCTACAAACCAGGAATAGTTGGACCAGTTGGTGCCGAATTCAAATTCCAGGATAATACCTGTTGCCACCCCGATAGCGAAATTGATACCAAAGAGTGCCATCCAGAATTTGGTGATTCTTTTCCATTCCGGATCTCCGGTACGCACGTACAATGTTTCCATAAAGGCAATGATGAATGAAAGGCCGAGGGTCAACGGCACAAACAGCCAGTGGTACATGGCCGTCAGTGCAAACTGTGCACGCGACCAGTCAACAAGTGAGAAATCTATATTTTCCATAAAACGTTTATTTTGTGAGTTGCTCAATTACATGGTTACTTCGTTGCTCGTCAGTTTTGAAGTTCGACTTCAAATAATTTGGGAAGAAGAACAATCTCAAAACCAGAAACATAATGAGTAGCTTTATCAGGATGATTAACCATAATCTTTTTCCCAGGGTCATGGACCTGAAACCCTGATAATAAAGTTGAAAAATATTTTGAAGTACTTCCTTCATGCCATAAAATTGGGCAAAAAAATGGAGAAATCAAATTTAGCAACCCCCTTTAATTTTGGTTGTTTTTGCGATAACCGGTTGAGTGGAATTCTTGAGCGCTTCGACCAAAGTTGACATGTCTACAGCTGCTTTTTTTCTGAAATTATAGATATTAATCGCTTTTTTCCCGGCATCTGAACCCGGAGGAATCAGGTCTGTGAATATTTTCTTAAAGTTTAAAGCCGATTCGGTTAGAATGTAATTCTCTGCTTTCCCTTTATAATTTGCCAGCAAATAAGCTCTTCTGGCAATTTGCTGATCGTCGGCATAAAAATAATTGGTTTTATGTTTTTGATCCAGAAATTTATCCCATTGTCTGTCGTTCATCTTTTCGAGCGGAATATTAATTGCGAAAGGAATATGGTAGGCTTTATAGGCATCCGGATTTCTCACATCAATAATATTGATCTTGTAATAATTGTTTACGATCTCGCTTGCAAGCTTGTCAGTGGGGACCAAGGCCAAAGAGAAATCATCCCTTTGAAGTTCTTTATTGATCTGAGCCTCCATCCTGCTTTTGCTGTCAGGCAAAAAGGCAATCATTGCCAGAATGACAAAAGTTAACCCTATGGCCGTACTATAAAAGACCACCTTACTTTTAGCCCTTTTAGGCCGGATGCCATTCACCCGGTTTTCGATCATTCCTGTAAAATAGTATGCACCAAAAGCAAAAACGGTTAGGAGGAATGCGAACATGATTTTTGACATTCCAAGGAATTCATTCATTAAAACAGCTCCCCAGGCTTGAGCGAGGTAGAGCTTTTCGAGCATCGGATACATTTCGGCAAATACAAGTACGCCCAATCCACCGCCAAAAACAAACGCCAGTCCGTCAAGCTTTCCGATCGCAGCAGCACAGACACTGGTTCCGGGGCAAAAACCGCCGATGATAAATCCGACACCCATAATGGCTCCACCCACCAATGCAGACCATAGGAACGTCGGGTTGACATATATCAGATTTAAATTGAGAAGTCCCCAATGGGCAAGCAATAAGACACCAATCATTGCAGTAACTCCGGCCGTGAAGAATACTTTCAGCACAGTAAAATCATATCCGTAAAACAGGCCTACCAATTTTTTGGTGGATGAAAAACCGGCCTGTTCAAGTACAAACCCGAAACCGATTCCGGCGATCAGGGCAATGATCAAATTAAATTCATTGCTGATCATAAATGGCACTAATGGTCCCATATCAATTATTTTAACCAAAGTTTTCTAAAGAGGTACGCAAATGCATATCCCGATCCAAAAATTGCGAACATGGTGATTAATCCGCCAAATGACATCACTGCCATTCCGCTGAGAGCCGCTCCGCTGGTACACCCTCGTCCAAGTTGAGAACCGAATCCAAAGAGTGCTCCACCTGCAATGGCGGCAATAATCCTGGTTCTGTTGGTAATATTCGGACCCCTTTCAAGCTTAATCCCTACGCGATTAGAGATTACCCCGGAAAAGAAGGCCCCGATAATAACCCCGATCACTTCAAAAACCAACCAATCTTTCAACGGACCACCCGGATGTTCTTCCCCGTATGTTTTGATAAATGGAGTATGTGCGGAATGTTCAGGTGCAACTTTTTCGACAGTTGAAAGTACCACACTCTTTACTGCTCCGCTTGCTCCAAGGCCTCTTCCTGTAACATAAATTGTTCCCAATAATACCAGACCGAGTAAAAATCCGGCCATGTATGGGTTCATAAATTTTTTCGGTGTCATGGAATCTCTGGTTTTGAAGTTTCAGTTGTTTCATCTCTTTTATCTTCTTCAATCTCCTCATACCCCGTAATCATCGCTTTGATATTTGAAGTAGGTGTTTCGCCGGTTGTTGTCATATAAACATGTATGACAAGGAATATCATCAGGAGAATGGCTCCCAAAGTATGCCAGAATGCTATGGAGGCAAGCGGATAATCTTCAATTACGATTAAATTGTTTTGATCGAACGTTTTATAAAGCAAATAGAGAATGCCAGAGGTGATTGTAATCGGAACAAGTACCACTTTGAATCCCAAATAAACAATTCGTTGCAGTGGGTTAAGCTTGCTTAGGCCTGTATTTATTGTCGGGTGTGGATCTCCTCTGAATATTCCTGAAATATAATAGATTACCTGTTCCTTAAGTTGTTTGGTGGTAGGAATATAATTTCTCCATTCGCCTGTTGTCAGGTGCCAGAAAATGGCAAAGATGATCAGTCCGATCAGCATCCAGGAGGCAACCCTATGGTATGCGGCTGCTTTTTCAAATCCAAAAATTGAATAAGAACCGTGCACTTCGAACCCGGTTATTGCCAGAAAAATGATTAACGAGGCCTGCATCCAATGCCAGAAACGTTCAAAACGTTTGTAAATATAGACTTTATGCATTTTATATTGTTTGATTATGGGTCTTAATTAATCAGTTACTCTTCAGGTTTATCTTCATCATAATTGATCACCTGTTTTTCAAATTTGTCTTTCCTGATATTAGTCCAAATGCGAATAATTGCATGTCCGAAAACTGCAAACACGGTGAGGAAAAACATCCAAATACCAATTCCGTCAAGCATAATGTTCCGATCACGTCCCGGAAGGTAAAAGTCATTTAATTTAGCCAGTCTCCCATTTTCGCGGATGTGACATTCAGCACAACCAATTGCTTGCTCTTTAGGTGAAACCATGTGGTTGATAGGCCAGTACATTTCGGTCTGTACAAAACCGTATTGGCCACTCACCTGGAGTCCGGATCTTTTCATTCCGGATTCAACGGCTGCTTTCCAATTAAAATCTTTCCAATAAGCGCTGTCTCCCTCATTTGCTCCGTATAGTTTTGGTTGTACCAAACGATTGAAAACCTTGTCATAAATCTGATCGCCTGAATGGATTTTGACCGGAATAATCTTCGATAAGCGGTCATTATGCGAACCATGCAGGGTGTTCATCTGGACAGGCCATGATTGAATGCTATCACCCAGTAAATAGTGATCAGCTGTACCATTGAACCAGATATAGTCTGGTTTTACATTCCGCTTCCAGACAAAGGAACCTTTGATCGACATGTATTTGTGATTCCCGAGTGAGTCCTCTTCCTCGTAAGGCATTCCATTTTTTAATTTACCTGCGTCCGACCATTTCCATGACATCTTGGTCGAATTTACCTTGGCATATAAAGGTATATGGCAAGCCTGGCATGAAACCTTTGAGTCATGCCGGTTGAGCACTTCACTCAGGTGTGGCGTATTGGTATGGCATTGTTCGCAATTGGCCCGGTTGGTATTGTCGCTTGAAACCGAGTAAAGTTTCCCCAATATCTGGTGGTTTTTGGCGGTATGGCAAGCCACGCATTCCATGTTCATACCATTAGCCCCCATGTGTACATCGACATCGCGGCTACAAGAGTTCAGGGCTACCTCAATATCACCGTGTTTGACATTGTTTCCACCTCCGCCGAAAGAATGACACGATCCGCAATTACTCTTCGTGGGTGAGCCTACGCTTTGTGCGACTTTTTCCAGATTTACTGTACGGTCGGGGTAACCGGCCAGAGAGGCACCTTTCAGGTATTCTTCGCTATTGTCGTGGCAAACCATGCAATCAACATTGCTGGAATTGTTGAAGTCAAAATGATTATCGCTCATTCCAAATCCAATGTGACATTTGGAACAGGATTGTTCATTTGAACTTGTTCCAAGGCAAAAATTATTCATCACATTTTTTTTCCCGGCTGACGAAATTCCGCGGCCGTCGACGTAGGAAACACGTTCCCAATTCCAGTGTGAAGAAGCCATTACTTCCTTGTGAGTTTCTGTGTGGCACGAAAGACAGGCTTCTGTTACTTCCTGGGGAGTTTTGAATTCCTTTGCCAAAGCCGGAAGTTTACGGTGATCAACAGATGGAATTGGTTTTATGGCATATTTTTGACGTAATCCTTCTAATTTCAGGTTATAGTTGTCATCCTGATGAAGAACATTAACCATTATCAAAGCAAAAATAACAATCGATATTGTGATGAATATGTTCCTTAGAATCGTGAATTGCGTATTTCTTTCCATGTTATTATGAGCCTATGTTCATTACGACTGCAAATATATACACATTTGGATAGGTTTATTTATAAAACTTTCAGATTCCTTAATTTAAAATAAATCAAAATAAACAGAAAGTTTCATTTTGAATAAGATTTATTTATACTTAATTTTCAAATGTTTTATCAGGTACAAAAATAGGAAAATCACAACGTAATGAGCATTTGCTTATTATGCTTATAACGATCAATTGCTTACTTATTATGCCAAGGCCAAAAAGAATCAGGAAAATGAACAACCCCCCTCACTTTAAGGGATTCAGACCAATTGGATTATCGGAAGGTAACAATCCGGTAGTTATCAATTATGAAGAGTATGAAGCCATTCGGTTAAGTGATTACGAACTTAACGGGCATGTTGAAGCCTCCAGGATAATGGGTATTTCAAGGCCTACCTATACGCGTATTTATGAAAGTGCCAGGCGTAAGGTGGCGCAGGCCTTTGTCCTGGGGAAAACAATTGTTTTCGAAGGTGGCAAAGTGTATTTCGACAGTGAATGGTACACATGTAACCATTGTGGTTGTTGGTTTAACCATCCGGCAAAAGAAGAGGAAATCAAAATGTGCTCCCTGTGTGCTTCAACTGACATCGAACAATACCACGAAAGTTCTCAAACAAGTTCATCTGAGGATATTTGTATTTGTACAAAATGTGGCAGAGAAAAAATCCACATTTCAGGTACACCATGTAAGAATGAAATATGCCCGGACTGTAATTGCCAGATGATCAGAAAAGGGACCCCGCATTACCATAATATGAATAATAAGGATTGTAAATAGTATGAAAGTAGCAATTACATCTACAGGCAACAGCCCGGAATCAAAATTGGACAGCCGCTTTGGCCGTTGTTCTTATTTCGTAATTTACGATACTGAAACATCGGCGACTACCTACATCCCTAATCCGTTCAAGGAAAACATTGAAGGTGCAGGACCTGCATCTGTTAAGTTGGTTTCATCAGAAGGAGTTGGTAAAATAGTCTCAGGTGAATTTGGCGCTAAGGTTAAGGCTATTACTGACAGTTTGCAAATTCAACTTATTGTATTGAAAGATCAAGAAAAAACGATCAGTGATATCATTGAAATGCTCAATCATTAAGAGCTAAAAAACCGGTTGCCTGAAAATCAAATCAGGCAACCGGTTTCAATATATTGCACGATCTTTCCTATTTTGCTTTGATGGCTTTCATTACTTTTTCTTCCGATAATTCTTTGGTGCAGAAGAACCAATCGTAACACTTCACTCCTTCCTCTTTGCTTTCCATCCGATCTTTTGCAGTGCCGCAAGATCCGGCCGGAGGAACAATTACAGGATCACCCGGACGCCAATCTGCCGGAGTAGCCACATTAAAACTATCTGCCGTCTGGAGAGCAACGAGCACTCTTTTAAGTTCGTCGAAATTACGGCCAAGTGAGAGTGGGTAGTATATTATTGCGCGGATCATTCCTTTCGGATCGATGAAGAATACAGCACGTACAGCTTTAGTATTGCTTTCACCGGGTTGGATCATTCCATATTTTTTGGCCACTTCCATGGTTATGTCTTCAATCAATGGGAAATTGACTTCCACATTTTTCATCCCTTTGTATTCAATTTTTTCTTTGATCGTGCGTAACCAGGCAATGTGACTGTATAGTCCGTCAACTGATAAGCCCACCAGATCGCAATTAAACGCTTTGAATTCTTCTTTCAAGTGATTAAAAGGAAGAATAACTCCATTTTAGAGTTTAAAAACATACCAATTAAACAAAAATCGCAATTTTAATGTTTATTATCAAAAGATCATTATATTTGTAACGAACATATGACCATAATTAATGTCAAGGCCAAAGTTGATAAGGAAGATGACAAATCCCCCACATTTTAAGGGATTCAGGCCTGTTGGCCTGCCGGAAGAAAACATTCCGGTTGTGATAAATTACGAAGAATATGAAGCTATTCGCCTAAGCGACTTTGAATTTTTCGGTCAAATGAAAGCTTCAAGGGTAATGGAGATTTCACGTTCAACCTACGCGCGGATTTATGAAAGTGCGAGGCGGAAGATTGCACAAGCGTTCGTTCTTGGCAAAGCAATCGTATTTGAGGGTGGCAAAGTGTATTTCGACAGCGAATGGTACTCCTGCAGTAATTGTGGCTGTTGGTTTAACCATTCGGAAAAAGAACTTGCGGTTACGAACTGTACGTTGTGTGGTTCACCAGCTATTGAGCAAGGCAAAAATGATCAGGATCAACTGGTCGACGCCAAGGTTTGTGTATGTCCTATATGCGGAGTTGAACATCCGCATACACCTGGTATTCCTTGCAAAATGACTATTTGTCCGGATTGTAATTGGAATATGAAGCGAAAAGATGCACCACATGGAGGCCGAGTGAAAAACGATATTTTAACATAAATAAAATAAGCACATGAAAATAGCAATCACATCAACAGGGAACAGTCCCGCTTCAAAAATAGACAGCCGTTTTGGCCGTTGTTCCTATCTGGTATTTTACGATACCGACACCCATTCAACGGAATATATGCCAAATCACGGCAAAGAAAACATTGAAGGAGCAGGCCCTGCCACAGCTCAGTTAGTTGCCTCGCGGGGTGTGAAAAAAGTAGTTTCGGGCGAGTTTGGGAGCAAGGTAAAATCAATATTCGACAGCTTACAAATTCAGTTGGTTGTATTAAATGACCCTGAAAAATCAGTCATTGAAATCATTAAAATGTTGAACCATTAAACTATAAAATTATGCCACAACTCGATGGTACAGGTCCTGCAGGGCTAGGCTCTGATAAGGGACGAAAATTAGGAAGTTGCAGCAATGCAACAGATGAAGAAAAATTACAAACCCTTGGAAAAGGTATGGGAAAACGCCGCAAATCTGGCGGAGGCGAAGGAAAGGGGAAACGCCTCAAAAGCGGAAAACAATAGTATTTATTATTTAAAAAAGGAGGTTATTATGCCAGCATTTAATCAAACTGGTCCAATGGGGCAAGGCTCCAGGACTGGACGCCAAATGGGACGTTGTACCAATTTCGGTGCAAAACTGAACCCGCAACCAACAACAGATACTGAAAATCCAGAAGAAAAACTTCCTGAAAACAGTTTCGGAAGAGGTCTGGGTTTAGGACGTGGAAGAGGAGGAAGAGGACAGGGATTGGGACGTCAAAACCGTTTC
>JBBQHB010000063.1:0-31320 GCA_038323575.1 Bacteroidales bacterium | reverse complement strand
AATCGAAATACAAGGAGAATCAATGAGAAAATATCTAAAAAATGATGACTGATTTTTTATAGTTTTATGAACTAATTTACCACAAGAAAAGTGTCCGGCTTGCTCCGGAATGAGTGTCCGCCTTCACCGGAATATGCAATTCAGGTAATAATCCTTCCGTATATCATAATCAATGCCGAGCTTTTTGTCTCTCAGCCAGCTCATGAAAATTTCGCTTTTGATAATTCTTTCTGATTGTATGCTTTTCAATACACTCCCGCGTGCGATTTCAAATGATTTTTCGTCCACGATCATGGTATTCAAAATATTGTTCATGGCATCCACAGCATCAATTGTTTTGTCTGAATGCGTAAAGACTGCACCCAATACATAGAAGGAGTCTGATTTTCGCGTAGGTTCCCAATACAATGCAAATGCCGAATAAGCCAGTGCCCATGCCTCACGAATTTCCTGGAATACGACAGAACCCATTGAGCCACCATAATACTCATTAAAAACTTTAGAACCAATCAGTGTGTTTGCATCAAACGGAGCGCCTTTGGACAACATAAAAACATCTGTCTGGGATTTGTCGTAATTGACCAGAAATGCGCGGTTCTGATCTGTATTTTGTTCAACAGACGCTTTCTCCGGTGGAGGTATCAGCATATTTGCAGGAAGCGTATGTTCAGCTTTGAAAGTGGCGATTATTTCTATTTCATCACCTTGGATCAGTGGTCGCTTTGTATTGTTCAAAGAGGTTTGAGATGCTGTCGATCAGGGTTTTTTCGGCACTCCAGTTACTGGTCCCAAGTTTTCCGGTACCCTTAAACATCATATGCTCAAGGTAGTGGGTCAGACCGGTTGTCTCAGCCGGGTCATTGACAGATCCTGCATGGGTAGCAATCAGACTCATGACTAAAAAAGCATGTTTGATAATTTAGATATGATAATTGATCTATTTTTATAATAATTGAATAGCATATAACCAGTAGTGTATAGAATAAACGGAAATGCCTGGATTTATGTTATACAAAGATATCAGATATGTATTTATAGATAACTGATATATATCATTTGATAGTTAAAAATGTATATTTGATAAATGTGATGTATAATTTTCTTATTAATGAATATCATTTTTTTTATATTCTGAACTGTCAGAGAGATCAGATATTTGCCGGTTTGAAAATGAAAATTGAGAATTCCTTGAAGTTTATCAGTTTTAATTGTATTTGGACTCCTTCGGGTTTTTTTGAATCAAAAAATCTTCTACTTTTGTCATTCCTTTAAAAACAGTTAAAGGAGAGATGCAAGAGTGGTTGAATTGGCACGCCTGGAAAGCGTGTGTACCTCTAAAGGGTACCATGGGTTCGAATCCCATTCTCTCCGCAAATCACAGATGGCCTCGCGAAAGCGAGGCTTTTTTTGATGGAGTAAAACGAGTCTGCACCGCAGGTACAAGCGAGTTTTACTCCATCAAAAAAGCTCCGGAGTGAAACGACAGAGGTCGAGGGTGATTTTGGGGTTGAACTTCAGAAAAAAGTGACAGAATGAATTTTAACAGCTTTTAATTGGCTTTCTTTTCCGATAAGCGATTACAGTCGAATAATGCAATATTCTTCATTGCCATAAAGCGAGTTCTCAAAAAATGAAAACTAATTCAGGTTTTCACCCCGTTCATTCAGGTATTGATGTCGGTAATTTAGTTCCGGACCCCGGTATGTAATTCTGACCAGACCTACTGATAAGCCTTCTTTTCATTTCGGCCGAAACTTTTTTACGTATTTCCGCCTCAATCTGGTACAGTTTAATGATCTGTTGGGGAGTTAGAACCTGATGGAATTCGGAATTATACTTTTCCCGCAGGTTAATGATTCTTTTTGCACTTTTCATCTGATCAGTGATCAGCTTTTCGGCTTCGGATGCGGATAAGCTGTCAGGATTAACTCTCAATAGTTTTGCCATCAATCGAAAGTCAATACTGCTCATATCCCTTTCGTATTTCAGGTAAACCGGACGAAACCTATCTAATGTAGCCTGATCCAGTTTTAATCCAAGCTGGATTTCATTTATTTTGGCCTGAGCCAGCCGTTCACGGAGATATGGGTAACGGCCTGTATTCTGAGATTTTGCATTCAGGCTGAAAAACAGCGTCAGAACAAAAATCAGGAAGGTTAAAATATTTTTCATTGCAGAAAATTTGTACCGGTTATTGTTCCGATTCGTGAATAAAGGGATCCGTCTGATACATAGCCGCCATCAGGGACAAATCATCGTCCGAGAATTCTGCCAAAATATCACTGATTTCTTCTGATTTATCGGGCTTTTCATTTGTCTTATCGGTTATAGACTGACTTAATTCGCTTGGCTTTTGTTTTTTAGTTACATCCTGTTCCGGCAGAATAACCTGCTCTGTAGCTGGTTCTGACTCCTGCACAAGAATCAGTGATTCAGATTTCATTTCAGGTACTGTAATCAGGTAGCCCAGTGTAAATAAAACGACGATGGATGCTGCCACTGCAACAGCAATCCTAAGCCTCATGCTTTTTTTGAGGAGATGATCCCTGTTTTTTGCCTTCAGCAGTGTCTCTTCTGAAATATTTTCAAAAAATCCTATTGGAACCTTGTAGGGGTTTCCTTTCCCAATTTGTTGAAATTCATAGTCTTCTCTCATTTTGATCCATTTTAATGTTGACGGTTCAGACATGATCAATTAAATATTTTTTTATTTTTTCACTTGCCAGGTGATAATTTGTTTTCAGTGCGTTGACGGAAGTCCCCATAATTCCGGCAATATCCTCGTAGCTGAGTTCATCGTAATAGCGCAGGTTGAAAACTATCTTTTGCTTTTTTGGTAGTTCCAGAATAGCCTGCTGAAATTTCAATAGAATAGCATCGCTGCTTTCCATATCTGTACCAGATAGCTCGCCGGATATTTCCCCGTTACTTCTTATACTTTTTTTTAGCATATTGCTGCTTTTCGCAAAATACCTTGAACATTCGTTGGTAGCAATACGGTACAACCAGGTAAATATTTTGCTTTCTCCCCTGAAAGTGGCTGCATGCCGGTAAACCTTGATAAAAGTTTCCTGCAGGATATCTTCGGCATCTTCATGAGAAACCACCAATCTTCGGATATGCCAGTAAATCCGCTCTTTGTATAGGTTCATCATCAACAGGAATCCTTTGTCCCTTTGAGCCGGATCCTTTAACATCGATAGAATTGCTGCATCACCGGTTTCGGTCTTCAATCTTTTTGTGTTTTATGTTGGATGCAATAAATGGCCTAAAGTTAAATCAGAACCTGAAAAAACTTCAATTATTGTTTTTTAAATAAGTTTATTTATTATCCTTCAATTGTTTTTTACCATTGTTATTCAATGCTTTGTATATCAAAAATGCAAATACAAAAATGCCCATAACAAGAAATGCAATAGAGAGATGCGAACTGTATTCCTTTACTTTCGTCATCAGCATATCTTTGGGAACTACCGATTCGAGGTAATAACCAATTGACGCAAGAATGACGTTCCATAAACCTGCACCAAGCGTGGTATAAAGCAGGAATTTGGTAAAATTCATTCTGGAGAGTCCTGCAGGGATTGATATCAAATGTCTCACTCCCGGAATCAGGCGACCTGTAAAAATTGATATGGCTCCGTTTTTGTCAAAAAAAGCTTCGGTTTTCTTCACGGCAGCTTCATCGATGAGAAGCATATGTCCGTACCGGCTGTTGGCAAAACGGTAAACAATCGGCCGTCCGATAACTATTGCCAGTAGATAATTAATTACTGATCCGATGACTGCACCAAGGGTAGAAAAAAAAACGACCAGATATATATTAAGTTCTCCTGCAGCAGCTTTGTAGGCGGCCGGAGGTACAACCAATTCAGAGGGTAAGGGGATCACTGAACTCTCAATTGCCATTAGTAGTGTTATGGTCCAGTAGTTTAAGTGGTCGAGACACCATTGTATAAATCCGATCGATTCCATTGAGGTTAATTAGATTATGTTCTGTTACATATTTGATATGCAAATGTAGGCAAAGCCTCCGTACTTGAGCAATGGCAAATTAATTTTCCTGAATAAAACAATTTTACAAACTTTTGAACAATGGAATTTAATTTAGAAAGATTTTAAGGGTTTTTCTTAGTTTTCATGAAATTGATATTTTTACCTTTAGAGGGTAATATGAATGAATGTAACTATATAAAACTAACATGGACAAGAAGAACAAAATAACAGACTTACAGTCACATACAGGGGTGGAGGTCATGCGATGTTACCAATGTGGAAAGTGCACTGCAGGTTGCGTTCTTGCTTCAGAAATGAATTTTCCTCCAAGTTACCTGATGAGGTTACTTCAAACTGGCACCAAAGAAAATTTCAACAAAATACTGGCTTCCAACTCTATATGGCTTTGTCTGAATTGCGAGAACTGTGTGGGACGCTGCCCGATGGAGATCGACATTCCTAAAATGATGGATTATTTGCGAACGCGAGCGATTAAAGAAAACATGCTTCATCCTGATTCTAAACCGATTATCTCCTTCCATCAATCATTTCTTGATTCAATCAAGCACACTGGCCGGCTCTATGAAATGGGACTGATAGCTGCCTTCAAAGCACGCACTTTCCGCCTTACACAAGATTTGACCCTTGCCCCAGTGATGTACTTGAAAGGGAAACTGCATCTGTTGCCAGAAAAGATTAAAGACCGAAGGACCATGAAAAGAATATTTGCCCAGACCATTGAAAACGTTAAGACTGAAAATAAATGAAGATTGGATTTTACCCGGGTTGTTCACTAACCGGTTCATCGAGAGAATACAATGAATCTGTAGCAGCAGTTGCAAAAGCACTTGAAATCGAACTGGTTGAAATAAACGACTGGAACTGCTGCGGTGCCACTGCTGCCCATTCCATGAACGAAGAACTCTCCTTGTCGCTTCCTGCCCGAATCATGGCAAATGCCGAGGCACAAGGTCTGACAGAAGTGGTGGTTCCGTGTGCCGCTTGTTACAACCGGCTGAAAGTCACCCAGCATGAACTGGAAGATACAACTAAACGTTCAAGGATTGCAGATATTCTTCAGCTTTCCTACAACGGTAACCTGAAAATTATCAATGTATTGCAGATGCTGGAAGCATATGGTGCCGACAACATCAAGGCAAAAGTTACCCGGCCGTTTGCACACAAAGTAGCATGTTATTACGGTTGTCTGCTGGTCCGCCCGCATTCCATTCTGCAATTCGACAGGGTGGAAGATCCGCAGAGTATGGATGAACTGATCAAAGTAATCGGTGGCACCACCATGGATTGGGCTTTCAAAACGGAGTGCTGCGGAGGCGGATTTTCCGTTTCCCGCACAGACCTTGTGGTAAAACTTTCCGGTAACATACTTTCGGATGCTGCCGATCGCGGCGCTGAAGCGCTGATTGTAGCCTGCCCGATGTGCCAGTCGAACCTCGACATGCGCCGCAGGGCCATCAACAAAACACTGGAGCGGCCAAGTGAAATACCAGTCATTTATATCACACAGGCCATCGGACTTGCTTTAGGTATCGGAGCCAAAGAACTGGGCCTGAAACGTCATTTTGTAACCGTAGAATTGTAACCATATGTCAAAAATCGGAGTATTTATTTGCCACTGCGGTGAAAACATAAGCGCCACTGTTGATGTTGAACGTGTCGCCCGTGAGATTGGCGGAATGGAAGGAGTTGCGTACGCCATCGACTACAAATACATGTGTTCTGATCCCGGGCAGACCCTTATCAAAGAGGCTGTCAGAAAGAATGATCTGGATGGGGTAGTGGTAGGCGCCTGTTCACCCAGGATGCATGAACCAACTTTCAGAAGGGCCTGTGCGGAGGCCGGATTGAATCCGTACCTGTGCGAAATGGCCAATCTTCGTGAACACTGCTCGTGGGTGCATGAAAAAAGCGATGAGACTACCGTAAAAGCCACAGATCTTGTTAAGATGCTGGTGGAGAAGGTGAAAAAGAACAAACCACTCGATTCGATCAAAGTTCCCGTGACAAAAAGAGCCCTGGTAATAGGAGGCGGCATCGCAGGGATCCAGGCAAGCCTGGATATCGCCAATACAGGCCATAAAGTGATTCTGGTTGAGAAGGATCCTTCCATCGGAGGTCATATGTCTCAATTGTCTGAAACCTTTCCGACCCTCGACTGCTCACAGTGTATTTTAACTCCCCGTATGGTGGAGGTAGCACAACATCCGAATATCAAGCTATATACTTATGCGGAGTTGGAAAGCCTGGAGGGTTTCATAGGAAACTTTACGGCAAAGATCCGGCTGAAGGCAAAGAGTGTAAATTATTCTACCTGTACCGGCTGCGGTGCCTGTATCCAGAAATGTCCGGTGAAAAAAATCCCCAGCGAATTTAATGCAGGGTTGGGTACCCGGACAGCCATTTATGTACCTTTCCCCCAGGCTGTTCCAAATAAGCCAGTCATTGACCGGGTCAACTGCAATTATTACAAAAGGGGAGCCTGTAAAATCTGCGAAAAAACTTGTCAGGTCGGTTCCATCGAATGGGACAAGGAAGATGAAATCATCAGCGAGCAGGTTGGAGCCGTGGTTCTTGCCACAGGATTTGATGTAAAAGGAACTGATTTCTTCCCCGAATACGGATACGGGAAATACAAAGATGTGCTGACCGGTCTGCAGTTTGAACGTTTGGCATCGGCTTCGGGTCCGACGTTGGGAGAGATCCGCCGCCCGTCGGATGGAGCGATCCCGCAAAAGATTGTCTTTATTGCCTGCGCCGGTTCCAGGGATCCCGCCAAGGGAATTCCTTACTGCTCAAAGATCTGCTGCATGTACACGGCCAAACATGCCATGCTTTACCAGCACAAGGTTCACGGCGGAGAATCGACCGTATTTTATATGGATATCCGCGCAGGCGGAAAAAATTACGAAGAGTTCGTGCGCAGAGCCATCGAAGAGGATACCGTAAATTATGTGCGCGGACGTGTTGCAAGGGTTTACGAGAAAGACGGCAAACTGATCGTAAAAGGTGTGGATACGCTCCTTGGCGGCCAGCAGGTGGAGATTGAGGCTGACATGGTCGTTCTGGCCACTGCCGGCGTAGCCAGCTGCGGATCTGAGCAGCTTGCACAGAAACTGCACGTTTCGTATGATCCTTACCATTTCTTTGCTGAAGCGCATCCGAAACTTAAACCTGTTGAAACCAACACAGCCGGGATCTTCCTGGCAGGAGCCTGTCAGGCTCCAAAAGACATCCCGGAAACGGTAGGTATGGCATCAGGTGCGGCCGTAAAAGTGGCAGCACTCTTTTCGAACGACGATCTGGTCCGTGAACCGTTGATTGCGGCTGTCAACCGTTTGGCGCCGCCACTTTACAGTACCTGTGTCGGCTGTTTTATGTGCGAAACTGCATGTCCGTACAATGCCATTGAGCACGAAGATATCAAAGCGCGCGACGGCAGCCTTATCAGGACAATTGCGCGGGTTAATTCGGGACTCTGCCAGGGCTGCGGTACCTGCGTGGCCTTCTGCCGATCAAAATCCATTGATATCCAAGGCTATACCAATGAGCAGGTCTATGCCGAGGTCATGTCCTTGTTAAACGACTAACCAACAGAAAATGAGTAGCGATACAGTTTTTGAACCCAAAATAGTGGCATTTGTCTGCAACTGGTGTACCTATGCAGGCGCTGACCTGACAGGTACCAGCCGGCTTAAATATGCCACAAACGTAAAAATCGTCCGCTTCCCCTGTACGGGAAGGATTGATTTTCTTCTTTTGTTGAAATCTTTCGCGCAGGGAGCCGACGGTATCATCGTATCCGGATGCCATCCCAACGACTGTCACTATACCAGTGGCAATTTCCATGCACGCCGCCGCTGGATTGCATTCCGTTCTGTCCTGGATATGATGGGCGTTGATGTCAAACGTATTCAATATAGCTGGGTGTCGGCCGCAGAAGGATCGAAATGGGCCGATCTGGTCAACAATACAGTTGCCGAAATTCGGGCACTCGGACCATATACCGAATATCAGAAGATTGCAGATTATTTAGAGAAGGAGGTATATGATGGAGAAGCTTAGAGAGCGGGCAGCAGCTTTGCTGGCTGATGGTTCGGTAGCACTGGTTATCGGGTATGAAGAGGGGACCAAAAGACCGCGGCCGCTTTTTTGCCGGAACAGTGAAAGCGCCGGGAAATTGATTTTTGACAGCCGTTGTTTCCACAACCTGGCTGTATACATCACGAAGAAAGAACTGGTAGGAAAGGATCGGTTTGCCGTTACCGCGCCTGTTTCGACTTTACGGAGCATCATGCAGCTTTGTGTTGAGAACCAGGTTAGCGAGGAAAAACTTTTGGTGTTGACAGTTGATTTAACCGGAGAATTGAGAGAGTTTGTCACGTTCGATGAGATTTCTGCCTACGTAGAACAGTTCGAATTGAAACGCGGCGAGCGGGAAGAGGAGCTTCTTTCCAAAATTGAAGGAATGACCCGCGAAGAGCGCTGGAAATTCTGGATGGCAGAAATGGCGCAATGTTTTAAATGTTATGCGTGCCGTTCTGCCTGTCCGCTTTGTTACTGCTCCAAATGCGTGGTTGAAGTGAACCGGCCGCAATGGATTAACCCATGGCCTGCACCGCTCGCCAACATGGAGTGGCACATCAACAGGGCCATGCACATGGTAGGCCGCTGTACAGCCTGTGGGGCTTGTGGAGAGGCTTGTCCGGTGGGCATTCCGATAGATTTGATTACCAGAAAGATGATGGAAGATATGGCTCCGGAATTCGGGTACATTCCCGGCTTACCGGTCAAAAAAGGAAATGCGCTTTCGACCTGGAAACCGGATGACAGGGAGCAATTTATACGTTAAGCAATTATGGAAACAAAATATATCAGCAAAAGCGGCATCGAACAATGGTTCAAAGCTATCGTCGACAGCGGCAAGAGAGTTTATGCTCCGGTAAACACAAGAAGTCAGGTAGATTTTAAGCTGGTTAAACATATGAGCGAGATTGCCGACGAATACGTTCAGACCACACAATCGATTAAGGCATCGGTTTATCCAAAGGCCGAGGTTCTCTTTTCGTATGAAAAAGTACACGGAAAGGTTAATCTTACTGACTTTGATCCAGAAAGTGTTCCTGAAACAGTGCTCTGGAAAGTGCACCCCTGCGATGCCGCCGGTTTTAAACCGCTGTCTGCCATCTTCAACTGGGACAGTCCTGATAAGCTGCACAACGCCCATCTGGTAAAAACTTCCGTGATCTCGTTCAGTTGTGCCACCGCTGACGAAAGTTGCTTTTGCACCAGTGTGAACGGCAGTCCGGGCAATACGGCAGGTAGTGACATATTACTCACCGTGCTGCCTGACGGCGGAGCCATTGCAGAGATTTTAAACGCCAAAGGTGAGGCTTTGGTGGCTTTGCTGCCTTCAGTTTTTGAAGCCGAAAGGGGAGAAGATAAAAAGAAATACCTGGTCGACCTGCCAGCCAGGTTTAGTCTGGATGAGGTGAATGCCAGACTGAATAAAGCCTTTAACAGCAGTGTCTGGAAAGAGCAGTCAGAACGTTGCCTCGGTTGCGGGGCCTGTGCCTTTGTTTGTCCTACCTGTGCATGTTTCGACATCCAGGAAGATGTTCATGGTTCCAAAGGACGCCGGATCCGCTGCTGGGATGCCTGCGGTTTTGGCCTGTTTACCTTGCACACTTCCGGGCACAACCCGCGCGAGCACCAGAGTCAGCGCTGGCGTCAGCGGATTCTCCATAAATTTTCCTACATGCCGGCGCGTCTCAATGTGGTAGGCTGTACCGGATGCGGCCGCTGTTCCCGTGCCTGCCCGGTCGATATGAATATTCTCGAACACATCACCTCAATTGCAGCACAATGAGCGAAAAAAATACTTATCTCCCGTACCTGATGACCATCGACAAGGTCACAAAAGAGGCGCCGGGCGTGAAAACTTTCAGATTAAAGTTTCAGGATGAAGCCGAAGCAGAGGCTTTTGAGTTTGAAGCCGGCCAGTTTGGCGAATACTCAGCTTTCGGTGAAGGGGAATCCACTTTTTGCATTGCCTCATCTCCGACCAGGAAAGGATACATTGAATGCACCTTCCGGGATACCGGCCGGGTAACGTCCGGTCTTGCCTCATTGGAAGAGGGGAGTACCATGGGTTTCCGCGGACCATACGGCAATGTCTTCCCGCTGGATGAATGGAAGGGCAAGAACCTTCTATTTATCGCCGGCGGTATCGCACTGCCCCCGATGCGGTGCGTGATCTGGAATGTCCTGGACCTGCGGGAAAATTTCAAAGATATCACCATCGTTTACGGAGCAAAGTCTGTGAATGATTTGGTGTATAAAACTGAATTAAAAGAGTGGGCCGACAGGCCTGATGTGAAGATGGTCACTACCGTGGATCCGGGCGGCGAAACTGCCGACTGGAAAGGTGAGATCGGTTTCGTGCCCACCATCGTCGAAAAAGTTGCCCCATCGGCAGAAAATACGATTGCCATTGTTTGCGGACCGCCGGTAATGATCAAATTTACTTTTCCGGTACTGGAGAAGCTGGGTTTCAGGGATGACCAGGTTTATACTACCCTTGAAAACCGGATGAAATGCGGGGTAGGAAAATGCGGTCGCTGCAACGTCGGGAAGTTGTACATTTGCAAGGACGGTCCTGTATTCAACAAGGAGGAGCTGAATCTGATACCGGCGGAAGAATATTAAATTCAGAACCTGTTTCGTTTGTCGTTTTTGTTATTGCGTTTAACTTTTCAATAGGATCTCGGTTAATAAATGTATTTTCATTATTGAAACCAATGTGCCAATACCTGATTCATCAGATTCAGAAAGATCCAAATCACCAACAACGGATGCAAAGGCTTCAATTTGATTGAGATCCCTACTTAATCCAATAACAAAAAGATACCAAATCAATCCATAATATCTCTCTATTGAATGGATACTTGCCCTATTTTGGAAAAGCATATTCAATTTAAGCGGAGTTGGATTTAATTGTTTGGTTGGATTTTTTTTCGAAAGTTGTTCTATCGCCCATAATACTTTAATCACCTGATAATCAGGATATATGACAGCGCATTCTTTTAATTTGTTTCCATATTTCCTGGAATCTTCAGCTTGAAGAATTTGCAATTCTAAGAAACAAACAGCCGGTAAAGTTGCAGCCTCTTTTTCAAATTCCCTGAATTCTTTTTTGGCAATTTTTAATTCATCGTTGATAAGTTCATAAATATTGATAAACTGGTTTCTCAATTTATCAGGGACATTTCTTGAACCGGGTGAAATGCCTAATAATTCGTCAGGTACTTTATCATTGATTTTGACATTTAAATCTTCAAAATATTGATCAAAGAGTTTGTTGTGAATTTCAACGTCGATCAGGTCATCAATAAGTAAATTTGTGAGCAAGGTAAAGTGTATTGCTTCATCTTCGGATAACTTGTCAAGCCTTTTTACCAGATTAATGAATTGTTCTTTTTTTTCTGCGAAAGACATTCCTTCAAATTCGCTGTAGTCAAGATCAACTTCTTCCTCTTCATAATCATCAACTTCCTCATCTTCATCGATGATGGAGTAATTTCCCGGACCGGCTGTTTTTTCGAGTTGGGCAATGATTTTCTGCACTTTTCCATCATCCTCGTATGGGCCGCGAAAGTAAACCGGATTACCATCTTTACCGCATTCAATCTCCATCATTTCAATGTCGTCTGTATCTTCTTCGAGCATAAATTGAGTAACGGAGGTAAAATCTTTGTGAGGCTTAAAACCGTATTCTTCTGCAAACTCAATACCTGCATATATAATATTATGGATTAATGTGTATTCTGCTGCATGAATCGGCATTCGTTCCCTGATCTGCTCCAATTGCTCGTAGTATTCAACCGGGGAGACATTGAACATATAATGGGTGTCTTTTATGCCAAGGCACATCAGATCTGCCAGATACATGCAAAAGGTGAAATTGCCGTTGGTGTGTTTACGTGCAATAGATATCTGAGCCAAGCCGGATTCTTCCCAATCAGAACTGACCGTGCATTCAACGATGGGCAAAGTGCGTGCCTTTTTTCGGATATAGTTTTCGGGGCTAAGCATTTGGATGACTTTCCCAGCGGGTTGTTTCGCCATTGGTGTGTTTTTTAGAGTTTTGAGTTCCAGGATCGAAAAATAGGGAAAATATATTATTTATCATCTTGCTGGATATAACTCAGTCCATCGACGAAACAGTATATCATAAATACTATAAAAAACGTTTCCTTTATCGTCAAACGAAGAGAATATTAATTCATTGTTTATTAATGAATTAAGCGAGCGTAATACCGTCGATGGGCTGCCTAGTTTATAGTTGTGGATAAAGTCTTTAGCGGTCGGGGCTTTAACAATTCCCTCATATGCCACAGCTTTTAGAAGTTGCCATTGAGGCAGGGTGAGCATGTTCCGGTAATTAAAAAAAACTGTTTCTTGCTCCTTCAAAAGTCTAAAGGCTTCTTCTTTCCATATTTCGCCGGTAATTTGTTGTCGACCTGATGCAAATACCCTGTTGCAGATAAGCTGTGTATAATAGGTATGCAAGCAGGACCATTGCAATAATTCGTTTATCAATTCGTCTGAGATGTGTTTGCCTGACTCAAGAAACCAATGAGAAATAAAATTCAGATAATCCACCCCGTCAATCTTATCAATTTTCTGCATGATTGTACTACGATAGAACGGACGTGATGGCAGGTTAAATATTTCGTTGATAATGTGTTGCTGACTTCCTGAGAATATAAACCGGACATTATTCATGTGTTGGATGATTGAACGCAACCAGGCATCCGTATTTTTTTCAGGATAATTAGTAATCTGCTGAAATTCGTCAATTGCAATTACAATCTTAAAGTCCTGTTTATCCAAAAATTGCATGATTGAATTGATATGCATTTCTGTATCAGACTGTCGTAGTTCAAATGATGCTTGCGGCATATTGGTTAGAGGATCGAAACTGATAACCGGTCGCATTGATTTCACAAAACTCCAAACTTTTTTACCGAAATTTTCCTTTTCCTGAGCTGTATTAAGAATGGCAGTAGTTAATGAGCCAAGTAATTGGGAAAGATTTTCAGTTGGTAGAATGTCAACATAGATTCCTTTCCAATATTTAGGTAACTGAAAAAAAAGATGTTTGATAAGTCCTGTTTTCCCTATTCTTCTGATGGAGGTCAGGGTGACATTTTGCCCGTTTTGAAGGTTGTTTATTAGTTGATTGGTTTCTTGTTTCCTGTTGCAAAAATAATCCGGGCTATAATAACCCGAAGTCAGGAATGGGTTTTCAGGCTTTCTCATAGTAGATAATGCTTAATGTACATTTTGCAATATACAAAATGTAAATTACAATATGCGCACAAATAATGTAAATTTTGGAAAATTTTACCGCAGATTCTTCGTCCTGCTTGCATCCAGCCTGACAAAGATAAACAACAGCACTGTAAATGACCAAAGCGATGAGCCTCCGTAGCTGAAGAAGGGGAGAGGGATCCCGATAACAGGTGCCAGCCCGATGGTCATGGAGATATTAATCATAATATGGAAGAACAGGATACAGGCCACCCCATAGCCATAAATCCTGCTGAAGGACGATCGCTGTCGTTCAGCTAAAATGATCAGCCTTATCAGCAGTACAAGGAAAAGCAAAATAACCACTGTTGTGCCGATGAAGCCCCATTCTTCCCCAACCGTACAGAAGATGAAGTCGGTACTCTGTTCCGGCACGAAATTGTATTTGGTCTGGGTTCCTTTCAGGAATCCTTTCCCCAAAATACCTCCTGAACCGATCGCAATTTTGGATTGGTGCACATTGTAGCCGGCACCAAGCAGGTCATTTTTAATGCCCAGCAGGTTGTCTACCCTGTCGCGTTGGTGGGATACCAAGACATTCCTGTAGAAATAATTGACTGACAGGGTAATGGAAATAGAGAAAATAAAAAAGAGAAGGACAATCCATGCTTGCCTGATGTGCTTTAACATGCCATAGACAATGAAAATTATGACTGATATAATGGCGGTGATGGCCATCAGGTGAAAAGGGAGGGCGCCGAGTCCCAAAATATTATTCAGGCCGAAGAGGATTCCATAGGAAGATGATATCAAAACAAATCCGATCAATCCTTCCTTGTAGCTTTGGCGAAGAAACGTAAACAGGATCAGTGATACCGCTATCAATAATGTCAGGATAGAAAGTTGTGTCCATAAAAGCGCAAGAATAAAGAGGATAATGGTTGTAAATCCTCCTATCAAAACAACATTGGACAATCCTTCGCGGTAGAAAACCAGGAAAAAAACGGCAAATACAAGTGCTGATCCGGTATCGTTTTGCAGTAAAATTAAGAGTGCAGGCAATAAGATAAGGGCACCCAGGGCCAGGTAGGATTTGGGTCTTCCCATTTTAAAATTGAATTGGCTCATGTATTTGGCGACCGCCAGACTGGTTGCAAATTTTCCAAGTTCAGCGGGCTGAAGCTTTACACCGCTTAGCTCAAACCAGGCCCTGGCCCCATTCACTTCTCTGCCGAAGAAGAGTACTGCTACGAGCAAAAAAATGATCAAAATGTATATATGGTAGGCAAATGCAACATAGAACTTACTATCGATAATCAACACACAAATCGCCAGAAACAGTCCTGCACCAATCCAGATCAACTGTTTGCCGTATTGTTGACCCAGGTCAAGAATACTTTGGTGCTCCTCGCTGTAAACCGCTGCATAGATGTTAACCCATCCCAGCATGACCAATACAAGGTAGATCATGATGGTGATCCAGTCGAGGTTCAGGAATATGTTGTTTTGACTCTTCATGAAAATTTCACCATTCGTTGTTAACCTGCAAGGCATCCACACAGGGCTGCCCCTACCTTATCCTTTATCCTTTATCCTTTATCCTTTATCCTTTATCTTTTATCTTTTATCCTTCCCTCCGGGTCAGTCTCCGCCCGAAAGGTGCATTGCCGATATCAGGTCTGCACTAAGCATCGCCTGTTCCAATGGTTTTCTTTTGGGGGATATCGAATCGTTAAGATATTTTTCAATGATCAGACTGGCGATCGGGGCGGCATAACGTGCGCCCCAAACTCCGTTCTCAACATATACGCAGATGGCAATTTTGGGATCGGCTTTGGGTGCATAGGCCACAAATGCCGAGTGAGCTTCACCGTGCGGGTTTTGAATGGTTCCCGTTTTACCGCAGATGGCTAGTCCTTCCACCCTGGCGGCGGTTCTGGCTGTTCCGGACTCTACTACTTTTTCCATACCATCGGCAATAACCTGGAACAGGTATGGATTTGCCGAGGTAACATGCTTTTCGAAAGAGAGTGTTCTTTCTGACCGGTCAAAATCCTGGATACTTCTTACTACATGCGGAGCAACATAGTATCCTTTGTTGGCGATCACCGATACCATGTTGGCCAGTTGAAGCGGAGTAAGCAACAATTCACCCTGGCCGATCGACAGCGACCTGATGGTCATTACATTCCAGTGGCTTCTCCCGTAGATCCTGTCGAAGTAAGTGGTTTTTGCTACGCTGCCGGCATTTTCAGCTGTAAGATCCCCGCCAATTCTGTGTCCTATGCCCAGATCTGAAAGATGGTTACGCCAGGCTTCATAGCCTTCCTCAGCATTCGGATATTTGTTGATGATCGCCCGGAATGCCTGGAAGAAATAGGAGTTGCAGGATTCGCGTATGGCGCTTTCCAAAGCAAGTGGTGTTTCGTGGTTATGAGTGCATTTTATAGGAACTGTTCTGGGCCCGTTACAGGAGTAACGCACATCAGGACCCAGCAATCCTTCCTCCAATCCAATGATAGCATCGGCAACTTTAAAGGTAGAACCCGGCGGGTAGGATGAGGTGATAGCCCTGTTCAACATTGGTTTGAGCGGGTCGTTGAGCAGGGTCAGGTAGTTTTTGGTTCTTTCCCTTCCGACAAACATACCCGGATCAAAAGATGGAGAGCTTGCCAGAATCATAATTTCGCCGGTTGATGGCTCAATGGCGACAATGCTGCCAACCTTACCTGCAAGCAGCCGCTCACCGTAAGCCTGGAGATCGGCATGGAGTGTGGAGATAAGGTTTTTCCCGATTACGGCAGAAGTATCCATTTTCCCGCCTTCAAAAGATCCTTTGACCCGGTTGTGTACGTCGACCATCATGTAGGAAATCCCCTTGATTCCGCGCAACTCATTTTCATATGCCTGCTCGATACCTGATTTCCCGATGTAGTCGCCGCTTTCATAATATTTGTCGTCGTCGATTTTCTTTTGGTCAACCTCCCCGACATACCCCAAAATGTGTGAGGCAATGGTGGCAGGATATTGTCTGAGGGTACGGGCCTGGATAAAGAATCCCGGATATTTGAACAACTGCTCCTGCAGAACAGCGTACCTGTGGGATGAAAGTTGTTTGATTATGGCGGAAGGCTTGTACATCGAGTAGCTTCTGGCCTTTTTTATTTCGCTGACTAGTTCCGCTTTTTCTACTCCGGCAATTCTGCAGAAAGTGAGCGTATCGAAAGCTTTCATCTCACGCGGTGTAATCAGCACATCATACGCTGCCTGGTTGTAAACGATCAGTTTGTGGTTGCGGTCGTACACCAATCCCCTTGCAGGGTAGTTGATCTGCCTGCGCAGAACATTGCTGGCAGCCGAAATTTTGTAAGATGAATCAATAACCTGAATGTAAAAAAGGCGGGTAATCATGGCAATAGATGCCAGACAAAATATGCTGATTAACAGGTATTTTCTTTTGGTATAGGTATTCACTTTTTTCTATTTCCGGAAAAATATAAACTGGCTGATCACGATCAAAATAATGGATAAAATTCCACTTAAAAAAGCCCTGGCCATGGTAAAAAAGAATCCCTGGAAAGTAAATGCTTCGAGCATGAACAGGAGGATATGGTGGATGGCTACAAAAATGGCAGCATATCCGATAAACCAGTTCAGGCTCATCGTTGAAATTCTTGGTGCAGAAACTGATTCGCGTGTTTCCCGCGTGGAAATTTTGTTGAGTACGCCAGGCCTGATAAAGCCGATTATAACGCAAACTGCGGCATGAACCCCTAAAGTATTTGTAAATGCATCAATCGAAAGACCGAGGATAAAGCCCAGAAATATCAGCATGGCACGCGGCGTGTCGTAAGGGAGTAACAGCATGAAAATCAGGTAAAAGAAGGGGGAAATCATTCTGAAAACAAGTATGTGGTTGAAAACCAGTACCTGAAGCAGGACTGAAACTACAAAGATAATTGAGTATTTAAGCAGGTTATTTACCATCGTTGTTCAGTAATTCAAGTTTATTTTCCTCTTTCAGCTGCCGGTTTTCCACCAGTGCTACCTGAACAATGCTTCTGAAATCTACGGCCAGATCGACATCAATTTTGTAAAAGTTGCTGCCTGAGCCCAGCGAATATTCAGATACAATACCAATTTCAAGCCCTTCCGGGAAACTGGAGGTGAATCCGGTGGTTACCACAGTGTCACCGTTTTGCACGGGAACATGGTAGGGGATTTCGTTCAATTGTACTTTGCGGTAGTCGCGGCCATTCCAGGAAAGAGATCCGAAGAAGTCATTCCGCTTGATTTTTGCACTCAGCTTCCAGCGCTCGTTCAGAATCGAGATAACCGTACTGTAGTTGTCACCGACATTTGTAACCAGTCCGACGACTCTTCCCGCGGAGACAACGCCCATATCGGGTTTAACCCCCTGAATCCGTCCTTTGTTTAGTGTCAGGAAGTTGTGCCTTTGGTTGACTGAGTTATTGATAACCCTTGCAGTAGTGAAGAAGTAAACAATTTTGTTCAGGGAATCGCGCGTCATGGTAATCAGCGGATTACGCTCGGAGAGGTAACTTTGGCGCGAATTGTTCAGCGTGCGTAACTGATAGTGCTGAAGGGCCGTACGCAATTGGGCATTTTCTTCCGCCAGCTCGGTGTTTGCTTTTTTGAGATCAAAGACCTGAAATACGCCTGCGAAATTCTCGAAGAAATAACCGCTGATACCGTTACTCGATGTCAGAAATTTTGCCTGTTGATAGTTGTTGTAGGAGACAACCATCGAAAGCGAAAATATTTCCAAAATCAAAAACAGGAATATGTAATGATACCTTAGGATTAACCTGAATAGATTCCTCATATTTCAGCAGCGATACAAAGTGCTTTATTTTGACAAAAAATGATCAGCGCAGCAGGAAAGAAAATTTATCTACATTCTTCAGTGCAACACCTGTTCCGCGGGCGACAGCCCTCAGCGGATCTTCTGCAATCCTGAACGGTATGTTAAATTTCTCGTAAAGCCTTTTGTCCAGCCCGCGCAGTAAAGCACCGCCTCCTGCAAGCCAGATACCTCTTTTGTAGATGTCGGCATAGAGTTCCGGAGGAGTATGTTCCAATGCGTTGGTAATTGCTGTTTCAATTTTAGAAATTGATTTATCCAGGCAGTGTGCGATTTCGGTATAGGTAACATGTACATCAATCGGCATGGCTGTCATCTGGTTTGGTCCTTTGACAATCATATCAGCTGGTGGATCGTCAAGCTCAGTCATGGCAGAACCAACCACTATTTTAATCTCTTCGGCTGTTCTTTCACCGATTTTCACATTGTGCTGGTGACGCATGTGCTCCATGATGTCGGCTGTTAAATCATCACCGGCAATCCGGATCGATTTGTTTGTGACAATTCCGCCAAGGGAGATAACTGCGATTTCGGTTGTACCGCCGCCAATGTCGACAACCATGTTTCCTTCGGGTGCCTCAACGTCCAGACCGATACCGATGGCAGCAGCCATTGGTTCATAAATCATGTATACATCACGGCCGCCGGCATGTTCTGCAGAGTCACGCACCGCGCGTATCTCAACTTCAGTTGAACCGGAAGGTATGCAGATAACCATTTTTAAAGCCGGGGCAAAAAACCTCTTCTTGGGATTAATCATTTTGATCATCCCGCGGATCATCTGTTCTGCGGCATTAAAGTCAGCAATCACACCATCCCGCAAGGGACGGATGGTTTTCAGGTTTGAGTGTGTTTTACCCTGCATCTGGCGCGCTTTCTCGCCTATCGCTACCAGTTTTTCAGTTTTGGTATCAATAGTAACTACAGAAGGCTCATCCACAACCACTTTCCCGTTGTAAATAATGATGGTATTGGCCGTGCCGAGGTCGATTGCAATTTCCTGTGTAAGAAATGAAAAGATACCCATATTATTTGTTATTTATTTTAATGTTTAAAATGTCTGAAACCTGTGATAACCATCGACATTTGATGGTTGTTGCAGAATTCGACAGATTCCTTGTCCCTGATGGATCCTCCCGGTTGAATAACAGCGGTAACACCTTCCTTACAGGCAATCTCCACACAGTCAGGGAATGGGAAGAAAGCATCGGAGGCCATTACGGCTCCTTTTAGTTCGAAATTAAATGATCTTGCTTTTTCGATTGCCTGTTTCAATGCATCAACCCTGGATGTTTGTCCAACGCCGCTTGCAAGCAACTGTTTTCCTTTTGCCAGTACAATGGTATTCGATTTTGACTGTTTAACCAAACGATTGGCAAATAAAAGATCTTCAATTTCGTTTTTTTCAGGAGAGGTAACCGTAACGGTTTGAAGGTCATCAATGGTTTCCTTTTTGGTATCCCGGTTTTGAAGGATGACACCGTTCAGAACGGTCCTGTATTGGTAGTCATTAATGCCGTCAGTTTTTCTGATTAAAACGATCAGGTTTTTCTTGGCTTTAAAAACATCAAGCGCTTCCTTGGTATAGGAAGGAGCAATGATCACTTCAAAAAATATTTTTGCCGCTTCTTCGGCTGTTGCACCGTCAACTTCTTTGTTGGTAACGAAGATTCCGCCAAAATCCGAAACAGGATCGCCGGCCAACGCAGCGCGGAAGGCATCTGTGACGTTTTCGCGTGAGGCACATCCGCAGGCATTGTTGTGTTTGAGAATGGCGAAAGTTGTTTCATCGAACTCATCAATCAGGTTAACTGCGGCATCGATATCCAGGAGGTTGTTGTAGGAGATCTCTTTTCCCTGAAGCTGATCGAACAGTTCTTCGAAATTGCCGAAGAACACCCCTTTCTGGTGCGGATTTTCCCCGTAACGAAGCGTTTTTGACTGGTTGAAGCTCTGGCGGAAAAGATCGTCCGAATCCCCGGCAAAATAGCTGTAAATAGAAGTATCGTAATGGGAAGAGGTTGCAAATGCTTCGGCGGAAAACTGTCTGCGGTCGGCAAGAGAGGTTGCACATTCCTGGCTGTTAAGCAGTTCCAGTAACTTACCGTATTGGCCCTGGTGCGAAACTACCAGCACGTCTTTGTGGTTCTTTGCTGCCGCCCTGATCAGGGAAATTCCTCCGATATCAATCTTCTCGATGATCCCGGCATCTGATGCTCCTGATTCGACAGTTGCCTCAAAAGGATACAGATCGACAATGACCAGATCAATTTCAGGGATATCATATTCGACAAGCTGTAATTTGTCGCCGTCGTTCTCTCTTCTTGCCAGAATACCGCCAAAAACCTTGGGATGAAGTGTCTTAACCCTGCCGCCCAGGATTGAGGGATAACCGGTCAGTTCTTCGACCGCTGTGACAGGTATTTTCAACTCTTCAATGAATTGTTTTGTTCCTCCTGTCGAATACAACAGAACACCGGATTGATGCAGTATTTTTACAATCTCTTCTAATCCGTCTTTGTAATAGACTGAGATCAAAGCAGACTTTATATTTTTTAAATTACTCATTCTTAAATCCTTGTAAATTATTCACAAAAGTAATAAAAATTGTTTTAACTTTCGGCTGAAATCAACCAATGTATGTTATTTATAAGGCTCTTTCTGGAAAGTTTTCGTTTTGCTTACAACTCTTTGGTTGTAAATCCCCTTAGGACTTTTCTCTCACTTCTGGGAATTACGATCGGTATTTTTTGTATTATTTCCGTTTTTACCATCATTGATTCGCTGGAACGCACAATTAGAAACAGCATGGAAAAATTGGGAAGCAATGTGGTCTATATCCAGAAGTGGCCATGGGCGCCGCCCCCGGGTGAAAAAGACTATCCGTGGTGGAAATATCTTAACCGGCCGGTTCCAAAACTTGTTGAGTTGGAAGAAATCAAAAGAAGATCAAACCTGGCCCAAAATGTGGTATTTTTCCACAGTTTCAACCGAACTGTCCAGTTTGGCACCAACAAGGCTGAGAATGTGACAATACTTGGAGGCTCATCTGGTTTGATGGATACCTGGGGATTGAAAATTGCCGCTGGTAGACCTTTGTCTGATGAAGAACTTGACGGAGGCAATAGTTTGGGAATGATGGGTTCAGAATTGGCTGCCCAGCTCTTTCCTGAAAGTTCACCTGTTGGAAGGAGTATTAAAATTCAGGGATTTAGCATTCTGATTGTCGGGGTTTTCGAAAAGATGGGAGAAGATATGTTTGGCACCAGCATGGACAATAGGGTGCTTATCCCGGTTAAATTTGCCTACCGGATGGTGGATCCCAAAATGGACGCCGGACAGAGTATCATTGTCAAAGGCAAGAATGAAATACCTGCTGCCAGGATGCTGGAAGAGATCGAAGGAATCATGCGTTCCATCAGGCGGATCAAACCTGCAGAAGAAAATGATTTTGCCCTTAATGAAGTGAGTCTGATTTCCGGGCAGCTCGATAGTATTTTTATTGTTTTAAATCTGGCAGGATGGATCATCGGGGGATTTTCAATCCTGGTAGGTGGTTTCGGGATTGCCAACATCATGTTTGTATCCGTTAAGGAAAGAACCAAAATCATCGGTATTCAAAAGGCCATGGGAGCTAAAAACCGCTTTATCATGCTCGAATTTCTTTTTGAAGCAACCATTTTATCGCTGATCGGCGGATTGATCGGACTTTTCATTATCTACATCGGCACCTACATAGCCAAAGTCAGCTTTGATTTTGAGTTTGTACTTACCGCAGGCAATATCGCTACCGGATTGATCATCAGTATCGGCATCGGTCTGATTGCCGGCATGGTTCCGGCAAGGTCTGCATCAAGGTTGGATCCGGTCGAGGCCATGAATAGTCTATAGGTAATGTGTTGATTTGGTTTGCATCTTAGCGGAAAATAAATAAAACAGAAATGAAAGAAAAGAACAAAAGTGTGATCCCTGAATTGATGCGTAATGACCCAGCTAAATGGTATGGGCCTTTCTATATCAATAAAAACGATAAACGGATTATGGTGCCTAAAATAGACCCTTCTTTGGGATACACCTTTAATATGGGCAGTCCGTATGCTTTACTCATTCTTGTACTGATTGTTGCTTTGATAATAATTTCATATCTGCTTTTTTAACGATAATTATCGTACTTGAGCTGTCCATTGTATATGAAAATAAACAACATCCTTCCTATTACAAAAGCATCTCAGCTCATAAAAGTTTATCTATATCGTTGGTGAGTTGAATAAACTCTTCCACCGATAGTTGCTCCGGACGTCTTGTCAAAGTATAGGCATCCAGTTCGTCGTATCTGGGCGTAAAGCTTTTGACGCTGTTGCGCAACATTTTCCTGCGCTGGTTGAATGCCTGTTTGACGATGGCCTTGAAGAGTTTCTCATTGCATCCCAGATCGGTTCTGCCGTTGGCAGTCAGCCGCACAACTGCCGATTTTACCTTTGGCGGCGGATCAAAAACATCCTCGTGAACGGTAAACAGATATTCTACCTTGTACCATGCCTGAAGAAGGACGCTCAGGATACCATATGTTTTGCTTCCGGGTCCGCAGCAGATCCTTTCGGCTACCTCTTTTTGCAGCATGCCGACCACTTCCGGAATCACATCGCGGTAGTCGAGTATCTTGAAAAGGATTTGCGAAGAAATATTGTACGGGAAGTTTCCTATCAATGAAAAGGGAGTCTCTGAGTACAGTTTTTTCAGGTCCATTTGGAGGAAGTCACCTTCGATTATGCGGCCTTCCAGTTCGGGAAGATGTATTTTCAGGTAACTCACTGAATCACGGTCGATCTCGACGACAGTTGTTTCAAGAGTTGTTTTTTGCAACAGAAACCGTGTCAGTACACCCATTCCAGGGCCGACTTCCAGTACCTTAGTCCGGTTTCCCATGACCAGCGCGTCTACGATATCCGATGCAATCTGGTGATCGCGAAGGAAATGTTGTCCCAATCCTTTTTTTGCTCTTACCTGCATCAGAAAATGAAAAGTGAATAATGAAAAATGGAAACTGGAATATTCTATTTGGTAATCTGATCAAAGGTATTAAAAAGAAGCAAACCGGCACAGAAATTTTGGTTACTTTTACACCAAACAACGCTTTGTGTCCAAACTGAATCTCGAACTTTTCATCGCCAGACGGATCTTTGCAGACCCTGAAAATAAAAAGAAATTTTCAAGGTCGGTCATCTCTTTTGCCCTGTTCGGTATCGCTTTCGGGGTGATGATCATGATCTTGTCGGTTGCTGTTGTGACCGGTTTTAAAAAGGAGATCCGCGACAAAGTGATTGGTTTTGGCGCACACATCCAGATTGTGAATTTTGATTCCAACTCATCCTTCGAAACCATTCCTGTCAACAAGAATCAACCCTGGCTGGAACGTTTAACAAACCTTGAAGGAGTGAAGCATGTGGAGGTATTTGCTACAAAACCGGGCATTATCAAGACAGATGATGAGATGATGGGCATGGTATTAAAAGGGGTCGGACCAGATTTCGACTGGCAGTTTTTCAGGGAAAACCTGGTTGCCGGTTCTGTTTTTTCGGTCAGTGATTCGGGCAGTACTGACAAAGTTTTGATATCGGGGCAAGTGGCTTCCATGTTGAAGTTGAAAACCGGAGATCCGATGTTTTGCTATTTTCTGAATGACGATGCCACCAACCAGCGAATGCGCAGGTTCTCTGTTTCAGGTATTTACCAGTCAAGCCTCGAGGAGTTTGACCGGCTTTTTGTTTTGGCCGATATCCAGCAGGTACGGAAACTTAATAACTGGCGGCAAGATCAGGTGAGCGGATTTGAAATCACCCTCAACAATTTCGACAGGCTGGACGAACTAACGAAGAAAGCCAAAGAACTTACCATCCACTATTCGGAACAGGATTCTACACTTCTTCGGCCTGTCAGCATCACTTCCAAGTACCCTCAGATTTTCGATTGGCTGAACCTGCTCGATCTGAATGTCTGGATTATTTTGACGCTTATTATCATTGTTGCCGGTTTTAATATGGTTTCAGGACTGTTGATCTTAATACTTGAACGTACTTCGATGATCGGGACACTAAAGGCTGTAGGAGGCAACAACCAGAGTATCCGTAAAATCTTCCTTTATCTTGCTTTCTTTTTGATCGGAAGGGGAATGTTGTGGGGAAACATTGCCGGAATAGGTTTTTGCCTGCTGCAGTCCTATTTCCATATTTTCAGGTTGGATGCGGCCTCCTACTACCTCGAATATGTGCCGATCAACCTGAAAATCTCTCATCTCCTGTTGCTGAATGCCGGTACATTGATGATTACGCTGCTGATGCTGATTTTACCTTCCTGGTATGTGTCAAGGATCTCGCCGGACAGGGCGTTGCGGTTTGATTAGAACATATTCACGAATCAATCGCAATACCTCCTCCGGCAGTACATCATTTTTGCCACGGATGATAATTTTGGATTGTTCGTAGAACGGGGCACGTTTTGCAAGGGCTTGCCTAATAAACAACTGTAATTCTTCTTTCGATTTTCCGGCAATCAGCGGGCGCTCTGTCTTGGATTTCAGCAGCCTGAAGGCAAGGGTTTCATTGTCGGGGGCCAGGTAAATGGTTATACCGGCATCGTTCATCAGCTTCATGTTGTCGAAAAAACAGGGAGCTCCACCGCCTGTGCCAACAACAATTTCCTCAAACTGGGCTACTTCCTGCAGCGCCTGCCTCTCCTTTAAACGGAAAGCCTCTTCACCTTCCACCGCAAAAATGTCAGGAACAGATTTGAAATTCCGCTCTTCGATGTACTTGTCCAGATCGATGAAATTAATGCCCATTAGGCCAGCTACTTTACGTCCGATGGTCGATTTGCCGCTTCCCATGTAACCGGTCAGAAAAATTCTCATTACTCAAAATTTAGCGTCATCTGATCCGGCTCCCCATCTTTTCCGGGTCTGATTATTTCAAATGGGATATCATCAATCAGTTCAATCTCTTCCTGAGCAGGAGATTCCTGCGCTGTTAATTCTTTTTCAGGAAGAACTGCTTCTTCTTCCTCCTCCTCTTCCTTTATAAGCGGTTCTATTTCGGTTATTTGTTTGATTTCAAATGTAGTGACTCTTTTCCCTTTTGCCTTGTACGATTTGACAGCAATGAATTCGGAAACGTCGATAATTTCTTTTTCCCTTCCTTCTTGCACACCTCCGAATTCTATCTCGTATTGCGGATATTTCTCCCATGTGAGGCTGGTCAGTTTGTTGTCGGGGAAATCTCCGATAAACCTGCACTGCTTACCGGCGTTGGGTTCTATATTGAAGCGCTTGAGATATTGGAAGTTCTGCTCTGCATCAAAATAGAGGACGGAAGCTATTTTATCCGGCTTATATTTGCATATCGAGAGGATGTTTTTCTCAAAATGATTCTCCAAATCGTAGGAATAGAGGTGGAAGAATCCATCTTTATCCATAACAAGAATTTTATCGTCACCGGTAAATTCGCCCAGGTAGACTCCCCTTGAGTCGGCATTGAGGCGGAGCACATCCTCGTCGAACCAGATCTTGCGTCCGCCGAGTGTCGAAATTCCCTTCTCCTTCAGCGTTATCTTGTGGATCTCGTTCTTGGAAACCAGGTTTCCCATCGAGGATCGTCCCTTGATGGCCAGTTCGCCCATATCGATGTCGTCGACCAGCTTTTTGAGCTTGGGCCGCGGTTTGAAGAGAATGCGCAATACTTCGGCTTCCCCGTTAGGATTAGCGCTGAAATAGAGGATCTTCGAACCGTCGGTACCCAGCGTCATGTTGTATTCTTTATCGCGGGTAACGCCGGTAACGGCAAACCGTTTCATGTAATTGTTCCCGCCTTTCCCGTCCCTGTAAACCAGGTTGTAGATGGTGCGGTCGTTGTTTTTCTCAAAAACGGCTACATGCAGCAGATTTTTACCAACGAAAGCCTTTTCCGAAACTTTGGAAATAAAGTAGGTGCCGTCTTTCCTGAAGACGATGATGTCGTCGATATCGGAGCAGTCGCAGATATATTCGGCCTTTTTCAGCCCGGTTCCGACAAAGCCTTCTTCCCGGTCGATGTACAATTTTTCGTTGGCTACCACCACCTTGGTGGCTTCGATGTTTTCGAAACTCCTGATTTCGCTTTTCCGTTCGCGTCCCTTGCCGTATTTGCTTTTCAGCTTTTCGTACCAGGCTATCGAATAAGGGATGATATTTTCAATGTTCCGTTGTGTCTCTGCAATTTCATTTTCGATGGAAAGAATCAATTCATCGGCTTTGACCGTGTTGAACCGCAGGATGCGTCCCATCTTTATTTCCATCAGCCGGAGAATGTCATCCTTGGTAATCTCCCTTTTGAATTTAGGCTTCCAGGGATCCAGCCTTTTGTCGATGTGGGCGACGGCTTCGTCCATGCTGGCGGAATCTTCAAACGCCTTGTCTTTGTAGATGCGTTCTTCAATAAAAATCTTTTCGAGCGACGAAAAATGCCACTGCTCCTCAAGTTCGCCTTTGTGGATTTCAAGTTCAAGTTTGAGCAGATCGACCGTGTTGCTGACCGATCTTTTCAGGATCACACTGATCGGCATAAAGTGCGGTTTGTCATTCTCGATAATACAGGAGTTGGGCGAAACCGAGACTTCGCAATCGGTAAAGGCGTATAGCGCGTCGATGGTTTTGTCGGAACTCGTACCCGGAAGCAGGTGGACCAGAATTTCCACATTTGCCGCTGTATTATCGTCGATCTTGCGGATTTTGATCTTTCCCTTTTCGAAGGCTTTGACGATGGTTTCGATCAAAGAGGAGGTAGTCTTCCCGAATGGAATCTCTGTGATAACCAGTGTTTTGTTGTCAAGTTTTTCGATTTTTGCACGCACCTTGATAGCTCCGCCGCGCAATCCGTCGTTGTATTTTGAAACATCGAGGAATCCTCCGGTAGGAAAGTCAGGGAACAATTCAAAAGGCTCATTTTTCAGGTGCGCGACGGAAGCATCAATCAGCTCCAGAAAGTTGTGCGGCAGGATCTTCGAGGCAAGGCCGACAGCGATGCCTTCGACGCCCTGGGCCAGCAGCAGCGGGAATTTAGCCGGTAAAGTAACAGGTTCCCTGTTCCGGCCGTCGTATGATTGCTGCCACTTGGTCGTTTTGGGATTGAAAAGTACATCAAGGGCAAACTTGGAAAGACGTGCCTCGATGTATCGCGGAGCCGCTGCGCCGTCGCCGGTATGGATATTTCCCCAGTTTCCCTGGCAATCTATCAACAGGTCTTTTTGGCCCAGCTGGACCAATGCATCACCAATAGAGGCATCTCCGTGGGGATGGTACATCATGGTCTGGCCGATGATGTTGGCAACTTTGGTGTAACGGCCGTCGTCCATCTGCCGCATAGCATGGAGAATCCTGCGCTGGACCGGTTTCAATCCGTCGTTGACGTACGGAACGGCCCGCTCGAGTATGACATAGGAGGCATAATCGAGAAACCAGTTCTGGTACATCGTCGACAAATAGATGATGTGGTGCAGCTCTTTTTTTTCACCCTGATCTCCCGGTTCGGATAAAAGATCGTCGGGTGAGAGTTCTCCGTCGTTAATCATTTAAAAAATTTATTTCTTTCAAAATGTTTTGTCTAAAATTTCATCTTTTTCCACATGCAGACGGTCAATGATAAAATCCTGCCGGTCGGGTGTGTTTTTTCCCATGTAGAATTCGAGCATTTCGACAATTGATTCATTTTTGTTTAAAATCACAGGATCGAGCCTGATTTGTTCACCGATAAAATTTTTAAATTCGTCGGGTGAAATCTCGCCCAGACCTTTGAAACGGGTGATTTCAACTCCTGTAGCCAGCACTTTAACCGCTGTATCACGCTCTTGTTCAGAATAGCAATATTCCGTCTTCTTCTTGTTCCGTACCCTGAAAAGCGGGGTTTGCAGGATGTAGAGGTGTCCCCTGCGGATCAGTTCTGGAAAAAACTGCAGGAAGAAAGTGATCAGCAGCAGTCGGATGTGCATCCCGTCCACATCGGCATCGGTTGCAATAATGACTTTATTGTAGCGGAGTTCGTCGATGCCCTCCTCAATATTCAAGGCAGCCTGCAACAGGTTAAATTCCTCGTTTTCGTAAACAATTTTCTTGGTTAATCCATATGAGTTCAGCGGTTTGCCCCGTAGGCTGAAAACGGCCTGGGTGTTGACATCTCGTGATTTGGTGATAGAACCGCTGGCCGAATCTCCCTCTGTGATGAAAATGGAGCTGTTTTCTTTGTTTTCGTGGGGAGTATTGTAATGTAAACGGCAGTCTCTCAGCTTTTTGTTGTGAAGACTGACTTTTTTGGCCCTTTGTTTGGCCAGTTTCTGGATGCCCGAAATGGCTTTGCGCTCCCTTTCGGACTCCTGGATCCGGCGCAGCAGTACATCTGCAGTCTGCGGGTTTTTGTGCAGGTAATTGCCAAGCTCTTTCTGGATAAAATTCATGACAAAGTTGCGCACGGACATCCCGTCCGGTGAAATGTCACGGGATCCCAGCTTGGTTTTCGTCTGTGATTCGAAAACGGGTTCTTCCACTTTGATGCTGATGGCAGCCACGATGGAAGCGCGGATATCCGAAGCATCGAATTCTTTCTTGTAAAAATCACGGATGGTCTTGATCAGCGCTTCGCGGAAAGCTGCCAGGTGCGTACCGCCCTGGACGGTGTGCTGTCCGTTGACGAACGAATAGTAATCTTCGCCATATTGATTTCCGTGGGTAATGGCACTTTCTATATCTTCTCCCCTGAGGTGGATGATCGGGTAGAGGGGTTCCTGACCGATGTTTTCGTTCAGGAGGTCATATAAGCCATTTTTAGAAATATATTTTTCACCGTTGTAGTTGATAACCAGGCCGGCATTCAGGTAAGTATAGTTTTTCAACATGGCCACCACATATTCGTCGATGTAGTGGTAAGTCCTGAAGATATCCTCGTCCGGCGTGAAAACTACCGTTGTGCCGTTCGGTTCTTCTGTGGGATGCTCTTCATTGTCAACAACGACTTCCCCTTTGGAGAAATCAATTATCTTGATTACACCGTCACGCACGGATCTGATGGAGAAAGCGGCTGAGAGTGCATTGACAGCTTTGATGCCGACTCCGTTCAATCCTACCGATTTTTTAAATGCCTTGGAGTCGTATTTTGCTCCGGTATTCATCCGGGCAGCTACATCCATCAGTTTGCCCAACGGAATTCCCCGGCCAAAATCGCGCACTGAAATCCGCTGGTCGGAGACGTGAATATCGATCTTTTTGCCGTTGCCCATCATGAACTCATCGACCGAATTATCGATCACCTCTTTGAGCAGTACATAGATGCCGTCGTCGGCAGCAGATCCGTCTCCGAGTTTGCCGATGTACATACCCGGCCGTTTCCGGATGTGTTCTTTCCAGTCTAATGTGCGTATCGAATCTTCTGAATAACCTTGGACCATTCTCAATGAGTTTGCACAAATATAAAGAAATATGGAAGTGATTTTTAAAAATCACCCCCTCAGTAATGAACAACTAACGGTTGATAAATAAAATTGAATTGGGGTTATTTATATTGGATATCTCCTGAGTTTAGCGTAAGACTTAGAAGGTAAAATGATAACTCCCGGATGAAATTTCAAGCTTAACTGTTGAGTTATCAGCGCATATCACCTTGATGAAAGGATTTTTTTCCAGCGGCTGTTTGCCTTCTTTAAGTTTTAATGCAGGCAGTATTAGTGTGGCGCTGCTGTTGGAAGGAATGGTGACATGGTATTCCATCTTTTCCTTCGTTCTTTTCCATCCTGAAATGATCATCCCGTAGGGCCCTTGATGGGAAGCCTCAAAACGGTCCAGTCCTTTCACAAAATGCGGCTCAAGCAGGATATTTTTGAAGCCTGGTTGTGCAGGATCCGGACGCATTCCTCCCAATGCCTTGTAAAACCAGGCGCTGATCTCTCCGAACATGATGTGATTCAGTGAGATATCTGATTTTGAGTCGATGGGCCAGTTTTCGTACATGGTGGTTGCCCCGTTGACCATCCACCAACCCCAGGAGGGGAATGTTTCCTGGGCGGCTACTTCATAGGCCACATCGGCATAACCATTTTCGCTGAGTGCATTGAGCAACGCCTTTGTCCCCAGCAGTCCGACATCCAGGTGCAAATTGTCAGCCCCGACCCTTTTTGCAAGATTGGCCGCAACAGTTGCTTTCATCTCTTCCGGTACGATGCCCCAGAAAAGCGGTGCAGCCAGCTCAGTCTGGAGTCCCGTGGCATAAATGCCGGTTGATGTGTCCAGGAATTTATTGTTGATGGCCGTTTTTATCTTTTCTGCCAGTACCGAATACTTCTCATAATCTTCGGTTTTTCCGAACATTTTGGCGCTTTTGGCCAGAATGGAAGCATCCGTATAATAGTAACAGGAAGAGGTGAGCTCTTTGCTGGCTTTTGATTTGACCGGGATCCAGTCGCCCAGTCCCCAGTCGGTCAGATTCTCCGGACTGATCCGGTCAATGTAATCCACATACCGTTTGATGTTCTCGTAGGTCTGTTTTAACAGCCGGTTGTCGCCGTAAAACTGGTATACATTCCAGGGAATGATGGCCAGCGAACTGGTCCAGTCGGGGCCGTTGGCCCAGTCGTAACCCCAACCGGAGGTAGGGATGATGTTGGGCAGTACGCCGTTGGGCTGCTGCTCATCGCGGTGGTCGGCCAGCCATTTTTCATAGATGGTGATGCCGTCAAAATTGAACAATCCCGTCTCCACGGCTATCTGTCCATCGCCGGTCCACCCGTTTTTCTCCCTTTGGGGGCAATCGGTCGGGTAGCCAAACAGGTTGGAGAGGTAGGAATTGTTGGCGGCAGTCCAGATTTTATTGAGCGTCGGATTGGATGTTTCAATTTTTCCGACCGGCGGCACATCGCTGTGCATAAAGAGTCCGACCAGACTGTTTTGGGTAAGCGCTACAGGCTGACTGGCCGAAACTTCGATGTACTGGAATCCTTTGTAGTTGAAGTGCGGTGAGAAAGTCTCCTCTGCGCCGCCTTTCAGGGTATAGATATCCGTCCCGAAAGGATCAGTTTTGTCGGTGGGACGGTAGTGT
>JBBQHB010000062.1:0-31629 GCA_038323575.1 Bacteroidales bacterium | reverse complement strand
CGTCCCGAAAGGATCAGTTTTGTCGGTGGGACGGTAGTGTGCGTCGATGTTGGACTGGTCAACCCGGCCATTTTGGTACAGCCGTTCCCCGTGTTTGACCCTTATTACCGTACCCGGAAGCCCCTTCAGGGTAATTTTGCTCACCCCTGCAATATTTCTGCCTAAATCAAATACATACAATGAATCGGTGAATTTTTTAAAGCTTTTTACCTGAATCTCTTCTGCAGCGCGGATAGGCTGAAGTTGTTGTGAAACGATGTTTTGGGAAGGAGCAGCCGTCAGTTTTGCATTGACCCATTTTGAATCATCATATCCTGAAGTGCACCAACCGCTCTTTTCCAGGTTGGCATCCTGGTGTTCGCCGGTATAGATACTGTTGAAGATAACCGGACCCAGGGATGTTTTCCAGCTGGTTCCCGAAGAGATGGTCTGGACGGTGCCATCCTGATAAGTAATGCGCAGATCCATGCAGAATTTGGGTCTGGCCCGCCAGGGGGCTTTGTCGAAGTACCAGACAGCCGTGGACTGGTGGTTGAACCAGCCGTTGCCGAGCATGATCCCGAGTGTATTTCTTCCTTCAGTGAGATATGGGGTTACATCGTGCGTTACATACAAAGTACGCCTGTCAAAACGGGTGTACATCGGGTCGAGACGGTGATCCCCGACTTTGTTACCGTTCACATAGAGTTCGAAAAGTCCGCCGACGGCAACGTATGCCCGGGCAGAAACCACCTTCTTCTTTACATCGATTTCCTGGCGGAAATAGGGGGCCGGTTTAAGGACAATGTCGCGGGAATCGGTAATCCAGGCGCCATGCCAGTTTCCAATTCCCATCATGCCGGTTTCAAAGGAGGCAACAGGATTTCGATAGCTCTGATTTCCGGACTGGTCCCAGGTATTAACCTGCCAGAAATATTTGGTAAACGGTTCCAGCTTTTGGCCGGTATATACGAACAAAATGCTGTCTGACAAAATTTTACCGGTGTTCATCATGTTGCCGACACCGTTTGCAACATAGGCAGAATCCGTGCCAACGACAATACTGAATGCTGATTGTCCGGCTCCCTGCCGGGGATCGTCCGACTGCCAGGATAATCTCGGATTGGGAACATCGATACCCAGCGGATTGACCAGGTGTTCGCACTGCAGCCTGACCGGAGCAGTTTGCGCAATTAAAACAGCGGTAAATACCAACAGCAGTGACAGGGTTAATGAGATTTTTTTTTCCATTCGTATTTTACTTCAATCCTACAAATGTAGCGATTAACAGACATTTTAAATAAGGACAATTTGATATCTTTGCTTTATGGGTAAGAAGGTGAAGGATTTTTTTAACAACATCGACAGGAAAGATTACCGGCCGAAGTTTGGCGGGTTGGAGATTCTGAAATATATTGGTCCGGGGCTGCTGGTCACGGTCGGATTTATTGATCCCGGCAACTGGGCATCCAACCTGGCCGCCGGAGCCAGTTTTGGTTATCTTTTGCTTTGGATGGTTACCTTCTCTACGATCATGCTGATTATGCTTCAGCACAATGTTGCCCATCTGGGCATTGCTACCGGACTTTGCCTCTCGGAGGCGACCACCAGGTATATCAAACCTGTTTATTCCAAAACCATTCTGAGCACGGCGGTGATGGCCTCTGTTTCTACTTCGCTTGCTGAGATTCTCGGTGGAGCAATAGCCTTGAACATGCTTTTTAATATACCAATCAGGGCTGGTTCGGTGCTGGTGGTTATTTTTGTCACGGTCATGCTGTTCACAAATGGTTACCGGATGATTGAAAAATGGATTATTGCCTTCGTTTCGGTGATCGGTCTTTCATTTATTTATGAGTTATCGCTGGTGCAGATCGACTGGAACAGCGCCATCCACTCGTGGGTAACTCCTTCATTCCCAAAAGGATCAATGATTATTGTCATGAGTGTTCTCGGGGCTGTCGTGATGCCGCATAACCTCTTTCTGCACAGTGAGATTATCCAGAGCCGGCAATGGAACCTGGAGGATGAGAAAACGATCAAGAAGCAGATGAAGTTCGAGTTCCTGGATACGCTGATATCCATGCTGATCGGATGGGCCATCAACAGTGCGATGATATTGCTGGCAGCAGCTGCATTCTTCGGTTTAGGGACGGAGGTGACTGAATTGCAGCAGGCACAGGGGTTGCTGGCACCATTGCTGGGGGCACATTCAGGGATAGTTTTTGCTGTTGCTTTGCTGTTTGCTGGAGTTGCATCGACCATTACCTCCGGCATGGCGGCAGGATCCATTTTTTCAGGAATTTTTCAGGAACCTTACGATATCAAAGACAACCACTCCCGGCTGGGTGTTGCCATTTCTTTCATTTTAGCCTTGCTGCTGATTTTCGTCATTTCTAATCCTTTTAACGGGTTGATTTATTCGCAGATGATCCTGAGCATACAATTACCAATTACTATCTTTTTACAAGTCTACCTGACTTCCTCTGACAAGGTAATGGGGAAATACAAAAACAGTAAATTCAATGCTTTCTGGCTTTATCTGGTTGGCTTGGTGGTGACAGGGTTGAATGTGGCGCTGTTTGTCAGTTTCTTCTGATTTATGTAACGAGGACGCCCACGTAGGGGCGCCCCTACGTGGGCGTTCGGGATCAATACTATTGTTTTTATTTGAAAATTCTCTTGTCAAATGGGAACTTAGATGTCGCAATGATTTTAATTTTTGAAAAGTCCGGGTGATTTGGATTTATTAAAAAATTATAATCTCCCTGCGTCACAGCGGAGGGTATTTGCAAAACACAATATTTATTTTCTGAAACAAACATATCCCCAATTGTCTGGGTGGATGAAGGGTGTGGAAATGTATTCCAATCAGTCGGTAAGTCAGATTCATTTAGTTTTTTAGTTGGAACATCATCCGGAATAAATAAAGTCATCATAATGTAGTCGCTTGGGAGTGTTGCAAGTGTAAAATGAACTGCAATTTCTGCCATAGCAAGCGAACGATTTGATGCAGAATAAATTAATTCAACTCCGATAGAATTCCATCTTGCACCCTTACAAGCAGCTCCTTTTCCTGAAAGAGGGGAGGCAAATTTTTCGCGGGATAATCTAAAAGCCTCCATCTTTAGACTAAGATTCCATAATTTATTCTTGTCAATTCACTAATTACTAATTCTTTTCCGTATGAGTCTTTTAGCAATTCCATCGGCTTCATATTCCCTAAGGCGAAATTTGGAGTAGTAAGCCACAATTTAAATTTATCCATATCACCAAAAACATCTATTCCTACATTGGTAACCTCGGCCATTTCAATTATCTTTTCAGACTGGTAAGGCTTAAATCTTTTGGAAGACAGTTTATAACGATGCAGGGACTTCGTGGAAATATCTAAAAAATTGGCCCAGTCAGACTCACTAAGTGGAGCGTTGGATTGAATCAAGTCAAAAAACGAATAGGGAATACCTCTTCGAATTGCAGCAATGATGAGCATTTTGTCAGAAAGAAAGTCATTGTAAGTCAATTTATTCCTGATATGGCTAAGTTCATAACTCGTGGAGGGTTCTTCGAAGAGGGTTGCTACCTCCTTATTTAATTTTTGTTCAATAGTTGATTTTGTGGTATCCATACTAATCTATTTGACATTTGTCTACAAATATAGGACATTTTTCCCAAAGATGCAACTGTTTTAAAATTTAATTCAATATCAGAGACGGTCATAGTTGAATTCCCCGTGTTGTCTGGTCTGTAATTTGTAGAACGGCGGTGGATTTGATTTGATTAAGGCAGTGGCGACGGGGTTGAATGTGCGTTGCTGACCAGCATTTTCTGAATATTGGATTTTTAGGGCCGCATAATGTTGGTTCAATTGATTTTGTCCGGACGCCCATGTAGGGGCGCCCCTTCGTGGGCGTCCGGGTTGATCATCCCAGCAAGCATCTAACTGTACCTGGGACGCATCTCAGTATCCCTAGTAGACATCTAACTGTACCTAGTACGCATCTCAATCGACCTGGCAGATGTCTCACTTAACCTAGGACGCATCCGCGCCCCGCAAGCCGGAGATTTGTAATCTCCTTGACTGAAATATTGCTCACAGCAATTTCCAGCTAATTATATATGTTTGGGTCAATTTCCGTAAAAGAATTCCGCTCTTTTGGATTGCAAATCCAATATCTGCGGGGCGCGGATTGCAACTGCACCAGCAGGGGTAGCTTCATTCAATTGCATTTAGGATTTTTTCAATTTTTTCTCTAAGGTCAGGTAGTCATTCTTGATTATTTCCCAAACAAGAGTTGAATCAACTCCAAAATATTCATGTACAAAAACATTTCTCATTCCAACAATCTGATCCCATTCTATTGCTGAAAATCTTGATTTCATCTCATCAGAAATATGGTTACTGGCTTCCCCAATGATTTCCATCTGTTTAATGCAGGCAAACCTCATCATCGAATTAAGCATAAAGTCAGAAAACTGCATGCTAACAACATATGATTCAATCTCAAGAATTGCATCATAAATATGTTGCAGTCTAGCTTTATCACCCAATTTACCTCGCATAAATTAGTTGTTTTTCATTCTCAACAATAGGCTTAATGTAACGTGACAACCCATTTGAAGAAACCAAATCAACTTTTGAGTTTAAAAGATTCTCGAGATCTATCTTCATTTGAATGAATTGAAGTCCAATTCGTTGTGAATAATCGAGATCCACTAAAATATCAATATCACTAAGGTCGTCGGCTTCATCTCGAACATATGAGCCAAACAAATATGCCTTCAAAACTGGTCTGGTCTCGAAATACTTTTTAATCACTTCAATTTGATGTGCTTCTAGTTTCATAAAGTAAATATACAAATATTTATTGCTCACACTGTTAAGAGCGTCTGCTATTACTGCCAACTCATATATCACATACACCTTTTTGCCATTTTAGGTGAACAAAGTAAGCTGATTGGGGGTACCTGGTATATTATTCCGATTTTGTAAGGTGCACAAAGGCTATTCAAATTACAAAATAATATCAATAGCCTGTCAAAATGGGTTGGGAATTTTGCGTTTATTTTTTTAGAACGGAGAATATCTTGCCGGCGCGAATTTGCTGTTTATCAGCATCTTTTGATTCTACACAGCGTCCGGGTTGATGTGGTTCAATTCAATAAAAAATACAATTGACAATTGCAGTCAATTCATCAGATATCCCTTTCAATGGTTCACCAATCTCTTTCGACCTTTTCACAAATACTTCCACGATGCCCGAATAATACCATTTTTGCTCCTCTTTTCCGGCATTGAAGCGATGCCAAAGATCCTCACCCAATCTGCTGTAATCCTTCCGGATGGCCCTGATGTTGTCCAGTTTGTCAGCGGCGGAGACCATAAGCTGGTCGGGTGTGGCTTCATTGGTCAAAAAATAGATGGTATGCAGTTTCCGCTCTTTCCAGCTTGCTTCATCAGTTATTGTCCTGATTTTGTCAAGCTTTTGTATTTCAGTTGCACCCTTTACCAGGAAGGCCACCTCGGCGCCAAACCTGGTTTCGACCTCTTCGATGGTGACAGTTGTGTCTTCAACCACATCGTGCAGAAGACCGGCTGCTATGACCTCTTCTGTGCAACTGTTTTCACAAAGGATTTGCATCACATTGATCAGGTGGGAGATATAGGGGATGTTTGTTCCTTTCCGGTACTGTCCTGCGTGTGCTTCGGCTGCAAATTGGATCGCGGAGAAAATCAAAATATAAAGTAGTTTACCTTATTGATGGCGGTACTCATGTTTGCATACTTCAGATCGATGGTATATTTTTCTGAATTTTCGAGAGAAATCGTTTTCATTAATGTTTTGCCGCCACCCGAATCCTCGGTAGTCATTTCCATCACAAAACCGGGGACTGAGAGGGTATTGTGCTTGGCAGCCATTTTACAGGCGCGGAACATTCCAATGTCATTGGGCAGGGTAATCTGATCTGTTATCCAGACTTCGCCGAAAATTTTCTTGAAAGTATAGGTGTATTTTTTACAGGTATAGCCCAGAATTTGTTTTGTTTCGGCTGTTGGTACAATCTCCAGTTTTTTCAGATCACCTTCGGCCGGATATTTATAGGCGCCTGCATTGTAGTTAGGAGTAGCACCTCCACCGGAACCGAACATCTGGACAGCGACTTCATTTTTCTTATCCAGGATGGTTTCCATATCATTGCCTTTCCCTCCGTTGACAAATTTGACCAAAAAATTATCTCCACCTGATTGGTAATAGGTTTTGACCTCTGAGGCACGCATCAGTTCATTGTTCTTCGCATAAGCCTCAATTTTGAAGGAGTTGCATTTGTCAAAAGTGTAGCTTTGGTCCCATTTTACGCCAGGCGCTTTCAGCGAAAACTGGGCATTTGCAGTAACAACCGCAAAAAATGCGATAAACAGCGGGATTCTTGTTTTCATGATATGATAATTAACCGTTAGTACGTCCGTCCAATTGTAAAAATAACGAATTAATATCAACACTGAAAATTGTTATTTCAGAAACTTCTCCCTCTTTTGCAAATTTGTCAAACCCCACAATAAAAACACCAAACTGCCGATAGACAGAAAGAGCCTGTTCTTTTGGGAGATCTGGGCCCAAACCATTTCGTTCATCCTTTGCGGGATGCTGTAGGGGTTGTGCAGGACATTCCACTGGGTATTGCCCAAGCTATCGCTGAGAAACAGCAGCGCAACACCAATGATAATAATTACTACTGCTGTTCCGTTACCGTTTTTCACGATCGTGGAAACAAGAAATGACAGACATCCCAAAAACAGGATCGGAAACATCAGTTGAAACGACATGTTAAATACAGGATACGGCGTAAGGGCAAAATAACCAAACCAGCAGAAAACATAGATGATGGCCCAGGTAAGCAGGAAGATCATAAAGAGACGGATCAGCCAAACTTTGTAACGGTAATCCGGAATGCCGAAAAGAATTTCAAGGATTCTGGAGTCTGCATCATTCTGGATACCAAATACGGTAGGGTAGAAGACCAGGAGAATTCCAGGGACTACAAGGACATTGTATACACTTGAAGAGTTGAAACCGGGTTTGTTAAAGACCAGTTGAAGTGACAATAATATAAAAAAGACCAACGACGCGAGTACGAACCAAAAAAACCGGCCGGCAAAAATGATCTTCAGGTTATACCCTGCCATTTTCCAGACTAAATCAATTCTATTCCTGAGGTTACTCTTTATTTTTGCTTTATCCATCTTCGTTTATATATCAAATATTGTTCTTTTTAAATCCCTTAAGGATGCATAAATACGCTTCCTCAAGAACCGGTTTGACCGCTACTGCATCTTCTGCAGGTTTTTCAACCGACAGGTACCGGATCTTGATCATGTTGCCATCACGCATGTGATGAATGACACGTTCTTTCATCGGGAAGGCATCAAACTCTTTGGCAGGAATGCTGAACTGCCAGACAAATCCTTCGGCCAGTTTGACCATATCGTTCGGATGACCTGCGTAACACAGTTCTCCGCGGTTGACGACCGCTACCTGGTTACAGGAGCTCGAAATATCCTCGATGATGTGTGTGGAGAAGATCACAATCCTTTCGCGGCTCAGTTCAACCAACAGGTTCCTGAAGCGGATCCTTTCACGCGGATCCAAACCAGCTGTAGGTTCATCCACAACGAGAATCCGCGGCAGATGGAGCAGAATCTGGGCGATACCCATACGCTGTTTCATACCACCTGAGAAACCTCCGATTTTATCATCCTTGCGGTCCCAAAGGTGCACAGAACTCAAAACGTATTCGATCCGTTTGTCTCTTGTTGCTGCATCAGTCAATCCTTTAAGAATACCCTGGTAGTCGAGAAATTCATAGGCAGACATATTTTCGTATGTCCCGAATTCCTGAGGTAAATAACCTATCAGCCCCTGTAATTCTTCCCGCTTTTCCTGTGTATCGATGCCGTTGATCCAGACCTTGCCGTAGCTTTGTTCATAGATTCCGCAGATTACACGCATCATGGTCGATTTTCCCGCACCGTTTGGTCCGAGTAAGCCAATCATTCCGGTATTAATTTCAAGGGAGACACCTTTCAATGCTTTGAAAGGATCCCTTTTGCGTCCGATTACAGGCATTTGCTCTACAATTTTGTAGAATACCCTTCTGATTTTTGCAAAACGGCCTTTTAACCTTTCGATGTTTACGTTTTCACGGTATAATCTGTCGGCGGTAGTATGGACTGCCAGTGCAAAGTACCACACAGCGCCGAGAACGGCAATTGAAACAATTTTTTCCCATTTAAAATAGAAAAATGCAAGGACAAGAACGGGAATTCCCCAATACATGATCTTGTAACCGGATCTTGCTACTTTACCCATCCACTTCTTGTCTTCACTTTCAGCCCTGAAAAGGAGATATTCTGACACAGGACTCCACATGGCCAATGCCATCAGGTATATCATGAAGGCAAAAATCAGCGAATACATTCCGTTATCTAAATACTTGAACGTGAAATAGATCATGAATCCCAGCAATGGCAGCTGCCAGACGAATAGATCAAAGTCTTTCAGTTTGCGGTAATATTTCAGGTTACCGGCTCTTTCCCGGATTCTCCTGTTGCCTGCCCACTCTCTGGCAAAACGGCTTCCCCAGTCGTAAATCTTGACGAGATTCGCAATTTTAATGGTTATTTCCTTATCCGCATCAATAACTGTTTCCGTTGCTTTTCGGAGACTGTTCATGATAAACCAGGTAGTACCGGGAATAACAATTACCAGCGCAACAGTATCGAGTATTTGCCACAGCAGATCATCTACCTTTGTGTATATAAGCACAATACCAGCGAGATATAGAATTACCTGTGTCACTTTTATTTTCCAGTTCAGTTCCCGCATCCAATTCAGGGATGTTTCAAGGCCGGAATAGAAAGTCGGGATAAAAACAAGGGTCAGTATCGTGCTCAGGCTCAATCCACCGATTACTGTAATGGCAAAAGGTGCACCAATAGCGCCGACATACTCATTGTCGCCCAAAGCCAGCGGCAGCATAGCCGCCATGGTTGCAATGGCTGTAATCAGGATTGGACGAAGCCTTGACATACCGGCCATAACTAGTGCACGGTTTTTCCGGAATCCCCTTTTCCTTAGAATCTGTGTATAGTCGATCAGTATAATACCGTTGTTGACTACCACTCCGATTAATATCAGGAATCCAATCATTGTATTGGAGTTGAACAGCGAATTATTCGAAAAGATAAGTGCCAGAAATGAGCCGATTGCCGCCAGCGGTATCGAAAACATCAGCACAAACGGGGTAGTAACCGATTCGAAAACGGAAGCCAGAATCATGAATATCAGGAAGAACGCTGCCAATATCAGGAATTTGAAATCCTTGAGCGTATCTTCTTCGTGGATGACTTGAATTGCAATTCCCGAAGGCATGTTGTAATTCTCAACAACCTTATCGACTTCGTCCCGATAAGATTCGAGGAGGTCTTTTGATTGTTGTGAAGCAGGGACAAATCTGAATCGGACTTCGACCTGTTTTTCCTGGTTTACCCTTGTTATATTGGCATAACCGGATGAGAGAACAATATCGCTGATGTTTTGAAGATCATGGAGGCCTCCGTTTGAATCGGAGATCGGCAGTGTTCTAAGGTCAAATGCATTTCTGTTCTTTTTTGCTTCTTCCGCTGTCTGACCTTTTTTGGGCATCTCTTTGATGATGATGTCGTATTGGTCGTTGCCTTGCTTGAAGGGTATATTGGTTGAAATCTGTTTGCTGAACGATCCCAACTCGCTGGATACACTTGCGAGTGTCACATCATATGCATTCATCAACAACGGATGAAATGCGAGGTGCACCTCAGGCCGGTTGTTTGAATAGCTGACGCGAACGCCGTTCATCGATTCCAGACTCTCCAAAAAGTACTGCATATCGGAAGCAACATTTTTCATCACTTCAAAATCCTGACCTTTGATCACAATGCGTTCCCAGTTGCCTCCTACACCCATCATAGCCATTAAATTGCCGGTTCCGGTACTGCCAACCCCCATACCTCCGGTACTGCCTCCGGTTGTGGAAGCATCTGCAATATCAATGGTACCACCGGGTACATCATTCATTTTATTTGTCACCTCATCCCGGATTTGGGAAAGAGAGCGTTTTGCTATTTTCTGGTAATCTTCCTTCAGCTCAACTGTAACACTTGCACTCTCTACCTGTATGTTACAGGTCACATCTTTGATTTCCTGAATGCCTTTGATCCTGTTTTCTATCTCACTGACTACCTTGTCGCTTGATTCGATGGTCGAACCTGAAGGCAACGTAACATTGATCCGGAATGCATTCGTTGTAACCTCTTTCTGGGTGTTCATACTGACCATCAGACTGAGGGATATGGTAACAAAGAAGACGATAAGTGCCCCAATGATGGTTTGAGCCGGTTTTCTCAAAGAATATTTCAAAATCATGAAATAGGCCTGAACCTGTTTATGCCGGGTGGAGATCTGGGTAAATTCCATGTTGCCGCCTGAATTCTTCTGCAGAAAAGCATAAGCCAACATGGGCACAAGCAACATAGCAACAGCCAATGAAACCAGCAGGGTTGAAATAATCGAGATGCCAACATTCTTGCCGAGCATTTTAATCAGATAATTGTCCGAAAAAAGGAAGGGCAGAAATATAGTTGTGGTGGTCATCGTTGCAGCAAGTACAGAACGCCAAACCTCTGTAGTACCCTGGATAACTGCATCCCGGGGAGACTTACCTGTGGCTCGCAACCTGTAAATATTTTCCAGGACGACCACACTGTTGTCGAGCAAAATTCCCACTGCCAGGGCCATGCCGACAAGTGTCAGACTATTGATGGTCACATCGGCATAGTAGAAAAAGTTGAATGCGGTAAGTACAGAAATGGGTATAGCCAAAGCTATAATGGATACAAGTTTGAAGTTTTTCAGGAAAATCCAGAGCACAAAAATGGCCAGAAGGGCGCCAACAATAGCTAGTTCGCCAATTTCGTTCAGGTTTTTCTCCATGGTAGCGGCTGCATTGTTTTGCACCGTTATCTCGATATCTTTCGCAGCAAGATCTTTGTTAAGTTTATCAATGACAGCAAGTGTCTTTTCGGAAAGTTCGATCAGATTGGATTGCGCATCATTTACAAGGGTAATAGATACTGCTTCTTTACCGTTAACACGCGAATAGGAGGTCTGCTCTTTTACGCCAAAATAGACTTTTGCAACATCTTTGAGCAGGATAGGACCATTGGCAATTACCAGGTTTTCAAGCTGGCTGAGATTATCATATTCAGAGGTAACCTGTACCGTATATTTCAGGTTAGACCCATAGGCGTCGCCCGCATAGGCACGTGTGCGGTAATTTTGGGAAATCTTGTTGCGTATGCTGGAGGCAGTGATTTTATAAGCAGCGCAAACATCCATATCCAATTGAATCTCAATTGTTTTCTCGTGACCTCCAAAAACATTAACCCCGGCAATGCCGTCAACATTTTGTAAGTCAGGTTTGATTTTCAAATCAGTGATATTTCTCACCAGATCGACCCCCCCGGAGCCCCTTACCTGCAACTGCATGAACTGGGTATTCAACTGGTTAAGGTCGACTTTGACCACAGTTACAATAAATTGAGTCGGAATACTGCCCTTGATTTCATTGATTTTCTCCTGCAGTTTCAGGTAGGTATATTTGAAATTGACCTTTTTATTGAAGGTAACCATGATTGACCCCCTGCGTGACTGGCAGGAAGACTGCATGTCCTCAATGCCCTGCAGCGTACCGATTGCTCCTTCGAGCGGAATAATGGCCTGGCTTTCCATGAATTTCGGGTCAACTTCCTGTTGACAGCTAACCTGAACATAAAGTACTGGCAGTTCCGCATTAGGCATCAGTTCCATGGAAAGATTTTTCCAGGAGACATATCCCAACATGCTTAGCCCGAGGAAGAGCATGCTGATCAATACTTTTCTTTTTATAATGAAGTCCATCCGTTGAAAGTTGTTTGTTTAATTGTTCGGATCAATGGGTTTATTGCTTGTCAACAGATCATAAACGCAAGGGATTACCACTAAAGTAAGCAAAGTACTGGTTACCATACCTCCGATAACGGCAAGTGCCATAGGCGACCTGAGCGCGACACTGTCGCCGAATCCCAAAGTAAGCGGAACCAGGGCTATGATGGTGATAATACTCATCATCAGGATAGGACGCAGCCTTTGCTGACCGGCTTGTGCGATTGCTTGTCTTTTATCCATTCCAAGTTCCCGCAATTGATTGATACGGTCGACCAGTATAATGGAGTCATTCACAGCTATACCACCTAGCATGATGATCCCGATCAATGCCATCATATTGAATGTTTGTCCCATTATAAAGAAGAGAATGATTGTCCCGACTATGGCAAATGGAATAGACAGCAAGATGACAAAAGGATGAATCAGAGATTCGAATTTTGCCGCCAATACCATGTATACCAAAATGATGGAGAGCAGGAGTGCAAAACCAAGACTAGACCAGGACTCCAGCCTTTTTTGTTCTTCCCCGGCAATTTTAAAACGATAATCTGCAGGGAGATCTATGGTTGAAATTTTAGCCTGGATTTCCTGGGAAATTTTATCCAGGGAGGAGCCTTTTTTCATGTCAGCCATTGCTTTACCTACCCTGATCTGGTTACTGTGGTAAATTTCTTTGGGTGCCAGCGACTCTTTTAAAGTGGCTACTTCGCCTAATCTTACAACAATAGTGCCGCTGCGGATAATCACATCTCCCAACTCGGATATCCCCAGTTTAGGAAGATGTATAGTAATATCACGCAATTCGCCGTTTTTATCATACTGACCTACCAACTGGCCGGTTAGTTTGGATGTTAATTGTGAGACGATATCACTTACAGCCAGATTGTATGTCCCTGCGCGGAAACGGTCAACCATCACGTTTAACTCAGGATATCCCTGGTCCATGTTGGTTGTTAAGTTGTACAAACCCGGTATGTCCTGAATTGCATTTTTTGTGCGGTGGGTTAATGAATCCAGTATAACCAGGTCGTCACCCCTTACTTCCACAACCACAGGCGCTTCGCTGTTGCCGAGGATGCTTTGCAGGGCAGTTTCATCCTGAGCGAAACTAATTTCCATCTCCGTATTCAAAGAATACCATTCTGCGATCGCGGCTATTACCTTTGATGAACTGAATTTTATATCAGGTTTCAGGATCACTTTAATTTCGGCAGTGTTATCCCCTTCAAAAATTGACTGAGCACTTGTTGATATTCCTGAAGAAGGTCCGATTCTTGTGTACAGCACCCCTAAGTTATCACCCAAGAGTTCCCTAACCATTCCTTCCATCGATGAAGCTGCTTCCGAAGTACGTAAAAGCGTTGTTCCTGATTTCATTTTCAGGTTGATAGAAAACTCTTTACTATCACTTTTAGGCATAAACTCACTTCCGATTCTTGGAACCAGAAACATTGACAGGCCGAAAAGTACTGCTGAGGCAATAATGATATTCATGCGGTGAGGCAGAATTCTGATCAAAAAGTCGCTGTATCCTGTATTTGTCTGAATAGATATCGAGGAGCCTTTTTTGTTCATAAACAAACGGTGATACAACATCGGTATCAAAAAAATGGCAACGATGAGAGAGGAAAACAGGGAAAAGGCAACCGTCCAGGCCTGGTCTTTGAAAAGGGCACCAGCCGCGCCGTGCATGTATATGATCGGAAGGAAGACTACAATGTGGGTGAGGGTAGAGGCGGTGATGGCACCCCCAACCTCAGCAGTTCCTACAATTGCTGCCTCTTTGGCAGACATTCCGTTTTCGTGGTTCCTGAAAATATTCTCCATGACCACAATAGCATTGTCAACAAGCATCCCTACCCCCAACGCAAGACCACCAAGTGTCATTATATTGAGCGAAAGTCCGTTAAAGTACATCAGGTTGAAAGTAGCCACGATAGAAATCGGAATAGACAAACTGACAATCAGTGTGGTTCCAATTTGCCTCAGGAACAGGAATAGTATTATAACGGCAAGGATGATACCGAAATACATGGTGTTTTTCACCTCATCAACAGCACTTTTGATAAATGTACCCTGGTTGGATACTACCGAGAATTTGTAACCCGGGAGTGCTTTTTCGATGGTAGCCAAAGTCTTGTTGATCTCTTCGACTGCCTTAACTGTGTTGTATTTGGTCTCTTTGTAGATGGAGAGGGCAATGCATCTTTCGCCGTTGATTCGGACTATGTTGACTGGTTCTTTGTTTTCAAAACTGACCTTTGCAACATCCTTTAAAAATGTCGGTGCCTTTTCGGAATTGGGTTTACCTGTTATGGTTGCTTTGTATCCGACAATGAGATTCTCAAAATCTTCTTTCTGCTGTAAAAGACTTACTCCTTTTACCACATATTGCAGGCCGGTTTCGGTAATCGTGCCTCCTGAGATACTCCTGTTGTAAGACTGGATTTTCTGTGAGAGCTGATCGACCGTTAAATTAAATGATTCAAGTGCATAAGGATTGGTATCAATCCTGACCTCATTTTGTTCGATGCCGCTTAAATCGACCTGTGCTACACCTTCGATACGGACAAGTTCATTACGGATGTAGTTTTCAGCCACCTTCCTCAATTCATTCAGGTCTGTAACTGTGGCATGTTTAAGGCCAACAATCATAGCCGGTTTGGTATTCGGATCATGCTGGGTAATGGTTAACTCAGTAATCTGGCTGTTCTGCGAATAACTTGTCAAAGCCTTCTGAAGATCCAAAAATGCCTCATCCATGTCCTTGTTCCAGGCGTATTCAACAGTTATCTGGGCCGATCCGGTCTGAGAAATGGAAGAAGTTTGAAGAACCCCGCTTTGGCGGGTTGCAATGGCTTCTATATTAGAAACATACAGTTTTTCCATCTCTTCAGGAGGTCTTTCTCCGGACTTAATTTCCACGAAAATCCTGGGTGAATTCAAGTCAGGGAAAAGATCGATCCCCAGTTTTTGATAGGAGATGACACCAAGCAGCAGTACCCCCAGCACCATCATCAAAATGGTAACCGGATAATTGACTGCAAAATTTGTCAATTTCTTCATTAGAAAAATATTTTATGAATTTTGCCTGAACGAACAGGTAAACTATTTTACGATCTTAACTTTTGAATTGTCCCTCAGGGTTTCATATCCTTTCACAACAAGACGTGAATTGGGTCTTAATCCTTCGATTACTTCAATCGATTTATCATTCTCGATGCCTGTAGTGATGGTTCTGCGCTGGGCCGCGCCCCTGTCGACGATAAAGATTGTTTTCCCCCTTCCGCCGTCAACGATAATCTCTTTCGGAATAACAATTGCACTGTCTTTTCTGGCTATTTCAATATCTGCTTTGACAAACATTCCGGGACGCAATTTCAGATCAGGATTGTTGATGACCATTTTGCCCAAGAAGGTTCTGGTTTCAGTGCTAATGACCGGTGAAAGCTGACTGATTTGGGCTTTCAGGGTGTCATTTGGTAATGTATAGTTGGTGATATTGACTTCCTGACCTAACTTAATGGTGGTCATGTATTTTTCAGGCAGATTTACATCCATCAGCAATTTGCTGTAGTCCATTAACGAGACCACTGCAGTCCCTGCGGCGATACGTGCACCATTTGTGATCTGCGGGATGTCTACGATCGTGGCGCGGAACAGGGCTTTTACCTCAGTTTTTTGCATCTGTATCTTTGCGTCCTCGAAATTGGTTTTAGTATTGGCCAGGGCCACTTCTGCATTTTTAGTATCCCGAAGGGTGACGCCGCCCTTTTCGAAGAGTGATTTTTGTTTTTCGAATTCCAATCCGGCGATTTCAAAATTCAATTTTTTGGTATCGAACGAAATATTGTTGACATATTCAGGATTCTCAAGTTTTACGATTACGGTGCCTTTTTCTACCACATCGCCCAGTTTGAATTCCTTTCCGGTTTTTGGGTTTATGGCAAGGTTATAATTACCTGCCATTTCCGTGGTCAGGACCACTGCACTCGAAGCAGTAGCTGTTCCAGTACTGTTGATATACTGAACGATCGGGCCTTTTTTCAGATCAATGACTGAAACAGGTACAGCGATGTCATTTTGAAGCTGGCTTTGTTGGTTGCCGCAGGAGGCCAGGATAGGAAGAAACAGGAGAAATCTCCACAATTTATTGATTTTCATTTGATTTATATTTTCAGTTTATTAATTATTTTTTTGTGTTTGTTTTGCTTTAAGGAAACGGTCAGGAACAATCGGTTCGTTGGTGGTAAAATCGAACAACGACATAATTTTGAGGTTAAGCAGTTCAAGTTTGTAATTGATAAGTGACTGCGCATATTGCATTTTGTTGCTCGACAATTGCTGCTGGTAAAGATTCAAATCCATACTGGTCAAATCGCCGTTTTTGTACCTTTCCAGGTTAATGTCATAGGTTAGCTGCGAGTTTTTCTGGTTTTGAAGGGCAATAGAAATCTGGTCCTTCAAATTGCTCAGGCTTCTTATTGATTGCCTTATATCAACTTTGATCTGAACATCCTGGTTGGAATAACTAAGTTTCTGCGTATTTATAACGGCATCCTGAGCCCTGATTTGAGCAGCGCGCTGTCCCCAGTCATAGATAGGAACCGTAAATGTAATTCCGTAATGCGGACTCTTGGTAGGTTTGTCATAAACATTACCAAGTGTAGGATCGTCGCCCGAAATACCAACGGATAAGGCAAGGTCACCCTTGAATTCATTCTGAGCCTTTACTGCATTCATGTCAAGCATAGAAGTCTCGATATTTATTTGGCGCTGGCGCAATTCCATGCGCGCCGCAAGGCCGTTTTCCAATGCTTTTTTCCCGTCCACATCAATCGGCGTCACAGCTACATCTGTCAAAACAGTGATCTCTTCAAAAATATCCATTCCAATGTACTGTTTAAACTGGTCTTTGGCACTTTCCAGGGAGACACGGGCAGAAGCTTTACTGGATTTGGACGTTTCGAGGTTTACCTCAGCCTGGAAAAGTTGTTCCTGGGCTGCAAGTCCTGCATCTACTTTGTTTTTGATAATCTCGTAGCTTTTCTGCGTATTAATATTCTCATCCTCCCGGATGGTCAGGCTCATTTGCGCCATGTAAACATTGTAGAAAAGCTGAGATACGGTTTTCTCCAGCGCCAGTCTTTGGATGGAGTAACTGAGCTGGGCATTTTCATTGTTTAGCTCGAGCGTTTTTAAGGCAACCTTGGTTCTGTTGTAGGTAAAGAGCGGCTGCGAAAGACTGAGGTATAGGTTATTCAAAAAAGCCTTGTTTACGACATCTTTTCCGGAAGCATCAGATGTGTTCGACTGCCATCCAAAAGTGTTTACCAGGGATAACTTGCCGTCAGTTGCCAGAATCGGTTGGTCAACCCTGAAAGTTCCGGAGGAATTGATCAATTCGTTGGTAAACCATGTCGACGTGCGGTTGTCAAATCTCCGGCTGTTGCTGTAGTCGATCGGATTGAGACTCAGGGCAAATTTCGATTTCAGACCTGCACGCTGGGCGTTCAGGTTTTCTGTCGTTCTTGTCAGGTTAAGAACAGTACTCTGAATGGCAGGACTGTTCGCAACTGCGATTTCCATTGCTTTTTCCAGTGTAAGAATGGTTTGACCCTGTGATTCATACTGAAATAGCATGAATAAATTAAATAAAGAGAGGAGTGTGATTATTTTTTTCATTTTTACCTAATATGATTTTATTTTTCTTTGATAAGTTTTACGGCATCTGCAAAGATTGTTTTGGATTTTGTATTATTGGTAATCTCAATTTTTGCTGAATCGGAAGAGAAGTGATAGGTGCCAACTTCGATCCAGGTGCTTTCCCTTGGATCGGCTTTAACACTTGGATGGTCAATGCCGTCATCGTGGACAACGTTAAATTCATATATATCATCCGGTTGATTGTCTCCTCCTCTGAATCCAAAGCGGATTTTAGGAATGTAAGCATATACCTTGTAATAGCCTCCCTCTTTTATCGGAACACTCCATATGGCCTTTCTGTCTCCCGTCCCCCCTTTGCAATAATAAGCTGAGCGAATCTGTTTACCGTAAAATTGCTCATTTGTTGTAAGGGTCCATTCCACCTGAGGATTCCAGAGATTCATTCCTTTGTATTTTAAGTCATCATCTTCAACTTTTGGTGTAAACATGCGTTTGAGGAAACTCTGGGAAACCGGCTGCACCAATCTGAATTCTTTGTCTTCGTTATCCACAATAATTTCGTTGTTTTCTGAACCATCTGTATATGGAACGACTTCCTGCCCGTCGGAACCCTCCCACTTGGGATCAATCTCAAGTTTGTCATATCTAATGGAAATAGTGGATGGAAGATTATGAGATGCATAGGTATTGATGGTCATCATCCTTGGATCCCTGTTCAGGACGAAAGTAAGATGTTTAGACTCTTTGGGACCGATAATAACTGTCTTTTCAATGTTTTCATCACTTCCGCCACCGCCGCCGCCCATTCTGCTGCGTCCGCCTCCGCTGAACCCACCCAGCCGGAAGATTACTGTGATGGCACCGGATATATTTTCAGTATTGGTAAGGGTGAATGAAACCACCGTCTTGATCTTGTTGTCTTTTTGGATTTTGAAGGCTTTTGAATCTATCAGAATGTACCCGGGCAGTGTAACAGAAGTATACCATTGAGGCAAATACTGGTCGAGATCAAGATTGAAATTGGTGCGCATCTCCTGATTCAATTCGTCTACACTTGTAGTCCTGAATTTACGGTCATCCAAAAAGCCACGCATAAAATCATCAAATTTTTCGGGCCCTACAGCGCCTTTCATCAAGGCGAAAAGGAAACCGCTTTTGGTCTGGACAACATTGTTCAGGATATCCGGATCGTCCTGCTTCTCAAGAATATCAGCAAATGAACGGTTTTGCAGGGCAATATTACCTTTCTCATCTCCTGAAAGTCCCATCATGGTGCGCATAAATCCACTGCTGCCTTCAGTGGCGCTCTTGGACAGGTATGACTCGACAACCCTGTTCGTGATCGGGTATTTGGGTGAAGAAATAAAATTGAGGTAGTTGTAATAATTGGGAAAGATGAAATAGGGATTCAGTACATCGGCTACAGCCGTCATACTGGGTCCACCGCCGCCGCCGCCGATCCTGACACCACTAAAATTCATGGTATTGACCTTGCTGCTCAAAAATGTTTCATTGATGAACCTTTTCAGATAATTGGCCTCTGTTTCACGAGGGGAAACGGTTTCGTTGTGGTCATGGTCCCTGCTTCCCTGACTGGACCATTTTTTTTGTTGGGCAAAATTTGCACCGGACAATTTGTATCCTCCTTCAGGCAGGTAAACAATCTCCGGCTGGACCTGCTCTAACGCACTGCTCCATGCATGGTTGAAGGAGCAGAACTGAGCGGGAATTTCAATCAGCTGAAGACGTTGGAATGGATATTCCCTGCGGATCTTAATTTCCCATGATTTCTTCAGATCACGGATAACCGGGACAATTGAATCAGTCAGTACTTGAAAGTATTGGTCAAAAGTGTTGTGATCCTTGAAAAAACTTAGGGTGTAATCTACATTGTCGACTTTTACAGACCTTGTTTGGTACTTGCCAATGGCAAGAGAAATTTTTGTAAGTGGTTGTTCAGGTTCAAAAAGTGTTGTGCCGTTTGGATCTTCCGTTTTCTTTCCCTGGGAGAAGACCGTCAAACCTTTTTCTGCTTTAACCCGGAGGCGGTATTGAGTAAACTGTGTTGCCAGCCAATTGAGCCCTTTTGAAGAATAACTGATCCCCGCAGTAGGATACCACCGGGTTTCCGGGGTCAGAAGCAAAAATTCGGGTGTAATAAAAGCATGTTTTTTGTCTGTAACCGCGTTGCTGGTGTTCTTCCAGTTTTCAAGCTGGAGCGGTGTCTGATCCAGGTAACAGAATGACTCGTCAATTTTCCCCTTGTATTGAATGCTGATTTTTAATGAATCACCGGGCTGCAGCGCTTTATCCGGCTGAATCTGTATTAGTTGCATATTCCGGGTAAAACGGGCACCTGAAATTTGTATGACTTCCAGACCAGGATTGAGTGTAAGTACAAAAGCATTAATTGGCTCCTTTTCTGTGTTCTTTACCTGAAGTGCTGCTGTAGCTTCGATCTGATCACCCTTGTGTTCGAGTTCAATTTCACAGGATTGAATTGTAACAACTTTCAGATTGGCATTGCTGTCGTTTAAGGCTACCATTTCACTGCGGCGTTGTTCATCGCCGTAGATTTTGCTGATGTACACGAAGCCCAGAATAACGCCGGTACCCAGAAAAAGGGAGGCAAATACAATCACAACCTCCCTTACGAACTTCGACTGCGACAATCTTTGTAACAACAATATCGTTATGCAAATAAAGCCAAGTCCCAGAAAGAGATAGATTCCCCTGTGTATAAGTATATCTTTTAAATTGGCAAACCCAACAACTTCCGACCATGTCATCGGTAATTTAAATGCCATGTAATCAAATATGTAATGGAATTTATTCTGCAGGTAAAACAGGGTTGCAGCAATGTATCCCAACAATACCAAAAATGTGACAGCCTGATTTTTAATGATAGACATTAAAAAGAAGGAGAATCCCATAATGAAAATCAGTGTAGGTAAACTGATCAGCAGGAAATAGTATATATATGGAAGCAGGTTAAAACGGGTATACGGAGATGCGATGTTAAATACGGCGGCCATACCCAGTGCGATGACATTCAGCATAATAAATACCCAGATGTTTCCGAGTGTTTTGCCGATGACATAATCTGCATTGGTAATTGAACGCATGTAGACCACCTCGGTAGTATCCAGTTTCTTGTCCTGTTTTAGAAATTCAGAGGCAAGAAAAACTGCAATGACCGCCTGTGCCAAATTGATAATGTACAGGTTGGTAAAAGGTACCAGTGAGGGCAGGGCGATCAGGTCGCCGTTTGGAAATCCGATTCCGGTCTGGGTTGCGAAATTGTAAAAGAAGACAAAAACTAGTGATAAAATAGAAAAAATACGAAAGAACCAACTTCTGAACAAAGTCTTGGATTCGTATTTTGCTACTGCAATAATGTTGTGTATTGATCTCATTGTCAGGTGTTTTTAAATTTTTCTGATTTGATCTTTAACGTAAGATTAAATCTCAATCCATTTTTGGTTGAGCTCATTTTCCATGAAATTAACATAGGCATGTTCAAGATTCGGCTCAATCCTTTCTCCGAGGTAACCGTTGATCTCTTTGGATACAACCTGAACTTCCCATCCTTCCTCCGAAGGAATGGAAGATATGATAGGATATTTCTCCTGAATTTCGTGGTATTCAGTATTTGTAGCAGTGATTTTCCATACGTTATCTTTTGCCAACCCGATCAAACGCTCGGGAGCTCCTTTGTAAGACAGTACACCTTTGTTCATTAATGCCATATCATGGCAGGTACTGGATATGTCTCCCACGATATGGGTTGACAGGATGATCACCACATCTTTTTCACTGAACCTGGTGAGCAGGTTGCGAAAACGGATCCGCTCTTCGGGATCCAGACCGGTGGTTGGTTCATCCACAATAATCAGTTTTGGATCACCGATCAGCGCCTGGGCAATACCAAGCCGGCGCTTCATACCACCGGATAGGTTATTGGCATAGCGGTTTCTTGCTTCATAAAGTCCAACCTCCTCCAGCATTTTCTCTACCGTATTATTTCTAACCTTTGTATTGGTCAAACCTGCCAGCCTGGCAGCGTAGTCGAGAAATTCGTAGGTTTTAAGCTTGGTAAAGAAGCGGAAATCCTGAGGGAGATAGCCAAGCATTGACCTGATCTCTTTTCTGTCTTTCATCAGATCCATTCCGTTGACCAATACCTGCCCGGACGAAGGTTTCATCAGTGTTACCAGAATTCTCATCAGCGTAGATTTACCGGCTCCGTTGGGACCCAGCAAACCGAACATGCCGCTTTCGATGGTCATGTTCACATCTTTAATTGCATGATTTCCATTTCGGTAAACTTTGTTGAGGCCTTTAATCTCAATCTTCATATATAATATATCTTAAGTATTTACCAGTTAGTTAACACTATTTATATGTAATTACGGAACTTTGACAACAAAAGATTCAAATGGTTTAACTCTGGGAGTAATTTTAGATTTTGGATTTGGAATTTTGGAATTGGGAGCCGCAACATTTGAATTTTGAACATGATACCAACGAATTAGCTTTCAGTCAATGATCAACGAAACCATCAAATATGGTGGGGGGGGGGTAATATCAGTTGTTCTTAATAAACCATTGTGCTGAGTGCCAGTTTTATTGAATACTTGGTTTAGTGTAAAGTTAAGTCATTGAAAATCAAAAGCAACCACAATAGGCACAATAGATCACAATAGTTTCTAATGTGATCTATTGTGCCTATTGTGGTTGAATCAGTCTTCCACTCCCTGGCTTCGCTCGGAGATCATCGGATCAGCGTGCTCAATTGCAACGTTACCTCCAAAATCCAAAATAATAAAGGCTGCCCTTTTGGGACAGCCTTCCAGTATCTATTTCGCTTAAATATTTACTTTACTTTTTCGACAATAGCGCTGAATGCAGCGGGATTGTTCATCGCAAGGTCGGCAAGGACTTTGCGGTTTATTTCGACGTTGGCAGCCTTCATCTTACCCATAAACTGCGAGTAGGAGAGACCTTCTGTACGGACTGCAGCATTGATACGCTGAATCCATAGTGCACGGAATAACCTTTTTTTGCTTTTTCTGTCACGGTACGCATACTGGAGACCTTTCTCCCATGTGTTTTTGGCAACCGTCCAGACTGTACCTCTCGAACCAAAGTATCCTCTGGTAAGTGAGAGCACTTTCTTACGGCGGGCTCTCGAGGCGACGTGATTGACTGATCTTGGCATTTTTTAAAATTTTTAGGACAATGGCGATCCCGCTAGTGCGGGATACTTGTGGGCACATTCCCCGGTTAAAGAATATTAATTATTTCAAGGAACCCTACCTCAATGCGAGCAACCTTTTTACATGGGCTACGTCGACATCGGCTACCATGCCCCAATGGGTCAGGTTGCGTTTGCGTTTGGTGCTTTTCTTGGTCAGAATGTGACTCTTGTAAGCGTGTTTCCTTTTGATGCTTCCACTTCCGGTCAGCTTGAAGCGTTTTTTTGCGCCGGAGTTCGTTTTCATTTTAGGCATCGCTGTCTAACTTTTTTTTTAAAATTACTTTTTCTTTTTGGGCGAAATAAATATGGTCATTCTTTTACCTTCCAGTTTCGGGAGTTGTTCAACTTTTCCGAAATCTTCAAGTGCGTTTGCGAACCGGAGCAATAAAATCTCTCCCTGCTCGTTATAGAGTATCGAACGTCCTTTGAAAAATACATAAGCTTTCACTTTTGCACCATCCTGAAGGAACTTTTCGGCATGTTTTAATTTAAAATTATAATCATGCTCGTCCGTATTAGGGCCGAACCTGATCTCTTTGACAATAATCTTTACTGCCTTGGCTTTTAGTTCTTTCTGCTTCTTTTTCTGGGCATAAACGAACTTCTGGTAATCAACAATCCTGCAAACAGGCGGTTCAGCGTTAGGTGAAATCTCTACCAAATCGAGTTCCATTTCATCGGCCTTCCGAAGAGCATCCTGAATTCTGTAAACACCCTGTGGCTCAACATTGTCGCCAACCAGCCTTACTTCCGGAACACGAATCTGGTGATTGATCCGAAACATTGATTTCTCTTCTTCTTTTGGAGCTCTTGGCCCCTTGGTCCTGATAACTGCTATGGCTTTATCCTCCTATATTTAGTTAATACCGACTAATTGTACAATTCTGATAAAACTGATTTGACCTCTTTTTGGATCATCTCTGCAAATTCGATTAAAGATACCGTACCCTGATCGCCTTCACCCTGACGACGAACGGCTACAGTCTCAGTTTCGTTCTCTTTTTCGCCGACAATCAGCAGATAGGGGATACGTTTCATTTCATTGTCACGGATTTTCCTGCCTATCTTTTCGTTACGGTCGTCAACGACGGTGCGAATATCGGAATTATTTAGATAATCTGAAACTTTTTGGGCATAATCATTGTACTTTTCGCTGATCGGCAATACAACAACCTGCTCAGGAGTCAGCCAGATCGGAAATTTACCGGCTGTGTGTTCGATCAGCACGGCACAAAAACGTTCCATCGATCCAAAAGGTGCGCGGTGAATCATCACCGGACGGTGCCGTTTGTCGTCTGCCCCGATGTATTCCAGGTCAAAACGTTCGGGTAAATTGTAGTCTACCTGAATGGTTCCCAATTGCCAGTTCCTTCCGATGGCATCTTTTACCATGAAGTCGAGTTTTGGTCCGTAGAATGCGGCTTCGCCGAGTACAGTAACGGTATTCAGCCCTTTCTCGGCACAGGCCTCGATGATGGCGCTTTCAGCTTTTTCCCAGTTTTCGTCAGATCCGATGTATTTTTCCTTGTTGGAAGGATCCCTCAGGGAAATCTGGGCTGTATAGTTCTTGAAATCCAATGCCTTGAAAATGATGAAGATAATATCAATCACCTTCAGAAATTCTTCTTTCAGCTGATCGGGTCTGCAGAAAATGTGCGCATCGTCCTGCGTAAATCCGCGGACACGGGTCAAGCCATGCAGCTCGCCGCTCTGTTCGTAACGGTACACCGTTCCGAATTCGGCCAGCCTCACAGGGAGATCTTTGTAAGACCGTGGTTTGAAACGGAAAATTTCGCAGTGGTGAGGGCAATTCATCGGTTTCAGCAGGTACTCTTCACCTTCTGTAGGTGTTTTGATAACCTGGAAGGAATCTTTGCCGTATTTTTCGTAGTGGCCTGACTTCTTGTAAAGTTTGACATCTCCGATATGCGGAGTGATTACCTGGTCGTATCCGAATTTTTTCTGTACCGTTTTCAGAAATTTTTCCAGCTGTTCGCGAAGCATAGCGCCTTTGGGCAGCCACATGGGCAGTCCCTGGCCAACCTCCTGGGAGATCATGAACAATTCCATCTCTTTGCCGATCTTGCGGTGGTCGCGTTTTTTTGCCTCTTCCATCAAAACGATGTACTCTTCCAGCAATTTCTGTTTCGGGAAAGTAATCCCGTAAACTCGGGTCAGCATTTTATTCTTCTCACTTCCTCGCCAGTATGCTCCGGCTATATTGGTTAATTTCAGCGCTTTGATGTATCCGGTATTGGGAAGGTGCGGCCCACGGCAAAGATCGGTGAAGTTACCCTGTTGATAGAGGGTTATCGTACCATCAGTCAGTTCCGAAATTAATTCCTGTTTGTAGGGATCACCTTTTTCGGTGAATAATTTCAGCGCGTCGTCTTTGGAAATCTCTGACCTGACGATGTCGGCTTTTGAACGCGCAAGCTCCATCATCTTCTTTTCTATCTCGGCCAGATCTTTTTCTGTCAGCGTTTGACCTTCAGGAAGGTCTATATCGTAGTAAAAACCATTGTCAATCGACGGACCTATGCCGAATTTTGTACCCGGAAGGTACGCCTCAATGGCTTCAGCCATGATGTGGGCAGATGAATGCCAGAATGTTTCGCGCCCCTCCTTGTCGTCCCAGGTATGTAATTTGATGGACGCATCCGAGTCGATCGGGCGCATCAGGTCGCGTACTTCACCATTGACCGAAATAGCCAATACTTTTTCTGCCAGGCTTCTGCTAATTGCTTCGGCAATCTCCAAACCATTTACTCCGGCATCAAACTCTCTGACAGAGCGATCGGGTAGTGTTATCTTAATCATCTTGATTTTTTTATGAAGGTGCAAAATTAACGAACTTCAACCGTTTCATCAAATCTAATTTGATTTTAATGGAAAGATTTTGCTGGAGGGGCAATTATTGGTTTTTTCGGTTGAATCTTTTCTGCCAGGAACAATTAATTGCTGCTTTTCCCGGGGAATTCTGCATAATTGTAATTTGTTATCCAATTTTCATCAGAATTTGTCGTAATTTAGTAATCTGACAATGAATATTATTTGGGTCTATTTGTGGTTAATAAAATCTGTGGACAAAATAAACTCTTGTAACTTACATCAAGAAGTACATAAATATTTCAGCTTAGTCAATTTAAAAAAAACTATGAAATGGAAGCTAACCCCCAAAATCCGGAAACTGAGGTCGGAAACAAAACCGGCCGTCGCGAATTTTTAATGAAAACTACTGCAATTGCAGGCGGTTCTGTTCTTTTAAGCGCTTATCCGGCCGCCCTTTTTGCCGAAATCACAAAAGCCGATGATGGCAGGCTTTATACCGAAACCATCCGGTATACCGGTGCAAGTGGTCCGATGATTGCCTATCTGGCACGCCCCAAAGGGAAAAAGAAACATCCTGCCGTAATTGTGATCCACGAAAACCGTGGTCTGCAGCCGCATATCAAAGATGTTGCACGTAGAATTGCACTCGAAGGATTTACGGTTATTGCCCCAGATGCCTTATCCCCATTGGGAGGAACTCCCGAAAAACAGGAAGAAGCCATCCCGATGTTTCAGAAGTTGGACAACGAACTCACCAAGAAGGACTTCACAGCGGCAGTACAATACCTGAAAACAAATCCTCAAACTACCGGGAAGGTAGGGTGCACCGGTTTTTGCTGGGGAGGCGGGATGACCAACCAGGTTGCCGTGAATGCCCCTGATTTGGACGCAGCCGTTCCCTATTATGGTGGACAGCCAAAAGCAGAAGATGTCCCCAAAATTAAAGCTCCGATGCTTTTGCATTATGCCGGTAACGATGAGCGCATCAACAAAGGGATTCCTGAATTTGAGGCCGCTTTGAAAAGTGCTAAAATTGAGTATCATCTTTACATGTACGAAGGAGCACAGCATGCCTTCAACAATGACTCAAATCCCGAACGGTACAACAAAGAGGCCGCAGAGCTGGCATGGGGAAGAACCATCGCATTTTTTAAGGAAAAGCTGAAATAGCACTATTCAGTTGCCAAATCGATTCTGTGATGTTACCCGGATATAATAAGGAATAACGTACGAAGAATTAACCCAACCTTATTACCTTATTTTTTATTGTTTTATTGATCACCCCGCCAAACTTCCGCAACCTGCTCAGCAAATGGTTTGCAGTGGTTGAAAAACAGCTTGTACCCTTCGCACAAATAATTCAAACCCGGCTCCCCGTCAGGGGAATCCAGGAAACGGTCTTTCGGACAGGCGCCGTTGCACATTTCCCGGACATCGCATTTGAGGCAATACTTCGGGAGAGAATCCAGTTTGGCCTGACCAAATGCTTGTTGTGCCGGACTTTCCAGTAGTTCCTTTAGGGAAGTTGAGCGAATATTTCCCAACCGGTTTGCCTCACTAACAAAATGATCGCACGGATAAAAATCGCCGTTGTGTTCCACAACCGGCACCCGGCCGCAGGTTTTTTTGAAAATGCAAAGCGCGTGTTCTAAATTAAAGGCAGTACGCAGTGCCTCTTCAAAAATCTGAACTTTGATGGTTCCGATGTCAGAACTCTTCCATTCATCGAAAATTGCGCAGAGGAACTCCCCGAAAGCCCTTGCAGGCACGGACATGGCTGATACTGTTTTCCCGGCAGTTGATTTTTTTTCAACCATCGGGAGAAAAGTGATGAATTTGGCATTCAAGGCTTTGAAAAACCAGTAAATCTCCAGCGGATAATTTACGTTGCCCGAATTGACCACACAGAGGATTTCACAAGGAATCTCATATTTATTAAGCAGTTGATATCCCTGAAGTACTTCTTTAAAACAGGATTGCCCGTTTTTACCGGGCCGATTAACAGCATTGAATTTTTCGGGTCCGTCTATGCTTATTCCGATGATAAAATTGTTCTCTTTAAGAAAACTGCACCATTCGTCGTTGAGTAAGGTGCCGTTGGTTTGGATTCCGTTGAAGATCCTGCACGCTACGCCCGCATGTTTTTGCTGAAACCCAACCACCCGCCGGTAGAATTGCAGCCCGGCCAGCGTAGGTTCTCCGCCATGCCACGAGAAAAAAATATCGGGACCGGAAGAAGCGCTGAGATGCTGGATGATATATGTTTCAAGCAAATCATCCGGCATGAGAATTTTTTTTTCGTCAGGGTAGATTTCCTGCTTGTCAAGATAATAGCAATATGGACAAGCCAGGTTGCACTGTGCACCAACGGGTTTTACAAATACCTGAAAATCGTCCATTGTGATTCTTTCACTATCAAATTTCCATGGCTCATTTTAAGTCGGAAGGCTCCGTTTCTGTTTTTAGCATGGATCCTTTCCCTGTATGAATATGGGTAAAGTTTTCTGTCAGTTTATTTTCTGAATTAAACAATCTAAATTTTAAGGTTGAATCATTAGTCCAACGGTAGCTTGCCTTATCGTAAACATTTTCAGATGTATATAATAATACCCATTCTAGATTTTAATTGATTATTCTTCGGGAGACAGGTAACAAAAGCATACCACTCCTTAAACTTCCCATCAAAAGATTCAACTCTGAATATTTCCAAGTCTTTGTCTTTATGGACGTTAACGTCTCCTTTAGGAAAGTAATCCGGTATGCCAAGCTACCGGTTATCAATAATTGGAATGACCTTTTCATTGGCAATCGTAGTATCATGCCCTACTGGGGATCCACATGAGCAGAATAAAATCATATAAGAAGAACCAGTTTTATTTTCATGTCGTTTTTTTTAATTGTGAGATAAATATACAAAAAACATCGAGATTTTTTTTAATTTTGAAATTCTAATTCAAATTTATGTTAGCAAAAGAGAGAGTAATCGAATCTATCAAACAATTACCCGAGAACTTTTCATTAGAGGAAGTTTTTGAAAGGATTTTATTGTTAGAAAAGATTGAAACAGGCATTAAGCAGAGCAATGAAGGTGAAATCATTTTAGAAAAGGATCTGGATAAATTTTTACCTGAATGGTTAGTGTAAATTGGACAAAACAATCAAAGGACGATTTAATTTCTATTGCTGTGTATATTGCGAACGACTCTGTCAAGTATGCAAAGATTACTGTCCAAAAGATTAGGGTAGCTGCAAATCAGCTAAAGAGATATCCAAATAGTGGCAGGATTGTTCCGGAATCACAAAATTTACTCATCAGGGAGTTAATCCATGGAAATTACAGGATCATTTATTTTATCAAAAGTACCGGCGATGTTGACATCTTAACAGTTCACCATTCGTCAAAGCTCTTGAAGCTTTAATCCTTTTCTTAATCTTCTGGTTTTGAATTTATTTTGAGCAAATAACTCACAACTCTTTTCCTATGTTAAAAAACTATTACCTGCTCTTATTTGTCCTCCTGGCAACTCTTGGCCTGAATGCGCAAAAGCTGACGATCGATGACGTTGTCATCAAAAAAATTTACAGTCAGAAATCGGTTAATGGTCTGGCCTCCCTGAATGACGGGCTGAATTTCACGACCCTCGAAAACAATGGTAAGGAATTGGTTAAGTACAGTTATAAAACCGGAGAGAAAGTGGCAACGCTGCTCGACATCTCCTCACTGAAAAACGACTCACTACAATCAGTTACAGACTACCAGTTCAGCAGTGATGAAAGCAAAGTCCTGCTGATGACCGACCGTAAACCCATCTACCGTAGATCGTTCACCGCCAATTACTTTGTCTTCAACTTTGTCACAAAAGCGCTGACAAGACTTTCAGGAGGCGGCGAACAACAACTGGCAACCTTTTCACCGGATGGCGAGCGTATTGCTTTTGTCCGGAAAAACAACCTTTTCGTTAAAAGCCTGAGGTTTGGAACAGAACGCCAGATTACAAACGACGGTGAGTTTAACAAAATTATCAACGGCGCCCCGGACTGGGTGTATGAGGAGGAGTTCGAATTCAACCGCGGATTTGAATGGTCGCCAGATAGCAAACAAATCGCCTACATGAAGTTCAACGAAGAGCAGGTGCCGCTTTACCATATGCCAATTTACAAAGGATCGAATCCGGAGAAAAAAGAGAATGCCGTTTATCCCGGAGAATACAGCTTCAAGTACCCAAAAGCAGGGGAGAAGAACTCCATTGTGCAGATTTGGGTTTACGATGTGAAGAGTGGCTACAACATCAAAATGAACACTGGCAAGGAGACCGATAATTACCTGCCTAAAATCTCCTGGACCAACACAGGCAACGATTTGGGCATCTTTCGCATGAACAGGCTGCAAAACAAGGCCGAGTTGCTGTTTGCCAATCCCAACACAGGAGATTCCCGCCTGATCTATACGGAAAAGAACAGCCGGTACATCGAAACGGATTTTCTGGATTATTTTCAATTTCTGTCAGACAACCAGCATTTTGTGGTCCTCAGTGAGCAAAACGGTTATAAGCATCTTTACCTTTATGATCTTCGGGGGGTGAAGGTCAAACAACTTACGGAAGGGAATTTTGATGTTATTAAGTTCTACGGTTATGATGCCGTGAAGAAATTCTTTTATTACCAGGCCGCAGCAGTTGTACCGATGCAGCGGGAGGTATACGGCATTTCGATCGACAAGAAGAAGAATCTGATGCTATCGACGCAAAAAGGGACCAATAACGCAGATTTCAGCAAGGGTTTCAAATATTACGTCAATACCTATTCGAATATTACTACGCCTAATCTGGTTACGCTGCACGAAATTTCAGGCAAGCAGATCCGGGTACTCGAAGACAATTCTGCTTTAAAAGGGAAACTTGCCGCGATGCAGCTTCCTCACAAAGAGTTCTTTAAATTTACTACTTCTGGGGGTGTCGAACTGAACGGCTGGATGATCAAGCCTGTTCCTTTCAATCCGGATGTCAAATATCCGGTGATGTTGACCCAGTACAGCGGACCGAATTCGCAGCAGGTGCTGGACAATTTTTCCGTAAGTTGGGACTCTTATATTGCCCAACAGGGCTATGTTGTGGTGTGTGTGGATCCTCGCGGGACAGGCGCCAGGGGTGAAGAGTTCCGCAAATGTACCTACGGGCAGCTGGGTAATCTGGAATCAACCGACCAGGTTGAGACCGCCCGCTTTTTGTCAAAACAGCCCTATGTGGATGCCGGAAAAATCGGCATCTGGGGATGGAGTTACGGCGGATTTATTTCCGCCATGACGCTGTGCAAAGGAGGCGACCTGATCCGGTCAGCCATCGCGGTAGCGCCTGTAATCAGCCACTACTTCTACGATACGGTTTATACGGAGCGTTACATGGGCATGCCGGACCAGAATCCGGAAGGATATCTACAGAATTCACCCATTACGCAGGTTAAAGGCATCAACGGAAAGTTATTGCTGGTTGCTGGTACAGCAGACGACAATGTTCACTACCAGAATACAATCGAATTTGCCGAAGCACTGGTGCAGGCCGGTGTACAATTCAGAATGATGTCGTATAACAACCGCAACCACGGGATCCGCGGCGGTAATACAACCATGCACCTCTATACCATGTTTGACGAGTTTTTAAAGGAAAACCTGAAATGAGACACGAGACACGAGACATGAGATATGGGAGATGAAATATGAGAAATGAGACATGAGACATGAGATATAAGACATGCAAAAAATGTGAGAAGTAAATTTTTTGAACAAATTTGAAAAATCTCATGTCTCATGTCTTATATCTCATATCTAAATTTTATATTTGCACCTCCTTTCACGCCCAGATGGTGAAATTG
>JBBQHB010000061.1:0-31721 GCA_038323575.1 Bacteroidales bacterium | reverse complement strand
ACAAAAGCGAAAGGAGGTAAGAAACAAAGACAAATTTTTGGGCAAAAGAATGTTGGTGCAAACCGCCAACCGGAATGGCATACCTCGAAATGAACGCAAAGCTTTAACCGTAGAAAAAAATACTATAAGCTGAATCGCTGGAAATAGCAGGAGAAGAAGCGGTTTTGAAAAGTTTTAATTATCTTAGAAGACTCGGCGCTGTATAGACTAACAGTATTGCAATTAAATTTAATTCAACTTACAATGAAAAAAGATAATTTGAACCAAAGAGTGATATCCCGCAGGAATTTCGTCAGGTGTTCTGCCACGGGCCTGATCGGTACAACTTTGCTGCCAACAGTACTTACCTCCTGCTCCAACTGGAAAGGGGCCAACGACCGGATCGTTGTAGGTCATATCGGGGTTGGATCAAGGGGAACCGACGAACTGATGGGCTATTTTGTACCCTTGCGGGAAGCCCTGAACATCGCCGTTTGTGACACTTTCAAAGAGCGCCGGGAAAGTGCGGCAAAACGCATTAATGAGTTTTACAGGGAGAATAAATTCACCAACGAGGAATGCAAAACCTACCTCGAAATGGATGAGTTGCTTGCACGCAAAGATATCGATGCGGTCCACATCACCACCCCCGACCACTGGCATGTGCTGGCGGCCGTCAAAGCAGCACGGGCAGGCAAACACATCATGCTCGCCAAACCACTCGGACTCAGTTATCCTCAAAATCTGATTCTGGCAAACGAATTAAAAAAGAATGATGTTAGGTTTCACTATGGAACTCAACAGCGTTCTTTCGCACACATGCAACTGGGTTATAACCTGATCCGTGAAGGAGTCATTGGAGAAATTGAACGGGCAGATGTTTGGGCTCCAAGCAAATTCCCGGTCACAACCCCTCAATGCAATGAAGTTCCGGTACCGGAAGGATTTGATTTTGAGCGATGGACTGGTCCGGCTCCAATGAGACCTTACTGTCCTGAACGAGTTACCAATGTCGGCTCCTGGTTTACCAACGACTACAGCATCGGCTTTTGGGGAGGATGGGGAGCGCATCCGCTCGATATTCTGGTATGGATTGCAAAGGACAAAGTGGCAGGAAGCTACAGTTGCGAGGGGTCGGGAGAATATTGGCCGAAAGGAGGTTTGTACGACAATGTGTTAACCTGGGATGTCAGATGCAAATACAAAAATGGTTTTGAACTGCATTTTGTCAGCATCGAAAATGCTTCCAAAGATATGCTGGAACAGCGTAAAGTAAAAGAAGAGAATGGCACAACCTTTTATGGCACAAAAGGTTGGATTTCACTGAGCCGATCTTCCGCAGAATCAAATCTTCCTGAAATACATGCCAGGCTGAACAATTTCCCGAAAAACGGCAAAGGAGCTATTAAAAGCGAGAATAATACGATGGGAAAAAGGTTCATCTCGGTGATCAAGGGAATTGAACCCGAACTCTGTCCGTTGGATGAGGCAATGATTTCCGATACCATCAGCCACATGGGCGACGTCGCCATCCGAACCGGGCGCAAGGTAACCTGGGATCCGATCAATGGGGAAGTAGCCGGGGATCCTGAAGCTACCAAATTATATACCAGGGAGATGAGACCTCCTTATGTGATTTAACAAACCTGACAGGTTTCCAAAACCTGTCAGGTTTATTTCCGTCATCTATTGGCCATTTCATCATCGAACTCCCCTTCCCACCTGGCTATCACGGTAGTGGCAAGACAGTTTCCAATGACATTGACCCCAGTCCGGGCCATGTCCAGAAGAACATCTATACCCAGGATGATCATCACCGGTTCTACCGGCAGTCCGAAGGTAGCTACTGTTCCAAGTAAGATCACAAAGGAGGCACGGGAAACCCCTGCCACCCCCTTACTGGTAAGCATCAGGGTCAGTGCAATCGCAAATTGCTGTCCGATAGGCATATCAATTCCAGCAGCCTGAGCCACAAAAATGGCTGCAAGTGAAAGGTAAAGCGTTGAGCCGTCGAGGTTAAAACTGTACCCGGTCGGTATCACAAAAGAAACGATTTTACGCGGTACCCCGAAGGCTTCCATCGATTCCATGGCTGAAGGAAGGGCAGATTCAGAGTTGGCCGTGGCAAAGGCGATGGAGGCAGGCTTTGAGACGGCGCTCATAAATTTTAGGACCGGGATCCTGAAGAGCAGAGCAACCGGCAGCAAAACCAGTATCAGGAATGCAATAAGGGCAACATACAAGGTAACCAGCAATTTCAAAAGGGTAAACAACACATCGGTACCCATGTGACCTATCGTGAAGGCTATCGATGCAAAGACTGCGATCGGGGCAAAATACATGACGATACCTGTAAACTTAAACATGATTTCGGTTAGGCTTGCCGTTAACTTCAGCATGGGTGTCTTGTATTTTTCATCCAGCATGGAAAGGGCAATCCCGAAAATAATGCTGAAAATGACAATCTGAAGAATGTTGCCTTCTGCAATTGCTTTTGCAATATTTTCCGGGAAAATATGAAGCAGGAATTCCTGGGTGGTCTGCATTTTTGCCGCAGCAACAGGTAGATTACCGGTCATTGCTGAGAGTTTGATACCAACCCCGGCTTTTGAAACATTGATGGCTACCAATCCGATGAAAAGGGCAAGTGTAGATGCAATTTCAAAGTAGAGCAAAGACTTCCAACCCATTCTGCCCACTTGTTTGAGATCGGTATGACCGGCAATACCGTTGACAAGTGTTGCAAACAAGAGCGGTGCAATGATGGTTTTGATCATCCTGAGGAAAATTTCAGCCAGGAACTGCAGTGAACCTGCAGCGTGCGGAAGATCGAATCCGAATTCAGCCCCTGCCACCAATCCCAGCAATATCCAGACAGTCAGTGATTTTTTTCGCCAGGCAATTAGCGTGAAGGCAAGAATCGTTAATATCCTGCTAAAAGTCAAAAACCCGTCGCGCGGATCCGCAACATGAAACATTTTGATGAAAGAGAGTACTACTGTGACTGTTATAGCACCGGTCAATAACCAGGTGTCCCAATGAAGGGAATTTCCGTTCTTTAATTTATTTTCCAATTCTTATGATTGTTTGTCAGTTAGTTATACATTCTTTCTCCCATTCACTACATTCGGCAATAAATCCGTCATACCCTAACAAAACCTTCCGGATTCAGTTCACCTAACGAATCCAAAGATAGTTAATCCGATTTATTTACCTGCATTATCTATGTCCATTGCATTTCTTCCTTTGTATAACTTGTATAAAATATTATTTTTACATCGTGTTACCTTTTATTAAATTCATGTTATTATGTCAGTAACCCGATTTGGCATCTCCATTGAGCAACCCCTGTTGGAAGCGCTCGACGAATATGTAATTGAAAATCAATTCACCAACCGATCACAGGCTATCCGTCAGCTGATCAGCAAAAATATCGTAGAAAAGAAATGGCAATGCAACAACCAGGTCGCAGGGGCGATTACCCTGTTATACGATCCCAAAAAAAGAGAGATCCTGAACCAAATTGCAACGGATCTGGAAAAATTCCATTCCGAAGTATTATCTGCACAAAGATTTATGCTGGAGCCTGACAAGTGGCTGGAGATCGTTGCCGTGAAAGGTTTGGCTAGCCGGCTAACCGAATTGTCGGATTCCCTCATTTCAATTAAAGGACTCTATCACGGCAAGTTAAGCATGAGCCGGGCCGATTAACAACTAAAAAACAGATCATGGAAAATATATCTCCTCAACTACAAGATAAACTCGATGCCCTGGAAAATTGGTTCGCTCCGCGACAAGGTTCTATTGTGGCTTTTTCCGGCGGAATTGATTCGACGCTGGTATTGTTCCTTGCCAGAAAATTTCAGGGAAAAGAAAAGGCCATCGGCGTTATTTCCAATTCGGAAAGCTTGAAAAATCGCGATTTTCAACTGGCAAAAGCCTTTTGTGAACAGTTTGACATTCAACTGGAGGTAATCGTTACGAAGGAGTTGGAAGACGAGCGGTACAACCAGAATCCAATTAACCGTTGTTTTTTCTGCAAAGAGCATTTGTTTCATGACCTGACCGACATCTGTCAGAAATATCCCGGCTTCGAAGTGCTGAGCGGCACCAATGCCGATGATCTGGGCGATTATCGTCCGGGAATCGATGCGGCCAAAAAATTCCAGGTGCAGTCACCCATGGTCGACTGCAACATCACCAAGGATGAATTGAGGCAGATTGCCAGATATTTTGAACTTCCCAACTGGAATAAACCGGCCAGTCCATGCCTTAGTTCTCGCATTCCATACAACCATGAAGTTACCCTCCATAAGCTGAGGCAGATTGAAGCTGCCGAAGAAATACTGAATGGTTATGGCTTTGAGGATGTCAGGGTCAGACATTACGGCAACTACGGCAAGATTGAGGTACACCGCGAAGAACTGGAAAAGCTGACACTTATTAAGGATGAGGTCATCACAAAAATTACCGCACTGGGATTCGAAAAATGTGAAATCGATCAGGAAGGACTGGTTTCAGGCAAAATGAACCGTGTTTTAACCAAACAATAAAGGCGAAAAATGAGAATACTTTATTATGACTGCTTTGCCGGCATCAGCGGCGACATGAACCTCGGAGCCTTACTCGACCTGGGCGTTGATGCGTCCTACCTCGAAAATGAATTGAAAAAGCTGAATATCGATGGTTTTCACCTGGAGATAACCAAAGATCTCCGCCGGGGAATCTCAGGAACAAAAGCAACTGTTGTGGTCGAAAATCCGGACAACGAAAAACACCGCCACCTGCGCCATGTCGAAGAGATCGTCAACAACAGTTCTTTATCCGACAATGTTAAGGCCGGTTCCCTCAAAATATTCAGCCTTATCGCTTTCGCGGAAGCCAAAGTACATCAGATAGAAGTTGAAAGGGTCCATTTCCATGAAGTCGGCGCTCTTGATTCCATCGCAGACATAGTAGGTGCGGCCATATGCCTGGAGTACCTAAAAGTGGATAAAGTGCTCTCTTCTCCCATTCAGCTGGGCGGCGGAACCGTTAAATGTGCGCACGGCATCATGCCGGTCCCGGCCCCTGCCACTGCACTGATAGTAGCCAATGTCCCGGTAAAAACCGGTTTGGTACAGCACGAAGCGACAACACCCACCGGTGCCGCTATATTGGTGGCAACAGTTGATGAGTTTACCTCCGAAATAGATTTTCCAATTACTAAAACAGCCTACGGCATCGGTCACCGGGATGTTTCAGATGTCCCCAATGTTCTAAGAGTCTTCCTGTCTGATTCCGAAGCCATAACCTCTTCGGGTGTAAAAGAGGAAAGCGCCACCGTTATCGAATGCAACATCGACGACATGAATCCCGAGCGGTACGAGCTGATCATGGAACTGCTGTTCGAAGCAGGCGCTGCCGATGCCTGGCTTTCCCCCATTATCATGAAAAAATCGCGCCCGGCCAATCAGCTCGGCGTCTTGTGTTCACCTGATAAATCAAAGAAAATAAAAGAAATCATCTTTGTTAACAGCACCACCATCGGATTGCGTGAGTACACGGTAAAAAAGAGCGTCCTTACCAGGACTGAAAAGACGGTACAAACCAAATTCGGGCCGGTCACAGTGAAAGAAAGTGTCTTTGAAGGGAAAACGGTTCGTTCAAAACCCGAATACAATGTGTGCAAAGCCATTGCAAAACAGCACAACATAAGCATCGAAGAAGTTGAACGTGAAGTAATTAAAAATTTGTAGCATGACCCTAACCGATATTTTTGAAAAATACAAAAACGGAGAATTAGACCTGACGGAAGCATTGCAAATGGTATCGAACCATGGAACGTTAGAGATGGGATTTGCTACCATCGACACGGACCGTCTGCACCGCACCGGACTGCCCGAAATGATCTACGGTTCCGGAAAAACCACCGATCAGGTCAGGCAAATTGCGGAGCGGATGTATAAAAACGGAATAGATGTCCTGGCCAGCCGGATTACCCCGGAGATGGGTATCGCCATAAAAGAAGTAATTCCCCAGGCCGAATACAATGAATTGGCGCGCATCATTACCTTCCGGCACCAGATAGTGCAAAACACCAAAGGTTACATAGCCATCGTTGCAGCGGGCACTTCCGACATCCCGGTGGCGGAGGAGGCAGCCGAAACTGCTCGTTTCCTCGGGAACGAGGTAAAATCAATTTATGATGTGGGCGTTGCCGGAATTCACCGCCTTTTCCACAAATTGGATATCATCAGGGGGGCACGCGTTATTATTGTTGTTGCCGGCATGGAAGGCGCCCTGGGCAGTGTTGTCGGCGGTCTGGTTGACAAACCGGTCATCTGTGTCCCGACAAGTATCGGGTATGGTGCCAACTTTCAGGGCGTATCGGCCTTACTTTCGATGCTGAACAGCTGCGCCAGCGGAATCTCGGTAGTAAATATCGACAACGGATTTGGTGCTGCCTGTCAGGCTTCACTCATCAATAAACTATAAGACAATGAACGAATTGCATGTACTCCTGATCACCGCTGTCTCTTTAGGTTTCATTCACACCCTGTTGGGACCGGACCACTATCTTCCTTTTATCGTACTGAGCAAGGCACGCAAATGGACGCTTACAAAGACGATGTGGATTACTTTCTTCGGCGGGGTCGGGCATATCGGAGGATCAGTTGCGCTTGGTATAACCGGAGTCGCGCTTGGAATAAGCCTGAGCAAACTGGAGTTGGTAGAGGCAACCCGCGGCAATTTGGTTGCATGGATGCTGATTGTTTTCGGTTTTTTTTACACTGTTTACGGGATTATCAAATACATGAGAAACGGTCATCACGCACATTTGCCAAAGTTTTTGCTGCCTTATGCGATAAGGGATTACCGTCATTTACCAACCACCTCAGAGGAGGAAGAAAAAAAAGACTGGACCAAATTAACACCCTGGATCTTATTTCTGATCTTTGTGTTCGGACCATGTGAAGTGTTAATTCCATTACTTATTTTTCCTGCCTCAGCACACAATTGGTTTGGTGTTTTTGCAGTGTCGGCCATATTTGGCGCTACAACCATCGCAACAATGCTCCTGACCGTCTTCATCGGATACACAGGCACGTCACTCATAAGATTTAAGAAAGCAGAACATTACATGCACATGATTGCCGGCACTGTTATTTTGATTTCCGGTATCGGAATACGGTTTTTGGGTTGGTAAGCTTTTCCTGCGTAAAGGATGATCTGAGCTAAACTTATCATCCGCTTTCCCGTATAGTTTGGTATATTTTACATCCAAAATCGTTTCCCTCTTATGGACTTCAGCGCCTTCAAAATCTATCATCCAATAATGGAGTACCGCCGCTTTGGCAAATCAAACAAAAATGTGAGTGTCATCACCCTTGGCGGAATGCGGTTTAAGCACTCCGGGGATGAACCGCGTGAATTCATACCTGCCGAAACGCTGGCCCAATGCCGTGATACCGTCGAAAAAGCGCTCGCGCAGGGCATCAATTTAATTGAAACAGCCTGGGGATACGGTAAAAGCGAGCATGTTTACGGCCAGGTACTGAACGATGAGCTTAAAATTAAGCGTGACGCTTACTTTCTCATGACCAAAGGAAACCCGAAAACCGCCGCAGAGATGCGGAAAATGGTCGGACTTCAGTTAAAAGCCCTGAAAACAGATTACCTGGATTTCTATGCGTGGCACGGCATCAACACAATGGGGCTGCTGGAAATTGCATGTGCCAAAGGCGGTCCGGTTGAAGAACTGCTGAAGCTGAAGCAGGAGGGAGTAATCGGACACATTGGTTTCAGTACGCACGGACCTTTAGACGTTATCCTGAAAGCCATCGAAACTAACCTGTTCGACTTTGTCAACCTGCATTATTACTATTTCTTCCAGCGGAACAAAGCTGCGGTCGACCTGGCAGCAACCAAGGATATGGGTGTGTTTATTATCTCTCCCAACGACAAAGGCGGGCAGTTGTCGAAGGCTCCGCAAAAACTGAAGGGACTTACTTCCCCGCTCCATCCGCTCCAGTGGAATGCCCGCTTTTGCCTGGGCCATGCCGCCATCCACACCCTTACTTTCGGACTCCCGGTGACGGCAAATTTCGATCAGCTGGATGGAATTTTCCCGGCTCCGTCACCGCTTTCGCCCGAAGATGCCCTGATCAAACAGCGGCTCGACGAACAGAAATTAAAGGTACCGTATGCCGATTTTGATCCCTATTCCATGGCAGACGATCCTTCCGGCCTGAATATTCCGGAGATCCTGCGTTTCAGAACCCTCTGGAAATGCTATGACATGAAAGAGTTTGGTCTGTACAGGTACAACATGTTCCAGGAAAAAGACCACTGGTTTCCCGGCAATTTTCCTACCGAAGAAAACCTGAAAAAAATTGACCTGACCCGCTGCCCTGCTGACATTCCTTTGGTGGATCTGATCAGGGAAACGCACGAGGGACTTTACCGGTCAAAAGTGAAATAACGCGAATTAGAACTAAAAATTTTCGTTTTTCGATTTTCGATTTTGGAGTACGCCGCAATTCCGCATTGTGCTTTCAGTACATCGGCAAATCCCCGCATCGGCACTTCAACTCATCGACACATCTGCTAATCGGCACATCTGCTAATCAGTACATCATTTAATAAATTTTTCCTCCCTCAACTCTTTAAATGCAACATTAAGTTCAGCTTCGGTGTTCATCACAATGGGGCCGCGCCAGGCAATGGGTTCGCCAATCGGTTTGCCGGAAATGAGAATAAAACGTGCCTTGGAAGCACCTGTCGTTGCCTTTACCTGCGGACCTTTGCCAAACAATGCGCCCTGACCTGTATGAAGGGGTTCTGTCCTGACTTCATCAAATTGAACTGTACCTTCATATAAAAAAGCAAACACCGTATAATCAGCATTAACCGGCACGACGAACTCACTGTTTTCAGGCATCATCACATCAAAATAATCGGGATCGGCGATGATATTTTTAACTGGTCCGCGCGTCCCGCTAAAAGTGCCGGCAAGGACTTTTACAGTTACACCATTTAGCAGTGTAACGGTGGGAACTTTTTTTGCCTGAATATCCTGGTACCTGGGGGCAATCATTTTATTAGCGGCAGGAAGGTTGACCCATAACTGGAAACCGCCAATCCTGCCTCCTGTGTTTTGCGGCATCTCCTGGTGGATGATGCCACTGCCGGCGGTCATCCACTGAATATCTCCCTTGCCGATGACACCGCTGTTGCCCATGCTGTCGCTGTGTTCCATTTTCCCGTCAAGCATGTAAGTAACCGTTTCCATCCCGCGGTGAGGGTGCCATGGAAACCCGGCTATGTAATCATTCGGGTTGTCTGACCCGAAAAAATCAAGCAAAAGAAAAGGGTCTAGTTGTCCCTGCTCGTAAAAACCAAAAATCCTGGTAAGGCGAACCCCCGCCCCATCTGATGTGACTTGCCCGTGGATAATTCGGCTGATTTTTCGGTTTGTTTCCATGTGGATCTATTTTATGAGTTGAAGATATCAAAAATGTACTAATTCGATTATTCGACGAAAAAAAATCTACCACATTAGGCACAATAGTTCACAATAGGACCTAATGTGATCTATTGTGTCTAATGTGGTGTATTCCAAAATCGAACCCTTTGATCCCATGACACTGCTCGGGGACCACTACGTTCAGGGACCGAATCTAAAATCGAAAATTCTCTTGATAGCAGTTGCGCTGAATGTGTAGATTTGCGTATTCAATTTTCTACATCTTTTATCTCATAATGTTACAACCAAAAAGGGATCATCCGAAGGAGAAACCGGGATTGCATCAACGCAATCTTCACCGCGAAAGATACGATTTCGGGGCTTTGGTGCTGAGTTGTCCCGAACTGGCTCCGTTTGTCAGACTGAATCCCTTCCGGGATGAGTCTATCGATTTTTTCGACCCTGAAGCGGTAATGATGCTTAACAAATCGCTGCTGAAACACTTTTACGGTATCGGTTACTGGGAGATACCTTCCGGATATCTTTGTCCGCCTATCCCCGGAAGAGCCGACTACCTCCACCATATGGCTGATTTACTGGCTTCGGGGAACCATGGAACAATACCTATCGGCAAAAGTATCAGCTGCCTTGATATCGGAACCGGAGCCAATTGCATCTATCCCATTCTCGGAAACAGCTCCTACGGCTGGTCGTTTGTCGGGACAGACATTGATGCCGCAGCCCTGGGCAATGCCTCGGATATCATTGCAAAGAATCCCCATTTAGCTGATGCAGTTGAATTGAGAATGCAAAAAAATGCAGCGAACATTTTCAGGGGAATCATGAAGCCAGACGAACATTTTAATTTGTCGGTCTGTAATCCTCCTTTTCACGACTCTCTGGCCGAAGCGCAATCCGGTTCCCGGCGAAAAGTCAGTCATCTGAAAGGGAAAAAAATCAGCAATCCCGTCCTGAATTTTGGCGGCCATAACAACGAACTATGGTGCGAAGGCGGCGAAGAAAAATTTATCACACAGATGATTGAGGAGAGCAGTCAGTTTTCGACCCAATGCAATTGGTTTTCTTCCCTCGTATCCAAAAGTACCCACCTGCCGGGTATTTACCACGCATTAAAAATGGCCGAAGCAGCAGAAGTCAGAACAATATCCATGGAACAAGGAAACAAGATCAGCCGGATTGTCGCCTGGACCTTCCGATCACAGATTTAGCCTTTTACACCTACACAAGAATTTTCGATTTTCGGTTTTCGATTTTCGAATGGCTGAACTCCGGACATTTGTATTTTAAATAAAAGTGTAAAGGATAGGATATTAGGCATAAGAAATAGGGCAAGCGCTAATTTTGATAAGAACGCAAGTACTTTAGTCACTTTAGTTCACTTTAGCTCACTTTAGTCACATCTTATTTCAAAAGCATCTATTTACTTTCCTTCGCTTCCAAAACCTGTCCCAACTCCAGCAATCGTTTTCTCAGTGCCTGATAAGATACATCTTGCACCGCCATCCGGTTATCAATAGCCAAACAGGCTGCTGCCGCTGCAGATTGTCCTAAAATCATAAATACCGGCTCCATCCGGATCGATCCGTAAGCAATATGGCTGGCCGAAACGCAAACTGGCACCAGCAGATTGGCACATTCTTCCTTTTTGGGTACAATTGAACCATATGAAATCGAATAGGGAGCCTTCAGGTGAACCTGGACATCTCCCTCGTTCTGTACCCGGCCATCAGATGTAACGTAGCGCTGCACATTGTGCGAATCCATGCCGTAGGAACCCATCCCTACCGGATCAGACACCGGTGTTTTGTTGGTAACCACCAATTCGGTGGCAACAGACACGCCAATCATTCTCCGGGCTTCGCGGATATAAAGCTGTCGCGGCCAATTCCCGTTGTCCTTGAATTCGTCGGCTGCCAGACCCCACACTGCCATTTTCCCCCGCACATCTTCAGTTACCCGCTTGTCGTTGGACAGGAAATAAAACAATCCTTTCTGGTAGGTCTCGTGTGCCTTGATGATCTCTTTTCTTTTTTCGTAGGACGCTTCCGGATAATCATAGCTCCCGCCTATAAAATCGCTACTGAACGGGCCGTGGTTGTTGGTGTCTGTCTTCCGGTTGGGAATCCGGTCGTATTTGTTGAACCATTCCAGCCATCCTGTGTCCAAAACTCTGGCTATCAGCTCATAATTGGCCGGATTGTAGCCAGAAGGCTTCGGAAAAGGCACCCGGTTGCCCGGATGATCGCTCAGGCAGAGCCTGAAACAATAGGCCTGCACTTTCTTGTCGCCGCTGCAGTTGGGGGCTATCGGTTCGGGGGATATGCCATAAAGTAATCCGCTCTCCTTCTTACCGGGAATCCGGTAGGGATCAATGGGATCTTTGAAAAAATGGCCCCGTTCCTTAATATCTGCCTGGACACCGTTGTAAGTTTCGTTGTAAACCGAACATGCTTCGCGACCCACAAAATAGGTTACACCGGCCGCAGCCATCAGGTCGCCCTCATAAGTGGCATCGATGAACATCTTTCCTGAGAACGACTTTCCTGATAAGGTTTTAATGGAGACAATCCTATCGTTAACCTTTTCAACACCCTTTTTGCGGTCCAGCCATTCGTTTCGCAGAACCTTGATTTTGTTCTCCCGGATAAAAGCTTCGAAAACCTGTTCGGCCACGTGCGGTTCGAAAATCCACATGGTCCGGTTTTCGCCGTCCATCGCCACAGTACCCTGACCTTTGTTGCCGAATTCACTGTGTTTCTGCCATTTCCAGGCAGCCGAATCGTTGTAATGCTGGTAAACCCTGTGGTAGAATTCGCGGGAGAGCCCGCCGATAACCGATTTGTTTCCGGTATCGGTGAAGCCGAGTCCGCCGGAGGAGAGTCCGCCCAAATGGCTGTCGGGAGATACCACCAACACCGTTTTCCCCGAATGGACAGCCTCGACAGCTGCGGTGACGGCTGCGGAGGTGCCTCCGTAGATGATAATATCCGCAGTAAATCTTTGGGGTGTGTTTTTGGCAAATGTGTTTTGATTCACGCATACAATACCGCAAACGAATGAGACAACTATCAGAATTTGAAGAAGATGGAATATTTTTTTCATCATTAAAACAGCTTAAAAACAGATTTATTTGATAATGTGATTAAATTGATTTAAATTTAATAGAATAATACAGAAAAATCAAAAAAATCAAAATAATCAGTGGTTCAGATATTGTTGTAGGATGATTAAAGAAGAATACAAATATTCAGCTTTAACCGAAAAGATAATCGGATGTGCCATGCGGGTTCATTCAGCTTTAGGTAATGGATTTCAGGAAAAAATTTACCAGAGGGCTATGGAGATTGAAATGGCCGATTCAGGTTTATCTTTTAGTCGTGAACATGAAATGCCCGTATTTTATAAAAATGAGCAAATTGGTACAAGACGAGTCGATTTCTTGGTTGAAGAGGTTATATCTGTAGAATTTAAAGCGGTAACATTACTTGAAGACGTACATTTAGCTCAAGCAATCAATTATTTGGAAGCCTACGATTTGGAAGTTGGTCTTCTTATCAACTTTGGGGCTAAGAGCCTACAATACAAAAGAATTGTAAATAGAAAATTCAAACAGAAAGACCAGGGAAATCCGGGAATAAAAAATCTGGACCACTGATTTCAATGATTCATATGATTCAGGTGATTAGGCTCTAATTAAATCAGTATGATTTGGAGTCCCTGTAGGGACGGAATATCGGTCCATCTTTGAAATTTTGTATCTTCAACCTTAAATTTGGCAGCCAATCAAGACTTAAAGAAATAGTTGATCTTAATTAGAGTTATACTAATCAACGACACGTACTTATTCATTTATGACAAGTACCAATTCATTTTGCATAAGAACTATATCATTTTGCACAAGAACTTATTCATTTACGACAAGTACTAATTAATTCGTAACAAGGATTAATTTTTTTACAACCCGCATTAATTCGTTTGTTGTACAACAGTTATTAATTTAATAAATTTGGATAAGTAACCATTCAATAGAAATACCATGCTGACTTTCAATTTTACCAGGATCTTTAAGGTACGGGGGATTAACAAACCATTCAGTTACTTAATAAAACTGGGCTATTCGCCCAGTTTTGCCACACGGATTACCAACAACCGCTCCAGACGGCTGGATCTCGCCGAAATTGAGAAGCTGTGCGAACTCCTCCGCTGCACGCCAAACGATCTGATTGAATGGACACCAGGCAACAACGATGCAGCCAACGACACACATCCCTTGATGCCCTTAATGCGGAAAGACAAAGTGGCTCAGTTAACACAGATTCTAAACTCGGCATCGATTGAAAAACTGAATGAAATTGAAAGTATTTTAAGGAAAGAGATGGATCTGAAATAAATAATCTCAAACTGAATTAAATGAAACTTCTGCGAACTGCTTTTTTAATCATCATCCTTATTGCTGAAGCTTTTTGTTTTCAGGCATTTGCCCAGACTTTTGAAGTCTCTTCACCCGACAAAAATATCGTGGTAACCGTGAACAACAGTGATCAACTGAATTATTCAGTGAATTTCAAAGACCGCGTAATCGTAGGCACATCCGTACTTGGATTTGAATTCCTCGGGGAACCTGCCATGAACGGCAACTTCATCCTCACCGGACAAAAGAGCGAAACCATCAACGAAACCTGGAAACCGGTCGTCAGATCGAAACATGCTGAAGTGCTGAACCATTGCAACGAAGTTCTATTGAACCTGAAAGAAAAAACGGGATTAAGGCGGGAGATGGAATTTATTGTTCGCGCTTATAACGATGGCATTGCCTTCCGCTACAAATTAAACCGGTCAGAAAAAATAGGCAACCGGAAAATTACGAAGGAACTGACCTCTTTTAACATCCCTTCAGATCCGAAAGCGTGGGTTGTTGAATACGGCGGTTATTCCACTTCCAATGAGAGTGAGTTCATGGAGCGCAGCATCAGTTACCTGACACCCCAAACAATTGCAGGATTGCCCATGCTGATGGACTACGGCCAGAACTGCTGGATGGCCGTCACGGAAGCAAAAATCGACCATTATCCCGGGTTTTACCTCGGCACCGACGGAACGCCAAACCAATTGACCACCAAACTGGTTCCGCTGCCGGGAGAGCAGGAAACAGGGGTAAAAGTGTTGTTCAATGACGAGCTTTTCACGCCATGGCGGGTATTGATGATCGGTGATTCACCCGGCAAACTGATCGAATCAGAAATCATCCAGAACCTGAATGACCCATGCGCCATCAAAGATCCATCCTGGATCATTCCTGGTAAGAGCGCGTGGGACCACTGGTGGAGCGGCGAGGTGAAGATGGAAATGCCGGTAATCAAACAATACATTGACTTCGCTTCCCAAATGGGATGGCCGTATATGCTGGTCGACTGGCAATGGTATGGTCCTTTCAATAAACCGGAGGCCGACATCACTACCTGGGCGCCCCAGCTGGATATGCAGGAGATTATCAGCTATGCAAAATCCAAAAATGTCAGAATTATCGTTTGGCTCTATTCCAAAGATGTTAACCGGAATTCTGCTTATAAAAAAGCTTTCCCCATGTACAAAAAATGGGGTGTGGCCGGCATCAAGATTGACTTTATGGACCGGGACGACCAGGATATGGTCGACTGGTACCACGATATCATTAAATGTGCCGCTGATAATCAACTGTTGGTCGATTTTCACGGCGCCTACAAACCCGACGGGATTATCAGGACTTATCCCAATATGATCACACGGGAAGGGGTGATGGGCAATGAATATTACAAGTTTTCAACAAAAATGAACCCTGAGCACAATGTCAAGCTGGCATTTACACGCATGCTTGCCGGACAGATGGATTATACTCCCGGAGGTTTCCTTAATGTAACCAAAGAGCAGTTCAAAAAACAGACTCCTGCCATAGTCTGGAATACACGCGCAGCAGAACTTTCAAAATTTGTGATTTACGAAAGTCCGCTTACAGTCATCTGCGACCATCCCGACAATATCCTGAATCAGCCCGGAGCCGATTTCCTTAAAATTGTACCTACCGTCTGGGATGATACAAGATTTATCAGCGGTTATCCTGGTGAATATGTTGCTTTGGCCAGAAGAAATGGGGATCAGTGGTTTATCGGCATTATGAACAACAGTATCGGGAAAAAGCAGGAGTTTAAACTGGATTTCCTACCGGAAGGAACCTATGAAATGAATTGCTGGGCCGATTCGGAAGCGTCGGATAAAGATCCGAAGAGCCTGCGGATAGAAAAAAAGATGATAAAAAGCGGCGAATTATTCAAAGTTGTACTGGCCGGCAATGGCGGTTTTGTGGCCACTTTGAAAAAAATTAAATAATCATGATCACAAAAGATAATTTCGCCAAACCTCTGACAAACTTAGAGTTGACTAAACAAACCAATTTTTTTATTGCGGGTTTGGGCTAAAATTTAAATGCTTAACCTGATTTGTTTTAAAGAAAAGTGCTACTTTTATAGAAGTACAATAACCAAATTTTCAACCAATTAAATTATAAAAATGGCAAAAACCAGTAAAGTTACAAGACGGGATTTCATTGGAACAACGTCATCAGTTACCGCAGGACTATTTATAGTTCCTTCAAACACAATCGCCGGATTAGGGCACAAAGCCCCCAGCGACAAACTCAATATCGCCGGTATTGGAATTGGCGGTATGGGAAAGGGAAACCTTGAGCGGATGTCTACCGAAAACATTGTTGCGCTTTGCGACGTCGACTGGGGTGTCAGCCGGAACAATGTACCAAAGGTATTTGATACTTACCCGAAGGCTGCCAAATATTACGATTGGCGAAAAATGTTTGACGAGATGGGTAAATCTATCGATGCAGTGATGGTTGCAACTTCCGACCACAACCACGCCGGCCCTACGGCACATGCCATCACGATGGGCAAACATGCCTATACCCAAAAACCCTTGACCCACACTGTCTATGAGTCCCGTTTACTGACAAAACTGGCAGCAAAATATAAAGTTGCCACCCAGATGGGAAACCAGGGATCTTCTGCCGAAGGTGTAAGGTTGGCCTGCGAGTGGATCTGGAACGGAGAAATCGGGGAAGTAACAAAAATCGAAGCTTACACCAATCGCCCCATCTGGCCACAAGGATTGGTGGCCCCCACCGAGGTTATGCCTGTTCCTGAAACCCTCAAATGGGATCTTTTCATCGGCCCGGCAAAGTTCCGTGCCTACAATCCGGCTTTTCATCCATGGGTATGGCGTGGTTGGTGGGATTACGGAACAGGTGCATTAGGCGATATGGCCTGCCATGTAATGCATCCAATCTTCACTGCCATGAAACTGCAGTACCCGGTTAAGGTTATTGGCAGCTCTACTCCGGTAATGCCCGATTGTGCACCAAGTGCAGAGATAGTACATCTTACTTATCCCAAACGCAATAAACAGAAAGGAATCAAGATCCATTTTCCGGAAGTCGAGGTAACATGGTTCGATGGAGGTCTTAAACCTAAGTACCCCGAAAATTGGCCTGCTGCAAGAAACCAGAGTTCAGGTGTTATTTTCCATGGAACGAAAGACTCATTGATTTGCGGAGAGTACGGAACGGATCCGGCGCTTCTTTCCGGCAGGGTTCCCAATGTGCCTAAAACGCTTCGCCGGATTGAAGGTTCTCATGAACAAGATTGGATTCGTGCCTGTAAAGAAAGTCCTGAAAGCCGCGTGCTCAGTGCCTCAGATTTTAGCGTATCAGGTCCGTTTAACGAAATGGTTGTCATGGGTGTGCTGGCAGTACGTCTGCAGGCCCTCAACAAGGTTTTGTATTGGGACGGGCCAAATATGAATTTCACAAATATTTCCGATGCAGATAAAATCAGGCTTAATAGAAACGATTCTGTACTGGCAAAAGAATTTGCAGCAGAATTAATCAAACACACTTACCACAATGGGTTTACCCTGCCGGACATGCCGGTCTGATATATAACCAATAATAAAGAAGGCGGGAAATACCCGCCTTCTTTATTTTACTGACATCTGTCGATTTTGAATAATGCAGCGACCAAATCTGGCTTTATATTTTTTTTCATTGTTGTCTGGTAATCTATTACAAACTGTTTATTAACAAGATGTCTCACTTCGTTCGACATGACAATCAGTCATTTATGTTCTTGAATGGGGTTGGGGGGGGGGGGAGCCGCCCCCCCCCCCCCCACTCCCCCCAATAAAGTTTAATAAAAGTGATAAATTTCGGGGGCGAGAATAAAAAAATTTATAAAACATATATCCCCCCACTCCTCACCAAAAACAAAAATTTATTTTTTTTTTGTGGGGGGGGGGGGCCGCCCCCCCCCCCCCCCCCCAACCCCATCCTCCTCCCAGAATTCAATATAACGACCTGTCATTCTGAGCGTAGCGAAGAATCTGAATATTTTAACCGGACAACAATGATTTTTTTTACTTTCTCCCTTAAACTTTGCATTGTTCGTAAAGGATTATAAACAATAACACTGTTGGCAATCCATGCAGGAATCTCACCTGCCGGATCAGCATGAAACTGATAGACTACCTGAATCGTATTGGGCGCAATTTCCTCAAGCTCCCAGAAACCGGAGCCATTGTGAACACGGATATATTTGGGGTCTTCTTTTTCATAATCACCAAGAGGACTAAGATTTATCCGGGCATACTTACCGTTCGGAGAGATGGAGGTAATCGCTTCATAGATGGCATCCCTGGGAGTTACAGGCCATGGCGTTGCGATCGTGATATAATGTATATCACTGTATTTTCCTTTTTGCTCAAGGACTTTGGCGCTGCTGCAATTAGGGAAATTATTCGGATAATTCTTTACGTCCATGATTACATCCAACACATCCGTCAAGGTAGTCTGAGAGATGGAAACAACCGCCCTAAACTCTTCGTAAGGCGACCCTTTAATACTTCGGGTAGAAATTTTGACTCCGGATTCTTCTTTTCTCAGCCTCCAATCTGTATTAACAGACGAGTTGAAAAGTATAAAGCCGGCCAAGAATACTCTAATGAACAAAAACATACTTTTCTAAATTTTTTACAGGGTCGCAAAACCCGGTTATTAAAAAATTCCTGCTGATAACAGATTGGTTAAGAAAGTTACAGCCTGCAATTATAACCAACTATTTTGTCAGTTTGTTTAAATGACTGATAATTTTTTGTTAATAAATTAAGTTCCGATACTTCGATCACTCTCCTCCATTATTTTTCTGCTTAAGCAGAAATCTTGTCAACGCAACTCCAAACGACATACCCATTGCAAATATAAACCAAAACCCGGCGTGATTAGGTTTGGTTTCAATTCTTGAATAGAATACCACTTACAAGCAGACGAAAAGAATTACCGGAAGAAAAACAGTGAACGCACCTTTCCTTGTTCTCGTAGAGTTATGATCTTAAGGTTTTCAGAATTATTACTTGAGCAAAATTACAGGTATTTAATAATCATTTGCTTCAGTTCATCGGGATTGATAGGTTTGGCAATATAATCATCGCAGCCGGCTACAATGGCTTTTTCCATATCTCCTTCCAAAGCATTGGCCGTTTGTGCAATGATAACTACTTCCTTGTTAAACCCGCGTATCTGTCTGGTTGCTTCATAACCATCCATCACGGGCATCAGAATATCCATCAGTACAAGATCAATGTCAGGATTATTGCGGCAAGCTGCCACCGCTTCCGTACCGGTTTTAACACAGATAATTTTGCATGCGAATTTTTGGACAACGATTGAAATGAAATCTTTAGATGTTTCATCGTCTTCGGCAATTAATATTTTCAATTTGTTATCCGGGGTCACTTCAACGGTTGGCAAAACTTCCTGTTTGATACTATTTTCCTTCATCAATTGATCCTGGTATGGCAGGGTAAAATAAAAGGTACTTCCTTTTCCTTCTGCTGATTCCACCCAAATTTCACCACCCAGCATTTCTATATATGCCTTGCTGATTGACAAACCTAATCCTGCTCCCTGGTAAGCATTTCTGTCTTCAATATCTGCCTGCACAAATCGCTCAAATATGGCTTCCTGTCTGTTTTTCGGAATGCCAATGCCCGTATCTTTTACATAAAACTCGAGGAATTTGCCATTTATAGTATAACCAAATTCTATTGAACCTTGGGGTGTATATTTGACGGCATTTTTAACAAGGTTGGTCAGTATGGCATAGACTTTTTCACTATCGGTCTTCAGGATGGCTTCATTTGAGGGCAAGGCGTTTCTGTAAGAAAACAGCAATCCTTTTCCTTCAATCTCCGGCTTGAAAAAGGTATAAATGTAATCGGTCTGATCGTTAATATTCGATTCCCGGATATTGACCGTCATCAGTCCTGATTCAATTTTAGAAATACTAATTATATCATTGATAATATTGAGCATTCGTGCACCGCTTTTTTGGATGATGCTGATATACGTTTGCTGTTCGTCGCCTGTAAGATTTGGTTCTTTCAATAAGTCAGCAAAACCAAGAATGCCATTCATTGGGGTGCGGATTTCATGGCTCATATTGGCCAGAAATGCAGATTTCAGACGGTCTGATTCTTCTGCTTTTTCTTTGGATTTGATGAGTTCTTTTTCTATCAGCTTGCGTTCGGTAATATCAATAGCCGTTCCCTGTGTGCCATTAATATTACCATTCCCATCAATAAAGGGAATGGCATTGAAAAGCAGTGTAAGTTCTTTGCCATCTTTTGTGAATTGGGTTGTTTCGTATTCTTTTACAAAGCCAACGGCCATGTGGCGGGCAAATTCGTGTATATCTCTTTCAAAAACTTCGGGCGTTTGAAATGCGCCAAAATTTTTTCCCAGCATTTCTTCAATCGTATATCCATGTGTTCTTTCCCAGGCTGGATTCAAGTAAGTGAAGTGTCCAGTTGCATCACATTTCCACACAAGCTCCTGTGCCGTTTCTACAAGGCTGCAATATTTTTCCTCGCTTTCTTTTAGTTTGGCTTCCGCCTTCTTGCGTTCGGTGATGTCCTCAAACGTCACATAGGCCTGATAGGGAATGGTTTCATCAGGCTTGAACAGCGGTATGGCATTGGTATTGATCCAGACAAAGTTTTCTGTTTGTGGATGAAAAACAGCCATGATCACATTCAGCACGGGTTTCCCGCTGCGTAATGCCAAAGCCACCGGGTGCGTCTCACCGGGAAAATCTGAACCGTCCTCGTGAATTGCATGCCAGCGTGGATCCATCGAAGTACGTCCATTCAATTGATCGAGCGAGAGACCCAGGATTCGTTCCGCCGCAGTATTGGCAGAGATGATCACGCCATTAGTATCCTGATAAATTACACCTTGTATCATCGTTTCAAACAAGGAGCGGAAACGCTCTTCGCTTTTTCTAAGCACTTCTTTCGCCTGCTTGCTCTCCGTAATGTCCCTCTGCATTCCAAAATGTCCGGTAATCTTATTCTTCTCATCGTATAGACAGATATAATCACCTTCGATAAACATTTGAGAACCGTCGAATCTTCTTTCATCAGTCTCCACATGCAATCTTCCAATGTCGAAAAACTCTCTCCAAACCTTTTTGCCACCTTCCAGATCATGCACAAAAAAATCATTGGGGGTCAGGTTAAGATATTGCTCTCTGGTAGCTTTATACTGATCCAACATTGCATCGTTCACTTTTGTAATCCGCTGGTGCGCAAAGACATATTCAAGTGTTTTTTCCTTATCTACCGTTTCATTCCATTCTACTGGCTCATCAAGCATCATAAAGAAGAATCCATCCAATGATTGGGTGAAAAATAGTTCAAGCCTGTTCTCTCCTTCCTTCAAAGATTCTTCCACCTGTTTCAATTCGGAAATATCCACTTGAAATCCATGCTCTTTAGTAGTAATGTCTAATTCTGCTGCATGCTTTTCTTTATTTTCATTTTGAAAGGAAGAGTTTAATCGAAGAATTTCAACTTGATTATTTAATTCAGTAAGCTGATGTTCCAATTCTTCGTAAGTCGGTTTGTTCGGCATGGGGTTATAATTCTCTTTATTGTTTATGCACTCACGATTTGACTGTTTTATTTAACATCCTCCAAATGTAGGATGAAAGATGATACGAAGCAAATTGATTTCTTCTATATCCTTATGGGCTGGAAATCTTTATTTTATCCACGATTGTAAAAGCAGACAACACCTCAATGATCAATGATTGAAGGCTTTGAGAATAGGTTTTTTTTCCTGATGGCAGCTGCTGAACAAGTGCATCCACTGAATTATGTCAGAAGAAAGCCATTCTATTTCAACCATATTGCAACTAAAATAATACAAGAAATAATTAAAGGTCTTAGATTTTATTCTAAGACCTTGATTATCAAGAGCGGAAAACGAGATTCTAACTCGCGACCCTCAGCTTACCTGATAAGTACGCAAAGCAATTTTATCTTCTAGTCGGCTTTATGCGTTTTTAATTTAGTCCGCTCAAAATAAGCCATCAATTGATCATAGTTCATACCTTTAATATCCTTAGAGATTTTGTCTTTAATTTCTCTAAAGATTTTAACGGTATCAAATTCTTTTTTTACTTTATTCTTCGTTTCCATTTCCAACTATTTCTTTTGGTGAATGGATATTTAATGTTGGATAACCCAGTTTCAGATTAACTGAATTATATCCACGAATTCTATAAACATTCACGATGTGTTTGAAATTCCAACTTACTAATAAATCTACTTTGTATATTGTGGCAGTTGCAATATGAATGCAATCGTCTAAACTTGTTTCTCCCACAACCTTTTCGCTAACATAAGCTTGAGCAAGTATCAAAGCATCAGGTGTTATTTGAACTTTTTCTTTTTGATCTTCACCGGACCTAAGTAACTCATTTCTGTGAGCGCGTACCGGATGCGTACCCAAACAAAAAAAGACCCACAAGCGAATACTTGTAAGCCTTTGATTTTCAAGAGCGGAAAACGAGATTCGAACTCGCGACCCTCAGCTTGGGAAGCTGATGCTCTACCGACTGAGCTACTTCCGCGTTTTTTTATTGGGAGCACAAATTTATATTATTTTGGTAAGGTGTGCAACTTTTTAACCGGTACTATTTTGCCAGCTTCCGAAAGTTTTTGATCCGGTGAAAAGTCAGATAGTTGGCGTTGTGATAATTTTCCGCACCTCCAAATTCATCATCAAAGGCTGTCCTCGACAGGTAAATAATGTCTTTTCCGTCAAATTGCCAGTCAATGTATTGAAAGCCATGTTTTAGAACATCCGGATGGTGAAGCAATACTTTGTCGGTGCTCCAGCTTCTTAAGTCTGCTGAACTTTTCAGCACAAGTGTATTTCGGACAGCGCCTGCGGGCAAGGTGACAAATTCACTGGTAACTAAATTGGCAATCGTCCAGTAGCGTTTGGTTTGCTCATCATAACGGATGGAAAATTTCCTCGAACCTCCGACGAAATCAAAAAAACCGGTAGCCGGATCAAAAGAGGCTCTGCGGCAATCATCATTAACATTGACAATAGCTGCCATATCACGGCCTTTCTCCGAAGTTGCTACCCTTAAAAAATCCACCAACTTGCCCTCAGGAGTCACAACGGCGTTACCTTCCAGCCAGCCACCGAATTTACCGTCCAGATAAGTTGAATCGTAAGGCAAAAAATTGGTCTCGGTCCAGTAGTCTGCATCCAATAAATTTGCATCAAGAGGGGTTGAAAGCATTCCTGCAGAATAGCGTTTTCCCCAGGCAGTAGTGGATGATCTGGCATTTTCGAAGGCCCGGCACAATCTTCCGTGGTAAATGACCATCGGCATCGGGGCAGTATGGTACTCGCCCTCCCGTAACAACCCGTTTATGCTGTCGGTGGGTTCACTCCAGGTGATCCCTCCGTCCGCAGACCTGCGTATGATGATATTACCATGGTGCTTCCAGGTACCCATGATATACAGTACCTGCCGATGAACAAAGAGATTGGACCAGAACTGTCCTTTAATCTCCGAAATTTTTTTCCAGGACTTTCCCTTGTCGGTTGACGTGAATACAGCCGTAAGCGCCTGCGAATGTTCGGTGCTGGCCGGGCCAAAAAAATCATGAGAGGCAACATAGTCGCCATTGGGAAGAATGGTTATTGAAGGTGAGCCAATGAAACACTTACCTGATGCAGGCAGCCAATCCACAACAATGCCGGGAACTTTCTCCTTTTTTGCATCAACCGGCGAATTCAGAAATGTCGATATCAAAACAACTACTGATAAAAATATCTTCATGGTAATATTTTTTGGCCACATCTAACCGCAATCTCCCAATCAGCCCAGGCTTTCGCTTTACAGGATCATTCCGCGATTGGAAATCGCGGCACCCATCTCGCTGTCTTCCAGTCTCCCATTCTCCCAGTCCCCTTGTCTGCCCCTCATTCCTGTCTCCTACATCCTTTCCGGCACCTGTATCCCCAACAGCGAAAATCCGTTTTTGATTATTTTCGCCACTGTCTGAGCGACTGCCAGCCGGAAGTCGCGAATCTTCAGATCTGGTTCGTTAAGAATGGAGAAGTCGTGGTAAAAAGAGTTGAACTCTTTCACCAGGTCATAGACATAATTGGCCACCACCGCCGGACTATGTGCCTTTCCTGCTTCTTTTACTACTTCAGGGAACAAGGAAATAATCTTCAGCAAATTCCGCTCCTTTTCATTGAGGAAGCTTGTATCTACCCTGCCGGGAATGGCAATTCCGGTCTCTTTTGCCTTGCGGAGGATGCTCCGGATCCGGGCATAGGTATATTGAATGAACGGTCCGGTATTTCCGTTGAAGTCGATCGATTCTTCCGGATTGAAGGTCATGGTTTTCTTCGGATCTACTTTCAGGATAAAATATTTCAAGGCGCCGAGCGCAACAATGTGGTAGATGTTCTCTTTCTCTTCTTCGGTGTACCCCTCCAGTTTGCCCAATTCCATCGAAACAGACCGGGCAACCTCTATCATGCCGGCTACCAGGTCGTCGGCATCCACCACGGTACCTTCGCGCGATTTCATCCGGCCGTTGGGCAGTTCAACCATGCCATAGGAAAAATGGTAAAGATCTTTTCCCCATTTGTAGCCAAGCTTATCCAACAATAAAGAGAGTACCTGGAAATGGTAGATCTGCTCGTTACCCACCACGTAAATCATATGGTCAATGGGATAATCGCGGTAGCGGAGTTGAGCCGTGCCAATATCCTGGGTAATGTAAACGGAAGTGCCGTCTGACCGAAGCAGGATTTTTTTGTCGAGGCCTTCTTTTTCGAAGTTGGCCCAAACCGATCCGTCGCTCTCCTGCTGGAAAATGCCATCTTTTACTCCACGCAATACTTCATCCCGGCCAATGGTGTAAGTATCTGATTCGTAGTAAATTTTATCAAAATCGACGCCAAGCTTTTTGTAGGTCTCGTCAAATCCCTTGTAGACCCAGCCGTTCATCATTTTCCACAGGTTACGGACCTCCGGGTCGTTGGCTTCCCACTTGAGCAGCATTTCACGTGTCTCCACGATGGATGGAGCTTCCTCTCTGGCTTGCACCTCTCCCCTACCGGCGGTGATAAGCCCGGCGATCTCACTATTGTATTGCTCATTAAATTTGACATAATATTCCCCAACGAGGTGATCCCCTTTTTTACCATTGGTTTCAGGTGTTTCGCCGTTGCCGAATTTCTGCCAGGCCACCATCGATTTGCAGATATGGACTCCACGGTCGTTGACAATATTGGTCTTAACTACTTTGTAACCATTGGCTTTCATGACCTCAGCGAGCGAAAAACCAAGCAGGTTGTTGCGGATATGGCCGAGGTGAAGCGGTTTGTTGGTGTTGGGTGAAGAATATTCTACCATAACAAGTTCTGATTGGTCCGTGACCGGTACAAAACCATAAGAATCATTAGGGACAGTTATGATTTCGTATGGGACAGTAGTTGTCATTGTGGTAGTTGTGATTGCAGCATTAAGACAGTCGATCCAATAGCTGTTATCGATTACCAAATTAAGAAATCCTTTTACAACATTATAACCTGACACCTCGTTCACGTTGGCAACGAGGTACTCCCCGATTTCTGCACCGGTTATCTCAGGTGATTTTTTGGATATTTTAAGAAAAGGGAAAACCATTACGGTCTGGTCGCCCTCAAATTCGCTGCGGGTAAGCTGTACCTGAACCTGGGTGGGTTCGACGGATTGTCCGTAAAGGGAGGTAATTGCCTCTGCTACTTTATCTTTTATTATAAGTTCAATATTCATCAATTATTTTTAAGCAATTCTATGAAATCGTCAAGGCTGATAACCCTAACAACAGGAAACTCAATATTTTCGAGGATTTTAAAATGTTTGTCATTTGTAACAAGGTAATCACAATTGCTGGCTACAGCTAAATCGACAAACTTATTATCATCATAATCTTCCACAATCAGACTCCAGTTATAGTATATCTCGAATTTCTCAACGTTTGATTTTACCAACAAAAGTTCAGAAACATTGGAAGCAACAATTTCATTTGTAAATCGGGATATCACCTCGAAATATTCTGTAATAACCTCATTACTAATAATAAACGTCAAATTATTATTTAAAAATTCATCAAAGATTATTCTGTATTTTGAAAACTTAGGAAGTGAGACTAAGAGTACATTGCTATCAAGAATAACTCTCATTTTTTGTAGGATGTTCTTGTATGTTCATTCGCGATTGTTTCTATCGTCGAAATTGACCACTCTTTTTCATTACCTACTTTATCCATCTCTGACTCTACCCGCTTAGTAAAATAAGCTGACAGCAAATCCTTTAGCTCAATCAGTTGTGATTCAGTGAGATTGTATTTAAACATCTTAAGAAGCTCCAATTGCAGATTTGTCATTTTATCACCAGTAGCTATCATCACTTAAATATTTATCTACCACAAAGATAAAGCATATTTTCCAAAAGGTGAAAAGTTAATCCATCTTTACGGAATTACGCAATTCAGATTCAAGGCTTTCAACGCTCAAAAAAAAGTGATAACCCAACATTCCGCAGTTCGTTGTTGAATTGCCTAATCGTTGGATTATCACATTTCTCAATTTTCCGTTAACAGCTAGAGCTCCTTTACCCGAATATTGCGGAATTTAACCACCGAGCCATGGCCCAAGAAGCCAATATGACCAGTCGTACGAAGCAGACCTGGATGCTCTTTGTGGTCCATGGTCCCGTTGCGGCTGGCAACTGCAATGTCGCCGTCGGTGATGACATTCCCGTTGAGTACTACCTTGATATTGTTGCCTTTAACAACCACCTCCTCATAGTTCCATTCACCGGTAGGTTTTAAAGAACCTCTTTTGGCGGGAATCACGCCATAAACAGAGCCGTGGTACTGGTATGTTTGCAACTGGTTGTAAATCGGCGCGTCATCATCGAGTATCTGCAGTTCCATCCCCACGTAGGCAGCGTCGCCCTGAAGCGGGGCGCGGATACCCAGTCCGTTGTTGGCGCCCGGTGTCAGCAGGAACTCAAAGCGGAAGACAAAATTGCTGTATTCTCCCTGGGTAAAAAGGTTGCCATGTGAAGGACCGTTGTCGACATTCAGCACAATCTCGCCGTTTTTAGCCTCATAATCCACCGTATTTCCGGTCCATCCATCGAAGTCAACTCCGTTGAATAGCGGAACAAATCCCTCTTTTTGCTCATCAGCCTGAAGTACATAACGGTTGTCGGTGAGCTCTTTCACATAGATATCACGGAAAGCCAGGTCAGTTCCATGTGCCTGCATCTCAATGGCCTCTTTCGGGAAAATCGGGATTGAACGGTCCCAGTAATTTTCGAGGGTAACATTATCAACAACAAGCACTCCGTTCAGGTATACCGTTACTTTTTCACCGATCATTTTGATGTAGAAATGGTTCCAGTCTTCAATCGGATTGTCGGCCACTTTCAGCGGGGTACTGCGGTTTTTAGCATTGTTGTATAGTCCGCCTGAACCAACCTGGGCGCCAACATCAACGCGGGAAGTATCCCATATCTGAACCTGCGGCGAGCCTCTCAGGTAGATGCCGCTGTCACCATTTTTGGTGATTCGCCAATCGACGATTAGCTCAAAATCACCGTATTTTTTTTCAGAGCAGAGGTTGGCTCCAGCGCCGCTGAAAGAAATGCAACCATCTTTGACACTCCAGTTTACAGTCGCTTTGGCGTTGGCTTCAAGCTGTTTGGCTGCCAACTCCTTTTCGGTCATTTTGGCCCTGGTAACCGGATTGCCGACCAACCCTTTCCAACCAGTCAGGTCTTTCCCGTTGAAAATCGGAACATATCCCTTCTCATTAGGCATAGATGCCAGGTATTTCCTGACTTTCTCCTTGTCGTAATCACTTTCGGGACCTGAAATCAAGGGAAGAGACCTGGATAATATTTCTTTTACAATTTCGCCGGTCAGGCCGGTTGTCTGACCCGACCCGGGAAGTGCAACAGCCATCGCCGAAGCAGCAGCTTCTCCCTGCAGATCTTTGTCTTCCAAATAAATAGACAAATACCGAAGCGCAGAAAATGTTTTCAGATTTCCCACACGCCCGATCACCGACAGTTTTTCTTCCCTGATGGATGAAATGGCCATTATTTTGCGGTACAGCAACAGTTTTTGATCATCAGGCAGGACTGAACGTGAAACCATGTCGACAAATCCCTTGAATGCCCTGCCTGAGTAAATCTTGGTTGAAGCGCAAATCCTGTAAAGTTCGTATGCTGCATCTGCGCTGCTCCATTTGACCAACGCATTGAAGGCAGACTCCCTTACTTTTTCATCGGGTGATTCGAAAGCATCTGCAACACGTGCCAAAGCCACCCTACCGCCAACCTTTGCATACACTTCCAGGGTACGCCCCTCGTCTGTGATTGCGCTCAGTTGGCTGATAAACCGTGCGATTTCTTCACTGTTCATACCGGATGCTGCATGGATCAATGCCAGCTGAACGGCTGATATTTGCTCTTTTGTATCTGCTTTTTTCAAAAGACCGAGCAACAAGGAAATATCTTCTTCAGAAGACAAATTCTTCAAGGCGCCGAATGCCGCATCTGAAATCTCCTGATCAGCATTGGAGGTATAGACAACGATTTTACTGAAACAGTGTTTCGCAGCTTTTGCGCCGATCAGACGGATGATTTCAACCTTTGCAGATTTTGGTGCATCATCCAATGCAGCGCACAAATTATTCATGTGGTTTCCATCCAGCCTGCGTGACAGGGCTTTCGCGGCAGCTGCGGCATCCAATCCCCTGATCAGGTGATCCTCAAGAACACTGACAGCCTTCTCCTCTTTAATGTTGGAAATTGCATCAATGGCTTCAACCCTCACTTCGGCAGCAGGATCTGACAACATGGATGCGAAGGTTGGCAGCAAAGTTATGCTCCCTTCGCGACCCAACATCTCCACAATTTCGGCCCGCTTTTCTGCGGTTACCGATTTGGATTTGGAGAGCCATTTGCGGGTTGCAGAAACGTCGGGCATGGCGGCAGCCAGATTCATCACACCCGCACGATAAGCTTTGTCGGTATTGTCAAACTCTTTCAGCAAAAGGGGAAGCGACTCCATGCCCCAGTATTTTGCCTTTACAGCCAGGGTTGCAGATCTGTACTGCAGTTGATTGGCATCCTTGCAATTGGACATCAAAACAGCCAGCGCTTTATCACAAAGAGCCAGGTCACCTTTTTCACCCAACTTGCCAGCATAAGTGATCAGGGATGACACGATCCCGGTAGGTTCATACCGGTATTTTGCCTTGGCGGCTTTGTCGGTTAAAACGGAGTAACTCTCTTTGGAAGCAATCAAGGCAAGTGCCTGCAGTGCAACGCGCTGCATTTTCGCATCAGAACTGCCAAGTTTTTTGATCAGCACAGGATTGGCTGCCTCTATCTTCATCATGCCGGCAGCTTTTGCCAGTGCAAGCGCAGGTATTCCCCGGGCACCATCGAGGACCTTCAGTATTGCATCTCCGGCTGAAGGGGTGTTGATTGCAAGAAGTACTTTAACCGCTGCATCACACAGTTTTTCGTCACGCAGGTATTGGCTCAAAAGTGTGACAGATAGATCTGTAGCTACAAAATATAACTGGCTAAGGTAAAAGGCCTGGACATCCTTGTCGGATGCGCCCAGAAGCGCTTTCTGCAGTCCCCTTTCCACCATCAGTTTGTCTTCACTCTTCCCGTTTTGGGATACATATTTGGAAAGACTGGCTACAATAAATCTGGCAGCCACGTCATCACCGGTACCGGGAGGGACAATTTTGGCAACAAACAGGGCAAAACCCTCCTCTTTCATGCCGGACACTTCGCCCATCAGGGTGTTCAGCCTTGCATCGTCTATGGTTGGTACCTGGGCCAACGCATCCGCTACTTTGGTGTTTATAGTTCTGTTTATCTGACAATTGCCGCTAAAACCAAAGACAAATATCAGCGAAACAACCATAAAAAACGAAATTATCTTCTTCATATCTTTTTTGTTATTACAATTTGTTCAAAATCTACATTGGTTTTCCCGGGAGCGGTTTAAGAAGTTAGAAATGTTTGAAGGGTTTGAAATGTTACCGGTCCCCGAGCGGAGTCGAGGGGAAATGTTTCGGGTTTCGGGTTTCGGGTTCCGGGTTCCGCAACTATTTCAATTAGAAGCGCTCTCCCAGTCCTCTTGTCTCCCAGTCTCCTAGTCCCCCAGTCTTTCCGTCTCTCCTCTCCGTCTTTTAAATCGACCAAGGCGCGCGCATCGGTTGGTGTATCATCCGGTTGGCCGCTTCATCATCGATAAACTGCTGGTTTACCGGGTCAAAATGCAATGTCCGGCCCAACTGAAGGGCAATGACTCCCATGTTCACGATCGTCGCAGACCGGAAGCCGTTCATTTCGTTGAGTGCGAATTTTTTTCTGGTCCTTACCGATTCCGTGAAGGTGGTAATCTGAGTTTCCGGCTCCGGAAGCGTCTCGATAAATGGCTGCAGATTAGGAATATTAGATTTAAAACCCCTGAATATTTTTCCGTTTGGACCTTCAATGTAGGCAGCATCCTTGTCACGATTTTCGCCGTCGAGTATGATTTTGCAGCCATCAGCATAGGTATATTCGATTCTCCTCCAGGAGCCTACCGCATCGTAATGCTGTTCAGGCGCATCAATTTCAACTTTGATGGGGCTGGTATCGTCTTTACCCAGCAGATATTGAACAGGATCGAGGTAGTGCTGACCCATATCGCCCAAACCTCCGCCGTCGTAATCCCAGTATCCGCGGAATTTGGCGTGTACGCGCTCCGGATTGTATGGCTTGTATGGTGCTGGCCCGAGCCACATGTCATAATCAAGTTCTTCAGGCACCGGCATCGGTTTGAGGTTGCGCTCACCGCTCCAATAGAATTTCCAGTCGTAACCGGTAATTCCACTAACAGTAACCTTCAGCGGCCAGCCAAGGATACCGCTTTGGATCACTTTCTTCAGTGGTTTAACATCGGTACCCAATCCGTAAAAAGTATCCTTGAAACGGAACCATGTATTGAGCCTGAAAATCCGGTCGTATTTATTGATCTCCTCCACTACGCGCAGACCTTCGCCGATAGTGCGGGTCATCGGCTTTTCACACCAGATGTCTTTTCCTGCCCGGGCTGCCTCAACGGCCATAATCCCGTGCCAGTGGGGCGGTGTTGCAATGTGAACAATGTCGATATCAGGCTGCAGCAGTAATTCCCGGAAATCGTGGTAGGTTTTTACCGGATTCGGAACCATCAGTTTCGCCTGTTCGAGGTGCTTTTTATCAACATCACAAATAGCAACTACCCGGGTATTTTCATAGCCTATGTGCCCGCGTCCCATTCCGCCAACCCCGATAATGGCCTTGGTAAGCTGATCGCTGGGAGCCGTAAAACCGGTCCCGCCGAGTACATGTCTCGGAATTACCATGATGCCTGCCATAGCAAGTGAAGTGTTCAAAAAATTTCTTCTTTTCATGTTTAAAAAATATTTGTGTTAATAGCCAATTTTTTTCAATCGTTTAAATTGTTTGAAAAGTTTTGAAAAGTTTGAAAAGTTCCGGACTCCGAACATTTCAAACGGCCGAAGGCCGAACATTTCAAACATTTCAAACTTAATATCCCGCTGCCTGCCCGTCTTTGCGCGATTCGGAAGCACCGAAATAAACCTTATTTTTATCATCCCATTTGATGGCCTTATAACCTCCTTATGTCCCTATGGTGTACTCTATTTGGTGGCCTTTGCCAAAAAGCTGCCGGATGTTTTCGAAAGTTATCCCGCTTTCAAGGTAAACGACTCCGCCGTCTGTCA
>JBBQHB010000060.1:0-31962 GCA_038323575.1 Bacteroidales bacterium | reverse complement strand
TTACCCCGGCGCATACGGGATTTGCACCCTCTGGAAAAATTGCACACTTGCCGCTTATGCCCTTAAAGTAAATTTGTATATTTAAACTTTTTCAAGAGCTTACAGCAAGTGTGCGCTCCTGCTCATGCAGGGCGCACACACGCGTTATAAAACATTGGGGTTCTAGTGGTTATACAAGCATTTTGCCACGCATCAAGTTCGGTGTAACTGGACAGGAAAGTAGCCCGCAATCCCCAACGATTTCATACCGCCGACCGTTATAGCCAATGTTGGTAATTCTAGGCAAAGAATTTGAGGATTTCAAATAACTTGACCTAAACGTAATATGAGGAGCTATGAATTTCGACCAAAAAATATAGATCTCAAAAATGGAGATTATTCATTGACGTATTAAACTTAAGAAAATGAGACTATTAAAACTAATTCTAGTTCCTGTAATCTTCCTTGCCATTTCATGTCAAAAAGATGAAATTTTGCCTTCGACAGGATATGAAGAGGTTACATTAAAAAACCTTACTGGTTTCGATGGCTGCGGATTTGTTTTTTCAAAGAATGATAGTAAGTATCTAGAACCGACAAATCTAAAGGATTATTTAACAAATTACACGGTAGACAAAAAATACTGGATTAAATACAAGATTGAACATAACTCTGCCAGTATTTGCCAGGTTGGAGATATTGTCAAAATAGTTGAACTGAGTGACCAATCCAAGTGAAAATTATTAAAAAAACACTGGCTATAACATCCTTGCGGGCGCGGAACTCCTCCATCGTCCGCAACGAGCTTTTCATGATGCGAAATGACATTATCCGGGCCTTTAACGAACATGCCGGAAGAGTGATTGTGAAGGCGATAGTGTTGAAGTGTAAAGTAAAAAATTATAGTTTTTTCATAGTAACGATTTGATTCTAACCTGTAAAACTTTATTCAACTTAAGAATATGAAAACAGATTATGTAATTTTTGATGGAGAGTTGATTCTTGAAGATGACCACATCCAAATCAAAGACAAGAATTTCAGGTGGATGAAAAGTTTGATGATACTAAGCCAGGTGAGCATAATTTTTCTGGGCCTTATATGGGTTAATGACAATTTTAAAATGTATGATGATTATCGTTTCTTGCTGGGTCTGTTTTTTTTAATTGGTGGAATTTTTGGATTATTAAAATCCAATAAAAATACCTTTGTTAAACAGCTTTTTTATTATCAAATAGAAAAGGTTGAAATTAAACATACATGGCAAAATTTATTAATTGCTGATTTTAAGGTAACCAATGGCAGAAAACGAAGAGTATTGCTAGACAGGGATGATTTTGGCCGTTTCGAAAAGTTCTTTTTAGATGACCTTGTTAATGCCTTGAAAGATAAGCATATTGATACAGAATTGAAATAATTATTGCTTTCCTATATTGCGTATATAGTTAATTTCCACATTTTCACATTTCCACATTTTCAAATTAACCCATGTCCATCGATTTTACTAAAATACCGAATCCCTGCTACGTCATTGAAGAAGCGCTGCTGCGCAGAAACCTTGAGAAGATCAGGGGTGTCAGCCGGGCGGCAGGCGTAGAGATTATACTGGCATTCAAGGGATTCTCGCTGTGGAAAGTATTTCCGATTGTCCGGGAGTATATCACCGGAGCGACAGCCAGCGGGGCGAACGAGGCGAAACTGGCCATGGAAGAGATGAAAAGTCTTGCACACACTTATTCGCCTGCTTTTACCGAAACGGATTTCCAACAGGTGCTCGAAAATTCTTCTCATATCACCTTCAATTCATTGGCCCAACTGGAAAAATTTGGGGGACGTGTTAGATCCTTTGAAAGGGCCGTCTCGGTAGGGATTCGTGTCAATCCTGAATTTTCGGAGGTAAAAACGGAGTTATACAATCCCTGTGCGCCGGGTGCCAGATTAGGTATAACCGCTGGTCAGCTGGGCGACAAATTGCCTGAAGGTGTCGAGGGATTCCATTTTCATACGTTGTGTGAATCAGACTCATTTGATTTGGAGAAGACCCTGGAAGCTTTTGAAGAGCGTTTCGGCAGGTTTCTTGGTGAGTTAAAATGGGTCAATTTTGGCGGCGGCCACCTGATGACCCGCTCGGATTACGATACTGACCACCTGGTCCGGGTACTGAAAGCATTTAAAGAACGCTGGAAAAACCTGACTGTCATGCTTGAACCCGGCAGCGCATTTGCCTGGGAAACCGGTTTCCTGCTGGCTTCGGTGGTCGATGTGGTCGAAAACAAAGGAATAAAAACCGCCATCCTGAATATCTCTTTCACTGCGCACATGCCCGATTGCCTTGAGATGCCCTACCAGCCCAAAATCAGAGGCGCTTACCAGGAAGCCATTCCCGGCAAGCATGCCTACCGGATGGGCGGTAATTCGTGCCTTGCCGGTGATTACATGGGATACTGGTCGTTCGATAATCCGCTTGAACCGGGAGACATCATTCTATTTGAAGATATGATCCATTATACCATCGTCAAAACGACCATGTTCAACGGCGTGGCACATCCTTCCATCGGCCTCTGGAATGAGGAGAAGGGCTTTACGCTGCTTAGGGAATTTGGATATGGGGATTACAAAGGGAGGATGGATTAGGACTGGACGACTGGAGGACTGGATGACTGGACGACTGGACGACTGGATGACTGGACGACTGGACGACTGGAGGACGGGAGGAAGGGAGGACTTGGGAGACGGAGGGACCGAAAGGCGGAGGGAGCGCAATATTCAATATTTCAGTCCTTTGTGTTCCTTTGTGTTCCTTTGCGTTCCTTTGCGATACCCTTAGCGTACTTTGTGGTTAAATAGAATTTCCTGGAATCGCGAAAAGCCTGATTCATCGCAATCGAAAATCGAAAATTTTCATCATTTCGCTCTCTCCGTCTTTCCGTCCTCAGTCCTCCAGTCGTCCAGTCGTCCAGTCGTCCAGTCCCTCAAATGGGGAACTTCTCCGCTTCTTCCTTCAGTCTCTCGCCGGTATAGGCTGCAGTAGACATTCGTATCCGCCATTCCTTGGGGTAGCCGTTGTTGAAACGGTTTCCGATGTTTTTGGCCCACCCGAGCGGTTGACCCTTGTAAGTGATCAGATTCCAGCCTTTCTCCTTAAATTCAATCCGGAAATCATCCCGTTTCAGGTAGGAGAGCGCCTGCTCAAGTGTAAGTTCCAATTGTGGGAAGCGGGATTTGTTGCAAATCGTGGAAACAGCCAGTTCATGTGCAGGATTAAAGTTGTCGCGGATAATTCCCCCTGTTTTTATGCCCGCATGCACAATCCTGAGATTTGCCTTTATCTGGTCCAGTTCAGCCAGTAAGGCAGTCGGCCATGCCAGGAAATTATCCTCAAATTTCAGCAAGGAGAGGGATTTGTTCAGAATGAGGCCGTTCAACAGTAACTGATCATTTTTCCCGGCAAGCGAAAGCGCTGTTTTATTTTTTGTATTCAACTTTGCTGCTGCCGCTCCTTTTTTTCTAACCGCGGCAGTGAAATATCCTTCTCCTTTTACCTTGTGCGGATAAAAACGGTAACAGGGCAACCCGTTTGCTTCAGTTGTATCAATACCCCAATCATCACGAATTTGCAGCGTTATTGGTTCAACGGGTGCAAACTCGGAAAGCCAGCTGATATTTTCCTCATTTTCAGCAGTATTGAAAGTACAGGTACTGTAAATAAGTATTCCGTCTTCAGCCAATGAAGGCCAGACATCTGCCAGTATCCTTTTCTGGCGCTGGGCGCACAGGTTGGCATTTGCCTCCGACCATTCTCCGATCGCAGCATGGTTACGCCGGAAAAGTCCCTCGCCGGAACAGGGTGCATCGACGACGATGATGTCAAAAAATCCCGGAATCCTTGAATAATCCGCCGGGTCATTGCAGGTCACCACGACATTCGGATTGCCCCATTTTTTCAGGTTTTCTGATAACATTTTGGCCCTTGAATGGATTACCTCATTGCTTACCAGGAGGCTCTCGTCGGACAAAAGGGAGGAAAGATGGGTGGATTTACCGCCGGGCGCCGCACATAAATCCAACACCCTCGGATTTTTTTTGCCGGCGTGCAAAATGAATTGTTCAAGGAACATGGAACTCGATTCCTGCACGTAATAGACCCCTGCATGAAACAGCGGGTCGAGGGTGAAAATTGGTCGCTGGTTGAGGTAAAAACCCGATGAACAGTATGGGACGGGAGCTAACCCGGTGAACATATCTGTTTTTTTTCTGTTATTCCTTATTGAATGAGTGGTCTCAGCATTGAGTGATTGCCTGAAAGCCGGAAATTCCGGGCCAAGTATCCTATTCATCCTATTTTCAAAACGCTCGGGAAGCAGGATCATTTGTGTACTTTTTGTCAAAATTAGGCTTTTTTTATCAGGATTATTTTAAATTTGTTCAATATCTAAATTAACCATTATGTCAATCATTTTTCGACTGAAATATGCCTTAGGGATGATTCCATCTGCTGATCAACTGGATGCCAAATGGGAAAAGCTGATCAAAATGCGGGATGACCTGGATGCTATGGAAAACTCCGCCGAGTTAAAACGGCATTTTGATTTAAAGAGCCTCATCGACTCTGCTGCATTCCAACAAAAAAGAAGAGAGATCGAATCGCTCCAATTTAGCGGCAGTGAGGAAGAAAAAATGATTTTATCCTACAAAACGCTGGCTAAGTCTAAACAAATCAGAAATTATCAAATAGTATCTGTATCTCCCAAGTTGGAACGTTTTCAAAAAATCGTGCAAGGATCAGAACTGGAAAGATATTTATTTCTGGAAAATGAAGTTGGCTGCAAAGATTTTAAAATCAGAATGGCGAGCCAAAAAAAGAAAGCATTTGTTCAAACCGATGATTATCCGATTTTTGCTGAATACAACCAGGTTAGAAAGAGTGCTGATATTCGTTTCTGGAAAAAATACAACAATTCCGAAAGCTATCAAAGTTATTTAAATACGGTTGGCTCAATCCAGTTGCTCAGGTATGATGAGCTTTGCGGAATGACTGCTTCCGATGAATTTAAAAAGCGTGTGGCCTACCTCAAGGACAAAAAGAAATTCCTGAAAAGTGATGAGCACCAAAAAATTTTGGAATTCAAAGAATTGGACTCGAGCGCTTTTATGGCCGAATACCGCAAATTAAAAAAAGCCAGGGAGCTTGACTTCTTTGAAAAATGGAACATTGTCCTCGATGAAAATTTTATCGAAAAAGAGTTGAATACCCAACAGTGGCAGCCTGAAAATTGGCTTGGATTCAAACTTTCAGGTGTCAGTTTCTCTCAAAATGGAGAAATGCAGGCTTTCAATGGCATAAAGAACATACAGGTGCTGAACAATACATTGTCATTGTGGGCAAAGAAAGAGCAGGTAACGGGAAGAATTTGGAATCCTGTTGTCGGATTGATCCCAAAGCAGTTTGAATATACCTCTTCCATTATGAACAATGCGGATTTTTTCCGTATGAAAGAGGGTGTTGTGGAGGCAAAACTCAGGTTTAAAAAAGATGCGACCATTACCTCAGCATTTTCTTTGACGGGGGATAAGCCGTTCCCTCAGATTGACCTGGTTCGGAGTACCAAAAATGGTGTTGGCTTGGGCATCATCGAAAGACAGGATTCAAAATCTTCAAAATATAAGAAGATAAACGGGCTGAATGCAGAACATTACCACATTTACAGGATTGAGTTATATAACAGTCAGTTTGTGTGGAAAATTAACGGGCATGAAGTATACCGGAATTCAGTATTTGTGAATGATCCGCTTTTCTTCAATTTGCTTACTACCCTTCACGGCGATGTAAGCGATCATCTGTTGCCGCACAGGTTTGAAGTTGACTGGATTCGGTGTTTTACGAAAAAATAATAATCAAATCTAAAATGGAGAGCTGGCTTGATCAGGATGAGGCTGCAATAACAATTTGCGACCTGAAAGGAATTGTTGTGTACATGAACGAAAAATCTAAGAGATCATTTGCCAAATACGATGACAGCGGTGATCTGACCGGTTCAAGTCTGGTGGAATGCCATCCCGAACCCTCCCGCACCAAACTTCTTGGTATGCTGAAAGAGCCGCTGACCAATGTCTATACCATCGAAAAAAGTGGGATTAAGAAAATTATCAGGCAATCACCATGGTTTCGTGACGGTGAATTCAGCGGAGTGGTGGAGATGTCATTTGAGATACCTGATGTGATGGCACATCATTCGAGGGATTAGTCCTCAATCTTGTGTTTAAGCGATCGGAATCCTTCTCCGAGAATCTCGCTGGCATCCATGATGGTGATGAAAGCATGCGGATCTATTGAGGCGATATGTTCTTCAAGGATAGCAACCTCCCTTCGGTTGACAACCGTGAAAATAATGTTCTTTTCGGCATTGGTGTACATCCCGACCCCTTTCAGGTAGGTTCCGCCGCGTTCTAAATCGATGATAATTTTATCCCGGATTTTTTCATGTTCATTGGAGATAATGATCATTGCCTTGTTGTAATTGGCGCCTTGCAAAATCATGTCGACAGCCCTGCCGGTGATGTAAATCACAAGGATGCTGTAAAGCGGAATTTGCCAGTCTTTAAAGGCAGCCAATGCCACAAAAACGATGGCCGTATCTACCCAGATCAACATCTGACCGATTGGGATACGGGTGTATTTGGTGATAATCATCGCAACAATGTCGCTCCCTCCGGAAGTGGCCTTTGATTTGAATATCAGACCCAGCCCGATACCCGTGAGCACACCGCCAAAGATGCACGACAGTAAAACATCCTGAACCAACGGCGCATCACCAACCACCCGCATCATTGTGATTCCGTCCATGAAAATGGATGAGGAGACAAATCCGTAGATCGTTTTTACACCAAATCTGGGGCCAAGCATCTTAATGCCTACATAGGTTAAGGGTATGTTTACCAGCAGGTTAAATAGTCCAATAGGGAAACCGTCAGGCCAAAAAGCCATTCCTTTGGAAAGGTAATGGAAGATGATACCCAGTCCGTAAACTCCGCCCGGAACAATCTTGTGAGGTGTGATAAAAAAGACATATCCCACCGCCATGATGAAAGAACCCAGGGTGATCATCCCGTAATCGAGAAACCACCTGGTTGAAAATATTTTTTGTTGGGATGAAAAGGCCATAGCAGAAAGGTTTTCCGAAATTAGGAAAAAAAACCGGAAAGTCGCCGGCGCGCGCAGCGGCACAAAAAAAAAGGTCCCTTTTGAGAACCTTTTTTGTCAACCAGTTTTGATTAAAATCTTTTCTCTTTAATACGGGCTTTCTTGCCGGTGAGACTGCGCAGATAGAACAATCTTGCACGACGGACATGACCCATCCGGTTTACTTCGATTCCGTCAATAAACGGGGAAGTCATCGGGAAAATACGTTCAACACCGATGTTTCCGGACATTTTGCGAACAGTAAATGTTTTGGTTGTTCCGGTCCCTTTGATTTGAATTACAGTACCTTTGTAGTTCTGAATCCGCTCTTTGTTACCTTCTCTGATCTTATACCTAACGGTGATGGTATCCCCGGGATGAAAAGCAGGAAACTCTTTCTGTTCTGCTAAAAACGCGTTTTCAGCAATTTTAATTAAATCCATTACAATTGTATTTTACTTGTTTGACGAACGCAATGTAAACAGTGTCCAGTTGTTTGCTGCCAGAGATTGCGTACGGAAATCGGGTGCAAAAATAGGTATTATTTTGTTCTGCAAGAAATTTTTATAGAAAAAATGTTCGCCGTTTTTGCATCCTGCTAAAAAAATCAGAATCCCAGTTTTTTCCTGATATCCTGAGGTACTGCATTTTTGTGAACCAGGATTGCAGTAGTTTTAAACTGGATATAAGGTATTGATGCATAGAAATATCCGTCATAGCTGTTGTATGGCCCCCAGGAATTCTTGATTTTGTAGTAGGGGGTACCATTTTGGTCTTTGGCCAGACCGATGATATGCATGGCATGATCGTCGGTTGTCTCCTGCGAATCGAATGCAGCCTGACGAAGTTCCTGTGAGATTACTTTTTCTTTGCCGGGCTTGGTCAGTTTGTACAATTTCTTCTCTTTATCGGCATCAGAGAGTTTTTCCCATTTTTTGATCTCTGCATTACTCATATCTTCCTTATTGGCTTCGGGTACTACCGCGATGCCTTTCTGTGAAGTTGCAAACCCTTTCTCACTAACATCTGCAGCCCATCCGACAGTGTATCCCTGTGCCAGGGCATTATCGATTATTTGCTGAATGTCGCCGAGTTGTACGTTGTACATTTTTTCCCAAAGCCAGTTGTCAGGAACCTCTAAAATAAACTGCTGATAAAAGGGATGATGGCTGAATGATGTGATCTCCACATAATCATCCGCATTAATTCCCCCTGCAAAATCCGACAGAAAAGTTTTCGGGGTATATTTTTTACCTTCATACTTGAAATTATCCGGTAAATCCCCTAAATAGGCATCTGCACTTTTGTCAAAAGCAGCTTGCCAGGCCGTTGAAATTTTGCGGTTTTTGTTTTGAACTACCGAGGTTACCATTGTCTTCAGCAGATTGTCCACTTCGCCGTGAACATGTTTTTTCTCGCCATAGTTCAGGCCGGGGTAGGCTGATTCGGGTACCAATCCGTAATTTTTCATGACATATACTATATCATGGAGCAGACCACCGCCTCCGAAATTGGTATTTCCCTGCATCCGGACGTAGCGGTCGGCTTTATCGCGGTAGCAATGGTTCACCAGAAACATTTCGGAGAGATCGACTTCTGGTTTGCCGATCCTTAATAATTCGGATTCAATGAACGAACAGTCTGCAAAGGACCAGCAGGTTCCGGTCCTGAACTGGTCTTTGACAGGTGTGTGCGGTAATTCTTTGACCAGGGTGAATTTGTACCCTGATGAATCTTTTTTCTCCTGTGCCATTGTGGTCAGGCTGCAAAAGAGCAGCATACCTGCAATTGTTAAAACGCTCCCAAATTTCATCATTTTAAATTTTTTGCTTTCAATTTTTAATTTCATTTTCCGGATAGTTCATTCGGACATGGTATATATTGATCAATTTTTCCTGAAATAAGCTTTTTAAAATCCTTATATCCTTGAAAGTCAGTGGAGCATATTCCAGCTGACCCAACTCTACTTTCTGCCTGAAGATATTCTCTACCAAATTTCGGATATTCTCCGGATTTTTCACTGTCAGGCTTCTGGATGCTGCTTCAATACTGTCAGCAAGCATGACAACGGCTGTCTCACGCGTGGTCGGCAGGGGGCCCTTGTAGGTAAATTTTTCATCATTAATTTCATGATGTCCAGTTGTGTTGATCTCTTTCTGGTAAAAATAACCGGTTTTAGTTGTTCCGTGATGGGTACGGATAAAATCAATGATCTGCTCAGGTAATTTGTGTTTTCTGGCAAGTTCTACTCCCTTTTCAACATGACCGATGATAATTCCGGCACTTTCTTCGTTGGAGAGATTGTTGTGCGGATTTATTCCTATTGTTTGATTTTCAATAAAATAATGGGAATTAGAAATTTTCCCGATATCGTGGTACATCGCACCTGCACGTACCAGCAGTGAATTCCCGCCAATCTTGGAAATGGCCATTTCAGAGAGATTTGCAACCTGCAAAGAGTGATGCATGGTGCCGGGAGCTTCCATGGAGAGCGTTTTAAGTAATTTCTGGTTGGTGAAAGTGAGTTCAATCAGGGTGATATCAGAAACAAAACCAAAAGATTTTTCCAGGATATAGATCAGCAGATAGGTAATCAAAGTAAGAATTGCATTTAATGCGAACCATTTGATATTAACCCATTCAATAGCATTTAGGTTTGCTTCCTGGATAAGTGAGATCCCGATAAAGATGGCTGAATAGGAAATGAAAATGAACAGTGTGGTGAGTATCAGCTGTTCCCTTTTCTGCAATTTGTTCAGGCTGATTACTGCGATACTGCCTACCGGAATTTGCAGCAGGAGAAACTCATAGCCGTTGGGTACCATGAATCCAACGACCAAAGCTGCAATCATGTTTACAAAGATGGCCACCCTTGTATCAAAAAAAGTACGGATAATCAAGGCCAGTGCGGTAAACGGGACAATGTAAATGTTAAAGGTACCTGACCTGTTTACGACAGAGCAGAATGCGATCATCAGGGTGAGTGTGATAAGAATAAAGGAGATATCCCGTTTCGATCGCATCAGTTTCCTGCGGATATTGAGCAGAAAAAGGTAAAGGGTCAGCAGCAGGACAATAATCAGCATAACTCTTCCCAGTACGATCAGGATGTACTTGGAATTTTCTCCGCGGCTTTTTTCAAAAGTGATCCGGAGTGATTCGAGAATGGTAAAAGTGTTGGTTGAAATAATATCTCCCTGAGATATAATTCTTTCACCTTCCTGGACAATACCGCGGTTGGGCGAGATATTCTCGAGTACTTTGCTTGTCAGTTGCCGGTTTTTCTCCTGATCAAAAATCAGGTTACTGGCAAGATAGCTCTCAGGTTGAAAGTCTTCAAGATAGCTTTTCCATTCCGGATGAACTGTTATTAAGTCGTCGGTTTTTTGGTGAATTTCGTTGTAGGCACTTTTCAGGGAATAGAGTGAAGCTATTTGTATCTCTTTTCCGATGTTGTTTTTTACAATCTTTAATGCACCTTTCTTTAACAAATTCGGATTGTTGATATAATTCTGGTCAATGATACCGACCTTGTAAATATCATTGTAGATACCGGATAACTTTAACTTCAGGAAAGGAATCTGGCGTGAACTAACGGTTTTGGCGGTGCCTGCGTGATCAATGTTCTTGTTTAACAGCGAAAGTTCATGGATGGTAACGGAGTCGGCATACTCAAAGTATGGAATCTGGTCATTCAGCAAAGAGTCTTTTTCGTTTTCAAATTCTGTCTCTGATTTCTGGATGGCAAAGTTGTAAGGGGCATAAAGTGTACCATGCATCCACGGACGTCCTTTCTGGTATTCATAACGAAACCGGGACTCCTGCGGGAGAGAAATATAGAATGCAATACCGGTCAAAAGAAAGATCGTTACCAGGAAAATCCTGTGCCGCTGCTTGGGAGTGATACGTTCTGTGATTTTTGGGCTCATCGCATTTAAGCTGGTATTGCTAAGTCAAAACACAATTAATTTCTATCTTTGGGAATATTCAAAAATAGTAAATTTTTAATGAGATACGGAATCTCCAATCTGAGCATTATCCCGGTACGGACCGAACCGGGTGAAACCAGTGAAATGTGCACCCAGATCCTTTTTGGTGAGCACTATAGCATCGCAGAGGAAAATAAGAAATGGTGTAGAATCAAACTCGCGTTTGATGGTTACGAGGGTTGGATAGACCTGAAAATGGTTTGCGAAATTTCGGAAAAAATGTTTCTTCAGCTTTCTAAACAACAGTTAATTGTTACCACTAATCCGTTTAACATTGTACAACCGGAGAAGGGATACAGCAATTTTCTAATCGTTGCGGGGAGTTCGCTTCCTTTTTACAAATCATCCAGCAACAGTTTCAGGATAGGAGAGGAGGCTTACACGATTCAGGGTGAACGTTTATTTCCTGCAAAAAGAAATATCCGTAATATCTTGATAGAGAATGCCTTGAAATACTTCAATTCGCCTTATTTGTGGGGAGGTCGCACACCGTTTGGCGTTGACTGCTCAGGATTCACACAGATACTGTACAAAATGGCAGGTATTCAGATCCCAAGGGATGCCGCCCAACAGGCATTAATAGGAGAAAACATCACTTTTGTGGAAGAAGCTTCGCCCGGAGACCTTGCGTTCTTTGACAATGAGGAAGGAAAAATTGTCCACGTAGGGGTCATCTGGGAGAAAAATAAAATTATTCACTCATCCGGAAAAGTCAGGATAGACAACATTGATCACTTCGGGATATTCAACATCGATACCGGAAGGTATTCGCATCAAATGAGATTAATGCGGAGGATCATCCAGTCAAATGATTAAGCTATTTTGATACAGTGAGAATTTTCGATTTTCGATTTTCGATTTAGGAATTCACCACAATAGGCACATAGGTCACATTAGTATCTATTGTGTTCTATTGTGTCTATTGTGGTGAAATAAATCACAAAGGCCTATCATCATTTCATTCCGTCTCTCCGTCATTCCGTCCGTCTCTCCGTCATTTCCTTACAGATTTTCTCAGCACATCCGCAGCCATCGGTCCCTCATTGAACAACAGGTCCAGGATACTCAGATTGGGCGTAAAGCCGAATTTTTCCTGGAAAACCTGCATATAAACCTGGGGAACAAAATTGGCATCTGAGGTATGCAGGCCTGTTTTCGGTTGAATAGCGCAGCGAAAATCATTTGTATCGGCTGGGAGATCACCAACAGGATAAAATACCTCCGTGTTTTTCAGGGATGGTTTCAGGTTGAGTTCGTTCAGCACTGCTGACTGAACCGAATGATTGAATTCGGCAAGGAATTTCCATTTTTTTTCGTGGTAAAAGGGAGCAATGCTGTCAGCATAATATTCAAAAAACGGTGCATTGTTGTAAGCAGAAAGCATGGCTTTCCAGTGCAGTTTCTGCCAGGGATGATCGTAGGATATTTCCACATCCCTGATAAATTTTTTGGAATTGGAACCCCCGGTGACAGGAACAGACAGGTTCCGGGGACCGTTGGCCGTAAGAATTGTACAACGGTTACGGTAGGATTGTTTGAGATAATGTTCACTCAAATCAATCCATACCTCGTCGTATTGTATCAGTTTTGTGTAATACTGCACCGGAGCCAGATAGGCGCTGCTCAATATCACACTATTGTAGTTTTGTTCCATTCAGGAAAAGCGGTGGAATTATTTTACGCCCATAAAGAAGCGGTTCCAGCGGATTTTAGACAGGAATGACTTGTTTTTATCCAACGAAAGCCAGACAAAGGAGGCTTTGCCCACCACATGATCTTCGGGAACAAAACCCCAGTACCTTGAATCGGCAGAGTTGTATCGGTTGTCGCCCATCATCCAGAAATAATCCATCTTGAAGGTATATTCCTTTGCAACCGCTCCGTTGATATAGATTACCCCATCCTGTACCTTCAGGTCGTTTTCTTCATAAACGTCGATAATTCTCTTGTACAACGGCAGGTTCCTGGTGGTAAGTTGAATCGTAACTCCTTTTTTTGGTATCCAGATTGGTCCGAAATTGTCAAGATTCCAGGTATACTGGCTGTCACTCGGAAAAATATTCGGGTCGTGATCGTCCTTCGGCCAGATAATCCGTTCTTTGGCTGTAACAAATTTCATGCCGCTCAGTTTCTTGAATTTTTCGGTAGTCAGGGAAATAATCATTCTTGATCCCGATCCTTCGATGTCTTCAGGAGTAATATCCAGATTCTCCATTGCGTTGGGGTTGAGCGAATTGCCCTGAATGGTAACGAGGTATTTGTATTGAATTCCAGGAATTTCTTTTTGAGGTTTTCCGTTGACATATACCTGGCCATTCTCGATTTTGAGCGAATCACCTGCGATGGCTATACATCTTTTGATGTAGTTTTCCCTTTTATCAACCGGACGGTAAATAATATCGCCAAACGAGCGCTTGTCTGTATTTACCCTTTCCCTGCCGTAGCTTCTGACCATTTCGTAATAGCTGCGCTCCTGCATATTTGTGGATACAGTATCACCTTCCGGGAAGTTGAAGACAACCACGTCGTCATTTTTTACTTTTCCGAAACCGGAAAGTCTTTTGTACGGATTGTGGATAATTTCAGAAAATGAGCGGGTAGAAGCAGTAAGCGGCATGGTGTGGTGCACAAACGGAAATGCCACCGGGGTATTGGGCATTTTAGGGCCGTAAGCGGTTTTGCTTACAAATAGATAATCACCAACCATCATCGATTTCTCCATCGATGAGGTAGGGATGGTGTAAGCTTCAATGAAAAACAAACGGATAAAGGTCGCGGCGATAACTGCAAAAATAATAGCATCTACCCATTCAACCACCTTTGTTTGCCTGCCTTCCGGCGGATCCTTCTTTTTCCAGAATGTCCAGTGTACTTTCCCGGTGATGTACATATCAAAAATTATCACAAGGCCGATTAACCACCAAAAATTACTGAGCCAGATAACCCATAGCAAATATAACCCAGCAACTATGCCAAATTGAATCCATTGGCTTTTCGTAACGTTTTCAAACATATATATTCAGTTAAAATTTCATCAAATCCGACATGGTGAAAATACCTGTTTTACCCACACAAAATTCTGCCGCCAAAACGGCGCCGAGCGCTAAACCCTTTCTGCTGTAAGCATTGTGGGTAATTTCGATGTAATCAATTTCCGAATCGTATTTCACTGTATGCAATCCGGGGTAAGGATCCTTGCGCACCGGTAAGATATGGAGTTCTTCTTTGTTTTTTGGCTGATCAATCGTCCACGATTTTTTAGATCCGTTTTCGGCCATAATACCTTCTGCAAGGGTTATAGCAGTTCCGCTGGGTGCATCCAGCTTCTGGGTGTGGTGAATCTCTGTCATGGAGATGTTATATTGCGGAAAGGGCTTCATCATGCGTGCAAGCATCCTGTTCAGTTCGAAAAACAGGTTCATACCGAGACTAAAGTTAGAGGCATAAAAAAAACATGCTTGCTTGTCTAGGCACTCCTTTTCGATCATCGGTTTTTGCTCCAGCCACCCGGTTGTGCCGCTGACCACCGGAACTCCTGCTTCGAAGCAAATCAGGTAATTTCCGATGGCAGATGCCGGAGCCGTGAACTCAATAGCCACATCAGCGAGGGCCAGATTTTTGGCTGTCAAATCATGATAGTTGTCCACATCTATTTTTAAAACGACCGAGTGACCGCGGCTTACCGCAATCTGCTCAATCTCTTTCCCCATTTTTCCGTATCCGATAAGCGCCAGCTTCATGTTAATGCTTTCCCAATAAGTAAGACATTCTTCAAATAAATTACAAAGGTAAGATTTCTTTTCAACCCGGCCATCGTCCCGTTGACTGCCTGGCTACCATCCAGCCGGGATATTCGGGAGCAAGGGCGCTTGCTTCGTTAAGTCTCTGCAATTCATCCGCAGTTAGCAGTAAATCAACCGATGCGATGTTTTCGTTTAGTTGCTTCAGATTTTTGGCACCAATTATGGTACTTGTCATTCCGGGTTGTCTGATGACCCAGTTAAGGGCGACAGCGGCAACTGAAACCTGGTGATTCTGACCTATTTCGGCCATCAGGTCAACCAGGTCATACGCTTTGTCTTTGTTGATCGGGGGAAAGTCGAATGCATCCCGCCGGCTGTCGCCGGCAATTTCGTTGTTTCGTGTATATTTTCCGGAAAGGAATCCTCCTGCCAACGGACTCCAGGGCATAATGCCGATGTTTTCGCTCTTGGCCATCGGCACAATTTCGCGCTCAATGTCGCGGCTTGCGATGGTGTAATAATTCTGGGAAGCTACAAATTTAGTCCAGCCCATTTTATCCGCAATTCCGTTGGCTTTCATCATCATCCAGGCAGGATGGTTGCTGATTCCCAGGTAGCGGACTTTGCCCGAACGCACCACGTCTTCCAGTCCGCGCATGGTCTCTTCCAACGGAGTGACAGGATCAACACCGTGGATGTACAACAGATCGATATGGTCAAGGTTCATCCGTTGCAGACTGTCATTTACCGAGTCAAGGATATGCATACGTGAAAGGCCGACCTGGTTGGCTCCCGGCCCCATTCGTATCCGTACTTTGGTTGCGACAAATATCTCCTGCCGTGGAATGCCAAGCGTTTTCAGGGAAATTCCCAACATGGTCTCCGATAATCCTTCGGAATAAGCGTTGGCAGTGTCGATAAAATTAATTCCCTGGTCAATAGAGGTTTTGACGATTTGATTAACCTCATCCTGAGGAACTTGTCCGATTGCCTGCCAGTATCCTTTCCCGCCAAAAGTCATGGTTCCAAGACATAACTCAGAAACCAACACACCAGTTTTTCCTAATTCGTTGTATTTCATTATATTATGTTATTTAAACAAATTATCTAATCCTAATTTTTTTGCAACATCCTGTATTGTTGACTTTGCTTTTTTGTTGAATTCAGCCTCTACCAACGATTTGGCTTCAGACAAATCGACTTTCACCTCAGGCTTGGAAATATTTCCAGTCAGGTTGATCCGGATCGGGTATTTCTCAATGTTTTCGGTCCCGGGTACAAAGCCCAGAAAACCAGTGACATCAGAACTAAGGTCACTTTTATTGACTTTGAAATTAAGCTGGTAATTGAGATCCAGCGACAGACTCTGACTTCCTGAAATCGTTACTTCCTGGTTGGCAATTTTTGTTGTGAAAGGGGCTAAGGCCAATGCTCCGTTGGTAATGGATATGTTGCTGGTAAAATCGTTCACTTTAACATTGGTAAACAGGTCTTTCCTGAAATATTTCCCGATCTCGGTAAACATATTGTTTCCAATGAGTTCTATGTTATTCAAGGAAATCTGTCCGGAACCGTTCAGTGCTGCAAAATCGGGCGCATAATCTTTTCCCAGTTTCCCGTTCAGGGACATTCCGGAAAAGAAAGTTCCTTTGCTGTTGCCGGCAATGGGCAGAAGATGCCTCACCAATCCAACCGACTGATAAGCTGTCGGAAGATCAAAATCTTTCATCTCCATCTTGAAATTGAAGTCTGCCGGACTATTTTCTTTGGCGCCATAGATCCCTGAAACCACCATTTTCCCCTTTAACATGTTCATGGAGAGTTGGTCCAGGTTCACTTTCTGATCTTTGATCACCAGTTTGCCGGTAGTTCCTTTGATCTCCATCCGGCTGTAGAGCATCCGGGCCACATCAGCCTGAATGGTCAGGTCGATACGGGCAGGCACTACAAACGGATCACTGTGAATAGTTGAATCTTTGCTTTGCGTTCCTCCGTTCATCAGTTGGGTCACATCCAACAGGTCGGATTTGACTTTAATGTTGCCTATGATGGTACCGCTTTTCAGGATATAAGCCCAGTAATCGGCAAAAGTACCATCTACCGTGAAGTCGCTCATGCCAAGCTTTCCTTTCATTGAAGTAATGGAGACTTCTCTGGCATTGAAAGTATATTTGGCAGACTGAATGCCAAGCCTGTCAGGAAAGGCCGGTGAACGGTAGAAAAAATCCGACAGCGTGATCTCTCCCTTTGTCTGGAAACGGTCGTACTCACCTTTTTCAATGGCAGAGGAGGGTCCGTTGAATTTGATGTTAGCCCTGGCTAATCCTCCGATTTCCATGGAATCGACCGGCATCGTCTCTTTGAGGGCGGTAAAATCAATTTCGCCCACAATTTCACCGGCAAGAATAGGATTGCTTACAGGTGTGGATACTGAAAGATTTGCAAGGACCAGATGCCCTCCAACAGTGGCTTCCATTTTACGGATCGAAATTTTCAGAGAATCCAGGATTCCCTGTGGCTTACTCAGACTTGCATCCATCCCGATCCCGTTGATTTCAAGCGACTTTGAGGGATATTTCATCCTGCCGCCGGTCAGTTTTAAATCTGCCTGGATGGCAGGATAGGTTTTATCGGAGTAGGCTCCTTTGACCAGGCCGCTGAAAGACAAACTGCCTCCTTTCTCGTATGCTTTTAATTTTTGCTGTTGTTCCAGCGGCAGGAAGCTGATCAGTTCGTCGAGGGAGGCACCGGCCGACTGGAACGTAAGGTCATACTGATCTGCTTTGTCGCCCATCGCAAAAGTACCCTGCAGTTCAAGCGGGAGCCGGTTGATCAGGAATTTGTTGTTCAAAAACCTGAAGCTCATCTGATCGAAATTAGCCTGCAATGTACCTTCACCGCTTAACTTCATTCCCTGAACCAGTTTTTTTCCGCCATATTCAAAGGCAATACTGTCGGAACTGCCTTTAAAATTCAGTTTGCTGTCGCTGCCCTTAAAAAAACCGGACAATTCGAAATTTCCTTCTTTAAAACCGGCAATCATTTTCGATGCCTCATCCCGGTAGGTAAGGCTGGAATTTATTAACCGGATTTTTGTTAAATCTATCTGCATCGGACTTTTACTACCTGTGGAAGCTCCTTCCGCTGCAGGTTTGGCGATATCCCAGTTGGCTTTTCCTGCAGGTGTAACCAGAAAGTTCACCTGAGGATTCATTAGGATAATTTCCGAAATGGTCATTCCGTCGCTTTTCCACAAAGAGGAGAGCGAAACGGAGGTGGACAGGGTTTCGACACTCAGCAGTGTTTTCCCGTCAAACTCGCCGACACCTGTAATGGTCAGTTCGTTTAGCCGAACGTCCAGTTGGGGGAAGCTCCTGAAAAGCGATACCTCGACTTTCTTAAAATCAAGTTTTGCATTCAATGATGCATTGGCCATCTGCTTCACTTTCGCGATGATCCTGCCTTCGAAAGCCCAGGGTAAAATAAACATGGCCAACACCAAACCCGCCACGGCAGCAACAATGATCGAACCTGTTTTCTTCTTGTTCATAATATTTTTTTTAGATTGACTGTACTAATTTTCTCAGCATAAACAATGCTGTCTGTCCGGTTCTGGCAATGTTCCGTTCCCGGTCATTGCCAAAATTGTATAGCTGGGAGGAAACCTTGTCCTTGTTTGCAACGGCAATCCATACGGTACCTACCGGTTTTTCCGGGGTACCACCTCCCGGTCCGGCGATTCCGGATGTAGCGACGGAAAAGTCTGTTTCCATCATTTTGCAAGACTGCAGCGCCATTTCTTCCGCAACTTCGCGGCTGACAGCGCCGTACATGAGAAGCATATCCTTGCTGACAGCAAGTATTTTTGTTTTGATTTCGTTCGAATAGGCAACAATTGAACCTTTGAAATAAGCTGAACTTCCTGGGTTTTCTGTAAACAGCCGGGCAACGGCACCTCCTGAGCAGCTCTCAGCAGTAGAAACGGTCCACCCTTTTTCCGACAGGATTTTGCCGATACTTCCGGCCGGCGACTCATCATCAAACCCATAGATATTTGCACTGATAAGTTCCTGCAAACTTTGGATCTGCCGTTCAACTTCAGCTACCATTACAGGGAGCTCCCTGCCTCGGGACGACAAACGGAGCCGTACCCCCTGAGGACTGGGCAGGTAAGCAAGTCGGATGTAATCGGGCAAGGCATCTTCCCAGGCTTCAATTTTTTCGGCCAGCATCGATTCAGGCAATCCCTGTGTTAAAACGGTGCGGTGGAAAATGGTAGTAGTCTGAAAGTTTGTTCTCAGGTAAGGCAGGATTTCATATTCCATCAGGTATTTCATCTCGAAGGGAACACCCGGCAGGAAGATAAAAGAGCATCCCTCTTTTTCGAGCAACAAGCCGGGGGCTGTACCAAGTTTATTTTGAAATATGTGGCTGCCTTCCGGCACCAAAGCCTGATCGCGGTTCAGGCGGTTGAGTGAGATACCTCGTTTGTTGAGCAAATCTTCAATATTTTGCAGCACATCCTGATCAGGGATCAGTTTGGTATTGAAATATTCGCAGATGGTATCTTTGGTTTTGTCGTCCTTTGTCGGTCCCAGTCCTCCGGTAACCAGCACCAGGTCTACTTTTTCTGAGGAGGACGCAAAGGTTTCAATGATGTGTGAAGGATCATCGGAGATGCTGATAATCTGCCGCACATTGATCCCTTCGTCGTTCAGTTTTTGGGCCATCCAGGCCGAATTGGTATCTATAACCTGTCCGATCAGTATTTCGTCGCCAATGGTTATTATGTCTAAATTCATTTATAATTTTTTGTATAACAATGCATTACATTAAGTCATAGCCAAAAGGTGACAGACTCAGCCGCATCAGTTTAAAGTGTTGAAGTCCGACAGGAATGCCGATAATCGTGACACACAGCAATATGCCAAAGATCAGGTGTGTCAGCCCAATCCAAATTCCTGCGAATAGCAGCCAGATCAGGTTCAGCAGGCAGGACAAACCGGGAATTGCGCCTCCGGTTGGCCTCACAGTTTTTCCGAACGGGGCCAGGGTGGCAATCCCGATTTTAAAAGCCTGCAAGCCAAAAGGGATGCCGACAATGGTGCAACAAAGTATCAGTCCGCCCCAAATGTAGCCGAGGCAGGCACAAAGACCGCCAAAAATAATCCAGATCACATTTCCTATCAGACTCATGACTTTGTTTTTTCGGTGAAAGTACAAAATGAGAAGCAAAAGATATTTTATTCTTTTCTTTGTTCAGTTTTTTTAACAATAATACATGAGAATTTTATTTGTTTGTTTGGGTAACATCTGCCGTTCACCGGCTGCTGAAGGGATTTTTAATCATTTAATTGCACAACATGGTCTTGAAAAAGTTGTCAGTTGTGATTCGGCCGGAACATCCGACTACAATGAAGGGGATGGAGCCTGGCCCAAAATGAAAAATATTGCCGGAAAACGCGGTTACCGGCTGACTTCCATTTCAAGACAGATCAATCCCGAACACGATTTTGAGCATTTCGACCTGATTGTCGGGATGGATGACCAGAATATCAGGGACCTTAACAGGATGGCTCCGTCTGGAAAACTTCAAGAGAAAATCTGTAAGATGACAGACTTTTGTACCCGTCATAACTACACTATTGTCCCAGATCCTTATTATGGAGAAACAAAAGATTTTGAACTTGTGATTGATTTGTTGGAGGATGCATGTGAGGGGCTGATCCGGAGAATCAAGACTTAGGATTCCATCTCTTTAAAAAGATGGAATCCCGATATTTTATTGTATATTTGATTATGCCTGCAATAAAAATAATTACACCCATTCTAGGCGACCGGTATTACCATCTTTTTAACCGTGGGAATAACAGTCAACAGGTTTTCTTTACAGAAGAAAACTACAACTATTTTTTGCGGCAATTCTATCACTTCATGAATTTATATGTGGATGTTTTAGCATACAGCCTGATGCCAAACCATTTTCATTTTTTGATCAAGACAAAGGATTCCATCTCTTCTGTGGAAAAGAGCGGGATTTCATCTATAGAAAGAGATGGAATCCCTGAAATCGGCAAAATCATCAGTAACCAGTTCAGGAGTTTATTTATCACCTATGCGATGGCGATAAACAAACAGGAAAACCGAACCGGGAGTTTGTTCTCCAAAAATTTCAAACGCCTTGAAATTGAAGATGAGAATTACCTTAGGTATTTGGCATTTTATATTCATTACAATCCTCAAAAACATCGATGGATTGATGATTTCAGAAATTACAGATACAGTTCTTGGAAAGCCTATCAATCTGAAAAAACCTCGGCTTTAAATAGAAAATTGTTGCTTGAAATATTTGGGGGCATGGATGAATTTCTTAATTACCATTCTTATTATCATGAAGAAATGGAATCAAATCTACTTGAATAATATTTTTAGGGATTCCATCTCTTTCAAAAGATGGAATCCCTAAAAATAAAGGTATTTCCTGATCCCTTTTACGGTGGCACTAAAGAATATTGGCTGGTATTCGATATACTGGAAGATGCGTGCGAAGGACTGATCAAGTCAATTCATCTGGATCAGCCAAACGTCTGTTACTTTTGAGCTTTCGCGCCAGTTCAATTTCGATTCTTCCGGCTGGTCGAAAGTGACATCAATCCTGCCGTCGCTCACATATTTCTGATTTAGATGAAATTCTTTGAACTTTTCAAAACCTTTTTGTAAACTGATGGGTTAATCCTTAAACCATCCGATGTGGTAAAGATAAAAGCAAAAGCCAACCATAAGAAGGGTATTTGGAAACCCGACTTAGTTTGCAATGCAATAGTCATGATAGAAATTTTAGTAGTTAAAAGCGTTGATCCTAAGTCGTAAAATTAAAAAAATTCCTGCAAAGTAAACCATTACGAACCAATGAAGTCTAAAGTGAGCTAAAGTGAACTAAAGTGACTAAAGTTAATGGTCTCAGACCATTTTATTCCGTTACTCAAATTTTCAGTAATTGGGATTATTTTCTGTTTTTTTTAAGTACTTTAGTTCACTTTAGTCACTTTAGCTCACTTTAGTCACTTTATTAACTTTAATTAAAATTTATGAAAAAAACCGTTTTGTTGATGATGTTCTTTGTGGCTTTATCACTCGTTTCGTTTAAGTCACAGGCCAAAGAGGCCGGATTATCTGTTCCGATTGAAAAGTATACCCTAAAAAACGGACTGACAGTTGTCCTGCACCAGGATAAGTCTGATCCGATCGCTGCCGTTGCCATATATTACCATGTCGGATCAAGCAGGGAAGCTGAAGGCAAGACAGGTTTTGCCCACCTTTTTGAACACATGATGTTCCAGAAATCTGAAAATGTTGCTGAAGACCAGTTTTTTAAAAATATCCAGGGTGCCGGCGGTACCCTGAACGGCAGTACGAGTCAGGACAGGACAAACTATTACGAAGTAGTACCTAAAAATGCCCTTGAAATGGCGCTTTGGATGGAATCAGACCGGATGGGCTACCTCGAAAATATGGTCACGAAGTCTGCGCTCGTTAACCAGCAGAATGTGGTACAGAATGAAAAACGTGAAAGTGTTGACAATGCAGCCTACGGATTCAACCAGGGGTTGATCGCCAAAACACTTTATCCGAAAGGACATCCCTACAGTTGGACGGTTATCGGGGAAATGAAGGATCTTACCGGAGCCACGGTCGGTGATGTAAGGGCATTCCACAAAAAATACTATTCTCCGAATAATGCGACATTGGTTGTCGCAGGTGATATCGACAAAGCCGAAGTAAAGGCCATGATTGAAAAATATTTCGGTGAGATACCAAAAGGAGAGAACATCGAAAAGCGGAAACCAATTCCGGTTTCTCTTCCGGCTACCGTGAAGCTTTACCATGAGGATAATTTCGCCAAAGTTCCGATGCTGACGATGGTATTCCCGACTGTTGAAGATTATTCGAAAGATGCCTATGCACTCAATTTTTTGGGTGAATTGATGGCCGGAACAAAGAAATCTCCGCTGTATACTATTCTTGTAAAGGAAAAGAAACTGACCTCGAGAGTAATGGCCCGGAACAGGGCACAGGAACTTACAGGCTCATTTTCCATCTCGGTAACTGCCAATCCGGGTGTGAGTTTAACTGAGGTCGAAAAAGCCATTTTCGAAGGTTTTGCTAAATTTGAAAAGGATGGTTTTTCCGAAGAGGACCTGACCAGGATCAAAGCAAACGCTGAGACCCAATTCTATAGTTCATTTGAAAGTGTTCAGAGCAAGGCTTTTACGCTGGCTGAATACAATATTTATACCGGAGATCCAGAATATTACAAAAAGGACCTTGCAGGAATTCAGGCAGTTACGATGGCTGATGTAAAAGCTGTTTACGCAAAATACCTCAAAGGAAAGAAATATGTTGAGACCAGCTTTGTTCCCAAAGGCGACCTTAAATTGATTGCAGAAGGATCCGTCAATGCCGGGATTGTTGAGGAAGATGTGACCAAAGCGGCTGAAGTTAAAGATGTATCAGTGGCCGAAGAGGCTGTCGCAAAAACGAAGACTAAACTTGATCGTTCAGTTAAACCTGCAGCCGGACCTGACCCTGAAGTCACAATTCCAAAACCATGGACTGCTTCCTTGTCCAATGGAATGAAAATTTGGGGAATCACTCAAACAGAATTGCCGATGGTTTCCTATTCCATTTCAATTGACGGAGGTCATAAACTGGATAAAGTCGAGAAAGCCGGTGTTGCAAGTCTGATGGCTTCCATGCTGAACGAAGGGACTAAAAACAAAACACCTGAAGAACTGGAAGATGCAATTGGTCTTTTGGGCACAAGTATCAGGGTGGGTTCTGACAATGAAAGCATTTCCATTGAAGTTGGCTCAGGAGGATTCAGAGGTTCCGGTGGCATGCTTGCCCGTAATTTTGAAAAGTCACTCGCACTTGTGGAAGAAATTCTTCTTGAACCAAGATGGGACAAGGAGCAGTTTGAACTAGCAAAAAGCAGGATTATCAACGGGCTCAAAAGAAACGCGGCAAATCCTGATTACCTCGCATCCAGAACGCTTAGTAAACTGATTTTTGGTGATAATATCCTTGCGATAGAAGCTTCCGGAACGGAAACATCTGTTGCTGCAATTACGATAGATGATCTGAAGGAATATTACAGCAAGTACATTTCTCCGTCCATCGCAAAAATGTTGGTGGTTGGCGATGTTGATCAGGCAAGGGTTAAGAGTGCACTGGCCTCGCTGAATGCAAAGTGGGCCGCAAAAATGGTAGATATACCAAGTATTAAAGTTCCGGCCGCACCTGCAAAATCACAGATTTATTTTGTTGATGTTCCCGGGGCCAAGCAATCGGTGATTTCCATCGGTGCACCTTCTATTCCAAGAACCAATCCGGATTTTTATCCTGCTTGTGTGGCGAATTATAAGTTGGGCGGTTCTTTTAATGGAATATTAAACATGATTCTTAGGGAAGAAAAGGGTTTTACATATGGTGCAAGATCAGGTTTTTCGGGATCAAAGGATTATGGCCAGTTTACCGCCTCATCCAAAGTCCGGACCAATTCTACCGTTGAATCAGTCACAATTTTTAAAACAGAGATGGAGAAATACCGTAATGTTAATACCCAGGAGTATGTAGACTTCACCAAGTCTTCCTTGCTGAAGGGAAATGCGTTGCGGTTTGAGACATTGGGTGGTTTGCTTGGAATGTTGAATTCCATGTCTGAGTATAACCTGCCTGCAGATTACATCAAGAAGGAGGAGGCCTATGTAAAAGGGCTTACAGTAGCAAAACAGCTTGTGTACACAGACAAATACATTGATCCTGCCAGAATGTATTATGTAGTGGTGGGGGATGCCAAAACCCAGCTTGAACCGCTCGAAGCGGTTGGTTTGGGGAAACCGGTTCTTTACAAGTAATCGAAATGAATAAACCAGGATGAAAGTCCTGGTTTATTTCTGTATATATATTAAATCCTTTTGGAGGAGCGCGAAGCCGGGTGCCGCGATTTCTAATCGCGGTTTATAAATTTTAATGGTTGACTAAAACGCGGTTACAAACCGCGTCACCCGAGATCGGATTATTTGAATATTGCTATATCTTTCTTGCCATTAACATCAATGAAACCTCTGAACATGCCGGAAGTATTGAACTCCATCGCAATATTCCCTGATCTGTCCAGTCCGATCACTCCTCCGGTACCACCAAGCCGGGTGAGTTTTTCGATTTCAGCCTGGCAGGCTTTTCTAATATCCAGCTGTTTGTATTCCATCAACGCTGAAATGTCTCTTGAAAATCCAAGCCGGATGTAATATTCGCCATGACCGGTGCAGGAAAAACCTCCTGTGGCATTGTTCGCATAGGTTCCTGCTCCGATGATGGGAGCGTCGCCGACCCTGCCGTATTTTTTATTGGTCATTCCGCCGGTTGACGTACCTGCCGCTATGTTTCCAAATTTATCAAGTGCGACACAGCCTACGGTTCCGTGCTTGTCGTTGATGCCTGCTATGCGCTCATTTTTAATTAGTTCATTAAGTTGTTGAAATCTTTTATCCGTATAAAAATAGTTGTTGGGTACCAGTTGGAATCCCTGCTCAACGGCGAATTGTGAAGCGCCGCTTCCCATAAGCAGAACATGTTCCGATTTCTCCATGACGGTTCTGGCCAGTCTGATTGGATTTTTAATGTCCTTAATACCAGCCACGGCGCCGGCCGCAAGTGTTTTACCCTCCATCACGGAAGCATCCAGTTCAACAGTCCCCTCATGGGTGAAAACAGCTCCTTTCCCTGCATTAAAGAGGGGCGAGTCTTCCATTACCATGATTGTTTTCACCACTGCATCCATGGAAGAGCCCCCTGCAACCAGAACGGAATCACCTACCCGGAGGGCCCTGTTTAAAACCGCAAGATACTCCTTCTGAATAGCCGGCGTCATCGATTTTTCCGACATTACCCCGGCGCCGCCATGTATAACTATGGCATGTTTATTCGGAAGCTGGGCGCATATCCGGATAGAAATCAACAGAATTAAGAGTAAAAAAATTGAATTTTTCATTTTAATTGGCATAATAATTGATATAAAAATAAGAACTAATATGTAAATATCAAGATGAAATTCCGATGCTTAATTATTGTTTCTTTTCTGTTGTCAACCGTTGCGTGCGCCGATAAAATAACGGTAACAGAAACTCCGGTTAATTACAAGAATGTCACTGACCTGTCGCAATACAACATGAAACTTATCCCTGAACCCCAGACTTCAGCCGATAATATTAGGCTTGTTGTTTATGAAGATTGCCAGTATAATATCCTGACCGGGGTGACCAGAACCGGAAATTCCATTGAAATTGAGAAACATTTCAACAGCATGATGATGTTGCCGTGTATGCTCCGGAGCGACACCATTGTAATCGGAAAACTGGCCGTTGGATCGTATAGTGTCAATTATAAATTGATGGATTTATCCACCAGAGTGAAAGACCCGGTTGCGCTCGCTATTTCATTTAATCTGCTGATAGCCAAATAAAATACATATAAATATTTGGCTTTTACCTGCCTGTCAGGATTTTTTTTCTATCAATATATGAGTTACCGAATATTTAGGCAAACTCAGTTTAATGTTACCATTGATAAGTGTTGATTTCGCTTTGACTGATTCGTAATTTTCGGGGCCACCCGCAACAGCCGAAGTCGTCTGGCCATTCACATAAACTTTTGCGGAAAAGAGCACGTTGTCACTGCCACCGGTCAGCACGTAAGTATAGTAACGATTTCCCGTTTTGAAGTTTTTCAGGGTGAGCTCGGCAACCTGATCGCTGCTGCCTTTGTTCACCAGGACGATTCCTGCTTCGCCGGATGTATATTGTGAAGCGTATGCAATTACATTACCATGGCTTGAAGTTGTTTCAACCGCCATATCTCCAAAATATTTCTGAAAGTAATACATGTAATAAAACGAAGGACGGGCCGCGTACTTTGCCACACCGGGTTCGTCACCGTAAGAGAAAAGTCCGTGATCATTCCCGTTGGAATATCCGTTTGCGAGGTCCCAGCGAACTGCGGCTTCGTATTTATTCGTAATCAGTTCACCCAAAACAAGGGTGGCATGCATACCGGCAATAAAGGATACCTGTTGTTTCGATCCCTCTGCAAAAATATTCCATTCGGTAAGGAAAACCGGCGCGACCGGTTTGTTCTGGATGGCAAGCTCTGCCTGAACGAAAGGTTTGTATTTTGCAATTTGGGAAGGGGAATTGAGAATAACATCGGGCGTTGAATTTCCCTGATAGGGAGTGAAATAGGAGTGGACAATGTAAAAATCCGCTTTTCCGCCTACCCTGGTGATCAAATCTTTGTTCCATGTGGGCATAGCGGTATTGACTTCCTGGTCACAAACCACCCCGATATTTATCTCTTTGCCAATCTGTTTGGCAGCAGCCTTCATTGAATCTATGAAAACAAGGGCATGTTTGCCATAGAGGTCACCTGTTATACGTTTGGGCTGACCATCTTTGTTCAGAGACAGGTCTATCTCATAACCCGCTTCCCACGAGCCTGATACTTCATTTCCAATTTCCCAGAATTTGCTTCGTCCGTTGTCGTACCGCACCCAATCGGCAGCCAGGTGAGCTGCCTGTGCAACAGGATTGGAGCCGGTACCATAGCGGGCATACCCGTAGTTGACGGTTACCATCCCCGTGGATTCGGTCATCTGCATCATCTGGTAGTATTGGTCAACACCCATCGACCAGTTTTCAAAATCAGATACCCTTTTCCCAATCCAGGGCGATATTGTTGACGGAATATCAGTAATCGGTGGATCATATGATTTAATGGCATAGTTTTCATAGATCCCTTTTCGGTTCCAAAAGTAAACGTCAGAAAGACTGCCGCCGGGAATTCGCATTACTCCCATTTTCAAATCATTCATTTTCTTCATCAAACCTGCATCATTCTGCATCCAGCCGGTAAAACAGTTTGCATTGTTGCCGTAGATATATTTGGAAACCTTGGAGATCCTTTTGGAGAAATTTACAACCACATCCAAACCTTTCATGCCCGAAAACTGGGGAACATCGTCAAAACTTGCGGGCAATACAGCATTTTTCGGCGTCCATGCGCCAAAAGGAAGATCGGGTACCTCGTTCGGCGTCTCGATGACAACTACCGGCGGGGTGATTACCGGCTCGACAGGAGATTTATCTTTGCATGCTGCTGTGCACAGAAGCATGCTGACTGTATAAAAGATGTAAGATGGTTGACGGTACAAGTTCATAGCGAAATGGTGCATAACGGTTATAAGTTCAATTTTTTAAATCGGGCATTTCATCCCGCGTAATCACGTAACTGTGGTTCATAATCTTTTGCCACTGGGTGATCGGATTGATTGTTGATTTGCGGGTATAATCGCCATACCAGGGCATAAACCACAGCCATCCTGCTTTGTCTTTGACCAGGTTGTCAGGATCAGGTATAGACCCGTTTTCGCTTAAAGTAATCAGTTTCCGACCCTCAAAATCGGTTTTTAACTGGTTGAAACTGGTCACTTGCGAACCAAAATCACCATTGGCAGGGTAAATATCCATGCTTAAGATGTCGACATATTCATCTCCTGGGTACCAGTCAAGATCGTCTGGTTTTGTATCTGAAGTCCAAATCCAGATAAGGTTGTTTAACTTGTGGTAATTTACCAACCGGTTAAACATAACCTTCCAGAGTTTTTTGGTGGCATCTGCTCCTTTGTATCCCCACCAGAACCATTTCCCGGAGGATTCGTGCAAGGGACGCCATAGTACAGGAACCTTTGCATCCCTTAATCTTCGCAGGTAATTGGCCACCGTATCGATATCCATAATCATGGCTTTGTACTCAACAGAAAGGGTGTCAGCTATTTTTGACACATCGAAGTTGGTTCTTTCGTTGTAGCTGGTAGCCATGGAGTAAAATGCATCGTTGATTTTCAACGGATCGCGCCAGTGCCAGTGGCAGTTAACCATGCCGTTTTGTGACCACCAATAGATTGCATTTTTCACCAAATCATCTTTTTTTTCCCACGAGTAATTGCGGTTATGGTTCATGAAATCAAATCCGGCCAGCGCAGGATACTTGCCTGTTTGCTGGAAGATCCAGTTCTCTTCATCCAAACTTGAAGTAATTGCAGTTGCTCCGGAGTGAATTCTATTGCCGTAACTCTGTTTCAGGTAATTGTAGAGATTTGTTGCCTCGCGGGAGGGATTCTTTGTTACCAGGTTAGCTGATACAACCCCGTTTGAAACAGGTTCAATACGTAAATAATCTATTGCAATCTTTTTAAGGTTGCCGGGCGTAATGGTTACCGTGTTCAAATTTTGCCAAAGAGCGGACCGTGCAAATTTTAATTCTGCAAAACCGTTACCGGTAACCGGAAGATCCAGGGTTACAGTTACCGCGTTATTGATTTTGATGGTACAGGAACCTGCTCCGGTTGATAGGGTAGCATAAGATAGGTACAGGTTATAATCCCCTGCCAAATCATTTATTACACTGAAAACCAGTTTGTCATTTGAATTGTTAAATGCTGCCATATATCCTTTGCCGGAATAGCCGCTGAGGAGAGATTCCACTTTCAGGGTGCCAGCCCTGACGCCATTCTCTGCTTCAAATCTAATTCTTTCGGAGGTTACATCATTCGTTTCAGCAGTATTCTTATTACAGGCGAACAATCCTAAAACTGACAGCAAGATGGTACAACAGTATTTCATTCCTTATTTTTATAACTATTAATAATCCCTTAAATATAATTGTAGCTGTCTCAAAACCCTAATGAAATGAGACAGCCCCAACTATTTGGGTGCAGTTATTAACTGTTCCCCTATTAAAAAATTATACTACAAACTAGCGCATTCCGATATGGTCTATCCAAATCTTTCCTGCAAAGCCTTTTTCCTGAAAGATCAGGTCAGAGAGTGTGGCATAACTGCCTAAAGTAGCTTTCGGAATTTTATATTCCACCCATTTACCCTCCTCAATTGTAATTTGGTAAGCTGAACCCCAGTTACCCATAACTTGTAATCCTTTCCCGTTAGTACCTGGTCCGCCGTAAATAGAGAAGGTATATTCGGTATAAGCAGCTGTGCTGCAACTGCCGTGAAGCGCGGCGGCACCCCATGAACCATCACAGGAAAATTTCAGTGACTTGTCGCCATCCCTGACAAATTCTGTATTGTTCGGATCACGCGGACCACCCCAGCCCCAGTCTTGCCAGCCATTCATAAATGAATCTTCATAGATGGCGAATCCAAGCGGAGCCAAATCCGGCAGGTCACCAACAATCAGTAATTTTTGCTGTGAATCGACTGTAACTCCGGAATAGGCCATCAATGTAATCAATCCTTTGCTGGCTAAGTCGGGTACTTTGACAACGAGTTGGGTGACCGTCTTACTGACAAAAACTGTAACCGGAGCCGTCGCACCCTTGAAAATCACACCCTTGGTAAGATCCAGGTTGGTTCCTGTAATGGTGAGATTGGCACCACGGTCGACCGGGATCGGGGCAAAACTTGTTATTGCAGGCAGGACAACGTTCAAATCTTTATCCGAAGTGATTGACAGTGGCTTGACTCCTTTGGTATTCATTACCAATGGGCCTGATTTAGCATCAACCGGGACTTTAACCACCACCTGGGACAAAGATTTGCTTACGAAATCTGTTTCTTTGACTACAAGGTCCTTTGTAAACCATACCTCAGATATCCAGCTCATGTAATTACCCGAAATGGTGATGTTGTCACCCGGACGAACAGTTGGTGTAATTGAAGTTACCGAAACGGTTACCAGCATGTCTAATACCGTTTTTGAAACGATACTTCCTTCAGGAGATCTGAGCGTTACCGGGCCGCGTTCTGTTTTTTGCGGGACAATGATAACGATATTTTCTGCAGTTTGTGAGATAAAAGATGACCTTTGGACACTATCTCCTTTTAGAACGATAGAGGTCACTTTATCCAGGTTCCTCCCGATAAAAGTAATCTGGTCACCAAGTTTTACTCCTGACGGACCAAAACTAAGCAACTCGACCATTCCGGAATTTACTGAAGTATCATCCTTTTTGCAGGAGCTGGATGCTAATCCGATTGACAATACAATACCTATCAACCAAAGCAAGCGTATGTTATATTTTATATTCATTTTTTTAAGTTATAAAATTTAAGTTTTTACTTCTTAATTGTCTTTGGAACCACCCTGAAATTATCGAACGCCATGTCACAATCCAGATCGCCCGGACCCTGGCACAATATTCTGGTCCAATAGCCGGCAGGATTGACAGAGAGTTTTACTCCGGCTGCCTCATAAGCAGCCACTATTTCTTCATAAGGAATAACGACCGTTTGCCATTGTCCTTTTGTATCGTAAGGCGGCATCCATTTGTAAGCGCTGTTAACCTCGGAATTCAGACCAACATTAAAGGATATTATACTGTTGTTGTATGGTTTGACTGTATTTACCTCAAATTTGAAATTATACAGGGCAGGCTTCAGAATGGCTTCATCAGGAATGTTTTTGCTGATATCTCCCATAGCAGATGCTGGTCCGCCTGCAAATTCATTCCAGCTCCAGCTTCCTAATTTCTTTGTAACGCGAATGTAATTTCCATTGATTGCGGGAACCGCTGCAGATCCGGGACTGTTTACCACATAGGAAGCATTCCACCATCCGGTGAACGGATCACTGCTAAGGAAAATATTCCTGTTGTCCAAAAACCAGAAGTTAGATTTCATCGAACCAAAATTTGTGGTAACAGTGATTTGTCCGGGTTTGGCGCCGGCAGGAACTTTTACTTTAATAATTTTCGGTTCTATCGATACGATCTCTCCGTTCACGCCGCCTGTAAAAGCAACGGTAAGCGGTTTATAGAAATAGTCGCCATTGATGGTAGCTGTTCCGCCGGTGAGCACATATTCACTTGTCATATTGGAGACGACCGGTTCGGGGATCAACACTTTGAATGGGTATTTCAGGGTGTCTCCGTTGGAAAAAATGATCTTCATTTGATTGTCTATGACCTCATGAATTATTGTTGGTACACTTACCATGTTA